>CAYMIA010000006.1:0-61646 GCA_964390595.1 uncultured Gammaproteobacteria bacterium | reverse complement strand
TACTCATATTTGTATGTCAGATACCACAGATGAGGTGACTAATTCGCTCAGCTTTTGGAATATTTTTAGAGCCAAATCACTTGCTGCTTATATAAGTATGGAAGCGGCCGCTTACCGGGAGGCGATCGGAGAGCTAATCGGTCAACCGCAGGCTCAGAACGCGCTGATAGCGGCTGATTTTTTGGATGTTTCTCCTTATGATCCAGCGTATGGTGATTCTTCTAGAAAGAAGGTGCTTAGCGGTAATCTAACTGATATCGCTGAGTTTAGACAGCTCTGTGCCGATGCTCACAGAGACCCATGCAAACTAGATGTGATCACTCATTTTAAAGATTTCGATACTAATACTGGGGATTTGGCTAATACTGAGTTTATGTCAGCGGGAACTAGGTTTGTTGTTTTGAGCACGGCCTCGGACAAAAATAGCGGAACTGGATATGGTGGATCTTTGAGGAAAGCGATACTGGCTGGGAATGTAGGTGATATTCCGGAGTTTGCCGAGTTGTGCCGGCAGGCAAGTAGAAGCCCATGCAGCTTAGATGAGGTGGCTCAGTTTAACTGGTTTGATATTAATACCGGTGATTTGGCTAATACTGAGCTTTTAGTTGTAGGGACAAAATTTGCAGTTTTAGGTCCGGTTTCCTCAGCTAAAAATGCATCTGAGGCTTTTGCTGGTACGACCAGGAAAAACATTCAATCAGGATCTTTAAGCGATATTAAAGAATTTGCTCAGTTTTGTAAGTTTGCAGGGAGAAATCCTTGTACCATTGATACCATTACTCAATATAGAAATTTTGATACTCAGTCTAGGGATTTAATTAATACTGAGGTGCTAACAGCTGGAGATAAGTTTGTAGTGTTAGGGGTTAATGGAAGTGACCCAGGAAATGGCTACGGTGGGTCAACGCGTAAAAAGGTGATCGAGGGGGAAACAAATGATATCGCTGAGTTTAGACAGCTTTGTCTGGAGGCTAAGAAAAAAGATTGCAGTTTAGATCTAGTCGCTCATTTTAAAGATTTTGATACTAATACTGGGGATCTGGCTAATACTGAGTTTATAGTGGCAGGTGATAAATTTGTAGTTGTCGGGAAAGCTGGTAGTGCCTTTTTAAGACAAACCAGAACGGTTGGCAATAGTGAAGAATATTTAAAAAACTTAAATGGGATTAGTATTCTGCAGGGAAGTGGCAATTGGTACTTTGATCCTAATCCTCAGATGTATCAGACTATTCAAAAAGTTAACAAGGATAACAATAAAAATTGGGCTATTACTGAACATATGACTTATAATGCTTCTCAAAGTTTCTTAGAGGCTGCCCAGATCTTGAATTCCGCAGGCAATGAAAATACCTTATTTGGATTAGCATTTAAAAATTCGACCAATTTTGGAGTGACTATCTTTCAGGCAAGACCAGTTGATAACAATTATAGCGCTGCTGATTCACTAAGCAGAATTGTTCCTTCTAGTCTTCGAGCGATTAGGACTCTTCAGCCGCGTGCATATTCAGCTTCTGGTTATCCAGCGACTTACCGGAATAGCTGGACTGTTTTTGACCGTAACTGGAAGGAAAAAGGAGTTTATAAAGATTTAAGCCGGTTGATGTTTCAAGCCGATGATGGAAAGGTTAAAGACTTTTATCCACCTAATTTAGAACAAAAAGTTGCTCCAGTCTTAAAAGATTTTAGGATTGGACTGGATAATCAGGGGAAATACTACTTTATTGCCAAGGCAGCTGATAATCATTTGCTAGATCACTACACACTTAAGGCGATTAAATCTGATGATGATAAAAGTCTGGATGAGAATTGGATTAATTTAGGGGATTTTAATGCCAGTATTTATCTGGAAAATGATAAAAAGTTCTTCACTTTAACCACTACTGATGACAAACAAATTGATCCTGAGGCTGAATATGATTTTGTTTTAGATGTCTATGACTACTCTGGTGAGCCTAATAAGCTATCGGGGTTGAGGGCACATCTACAGCTATCTAGTATTGCTGCTGACACTGTTGAATCGGTTTCTCAGTCCGGTTCTATTGCGACCACTTCTGCAACTGCTAATTCACAACCTCAACCACCACTCCAAGAGTGCAATCTAGGCCCGATCTTTTCCTACTGCCTAATTCCCTTCTATAAGGTAAACGATTAATAATTGACAAATTGACCCTTGGTGCGTACAATAAACAAGCTTGAGACAGTATGTATCCGCTTTTGTGGAGTAAATCATACCGAGGCGGTAACGCGCTTTGAGCGCGTTTTTTAATGCCCGAGGAACAAAAATGCCAAAAACAAAACAACAAAAACATGATGATGTAGCGGTACTGACCCAAAAGCTACAAGATGCCAAATCCATAGTTTTAACTGACTATAAAGGTATAACCATGAGTCAGCTCTCTGAGCTGAGGCGGGAATTGCGCGCGCTTGGAGCTGAATTTACTGTCACTAAAAATAATGTTTTAAAGATTGCCTTTAAAAATGCGGCGCTGGAAGCGAGTGCTGAAGCTTTGGAGGGTCCAACAGCCACACTTTTTGCCTTTGATGATGAAATTACCCCAATTAAAGCTTTAACTAAAGTGCTTAAAACCAACCAGATTGGTTCAGTTAAGGGTGGGCTTTTAAATGGTGAGTATATGGATCAATATCTGATCAACAAGCTATCATCTTTGCCAAGCAAAGATGAGCTTCGAGCCAAAACGGTTGGAATTTTGGCGGCACCACTTCAGGGAATTGTCGGAGTATTGAACGCTAATTTGCGTAATTTAGTCTACGTTTTGTCACAAATAAACGACAAAAGGCAAGCTTCTGGGAGCATGGAGGTATAATTATGAAAACCGAAATGTTACCAGGTGCTTATGCATTGGATCAAATTCGAATTACGAAGGGGGGTGAGTAGATAAAACAATATGGCAGACGATAATAAAGAAGATGTACAAGAAGCAACAGAAGAGGCTGTAGTGGCTGCTGATCAAGCAGAACAAGCCGCTGAAGTTGCAGAAGAAGTTGTAGAAGCAGCTGTAGAAGTAGCAGAGGCACCTGTTGAGGAGCCAAAAGCTGAGGAACCAAAAAAAGTAGCTAAGGCTGTTTCAGCCAACTTAGAGGATATTATTTCTCAAATTGAGAAGTTATCTGTTTTAGAATTAGCTGATTTAGTTCATGCACTTGAAGATAGATTTGGAGTCACTGCAGCAGCACCTGCCGCTGTAGCCGCTGGTGCGCCAGCAGCTGGTAGTAATGGTGAAGCAGCAGAGGAACAAACTTCATTTAATGTTATCCTGACAAACGCAGGCGCTAACAAAATTGGAGCTATCAAAGCAGTCCGGGAGATCGTTCCAACCTTAGGGTTGAAAGAAGCAAAAGACCTAGTTGAGGCTGCTCCAAAACCAGTTTTGGAGGGCGTTAATAAGGAAACAGCCAACGAAGCTAAAGAGAAGTTAACAGCTGCAGGAGCAACTGTAGAGTTGCAGTAAAACCTGTCATCCTGAGCGATCAGCGAAGGATATAAAATTGAGAGGGTATCCAAAAGGTGCCCTCTTTTTTTGTTCTTGTTTATAGATTGATCTAATTAAGACCTTCCTTTTAATTAAAACTGCATCAGAGATATTGACACTCTCTGAGAAGATATGATATACAAAGATATATGGTAAATGACAAAGTTTCATTAGAGAATCTTCCTGATCTACTAACAGTTAAAGAAGTTGCAGAAGTTTTGCGGGTTTCCCCCCTAACTATCAAAAGATGGGGTAAAAGAGGCAAATTACCTGCCATTAGGATCAACTCCAGAGGTGATAGAAGGTATAAGAAAGAAGCGGTGCTTTGGTTACTCGGAATAACTCAGAAGGTAGCTTAATTACATGTGGTTAACTTTCCCAGCTTCAGGATCCATTATTACTCTCATTCCATAACCACGGATAGCCTGGTTAATTTTTTCTTTCATATAACTTGTTCTTGCTGGATATCCATGGAAGCCATCTTCGAGAATTTCTTTAACCACGATTAAGAGGAGGTCGGCATTGTTATATCGTTCGGAGAGTTCTGGATCCATCCCAATAGCTTCGATGTAGCGCTTTGTCACCTCGCCTGTGCGATCACCCAGAACACGTATAAATGAGCTATCTATATCAGCTTGAGATAGATCCTCTTGTAGTTGTACTACTCGGTTTAGAAGTTCAATAAAGGCTCTGACTGTGGGATTATCCCAGTTTTGCTGGGGAATATGTAGATATTTTGCTGTTCCTTCAAAACTTTCATATGCTCCGGCTTCACGATTTTCTGGCATCTTAGCTTTGAATCATATCAGAGAGAATGCGGTCTGTCAAAAAACTGGTGAAAGATTAATCTGGGTCCCACCCTCAGGGTGGGATTTTTTAATAGCGTAGTGTGCACTTTCTTTGCTCGAGCAATGGTTTGTGCGGGATACAATTTCATGCTCGAGTGTAATTTTGTATCTACATTTTTAAATGGTTTTAGATTGCCACCTCGGAGGTGGAAGCGTAAAGTTGGTATTCTTTGAATTTCATTACTAATGTAGCAAATTGGCACTTATATGAGGGTATTTGCTAAGTCACTGAGATTAGGTTTTTGTAGAGCCAAATTAGTAGTTGGAGATTTGGGGATGATAGAGGTAATTGGGGTTTTTCTCGAAAGCAACTTCCCCTTTTTTATCAATGACATAATAAGCTAAACCTTTGTGAGAGAGAATTGGATCTTCAAATTTATATTTATCTTCTTTGGGAGCGTTATCAACTACAACTAGAAAGCTTTTACCAATATTGCTGATTGAGTGAGCATAACCTGAGGGGACTTCAATATCCATGCCTGGTCTAATGCTGGAGACTCTAATCTCCTTAGCACTGCCCTCTTCATCATTTCTTTGAATAATGACTACTCCTTGCCCATATAGGCAGCGATATTTGAGTGCAGCTGGGTATTTTTGGATAAAGCCAATGGTTTTATTGTATTCAGAGCCGTTTTTACCGGATAAAATAATCGTCACATTCTCTTCGGTTTCAGGAGAAGGGATGATTGAATAAGGAGCTTTTAAAACTCCCCCTTTAGGATCCATTAAGACTGACTTGAGGTCTTGACCAGTTATTTGTTTAATCATGGCTTTTTTGTGGTATCTATAGCTATTTTGGCAGCTCCGATAACTCCTGCTTCCTCTCCCAGCTTAGCATATTCAACAGCCACCTCGTCAACAGCTGGTTTCATTCCAAATTGTTTCATCGTTTCTTTGGCCTGAGGTAAAAAATCACCTCTTTTGGTCAGACCTCCAGAGATGAGAATCTTTTCCGGATTGAAGATATCAACGACATTGGCCAAACCGATGCCTAGAAAAAACCCGAGTTCATCTAAATCTTTAGCAGATTTTATAAAAGCCTCCAGACAGCCCTTATGACCTAGCCCACAGACTGGTACATTTGGTATTTGGTATTTGGTATTTGGTATTTCGATATAGGTGTGGCCAATTTCACCGGCTTGATCATGTTCACCCCGTTCAATTTGACCGTTATTTAAAATGGCGCCGCCAACGCCTGAACCTAGACTGAGCAGGACGACATTTTGAAGACCTTGAGCTCCCCCCAACCATTGCTCACCCATTAATCCAACGTTAGTATCTCTATCTAAATATACTTTTCTATAAACTAGTGGTTCAATAAGTTCAACTATTTTGATCGGTCCGCTGTTGCCTAAGTTGGAAGAAACCAGGATTTGACCGTTCTCTACATCTAGTGGACCTGGTGTGCCAATACCAACTGCTTGGATACTGGCTTTAGTGTAAGTTGTCCCCATCAAAAGTTCATCGATTAAAGTCGCAAAGGTGGATTGAATTTTATCTGGATTTCGGAGTGGAGAGTCAACAACTTTTGATGATTTTAAATCGCCAGAACGGTCAACTAAACCTCCCCGCAAATTAGTACCACCGCAATCAAAACCTAAAAAAACTTCATCCATTAATTTAGTGTAGCATAATATTGATTGCCGATTA
The DNA here is from genome assembly GCA_964390595.1 of uncultured Gammaproteobacteria bacterium. Taxonomy (GTDB): domain Bacteria; phylum Patescibacteriota; class Microgenomatia; order Daviesbacterales; family UBA10151; genus CAYMIA01. The sequence continues at coordinate 55,657 of CAYMIA010000006.1, read as the reverse complement.
ATGATTATTGATTAATGAGTGAGGAGCTATTAAAATTCTCAGAATAAACTTGAAGATTGCCAATTGGCGTTTGATCCGCCAGGGTTCTACCACTAATCTAAAGAGCCATTCTAGACCAATTTTTCTTAAAAATAGTGGCGCCCTTGGGATTTGCCCGGAGATATAATCAAAGGCTCCGCCCACGCCCATCGCGACTTGGCAGTTTAGTTTGGACTTATTTCTTGCAAGGAATTTTTCCTGCTTGACCTGTCCGAATGCGGTAAACAAGATATTGCAGGGTTTGAGCAGAGTCGTGCGGGAATTGCCTTCTTTGTCAATATTACCACCACTTTCAGCGAAGCTGATTTTGAGCTCGGGATAGCTTTTTTTTAAGCACTCGGCAGCTTGCTCTGCTACCCGATCTTTTCCACCTAAAAGGCCTATTGTAGCGCCCTGAACGCTCGCCTCCCCGCATAACTTAAGCATGAGGTCAATTCCAGTTGTGACTGGGAAGCTGGTGCCTGCGGAGAATGGGAAGGTAAACCACTTTACTACTCTCTTGAGTTGATTTTTTTCTTGCAACTGATCCCTTAACCAGCCGATTCTAGAACTATCTGGGATACTCAAATCTGCGGTATTTAATATTTCCCTAAACTCTGGATCAGTTGAGGCCTTAATCAAAAATTCAAAATTTGGTGTAACAATTATATGCAATTTAGTACTTTTTTCTGCAATCCAAGACCAAATTACCTTAGATGCTTGGTTTAGAGTGACTTTATCTATCCTAACCCCTAAAATATATCGGCTTTCTAAATTATCTGCCATAGTTAACCTCCTCTAAGACCGACAAGGTATTTTTGGCACACTGCTCCCAGGAGAACTTGGCGAGTTGTTTGTAACCATCAGCAATTAATCTAGATCTGACTTGCTTGTTTTCCATAAATGTTAACCCGGACAAAATGCTGTCTATCTTTTTAGGATCAACCAAGATAGCGGCTCCTCCTGCTATCTCTGGCATTGATGAACTGTTGGATGTTAAAACTGGGCAACCACAACTGAAGGCTTCTAAAATTGGTAAACCAAATCCTTCAAAAAGAGAGGGAAAAACAAAGACCTTGGCGCCACTTAAAAGAGCAGGCAATTTGTCTGTTTCAACTCTTCCTAGAAATAAAACATCTCTTTCGATTCCTAACTTTTTAGGTAAAGCATAGATTTTTTCTGCTCTCCAACCTTTACCACCAACGATCACTAATTTAATATTGCTGCCTGTTTTTTCTTTATATCCCTTAAAGCTTTCGATTAACCGCTCCAGATTTTTTCTGGGTTGGATTGTTCCAATAAACAAAAAATAGTTCTCTCTTTCTATATCAAACTCCTTGGTAATACTATCTACAACATCATCTTTTTGTCTCTTAAATAGCTCTCTATCAACTCCTTCATAGACAACTGAGATCTTTTTTTCTGGAAGACTCAAGCGCTTGATCAGATCTTTTTTGGTGGCTTTGGAGACAGCGATAAGTTTGGTGGCAGATTTAAGTTGAAACTTAGTAATCCCCCTTAAGTAGAGTCTTTGTTTGAGTTGATGAGTTGCTGGTAGATATTCTGCTCCTAAATCATGAACTGTCATCACAGTTTTTAAGCCAGGTCTTTTAATCAAAGGCAAGGTGTGGGCACTCACAAAAAGCAGATCTATTTTATCCTTAAAGGTTTGTAATCCCAGACCAAGTTGAGTCCAGAATCTGTTATATTCTATCATTTTGAAGCTAAAATTAGCTGGCCACTCTGCCCTTTTGACCTGATTACCAGGGCGTAGATAAACCAGATAGCTATTTTTGCTATCAATTTTAGCTAGGTGCACCAAAAGCTGATAGGAATAATTTTCTGTGCCTGTTTTATCTTTAACAAAGGCTCTTGAGCCATCAAAACCAATGATCATATATCTAGTATATCGTAAATCGTTAATCGTGTATCGTTTTTATAGAAATATTGACAAATAAATTAGGAAAGATTAAATTCGACCCTAGCCCAGAAAGTAGGTGATTTTGAAATGGCACTAGAAGAAGCAAAGGAAATGGCCAGTGAGGTTTACGTTCCGAGTAATGCAGAGAGATTATGTGGTAAATTTGAATTTATGGTTTCTGACTTAGACATGGCTTTAGTTTTTGGTCATGGGATTGAAACTTTTTATTTACCAAGACTCGTCTCATTAGGGGAAATAACCAGAGATCAAGCTGAACAAATAGCAGCTAGACTTCATAAGACTTTAGAAGATAGTTTATCTGACAGACAAGTGGACGCACTAGATTCAAATAGAAGGCAAGAGACCAAATGGATGGTTTGGCCAACAACTTTAGGACTAGTTAATCTAAGAGCAAGGGAGTAATCACTTTCTACTCACTGATCGCTTATAGAGATCGAGGTTTTCTAAGGCCATACCTGTGCCTAGAGCAACAGACATTAGCGGAAACTCAGCGGTGTGGCAAGGAACGCCAGTTTGTTCGGTCATGAACTTATCTAAGTTGTTGAGCATGGAAGTTCCCCCAGACATCACTATGCCTTTGTCGATAATATCTGAGGCCAGCTCTGGTGGAGTTTGTTCAAGAACTGTTTTAACTGCAGTGATAATTTTTCTAATTGGTTCAGAGATTGCTTCATGAGCATCAATTGAGCTAATAATAATGGTTTTGGGCAATCCACTGGTTGAATCTCTACCCCGCACTTCCATCTCTTTGAGTTCAGATTGTTTAGGGTAGGTAGCTGTGCCAACTACGATTTTAATCTGTTCAGCTTGGTGATCACCGATAATTAGGCCAAATTTTTTCCGGACATAGCTTTGAATTGCCTCATCAATTTTATTTCCTCCGATCCGAACGCTGTTGTGAACTACTACCCCACCCAAACAGATCACAGCAGCCTCAACTGTTCCGCCACCAATGTCAACGATCATATTGCCAGAAGGATTGGCGATGGGAATATTTGAGCCAATGGCAGCAGCCAGAGGTTCATCGATTAAATAAGCAGTTTTAGCACCAGCTGAAACTGTAGCATCTAGAACTGCGCGGCGCTCGACTGAGGTAACACCGGCAGGCACGCAAACCATCACTTCAGGTTTAAAAATCCGCGTGTAGCCACATAACTTATCAATGAAGTAGCGCAACATCGCTTCGGTGATAACATAATCAGCGATGACACCATCGCGCATTGGTCTAGTGGCAACAATATTGCCGGGAGTTCTTCCCAACATCTCTTTGGCTTCATTGCCAACAGCGAGGACTTTGTTGTCATCTGTTGAAACTGCCACTACTGTGGGTTCATTGAGGACGATGCCTTCACCAGCTAAATAGACCAGTGAGTTGGCAGTGCCTAAGTCGATACCGATTCTTTTACTAAAATTAAACATGGCAGCAATTGCAGTGCTTGGTGGATTCTAGCAAATTAAACAACCGGGTCACAAGACACACTAACTAGATCATTTCAGGTTTATACCGTAGATGTTGGGTTGATTGGCGGTGGCGGTCGCAAAAGCGGTGATGATAACCAGCCTGGAGGCATCTGGCCAAGCAAAAACATTGTTGGAGTCCAGGTTACCAGCATAGATCTCGGCTTTATTGTTACCATCAAATTCGATTATTGAGATCTTAGAAACTGAAAAATTGGGGGTGTTTGATGGTGATGGTGAAGGAGAGCTAACCGGACCGGAATTTTGGTCATTTTGATCCTCTGTGATAATAAAATGAAGTGAGTCAGGTAGCCAGGAAATTTTCTTAAAGAAAGGCAGCTCATAATTTTTCTTTTCTGCTAAATCATAAACTCGGATCTTTTTGTCAGGCTCTGTAATCATTAGCTTGGTCTCATCAGGTGACCATTTAACTAAACTGCCAGATTCAGAGGCAATCTTTTGGAGGTTTAAATCAGCGATAGTTGAGAGTCTAGCTAGATCTTTTTGGTGTTGTTCTTCTTTCCAAGTACCTAAAGTGCTTTGATAGTTGGCAGTGACATCTCTGGGTGGATCGTTGAGTTGGTCAGCGTTAATTAAATAACTGGTATCACCAATTGTGGCCATAATTTGTTTAGCATCAGGGGACCAATGGAAGATAGCTTTAGTAAAATCGATTCCCGACAAACCGTTAACAACCTGATGGGGCTCGCCTCCTCTGGCAAACCCGATGACTTTATCTGACATCGTCCAGATCCAGACACCAGTTTTTTTAACAGCAGCTGGGCTCTTGTCTTCAGTGCCCGGAACAACAAACAACAATCTTTGACCGTCTAAGGACAGATTTAAATTGGTCGCCCCATTGTAGGTCAAAGGATAGATTGAAGGGATTGACCTAAAAAGGGTGGCTTTAATATTGGTTACCAGGCCCTCGCTAACTGACACTTTTTTCTCCCAAGGGATAAAACCTTCTTTGAGGATTTTAACTACATAATCTTTGGGGACCAGCGAGTTGATATTAGCATTGGTGGCTGTTGTGAGATGATCATCCAGGTAGACTGAGGCTTGATCAGGCACAGAGGTAACAGAGATGATGCCGGTTCCAGACAGAGTGCCACTTTTGGGAGAAAAACGGTAGCCCTTAGCCAGCAATATCCCGACAGTTGTACCCGCTACGATTAAAAGTAGTGTCAGTATTGTGATTAAGAAACGCCTGTTCATAACCTTAGTATAAAATTCCAAATGACAAATTACAAATGACAAGTGAATTCCAAATTCTAAATTTCAAATTTGACATTGATTTGATATTTGAACTTTGACATTGATGCTTAGCTTCCTAAAAGCTTGGCTCTGACGATTAAGCGGTTGATGGTAGTACCGGGCGGATCACAAGTTTGAAGCGTGAGAACTGGCTTATCATAGCGGTTGAGTAAATAAGAGATGTCATCGGACTTAATGATGTTTTTATCAAAAACAATATAGTTATAGCGGCGGTTTTTATAAAAAAGGACGACTCTATCGCCTGGCTCTAGTTCCCTTAAAAGATAAAAGACAGCATTGAAGCGGGCGACATTCCAAGGAGCATCAGTTGAATGAGAGAAGATGTAAATATTACCCGGGTGGCCTGGATCAGTCGAGCCTTTGGCAGCTGCAACTCCCTGAGCGAGAGCACGGGCATAATCTGGCTCATTGGCTGGATCAATATTGGGAATGACTTTAGCATTAGCATTAATTTTTTCAATAACTATGCCATAATCTGTTGAGACTGGGGCGATGCTATCAGCTGAATTTTCTGGTAGATCACCAAAGGTAGTGGTAGCTGCTGAATCAGTGGCTAGAGCGATCTCTTGATTTAGAGAGTTAATAACTGGCGGAGCAAGAGTGTGTTTAATTCCAACCAGGTTATCAAAACGGTAGGTTGACTCAGCCTGAATGATGGGTCCAAATTCCAAAACCACTGAGAGCAGACCAATAAAAATCGCTAAATAAATTCCAAATCTAATTGCTAAATTTTTTTTATATTCTAAAGACTTCATATGTGTAGCCCTGGAGGGACTTGCACCCCCGACCACTCCCTTAGGACGGGATTGCTCTATCTACTGAGCTACAGGGCCTTTGGACTTTCTAATTATACCTGATTTTGGAGTATAATTCAGTCAGTCAAACGGGGATTGGCGCAGCGGTAGCGCGCACGGTTCGGGACCGTGAGGTCAGCAGTTCAAATCTGCTATCCCCGACTGAATTCTTGGAGGAAATTATTTCTTGGGTTTGTCTTTGGGGGCCTTGTCCTCTGAGTTTTTGGTTTTGTTCTTGTCTTTGGAGGCTTTGTCCTCTTTATCAGAGTTTTTGGTTGAGGTAGTTGATCCTGAACCACTGTTGCCGCCAGAACTTACAGAACTGTTAGAGTTGCCCGAAGATGCTGAGCCAGATAATCCTGAGCTATTTCCACCAGCATTTGTGGTACCGCCTGATGTGGATGAAGAAACAGTCGGGTTAAATGAAGCCGTCGTCTTACCCCAAGCATGATTGAGCCCATCACAGACCTCTTTGGTGGTTTCGAGATGTTTTTTATCTGGACCAGCACAATCGCCTTTGGGCGCATCGGTCTTTTCAGCTTGGGTAATCAGCTCGGTAAGATTGACCGTGGTCTGGGAGGCTGATACTCCAGGATTAAATGTTACAGCGGTCTTTCCCCATGATTTGTAGAGGGCCTCACAAACTTCTTTAGCTGCTTGAAAATGCTTTTTATCTGGACCGACACAATCTCCTGTTGGTAAGTTGTTAGTTTGGGCGAGTGCTACAGCATCTGAGACCGTGGTTGGGGCAGAAACAGGAGTGGGTGTACCAACACTAAATGTGGTGTTCTTTTTACCCCAGGCTTTGTTTAAAGCTTCACAAACTTCTTTGGTAGTCTGGAAGTGCTTTTTATCGGGGCCTATACAGTCACCACTAGGCGAATTATTGGCCTGACTGCTGGAGATAATAGCTGAGATGTTAATAGGAGAGGCTGCTGAGACAGAACCCGGTAAAACCAGTAGTAAAAATAAGACTATCGGGAAAAGGGGGAGAACTTTTCTCATTGATACCATCGTAATGTTACTATTTGGACTTTGTCAAGGACCCCTTGCATTATTTGGATAAGAGTCATACACTTAATTTAGTAATGAAAAAGTTTTCTATTTCTGAGGCAGTTAAGTTTGGATGGAACACCTGGAAAGCTAATTGGAAGTTTTTTCTAGGACTGGTTTTAATTACTTTTGTTGTCTCTTATATCCCCAGTTTTTTGAACAGCATGGTCAAATCTAGCTTTAGCCAAAACGCCCAAATGATTGGAACGTTTGGTTTGATTATTGGTATTGTGTTTTGGGTAATTAACCAGTTAATCAACATTGGAGTTCTGCGGATCTCTTTAGACTTAGTTGATGGCAAACGGCCTGATTACAAAACACTCTACTCTCAAACCAACTTCTTGCTCAGGTTTTTAGGTGGAACAATTCTTTATGGATTGATAGTAACCTTGGGGATAGTGTTGTTAATTATTCCCGGAATTATTTTTGGGATTAAATTGCAGTTCTATTCTTATCTGATCATCGATAAAGGCCTGGGGCCAGTTGAAGCTTTGAAGAAAAGCTGGGAGATGACCAAAGGGGTGAAGATGGATCTGTTCTTATTTGGTTTGACTTTGATGTTAGTTAACTTCCTGGGACTCTTGGCTTTAGTAGTGGGGCTATTTGCCTCAATTCCAACCACGATGGTGGCGGCCGCTTACGTTTATAGAAAACTATCTCCTAAAGTTTAACTTTCAAACCAAAGTTTGATTTCGCGGGTGGCTTCTTCCGGGTCTCCTGAGGCGTGAATTAAATTCTCAATATTTCTTCTGCCCACATTGGCGGTAATCGCCGATTCGGTTGAATAATCCCCGCGGATTGTTCCAGGAGCAGATAAGACGGGCACTGTATGTCCAGCTAGTTTGCGGACGATTTCAATGGCATGAGGACCCTCAAAGACAAAGGCCAGAACTGGGCCAGAGAGCAAAGCTTCTTTATTGTATTTCAGGATGAACTTACCAACTTCTTTGGCTGAGTCGGTTCCAAAAAATTCGACTGGGTTAAAACCATATTTCTGGCAATCATCAAGGGTATTATTACCTACTTTGGTCAGCCATTCTTCGGTATCTGGGTAATGTTTGCTGGCGACATCTTCACTCGCCTGAATCATTTTGGCATCAATAATCACTAAACCGACTCTTTGAATCCGGGAGATAATTTCTCCAGCCAAGTTCCGGCGCATGGCGTCGGGCTTGATTAAAACGAGTGTTTTTTGATTCAGATTCTTCATTTTGGGTTATTTGACCGGTGTATCTTGGATATTGTAACTGCCATCCTCAAAAACGTCAACTAAGGCGTACCTCGGACTTTGGGGGTTGCGGTCGCTGGTGATAGCTCCAACCGTAGTCATCTTCAGATCAGTTTTGGGATCACTATACCGGGTATAAAAGTGAGTATCTCCAGCGATTATCTCAGCAACTCCAGCGGCTTTAAACTTTTGAGTCAACTCCTCAGCTTGTTTTTTTAGCTCAGGGTTAGTTTTTCCAACAACATGGTCTGAGGAGGGATGATATAGAGGTGAACTAGTTAGAACTAGGGTTAATGGTGGTTTTTCTGAATCTAGGGCAGCTAGCTTTTCATCGATCCAACTGAGTTGGCCTGAATCTAGTCCAAGGTAGTTATCGCTATCAAAGATCAGGATAAAGCGGGTGTTTTTAAAGGAAAATGACTGATAGGTGGCACCAAACAAGTCATTAAAGTCTTTGCTGGCTGGCAAGCCTTTGTCGCGGCTGTCCCAAAGATCATGATCTCCAGCTGTGACATAATAAGGCAGTTCAGAGGTATCGAGAACTGCCTTGGCATCAGCTAGCTCTCCCTCAGTCCCCACATTAGTAAAATCACCTAAACCAATAACAAACTGAGCATTGGCAGCTTTGGCCTGAGTTAGAGCTTTTTTGAGGTTTTGGTTATCGTTATGAGAATCAGTGACGATGGCGAACCTGTACAACAATGGTGAATTAGTGTGAACTTGTTCTGGGGCAACTTGAGCATCTTTAATGACCTTCTGATTGTTCAAAAAGAGTTTAGGGTTGAAGGTCAAAAGACTGGTGATCAGCTTGTAGGCAGCATCAGAAGATATAAAATTATTCACAATTGTTTGGGGGTTAGCAGTGAGCGGATCAATACCAGAGAAGCTTTTATAAGCTTGGTAGACTCCCAGAGATAAAACTGCAAAGATCACCAAACTTAAAAACATTCTAAAAATGCCAAACAACCCAAAGCCTTTTTTGCGGTGTCCACCTTCTGATTTCTTGAACATAGATTAAGTATAAGCAAAAAAACTAACAATGTCACATTTTTTCAGGGGCAGAGATGCCAAGGAGATCTAGGAGGTTGGCTAGAACTATCTTTGAGGCGTGGGCTAACCTGAGTCTGGCATTTTTAAGATCTTCTCCCTCAGCATAAAGGATTGAACATTCCTCATAAAAGCTATGAAAAAGCTCAGCGAGATGGATAGCGTAAGTGGTGAGCTGGTGCACAGCGAATGTTTTGGAAACCTCTTCTACTAGCCCTGGAAACTCTAACAGATGCCGAGTTAGCTCTCTTTCTCTTTGATGTTTGAGTAGACCATAATCTACTTCCTGCTCATGGTAATCAGCCTTAAGCAAGACGCTATTGATCCTGGCGTAGGCATATTGGACATAAAAAACTGGATTTTTACTAGATTGTTCTTTAGCTAAGTTGATATCAAAATCTAGATGAGTGCTTGCTGAGATATTTAACATCATAAAGCGGAATGCGTCTTTACCCACTTCGTCTAATACCTCTTTTGCAGTGATAAAGTTCCCTGCTCTTTTGCTCATTTTCACTACTTCATTCCCCCGCTTGAGAGAAACATATTGATAAAGAATGAATTTCAGTTTTTTAGAATCATATCCTAGCGCTTTAACCACTGCCTGAAGCTTTGGAATGTGGCCATGGTGGTTGCTGCCAAATACATCAATTACCAAATCTGGATCTGAGCTGAACTTTTGTTTATGATAGACTATGTCTGATGCAAAGTAGGTATATTCTCCGTTGGATTTCTGAACGACTGTTTCCCTATCTTTTAAAAATTCATCTGAAGGTGCAAACCAGGTGGCTCCTTCATAATCTTTAACTACCCCTTTGTTTTTTAGCTCATCTATTACGCCTGGAGCTTCTTTTTTTAAGAGGCTTTCATAAACAACTAAATTAAAGTTAATGCCCATGTTTTGGCTAACTTCTAGATTCTCTTCAAGAAGTACCTCTACTGCATATTTGCTACACAGTTGTTCGAATTCTTGGGATGAAAGATTTTGATAGAGATCTTCACCTGTCTCTTGGATAATTCTTTTTTGGACTTCTGGAGCTAACTCATCAATATAGGGGGCGTTATAATCATCAGGTTTCTCTGAAACCTCTTGAGTGTCTGGGTAGCCAATTTTATGAGCCAGAACTATGCCTAATTTTAAAACCTGACCACCTACATCGTTATGAATATATTCTCTTAGTACTTCGTAGCCTTGGGATTGCAAAACATTCGCCACCACATCCCCTATAGGGCCACCTCGGGCATTGCCTATATGAAGGGGGCCGGTAGGATTAGCGGAAACGTACTCGACCCGGGCGTTTTTGCCTTGGTGTTTTTTACTGGAACCATAAAATTCTTTTTCATGAATGATATCTTCAATGTTTTCAGCTAAATATTCTGTCTGAATAAAAAAATTGATAAAACCAGGACCAGCGATTTCAGTTCTTTCTAAATAATGCGGGTGACCTAAGCTCTCTAAAATATCACTGGCAATATCTTTGGGAGACTGATAATTTTTTTTGCTTTTTTGATTAGCTAGCTGCAACGGTATATTCGAGCTGTAGTCTCCAAAATCAGCTTTTTCTTGAATAGATAGAACTATATCAGTACTTTCAAACCCCAACTTTTTAACTGCCTTTTTCAAATCCTCGCTTAAAAGAGTTTTGATCATCACTTTATAATAGCACAATAGCCTTAAATACTTAATTGTTGTTGGTGTTTGATAGTTAAAGTAAGCAGACCTGAAACTATAAAAAGATAGTAACCCAGAACCAATGTGAATGGGAGATTTTCTAATCTGATGCTGGAAAAAGGCAGCGAGTTGGTGAAATTGATGAGATAGACAAAATAAGTTAGGAAAACACCTGGAATCAGCACTGCAATGTGGGCTAGAAATAGACTGAGGAATGAAATGGCTAGAGCCGCTGCTCCACTGATCATGATAAAAGAGACTGTCCAGAGCACCGCGGAGTTGGCAACTATGCCAATTAGACTTAACTGATGAAAGTTAAAGGCGATAATTGGCCAAGTCAGCAGATAAGCTGCAGTTGAGATAGCAATATCTTGCTTAATGATATCTGGCAGAAACTTTAAATGCTCCATTAGTTTAGGAGCCACCACAATTACACCAAAAGTGGCTAGAAAAGACAGCTGAAATGAGATTGAAATAAGCCAGTTTGGATTCCAAAGAAGCATGGCTGCCCCAGTCAGGACTAAAATCCAGGGGCTTTCTCTGTTCTTGCCTAGTATTTGAGCTAGCCCCGCTAAAGAAACCATAATAGCAGCTCTGATTGAGGGAGCTTGGAAACCAGTTAAAAATAGGTAGAGAAAAATGGCCATAGTTGAAAGAACAATTGCTTTTTTGCGGCCAATAAAGCTGGCCAAAGACAGGAAAAATCCAGCTACTAATGTTAGATTTTGGCCAGAAACTACAGCAACATGGATAGTTGAGGTATTTTGAAGTGCTAATTTAAAATCAGGAGTTAAATCAGATTTAACTCCCAAAAGCATACCTGAAAGTAAGCCAGCTTGAGGTTGGGGAAGCAGCTCTGTGACTTTGTTTTCCAAATTTGATCTGAGATTCCAAAGCATCACCTCATCGTTTTGGCTATAGAAATCATGAATTCCACCGGTTTGGTGAATCCTGAAAAGAAATAAGATGATGAAGATGAAAAAAATAGTAGCGTAGATTTTTTTCAATTGGTATCAATTAAATCCTTAATTTTTATAAAGACAGAGTTGGTGACAATCTTTTTACTTTGCAGATCTGAGATATCCGAGTATGGCCGACCGGCTATAATCTTACCCGCGGTAGTAGGGCCAATTCCAGGTAAGGTATCGAGTTCGCTAGAAGTAGCGCTATTGATGCCAATTTTGCCTCCTTGTTGCTGCACATTGTTTACACTAGTCGCCACAACAGCTAGCTGTTCTCCCTCAAAAGGGATGTAAATTTTGTTACCGTCTGTAACCTTTTGGGATAGATTTATATGTTTAGATACATAATCCAAATTGGCTTGATTACTAAAACCTCCAGCGGCTTTAATGACATCGTCAACTCGGGAATTGCTAGCTAAACTTAAAACGCCTGGAGTCCTGATGGCACCTGAGATATCAACTTTAATTTGAGTTATCCCATCAGCGCTGACGATACTTTGTTTGGGCAAATTGGTTTTGGAAAAGTTAGTTGGTTTAAGTAGTCCAGAGGTGAACACTCCACCAATTATTAAGACTAGCCCAACCAGGCTTAAAGCGACCGGGATTTTATAAGTTTTGAGAATTTGATTGGCCTGCTCCATATTTTAAAGTTGGGCAGGCTTTAGCTTAAAGAGTTCTTCGGTACTCTTTGAGCCAGATATTATATGCTTTAACTAATTTGTGCAAGCCTCTAGATTCTAACTCCTTCTTGATTACGCCACCATGATGAGGATATTTATGTAGTCTTGGCTTGGGGGAGGAAAAGCCATGGGCATAATGGCAAAGCTCGTGACCAATTGTATGATCGACTACCTCAATGGGGATAGATGGATCTTTAAACATGCCTGTGATAGTAATATAGGATTTCTTAGTAGTCCGCTCCATCCGGATTGACCCTAAGCGGAATTTAGAATATCTGCCAAAGCGGATAAAAACTGGGTTGACTTGATCAACGTTGTCAAAATGACTTTCCCATAAGTAGTTTAACCTAGAAAGAAGCCAGGCGTCATCTCTTTTGGAATCAGAGATCGCTTTGGATGTTAAATTAGGATTACTTTTAACAGTTTTGGGCATAATTTTTGTAAAATCTATGTAATCGCATTGTATGAACTTAGTAAGTTTTCGTCAAGCAAGCTTTTTGTTTTTATTATGGTTCCTCATTGATCATCCACCAGTCAAAACTAAGGTCTGCCGGGGCTATTTTGGGGGCGGAAACGGTGAATTTGCCTAATTTATTAGTAGTTGGGTCAGCATTAATTTTTGAGGTGACGGCAAGCACAAAATCTGTATCGGAGGTTGGAGTAATCAAAATTCTGGAAGTTTGATTGACTACCCCATTTAATATATCAACTGATTTTGTCCCAGCTTTAATTACTCCTGAACCTGAAGTTTTACCAGAGATGACTTTGTATTCAGCGACTTTGACAGTTTTGGCTGATATATTTTGAGCTACTAATGTACCCTTATTATCTATTGTGACCTGTCCATTGAAGATGTCTAATTTTTCGGCCAGAGGGGAATTTTGGAGATACATGGTGCCATAAGAGTTGATGGTAGATCCGTTGGTGATTGTCAGAGTGCCATCTTGCACAAAGTCCCCTGCTACTGTGGTGTTAGCTAAGAAGCTTTGGCCATAAACTTTGAAGTTGTCTGAAACTTTAGCATCAAGTGATTCAAAATGAGCTGTGGAGATTGTATCGCTGACATTGATTTTTGCCAAGTTAGCGGAGGCTGTAGCCAGTAATATATCCGGGGCTGTCAGTTTTAGTTTAAGATCACTAATTTCATTTTGGGCGTCGGTTAATAGTCCAGACTGGGAGGAGATATTATCAGTTAAACTGGCTAGTTGAGCTGATGATGAAGCTAACTCCCGGGCATGATCCAGTAAAATTGCTGAATTAGTGGCCTCTTTAGTTTCCAGGTTGGCTAATCTTTTTTCATGGTTATCAACCTGGGCAGCTAGAATCATATTCTCAGTCACGGTGGCTGGAGTGCCTGAGGCAAGTAAAGTTGTTTGGTCAAGTGAACCAGAATCGGCAGGTTTGATGTTAGCTGCTAAGGTTGGATCCAGAGTTAACTTGCCTACTTTCAAAAGTGGTGCCTGCAGATTACCATTTTCATCCAAACTAAAATTAGCGGCGATCTTACTTAAAAGATCGGAATGATCCGCAAAACCTGTGTCAATAAAGGCCAGAATTTTGGAGACATAAATAGTTCGTGCCTCCAAGGCCTGGCCTTGTGTGCCTGGTAGGCTGACTTTGAAGCATTCTATTTTTCCACCTAGACCTGAGTTGGGATCCCAAACTATATTATCTACGGAGTCAACATCCTTGCATGTTAGTTTGCTTGGGTCAAAATCTTCTAGCGCTTGAGCTGCAATATAGCCAGGCCTCAGAGCTTTCTTGCCAAACCCAGGTACTTCTGAGGCAGCAATATCATCTCCGGTCTTAATTGGCCCACCCAGGCTGGTTACTTTAACTGGGACTTTTCCTTTCAAACCAATTGCTCTAGTATTTTGCGAATCAACACTATTCCCCATTAAAACTGCAGGGTTAGTTGAGATAACTCCAGCTACTTTTTGATAGGACTTAGTTGATTTGCCAACTGTCCCTTGATTGCTAAAAAGATTATCACTTGAGACTGAAACTATGTCCCCTTCATTAATTGATTGGTCAGTAATTCCATAACTCTCAGCTAAATCTGCACCAGCAATTCTAATCATAGTAAATTCCGGTGAGTAGTTACCCGCTGCAAAGACTGAGGCAGAGCTTATTGATTGAGCACTGGTTGTCACATAATCCCCAGCATTTAAGTCATAGATCGTGGAGATACTACCTTCTCCAGCGCAACAAGAGCTAGTATAAGTGGCATAAGCAATATCAGAAAAAGCGCCCGCAGCAGTTGTATATCTAATAGCTAGCTGCTTATCGCTAGTGGCTATAGTAAATCGGTAATGCGCTGAAATGGCATATTTTCCAGGAGTTCTAGCTGTTAGGCGACCAGTGTTTGAACCTGTATCATGGATGTTATCAGTATCAAAACGCTCAGAATCAAAGGTCATGAAAGTTTGAGAGGTGCCAATGCTAATGTTGCCACTGTTATAAACCCTGGCACCAATTACGCCTCCTTTAACTACTCCACCAGTTGTAATGTCTCCAGTAGTAGTTAGCGAGGTACCATTTGTAGGTGGCTTGCCATTGGTGGAGGCAGCGTTAGTATCAAGGTACGGTGTGGCTGTATCGGTATAGTAAACATTTTGAACTCCGCTGGCAGTGCTTCGGTAGATTCTATAACTGGTATAACCTGAAATATCTGTCCAATTAACTGTACAAGAACCAGTTGATCCTGAGGCAACAGTATCTGAGGCTTCAGCAGAGGCTGCAGATTCATTGCCATTAGCATCTAAATAGGTCACTTTATAGTAATAAGTCCCAGTTCCTAATGTTCCACCTGAAGTTGAACAGCTAATTGAACCAATTGTGGGAGCAGCTAGATTACCCAGTTTGGCTCCTCCACCTGAAACTTCAAAGAGCGATCCTGGGCCTGTGGTCCCTATCCCAACATTACCTGCAGCAGCGATTAGAGCATAGTTATTAGTTGCTCCTGAGGCGGAGAAATAGCCAGCAATATTAGTAGAAGTTGTTCCAGTATTAGTGACTGCTGACTGAATTCCATAAGCAGTGTGTGAAGCATTGGAGTTAGCCCCTGATCTCGATAAGTTGAGCAGAGTTGATGATCCTGAGCCACCACCTGAAGTAGCAGAGCTGGAGACATTAACTAAGTTTCCAGTGGTTAAGGTATTGTTAGCACCAGTATTAATATCCAAAACCTTGCCTGTAGTCAAACTAGCTGAAGCTAAAGTTAGCCCAGTCCCAGAGGTGAGTGAATCCCAGTTGAAAGTGCTGGTGTTAGCAGCCATTCCTAAAGTTAAATTGGCCGATGGGTTAGACAGATTTGACCAAGAGGTTGAGGCCGAACCTGAACAGCTACTCCAGGCTGGACCTCCTCCATCTGTAGAAACTAAACATAAGGTTCCAGCCCCTCCAGTGGCTGATTGTCCAACCACACCTGAACCATTAGTGTAAAGCACCCCATTGTTGTTTGTTAGTGCTGAGAGAGTAGTAGTGTTAGCCAAAGTGGTACCGGAAGCTGACACTGCTAAGTAAGTTGAACCTCCCCCATTGTTTTGGACCTCTAATAAATTAGCTCCCAGAGGAGAAGAGGCATCTCTAATAGTTAAGGCCCCCCTAGTGGCATCCAAAGTTAACTCTGGCGAAGTCGAGTTGGTATAAGCATTTTGAAGAGTGACAGTTGATCCACTAATCGCGGACCAAGTAGCACCGTTATAGAAATCAAATTGACTTGAGCTAGTATCATAAATAAATAAGCCTGTGGCTGGTGAACTAATCGCATCCCTTTGAGTTGAGTTCATTCTAGGAGGTAAAAATCCTTTACTCGTTGAGCTTAGCTCTAAAAGTGATGAGGCGGCGGGGGTGAGTGTTCCAAAGCCAGCGCTGCCAGCATTAGCATCAGCCACTAAAGAGTACGCTGTGCCTGAGGTAACTGTTCCTCCAGTAATGGCTATTCCTTTTGAGGTAACTGTGCCTGTAGTTTGAGTAATATTGGGCATCTGGATGTTTAGACCTTTCCAATTGAGAGTTCCAGCCGCTGTATTTTGCACTAATGCTCCAGCTGAAGATAAGTTAAGTCCTGTAAAGTTAGAAGTCACAGCAGCAGTTTGAGTTAATGCAGGAGTAGAGAGTAATACTCCATTTTGAGTCCCACCATTACTGGTTGTCCCTAGAGTCAGATTAACCCCATTACCTGTAATAGTGCCTAAAGTCTGAGTTACTGTGCCTGTAGTGATTGCCAGACCATTACCATTAACAGTTGATCCAGCAAAGTTAGCTGTCAGTGAGGGAATAGTTACATCAACTCCATTCCAGTTATCAGTGCCTGTGGCAGTAGTCTGAGAAAGAGAATTGCCTGTTACTACTAATCCTTTGTAGTTATATGTTGATGAACCGGTATTTGTCACTGTTGGATTAACTGCTAGGCTCAAGTTAGTGATCGACTGGCCAGTAGCTGTATAGTTGGTTGATGTATCCACCGATAATCCAGTTAAAGTCCCAGCTAGGGTTGTGGCAGATGGGGCTCCAAACTTACCAAGTGCTCCAGAAGTTTGGGTCGAATTAACCTGTAACTTCGCTGATGTAGTAGTAACACCTATTCCCACATTGCCAGAGTCAATCGCCAGCAAGCTGTCTCCAACCTGAGAAGCAATATTTTCCTGGTCATAGGCAAACATATCATGAATAACATACCTACCTGAGTGGACTGCAATTTGAGGATAGAGAGTTGCAGTAGTATCTGTGCTGGTATTGGCATAGAGAAGTTCCCAATTTGGATTGTTGTTTTTCTTGAAATAGTAGTAGGCACCTGTTGATCTAAGAACGACCATGACATGAATAGTGTCACCCCAGGTAGCGGTGTATATGGTACCTCGGGAGTTTCCAGATTCATATACCTCAATGGTGTAAGTTCCCCCAATTGGCTTATCAAAATAAACTGCATGATTAATGTTTTGGTAATTGTTGGCTGAAGCCATTGAAGTCCCATTACCCCAACCAATCATCATATGATCAGTCTGAGCTGTTGAAACTCCAGAGGTATCCACTGTCCACTCCAACGCTCTACCTGCTAGTCTTGAATAACTTGCAGATGAAGTCCAGCCAGTTGTCCAAGCCCCAGTTGTATCAGTTAAAGTAAAGGTTCCATCATTATTTGAAGAAACTGTCCCACTACCTTGCAGCGTCATATTCTTTGGAGCAGATAAACCACCATAAGGAGCAAACCTTAACCTCCCTCCATTAGATTGAGTTCCAGAAAAAGAAACTCTACCACTGACTGACAGACCAGTAGTATCCAGGGCTGCTCTGGGGGCAGTTGTCCCAATTCCGACATTACCAGTGTTATCTATCACAAAAGGAGTAGAATCAGTAAATGTGCCATCATCATTGACTCTCAAAGCATAGCCTGTGGCTGCTCCACCGCCTGAGACATTCAAAACAGCCCCAGTATTGCTAGTATAGTTTTGTTGCAACCTCAATACATCAGCAGTCGAGGTAATTGTGCCTGTTAATTGAGTAGCTGAATCTGAAATAGAAGCAATCGCTCCGGAAACAGTCAGAGTTGAAGCAAAGCTAGCGCTGCTAGTAATTGATCGGGATAAATTCAATAAATTACCAGAGATCGATGGGGTAGTAACTGCAGTCGAATAAGTCGGTGAATAAGCCACATTAACAAAATTTCCTGAGTTGCCATTTGCAGCTGCTGATTGAGTTAAAGAAGCACTTATTAACGAGGCTGATCCAAAAGTATTTGAGGTAGAGGTCAAATTTAACCCTGTTCCTGAAGTAATCCCTCCAAGAGACATATTCCATCCTGTACCTGTAGTTAATGAATCAGCGGCAGTATTGATAAAGTTACCAGTGACTGCCCCAGTATTAGTTACCTGTAGGGTTGGGACAGTGGTGTTTGAAGATAATATATCCAAAGTGGCATTGGGAGAGGTAGTACCGATACCCACGTATTGTCCATTTGATTGAAAGATCAATGGCTTGTCATCTTGAAGCCTCACATCATAAACAATTGGGGTATCTGTCGCTGTTGAACCAGTATTAATTGTAGCAATTACCCGCCAGTATCTAAAAGCTGAGGTTACTTGGCTAACAATTGTTGTATCAACTCCCGAGGTAATGGAAACTGTCCCACCATTTTGATAGTACTGAGAGGAAGAAGTCCCATTAACTCCTTCAGGATAGGTTTTAGTGGAGGAAGTATTCGGAAAATTAGAAGCTGTTGAACCTTGAATTTGAAATTTAGGATAAGTATTATCTGTGCCATCCAGTGCCCAAGTCGCTGTAAATTTATTAGGTTGGAAGGTATTAGACACTCCAGCATCAACTACATCTGAAGTCCAAGTTTGATCACCAGTTGCATACCAAGTAGATAAAGCCGTAGTATTGGCAGAAGGATTTGTTGTTCCAGATAAACTTATGTATTGAATTGCAATTCGTCCAACACCACCACTACCTCCACCTGCACCTACGCTGATGACACCTCCACCACTAGCGCCTGTTGCCACTAATAAATTTGTTCCTAATGTGCCACTAAAAGCCTTAATAAAAATACTTCCTCCGGATCCACCTGCCCCAGAGGAACCATAGCTAGTAGAAGCAGTTGTACCAGCAGTACCATTCGAAGTAACAGTTCCAACTCCATTATTAGTAAATGTGAATGCTTGAATAGCGACTACACCACCACCGGCACCTCCAACAGCTCCAGCTTGTCCTACGGATGGACCACCACCGCCTCCACCAGAACCAGGAAATAAGTTAGTCAGAGTCGCCGATCCATACAATCCGCCTCCACCGCCTCCACCAGCACCCCCTGAACTATTTGAGCTACCCGCCCCTTGACCAGTAGTAGCACCTGATCCAGCGCCACCACCTGATCCACCTCCATGAGAGCCTGAACCAGCATTTGGAGCACTTCCTCCAGTATCACCTGAACATATACCACCGCCACCTTTACCTCCCGCACTTCCCCCACCAGCATTTACCCCTGTTCCTCCGCCCGATCCACCAGAGCCACCAGCAGCATTACAATCCCCACCTCCTCCACCGCCACCGCCACCGCCACCATAACCGCCTCCAGCTCCACCTCCAGCAGCTTCGTTACCGTCTCCGGCCCCTGCACCTCCACCACCTCCACCGCCACGAGTTCCAGAAGAGGTAGTGTTATTATTAGTCGATGAACCTCCGCCTGAAGTACCAGCTACTCCACCTCCAGTTCCTCCAGATCCAACGGTCCCATCATAGCTTTCACCATTCCCGTCTGAAGCTGAACCGCCTCTATAACCTGAGCCGTTAGCACTTATGGCTCCGTTATTCGTAACTGTTCCATTAGCCTTAAACATTAGCAAACCTCCCTTAGTTCCACTCCAAGCAGTTGGTGTAATGGTAACTCCATTATTGATAGTCACATTCGAATAATTAGGCACCCTTTGAAGCATAACTTTTTGATTAGTTCCGCCAGTGCCAATATTAGTATCATCAGAATTTGTGCCATTACCGTAAAATTTAGTCTTAGAGGAAGAAAATGTTATGACGTTTGAGGATATTGATTGAATGTTTAAATATTCGTAATTACCAACATTGCCGTTATTGGAAGAAGTACCTTGCATATTAACCAACACGAATTCATCTCCAACTGTAAAACAACCAGCTGAAGGGGTAGAGGAAAGAGTAGCAGTAGTAGAAGTTAAGGAAGACACTGAGTAATTAACTGCATCACCACCATCAGAGCAAGTTCGGCCAGTAATAGTATTAGTTGTATTGATATTAGTACTGGAATTAAATGTCACTGCTCCATCGTGTCCATCCCCAACACTGGCCCCATTTAGATTAAGTTGGTTAGCACTTGCTGGGTATTGCATACCTGCAGAAAAGTTAGCAGAGGTTGCGGCATTAAAATCAGCACTGGTAGTCCAGTATTTATCTAACCCTCCACCAACTCCAGTGGTGATAGTGCCTTTTTGGGTAACTGGATCAAAGACATTAATATTACCTGAGACATCTAGTTTTTGTTGAGGATTAGAAGTCCCAATTCCCACATTACCGGTTCCAGAGATAATAAAATTATTGGAACCAATATTAATAGTAGTATCTGAGCCAATGGTTCCTCCAAATGCCACTGAGTTACCAGTTCTAGTCAGTCCATTGGTAAAGGTCAGGGGTACTTCATAGTCTGTTCCAGCTGTCGCTAGCCCCAAGACTCCAGTGGTAATAGTTGTTTTTAGTAATCCTCCTGTAGTAGTAAAAGCTGAGTTAGATAAAGTCAGGGGAGAGGAGTTAGAAAGGGTAATGGCTGTATCAGTTGTGGCTCCTCTGGCTGTGACTGTTGCTAAAGTTTCAGAGCCTCCAGTACTGGTAATAGTAATATTTCCTGAGCCGTTGGTGATAGTCACTCCGGTTCCGGCTGTGAGGGTGGCTAAACTATAACTTCCAGATGAGTTACCAATTAGTAGCTGCCCAGAGGTAGGAGCTGTACTGACTCCAGTTCCACCATTACCAACTCCCAGTGTTCCAGTCACATCCGAGCTACCTAAAGTCACTGAGGTTAGACCAGCAGTTCCACTCGTATCACAATCACTCCATGATCCATTTATATAGCATCTGAAACTATTTGATGTAGTATTGTAATAAGTAGCACCGTTAGTGGCATTACTAGGATCTGAGGCTAGTTTACCAAGATTCAAAGCATTTCCTAAGTTGAGTATCCCATTTAAGGTCAGGCTCAGATCAGTTATGGCTCCCCTAGCAACAACATTACTTAGGGTATCGGTAGATGCAATGGTTGGAGCAGTCCCATTTCCTAACGAGATACCTGAACCAGGAGTTAAAGAAGTAATCACATCTTTACCATCAACCTTGACGCCTTGGACTTTTAATATTCCATTAATATTGGTATCGGCATTTATTTCAATAAATTCACCGCCGGTATTTTCAGCTAAGACTTTAGATGTATCTCCTAATTTACCAGATTGAAGCTTAGAGAATGAACTTTGAAGTTTTTCCAAGGTAGTAGCTAAACTGTAAAGTTTTTTATTGAGGTCGTCATTTGAGTTCTTTAGATCTAGAAAATTAGTGTTAGGAGATGATTTGATTAAGATAAGTAGTACTGCTATTAAAACAACAAACCCAAAACTTGGGAAGAGCCAGATCTTTTTAGATTTTTTCAAAGGCTCTGGTATAGATACTGGAGGTAGTGGGGCAAAAACTGGCTCCTTTACCCCTAGCTCAGATTTTAGCCGGCTGATCTCTGATTTAGGAAATCTTCTAGCTCCCCCGTCAGTCCGGTGAGCCATCAGCTTACCTTGTTCTTCCCAATTTCTTAAAGTATCAGGAGAGACATGAAGCTGGGTAGCCGCTTTAGATATTGACATCCCGAGTGGTTTCCGGAATCTTAGGTTAAGTTCTTTTTGGAGAGGAGCAATTTGTTCTAGGCTATATCTTCTGGCGCCACCGATAGTTCTTTCAGGGACAAGTTTACCAGCTGCTTCCCAATTTCTTAAAGTGTCAGGAGAGACACCAAGAAATTTAGCAGCTTTACCAACTGATAGAAACCCTCTTAAATTTTTACCTTGAGCAGTTTTAGCCATAATACTTAGGAAAATCCTAGGAAAAAGTTAGGAAATAATCTACACATTAATTTAGACAAAAATTGGTTCCTTTGTCAATGAGTAGTTAGCTATTTTTTGGTCCAAATTTTAACAAATTTGTTATTTCAAAATCTGTAGATTTCTTATTTTTGGTTTGTCCCAAATATTAATCAGTTAACAAATTCAGATTGGACTCTTAAGTTAAAGCTAAGACTTATAGCTTTGAAGCTAAAAGTAGGAGATGGGGAAAAATAGTGAAGATTACAATACAAACTTAGAAAAATCATTACAGGTTAATGTGTATAATCTTTATAGGTTATGCTTAATTGATAAAGAAGAGAAGCAACTAAATACTCAAGTGTTGTCTTAACAGTCTAAAATGATTTTTTTAAGTACTAGCAGTTAGATTTTAGATTTGCTAATTGGTTATACTATCAGGATACTATGCTAAAAATTTTGCCTTTGATATAGATTTTTTTCTTAATTTGGGCTCCATTTAAGAACTTTTGAACTTTTTGACTCTCCAGTGCTAGCTTCTCAATAGCCTCCTGGTCTTCAACTAGCTCTTTTTGAACTACAATTTGATCTCTGACCTTACCGTTCACCTGAATAGCGATACTTACTTCATCATCTTCAAGGTATTTTTCATCAACCTTGGGCCAATTTTGAATATGAATTGACTCACTCTCCCCTAGCTCATGCCATAATTCCTCAGTCATATGTGGAGCAAATGGTGCTAAAAGTTTTAAATAGGTTTTAAATTCAACTTCTGAAATGGAATCCTTCCTGGAAAGATGGTTCAACCATTCCATAAGAGATGCAATTGAAGTGTTAAACTTAAGATCATCTAAATTTTTAGTTATTTTTTGAACTGTTTTATTCAAGATTATTAAGTCTTCAGAGGAGGGCACTTCTGCTTTTTTAACTTTCTCAGATAAACCCCAAACTCTTTGTAGAAAATGATAAACTCCATTAATACCTTCGGCTTTCCATGGTGTAACTATATCGTAAGGGCCTAGAAAGCTTAAATAGACCCTGACAGCATCTGCTCCATAATCTTTGACCTGATCGTCTGGATTAACCACATTACCTTTAGATTTGCTCATTCTAGCGCCATCTGGACCTAGAATAACGCCATGGTGGATTCTTCTTTTGGCATATTCATCAAAGTTAACTAATCCAATATCTTTGAAAAACTTAGTAATAAATCTGGAATATAATGCATGACCTAAAGTATGTTCCGGCCCACCAATATAGATCTCAAGAGGCATCCATTTGCTAATAATCGTCGGGTCAAATATCTCTTGATCGTTATTGGGATCAAGATACCGGAAAAAATACCAAGCTGAATCAATAAACGTATCCATAGTCTCAGCTTCTCTTTTGGCATCTCCACCACATTTGGGACATTTAACATTAACCCACTCTTCAGCTGTAGCCAAAGGAGGTTTGCCTTTGGGCATATAATCGACCTTATAAGGCAATTCAACTGGTAAGTCTGCTTCGGGAACAGGTACCATGCCACATTTGGGACAATGGATTATAGGCACAGGTGTACCCCAATACCTTTGTCTTGAAATTGACCAATCGTGTAAATGATATTGAACTTTTTCTGATCCTATATTATGCTCTTCGATATATTTTGTTAGTCTTTCCCGAGCTTCCGAAGAATTTAAATCATTAAAGTCTCCACTGTTAATTAATGGACCTTCTTCAAGAAAAGGGAGCGGATCGTTTGACCCAATTACCTGTTCAATTTTTAAATCAAACTTTTGAGCAAACTCAAAATCCCTTTCATCATGGGCTGGCACAGCCATAATTGCCCCTGTTCCATAGCCAGGGAGAACATAATCTGCAATCCATACAGGAACCTCTTCTCCACTTAACGGATTCTTAACTTTTGAGCCGGTAAAAACACCAGTTTTATCTTTATTTTCTTTTCTTTCAAGCTCACTTTTCTTTTTAGCTTTTTCAACATATCTTTCCACAGTCTCTTTTTGAGCTTCGGTTGTTAAATTTTTAACCTCAGGATGCTCCGGAGCTAGAACTAGAAAAGTTGCCCCATAAATAGTGTCAATTCTGGTTGTAAAGACTTCAACGGAATCAAATTTAACTAGAGTTCCCTCACTCTTGCCAATCCAATTATTTTGGCCTTCGCGGAGAGATTTAGGCCAATCAACGCTGGGAGTCTCAGGCCAAATTAACCTATCGGCGTAGTCAGTAATTTTAATAAACCATTGCTCAATTTCCTTCTGAACAACCTCTGCACCGCATCTCCAACATTTACCTGCTTCGACATTTTCATTGGCTAATACAGTTTGATCTATAGGACACCAGTTTGATAGTACTTTTCCTTTATAAGCTAAACCTTTTTCTAATAATTTTAGAAAGATCCATTGATTCCATTTGTAATACTTTGGATCACATGCGACCATAGTATACCTCCATTCAAATGAGGCTCCAAGGGTATCAAATTGTTCTCTCATTTTTTTTATATTTGACAAAGTCCAATCTTGAGGATGAATCCCTCTTTTAATAGCAGCATTCTCTGCGGGAAGACCAAAGGCATCAAAACCATTAGGGTAAACGACTGAATAACCCTGCATTCTTTTGAACCTGGCTACTGCATCACCCTGGCTAAAGGTAAACCAATGTCCAATATGAAGATCTCCGGATGAATAGGATAGCTCGACTAACACATAATATGGGTCTGTCGCTGACTTTACATCAACTTCATAGATCTTATCTTCAGCCCATTTATCTTGCCACTTTTTTTCTATGTCTTTGGGTTGGTATTTTTTCATCGATTAATTTTACCACTTATTCAGTGAAAACTGCAAAAATAGTTGGTAATTACCTTGAAAAGTTAAGATTTTCACAGAGTTTTAGCAAGTATCTCTAAATATATCAACTAGCTAATTTTAATTAACGCATTAGGCACATTTATTGAAAATATTGAATTTTTAGAATAAAACTCCTATATCATTTTATAATATATCTATATCTAAATAATTCAAGTTGAGCCTAACAAAATTTGTGAAAACCTTTGTGAATACTCAATTTTAAAACATAAGTTGATGAAAAAGTATTTAAGCTACTTGAATATAAATCTTAAAAATTTTACTTAATCACCTGAGTTCATTATTAACTTAGTTAAATAAATTTAGTGACTTATTCTAATTTTGAAATTGCTTTTTGCCTAAATAGTTCTGGATAATTTTAGCTTATTATTTTAAAGTAAAACATATCATCCAAATAACCAAAAAATAAAGCATCAACCGAAAAAATGGGCATTTTGCTTGTCAATATTTTTCTGTGCTTAGAGTTTGCTTTGATAGCACTGCTATCAAATTATTGATATATTTTGTTTTGTAATAGTATGCATTTATATTAATTGAGTGTATTTTATATAGTAAGATATTTCTAATTCAAAAATTATTGACTTGTGAATTTAGTTTATCAATATAGAAGAGCTTTTTCCTGGATTTATAGAGGAAGAGGCTTTTTCAGTTAATCGCTTCCTCTTAAATATAGACTGTTTTAATTAAGGGGCCAGCAAAATTAAACCATAGTTTTCTGGTAACAAAAACAGAAGGAGATTTATTTGCTTATTTCACCTAGGGTGTTGATTGCGCTATGGCATTCAATTGAAACTTGCCTTCTCTTAGGCGAGACATTCACCTTTTAGATAAGGCATTCGCCTCTCTTTCAGATGAGGCATTCGCCTCTCTTTCAGATGAGGCATTCGCCTCTCTTTCAGATAGAAGCCTCGCTAACTATTGCTGGGGATGCAATTGGCATTGAGAGAGATTTGTTCTAGCGCAAGAGTCAATGAGTTCTGCCAGGTCATTGGCTCTGTGGTCTTTGGTAGTGGGACTTAGACTGAATCAGTTGCCCGGACGAAGAGATGCAGAAGTTGCTTAAGTTGTTGAATTATTGCATGCTGAATCCTAGGCTGATATTTGGATCCTTCTCGATGATAAAGTGGTACTTTTTGATATAGTCTTTAATATGGTGATTAACAATGCCTTAATAATATTTGAAGCTGAAATGATCTAGTTTGTATTATTCAAATTAGTTCTTAGGAGATTAGCAGTCTAGTTGTGGTTCTGCTTAGATTATTGGGCCTTGTCTTTACCAACCAGGATTAATATGTCGGTGTTTTGTGGTTTAGGCTCACCCTGAGGCAAGCTATTAACTGACTCCACATTCAGGCTTTTAGCTAAGCTGTCCGCAGCCCCCTTAGCCTGATCATTAAGGTAAACCACAACTGTTTTATCATAATCAGTCTTGACGGAGTTGTCCTTACCAGTTATATCAACTTGGGGAAAGGCTTTTTTGATAGTGTCTTCAATTTTAGATGTCAGACCAGTTACAGTGGTACCATTCCTAATCACTACCCTAGCTTGCTGCTCTGGCTGAGCTTGCTGGGCTGAAGGTGTGCCAATGTTGATCGGAGCAACATCAATGATTTTATTAGTTTTATCATCATAGAGGATGGCTTTTTTGGCGTTGGTATAGATCAAGACTTTATTACCATTTTTAGCTTGTTGGAAGAAAGGCTGGCTTTTTAACTTATCGATATCAGTGATGGTCGCGACTGTAGGTTGTTCACCTTTTGGCAGTTCAATTAACTTACCAACCTGAGCGATTAACCGGTTGGTTTCTTCTTGAGCAGCCTTTTGAAGAGTGCTGGGGTCAGTTTTGATAGTTTGAATCTCTTTTTGGGCTTTTTGATATTGGAGGTAGAAGTAACCTGCCGATCCAGCCCCAATAATAGTTAGGATTACAAAAATTGGAATGATTTTTTGCCAAACGTTCATTTCTGTTCCCTACCTTAGCACAACCCTAATAATTTTTTCAAGAGGGTGAAATTGCTAATCCCGCCCGATAATTATTTGAGCTGAAGCGGTGGAATCTTTAAGCTCACCCGCGATCGTTGCCAGTTTAAATTGATCTTTGAGATCATCAAATAAGAGTTGGGCTTTGCCGGAATGGTCCTTGCTCACCAATAATTGATTAGACCGGTAGTTATTTTTATCTGCGTTATCAACCTTAATGACATTGTAGCCTAGGTTGATCAGCTTATTGGCAGCGTCTTTGGCAGCACCCGCAATTCCAGAACCATTCAAAACTTCAAAGCTCCATTCAGCTCTGTTAATAGTTGGTTGGGAAAGATCTGGTTGAGTGTTCTTAGGTTCAGTTACAGAGACAGTCTTGATTATAGAAACTTGATCCTGGGAATAAACGTTAATGTAGAAATATATTCCTGCCATAGTTAGCCCAACTATTAATGCTGCAAACAAAAATCCAAACCAGAAAGTTTTTTGATTACCTCTTGCGGCCGGACGGCTTTCTTGAGCCTCCCGCTCAATATTCAGAGGAGCATCGAGATTAGTTTCTGGGACATCTTGATTATGAGTAATCTGATCGATTTTAAGAGCTTCGTCAGGATTTACCCCCGGTACAGGTTTAGAGGAAATTTTTTCTTCTATTTTTAGTGGATTATCAATTCCGATGTTAGGGACTGGTTTAGCAGAACTTTGGCGGGGCATATTATTTTTTGCCATTACTGGAGGACTCTGGGACTTCGTTTCTGGTATAACCGGCTATGATCTCTTTGACCATATTGGTAATCTGTTTGGGTTCGAATTCACTCTTGATAATATATTTAACCGCTCCGTGGGAGAGGGCACTTTCAGCGTCTTGTTGTCCAGCTAAATTTGTTAAAATTACGACCGGAATCGCTTTAGTATCTGGATCGACTTTAAGCTTTTGGAGGACTTCCATCCCATTCATTTTAGGCATCATAATATCCAGCAGAACTAGGGTTGGTTTACCCTGACGGGCTTTTTCCAGGCCTTCCTCACCATCATGAGCGACATCAACGTCGTAACCCTCAAAGGTAAAGATTTTCTGATACATACGGGCCATCAATGGATCGTCTTCAACAATTAATAAAACTTTAGACATATTTTTCCTTAGTAAGGCAATTATATACTTTTTATCCTAGTGCTTTGCAAGTTATCCGTGGCAACGGGTAAACTAAAGGAGAAAGTTGTCCCTTCGCCTTCTTTGGAACTCTCAAGCTGAATCGAACCGCCCATCGCTTCAACCATCAGTCTGCTTATATATAGCCCCAAACCAGTCCCTTTGGTGCTATCCCTGGTGAGGAGGCTATTACCTGCTTGCTGGAACTTTCTAAAAAGCAGATTTTGATTTTCGGGAGGAATCCCCCGGCCGGTGTCGCGGACGCTAATTTTTAGATAATTTGATTTACTTGTGATAAAAATATCGATTTTACCGCTGCTAGTAAATTTTAAGGAGTTACCAATTAGATTGACCAGAATTTGTTTCACTCTATCCGTATCAGCTAAAATTTTGGGTAAAGGAGTTGAGGGCTTGCTAAAGATAATTTGGAGATTTTTGGCCTCCGCAGCGTTTTGATATTCTTTAACCGTGTCCTCGATTATGGGGGGCAGATCTATGACCTCTTTTTTAAATAGAATCTTGCCCTGTTCTAATCTAGATAGATCAAGGAAGTCGTTGACGATATCGATCAGCCTGATACTGGATTCATGGATATCTGAGACCATTTCAGAGAATGACTGATCTTTGAATAATTGGGGGTAATATTGTTTAATTAGGGCGGTGTTGCCTCTGATTGCAGTCAGAGGAGTTCTTAACTCATGCGAGGCGATTGAAAAAAATTCATCTTTGGACCGTTGAAGGATCTTCTCTTCAGTTACATCCTCCATAACAATGACTATCCCGATTACCTTGATAGCTTGGTTTTCAAGCAAAATGATTGGCGCGATATAAAGATGAATAAATTTATTGCCAAAGCTAACATCTTTAATATCAACTGGTTTGTTATCTTTTAGACTGGCATCGATGTGAGTTTTTAGGTTAATGCTGGGTCTTAGAATCTCTAAGACGTCCTCAAAAGAAAATTCGATATCTAAGGTTTCTTTGGTAATAGCATTAGTAACTGGGACATCGATCTTGGAATGATAAAGCAATCTCTTGGCAGCTGTATTAATATTGACGATCTGATATTTAGTATTAAGCATCAGAAATCCTAAATTAGTGCTATTAATCGAAGACTCTAACCTGGCTCTTTCCTCTTTAATCAACTCAGTCTGATCGATTGAACTGAGCATGGCGTTGATCTGATTGGCTAAATCAGAGATCTCATCTTTGCCTGACACCTCAACTCTTTGATTCGAGCTTTTATTGCTGCCTATAAACAGGACTCCCTCTCTAAGCTTAAAAATACGGGAGATTATTGTCGTTTCCAGAATCATCTGCCGGATAAAGCTGAAGATAGCAAAGAACACTCCAAAAATTAGGGCAAAAGCGGTAATGCTTTGAATTCCTTGTTGATAAATTACCCTATTTGCCTCAACTCTAACCATCAAAGCTGGCTTATTTAAAATGTCATTGATCAATCCATAGCCGAAAATTAATTTGTTGCCGACTTTTTGAGTGACAGACGGCTGGCCGAGCGAGGACAATGAGCTCTGAGCAGATTTAAAGTCAGGCGGTAGATTGGTTAATTGCTCATATACAACGGGTAAGTCAACTAGCCCAGAGAGCTGCTTTGATAGATCTTGGTCTAAGTAACGGGCAAAGATCAATGTCCCTTTGGCTGGACCTTCTCCGCTACTTTTTACAATTGGGCGCGAGGCTAAAAGTAAAGTTCCCTCGGGTAGAGTTAAAAGCCCTTTTTCGGTCCCAGCGACGTCTTCAAAGTGAAAGAGGTTTTTGTTTGATTGAATAATTTTTATTAAGTCCTGCGGCAAGGGCATATCCTGTTCAGTTTTCCGGTCGATGCTTTTGATTTTGACGATTTCGCCCTTTTGATTAATAAAAATCATCAAGTTAATCTTGAGCGAACCGAGAGAGTGGCTCTGCAGATTTGATTTGAGATAAGCTTCATTTTTATCAGTTATAAATTGATAGGTATCGTCCCAAGCTGACCAATCAACCAACTTAGTATCCAGGGCAGCGACGTTGTTGTTCAGGGCATCGGTGGCTCTTTTGACATTTTTGCCGGCTTCAGCGTCCTCAACTTTGACAAATCCGTTGATTAGCAGACTAATTGTGGCGACAAAAACTACTGCCAGAATAATCAGGATAATGAGATTGATAATGAGGGCTTTTTTTCTAATGCTCATCGCGATAGTTGACTACTTAAATATTTAGATAAGTAAAAGCTGGGTAAGACCGAAAGGCACATTAAAACCAGGGCAATAATAAAGGTATATTCAATTGAGCGGCTAGCTGTTTGGAGAACACCAATTTGTGGTTTGCCGACAAAAAGCATGCCTACTGGGGAATTATCAATGTCTTTTAGCGGTAAGACCGCGACAAAAAAGGGGGTGTTTAATATATCCAGCGCACCAGTAAAGCTGGCGCCGTTTTGCAAAACCTGTGAGTCAATGTTGGGATTGGACTCTTTGATGCCAAGCAGCCGGGTTTTACCATCTGCTGAGACTAGAGTGGTAGCTGAGATTTGGTTGTTTCCATAGATGGTTGTTTCTAGACCGGTGGCTGTCTTGACACCATCTACAAAAGCGTTATCGATTAAAGAGCCCATCATGACAGCCCCAATTATTTTATCTCCATCTTTGACCGGTGTGGCTGACCGGACTGAGACTTCAGGTGATATAACACCCGCCCTTGAGCTAACTGATGAAAGGCTCTCGCCTAGCAAAGCTCTTTTCATCAATGGATCATCTGAGAGCGAATCACCAATTTTTTCTTGGTCTTCTCCTCTGGCTAAAACTTGGCCGCTATCACTGACTATAGTAAGCAAGCTCTGCTTTTTGGTCAGCAGAAAAGATGATGCGCTATCAGCTAAAATTTGACGGTTTTTGCTTATAATCGCCGCTTTTACCTGAGGGTTTGAGGCGATTACCTGAGCATCAGATAAGCTCTCACCCGCTTTCGATTCAATTGCCAAGTTCAAGACTTTAACATCTGTTTCCAGTTGACGGAGCGTTTGACTCTGCAAATTATTAACCAAAAGTCCGGTAAAGGTAACGGTGGTCAACAGAAAAATTACGATTATTATGGTGGTAAAGAACATGAACAGTTGTGACTGAAGCCTCTTGGTTAAATATCTAAACACCCAGAAGCCGATTATGACTGCTGTGGTCAATAAAATGAGATGCTCGATTATCCAAAGAGGCTTAAAGGAAGCGACAATCTCATAAATTTGAACATTTTTAGTGCTCTGAAGAAGAAAGGGTAGAGAGAAAAATTCGTAGATAGATAGAGCGAAAAAGCCGAGAGCGATACCCTTGATATGATTTTCTAATCCTAAAGTTGCCCGACGTAAATATAGAAACCCGACTGCTACTGCTAAAATTGGGTAAGTAAAATTGATGCTTGCAAGGGTCCCTGTGCTTAATATGGCCAAACCTGATCTCTCCCCTAAACCTTTGGACTTAGGGTGAGATTGAAGTGGCTCCGCTAACAAGCTGATGATTATTAATAGGTACCCTGGAATCCGGGTTATTCCTACTAGGAGCAGATGTATTCCCGGACTCAGAATCGCTGCCTCCAGGATCGAGGTCTCCATAAAAATAGCATTAAATATAAAGGAGAGGGAAATTAGTAAAAAGCCAAGGAATTTAATTCCTTCAACCAAATTTTTTCTTTGTATCCAAGCATCAAAATACAGCCAAAAGACTGCAAAAAAAACTAAAGCCGCGAAGATATTAATGGCAAAATGGACATTTTCTAAGAGAAATTGAGACCACATAATTTTATTGTATCAGGTTACTAAGCAATTCGTCTTTTTTAAGAATGCCTATTTTTAGCTTGGTAACAACCCCCTTTCTGTCTAGAAAAAGATGCATCGGTAAAGTTAAAACATTAAGCGGGCTAATGGTTTTACCATCCGGGTCGGCCAGTAGATTCAGCTGGTATCCGCCGCGCTTTTTAAAAATGTTTAGTGTAGAGGATCTCTCTCCGGGAAAAACTACAACTGAATTAATCTCCTGTTTGCTTCTGAGCTCATTCAAAATTGTGAGTTGTGATGATGATTGAGGCAGCCAAGTATTTAAAATGGTGATAATAGTTGGTTTGCCTCTGAGGCTGGTGGTATTGACTGTTTTGCCGAGCTCATCATAAAGACTAAAATTAGCTAATGTCTGGCCACTGATCTGATTTTTGACTGATAATTTGTCTGGTATTTGGGGGGATGATAGATTGATATCGGTCTGACTCAATGAAAAGTCAGGCAGGGGAATTACTAAAGGACCAATCTGGAAAAAGGCAGACTTTTGAAGTTGAAAGGTAGTATTTATTGGTAAGTCAGTTCGGCTCTCAAAGATATTGGTGATTAGTTTCTTAAAACCCAGAGCTTGGATTTGGAGATAATAGTCTCCAGCTGGTAAAAGTAGCCGATATCTCCCCTCTTGATCGGTTTTTTGAGGATTATTCTGGGAGAAGCTTTGGCCATCCCAAACGACAAATTGTTTGGTGCTGGGTTCAAGGTAGAAAACAGTGACTATAGCATCTTTAACTGGTTGATCTCCAAATTTAATCTGACCGTCTTTTAAAACCACCACAGTGTTTAGATCACGGGAGGTTTTGTTTTTAGCACCATCGGCTGAATTGGCGGTGATCTGGTACACACCAGCCGAGGAGAAGCTTAGAGTGCCGCTCCAAAGCCCAGAATCGGGATCTTTGATCAAAGAGAAGGTGGAGCGGTTTTTAGCCTCGCCATTTTTAGTAGAGGCCAGATCGATTTGGGTTGGACCACCAACGGCAGACAAAGTGATTTTTTGGTCTAGTCCTTCCAGAGCAAATAAGACGCCATTTTCAGATCCCTCCAGGATTTCTGGACCAATTGAACTGACGCTGCCCCCAACTAACGGAGGCAACCGGTCAATTATTAGGGTGAATACCTTTGAATAGCCAATGTTGCCCGATTGGTCCTGGGCTCTGAGTTGGACTTGATAGTTATTATCCTCCAAAAAAGCTGGGGTAAAATCAAATAGGCTTGATGCACTATTAGGGGATTTAATATTATCCACTGGCAACCAATTTTTGCCTCCATCAAGCGAATAGCCAATTTTAGCAATTGAGCTGTTGTCTGAGGCTTTACCAGATATTTTGGGAGGGCTTGGATAAGGCTTGGAAAAATCAAAATCAGTTGAGATAACCGGCGGATTGTTATCGGAGAATGACTTTGGAGTGGGTTTGGGAGAAGGCTGGGTGCTAGTTTGGTTGGTGGTTTGGCTGGTGGTTGTTAAGGATGAAGATTGGGCTTCCAACGCTGTCGAAAAGGTACTATCGTCTGATTCACTAGTACCAAGGTTATTAGTACTGGAGATTTTGTAATGATAAACCGTATTGTTTGATAAGCCATCTATGCTCAGGCTATGTTGAGTACTAGCAGATGAATCACTTTTAGTGAGACCATAACTATCATTTGTCCCATATTGGATCTGTGAATTAGAGCTTGTATCGGTTTCCCAGCTGACCTTAGCTGATGTCGTGGTAACATCTCTGACTGAGATATTTGAGAGATTGGGTGCTGAAGGGTTAGAAAAAATTGAAGTACTAAATGAACCTAAACAAGCTAGGGAGGAGGCTCCTTGACTGTCATCTGATGCTTGAACCTGCCAGGCTGTAGCATCAGATTCATTGCCGTTTGTTGAAACGCTAAATTCAAATGTGGAGGCTCCTCCTTGAGGGATGCTGCCGCCAGTTAAAATTATCTGACTGGCTGATAGATCAACTGACCATCCCTGGATCGAATGAGAGAGAATGGTGAAGTTATCTGAGGGCCTGGTTAGCTTAACCCAAACGATATCAGATGAACTCTGGTTAGTCACAGTTAATGTGAAGGTGTTGGTCGAGTTAGGAGCGACATTGGCCGGGTTAACGTATCCTCCACAAGCAGACAGACTCGCATTGACTTGTCTGATGGTAAAAATTGCAAGCGGCAGGGCTAGAAGCAAAGTTAGGCAGGCGGCAGTGATGAATTTCATGGGTTCTGATTTTAAGTATACTCAGAAAAGTCAGTTCAACTCAATTGTGATGTAAATAGTTAACATTTTGTAGGTCTAGGATCACAAATTTGCCAGAGGAGCGGTCTAAACCCAATAGGTTTTTGCAATCTAACTTATTCCAATAACAGGTACCCTTGACCGCTCCATAAACCCAACTATAAATTAAGCCAAAGTCTGAATTGTTTGGATAAACTCCAACTAGCTTTAAGTCTTGTTGGGTGATTTTGGTAAGGTATTGCCCTAAGGCTGCATCTGGATTTTCAGCTTGTCCAAACCAAATATCTTCCCGATCAACGCTAAAATCTTTAAGGTGAATCAGATTTTTTGGAAAGAAAATAATGTGATGAAGGGGCAAAAGCAATAATAAAAATATCAAGATTAATTCCCAAACTTTTGATTTAAATTTAAGGCTTGGTATTTGCAGCCACAATAAAAAATAACAGGCGTAAAAACTAACCAACCAACCAGTTGCCCTGCGGGCACTAGCCGGTCCCGCATCATCTATTGCTAGGGCGATCACTAGCAGATTAATCAGGAAGACCAGCCAGATACTAAAATAAAGCAATCTAAATTGTTTTTTGACTAGCGCTAACCAACTGACCCCAATTATTGAGACCGCGATAGATATGAACGGCCACAAATGGGAAAAATCAGGCTCAGAGAGTTCGTATAGCAGGCTGGGCGCCATTCCTAAAAAGGCCTTGAAGGTTTCAATAACTCTGGCAGTTATCTCACTTAAACTTCCCAAGTTGAACTGGCCTGAACCTTGGAAAAGACCCCCACCGGAGATTGGGTCATGAAGTAACAGCTCTTTGTTTTCAATTGGTAAAGATAGCAACAGGATTGGCAGAAGGAAAGAGGTTAGACTAATAGCTCCAATTTTAAGAAGATCAGGTTTGCTAAACTCTTTTTGGTGAAGCAGTTTATAAAGAAAAAGAATAGTCAGTGAAGGTAGAAAATAGATAAAACTGGGGTATGAACTCCAAGCCAACATCGCTAAAATCCAAAAAAGCGAGGTATTTAAGTAAGTGGCCAGGTTTTTTTTAGAAAAATTGACTCTATCTAGTAGGAAAAGACAGATTGGCAAATAGGTTAGATCAATCCCAAAATGAGTTTTCAGACTGTTGAAATATAAGAGTGTGGGAGAAAGCAAGATGGCCAGTAGTGGAATAATTAAGCTAGTTAAGCGGAAGTATTTTTTTAAAAACAGAATTAAACAGATAATGGATACCAGATGAAGTGCTAACCGGAAATATTGGACAGTTTCAAACTTAAAACCAAAGGTTTGATAGATAGTATTTAAGGTAAAATACCAGCCCAGATGGGCATTAATTCCACTAAAAACCAAATGGTTAGCGTACCAATAAACATTTCTAACTGATTCAGAGAGCTCTTCGTATCTGATTTGGTTAGTTGAATTAAATGTAAATAGGGCTTGGGCAAAAAATCCGATTAAGATCAAACTTAAAATCAATAATTGGCCTTTGGTGATTTTGTTCATTCTCAGTGACTGATAAATTGGGGCAGCTCCCCAACTAGGAAATCAGCGACTTTTTGGTTACCAAGCGGTGTCATGTGGTAATCCCAAGGATAATAATACTCAAAGTTATCGCTGGCGCTTCTGAATGCGGGGATGACACTTAGGTAATTAAACCCATATTTGTGGATGATTTTGGAGACCGGAGTATCAAGATCAAAAGTTAATAGATCTTCGCTCACTTGAAAGCCTTCGGCGTGCCTGTAGGTTAAGAAATCTTTATTGACTAGATTGCTCGTTGGAAGCATGACGACTACAGTAGGTGTGTCACCGGTACATCTTTGCTTTAATTTTTGGATTCTCGAGTCCAGCGCATTTAAGGCAAAGTCGAAATTGTTTTTATTCAGGAATTTAATCACAAATTCGGGATCGTTATAAGCCGTAGATATCAAAGCGGTGTTAATTTTACCTGTTAAAAAAATCTGCCTAACTCTTGGGTCTAAATTATTGAGAATTTTGGGATCGTTGGTGGAGTAGTTTAGGGCCTCTTTTTTCCAGACATCGGATAGATTGATAACATCCCCAGGTTTGGCACTACCATGCCAACCAGAGTCAATGATGGGCGTACCAATACTACTAAGGACTGGCCAGTGATTGGTAATAAAATTGCTTACTTTTGAGCTATTTAAATCTCGGGCACCCAGTTGATAAAGATCTTCTGGTCCTAGAAATCCCAAAACAACCATATCGGGATTAAATTGGTCTAAATAGGCCCGGCAAACCTTTCTTTCATCGACCGTATCCAACCCAGGGGCGCCAGCATTAATTATCTCGACTCTCTTGCCTGGAATAACTAATTTTTTCTCTAACAACTTCGGCCAAGAGTCTTCCAACCTCACTCCCCAACCATAAGTGAATGAATCACCTAAGGCGAGGATCCGGTAAACGTCTGTTGGCTTTTTGGCTGAAACTTCTGGATTTCTTAACCCCTGCGAAGATATCGTCAGTTGAAAATTAAATTCATCCGTCGAATAGACCTCCGTCACGTTGGGGGTCATAGCTTTAAAGTAACCGGCTTTGTTGAGGACCAAACCCAGGAAATTATCAATTACATATAGCATCAAGAATGCTAGAATAAAACCAAAGAGGATGAGTAATATTTTTTTAAAAACCGGCAGCTTATTCACTAAAAGCTTGTTCATTGGGTTAAGTTTATATAGTATAAGTTAAAACCTCTATGTATTCAAAACTACTTTTAGCCATTTTTTTTGGATTTTTATTTATTTTTTTTCTTCATCCTTTTGATGGAAATGGGGACTTTTTCCATCACTTAAATACTGGGCGGTTTGTTTTAGAGAACCGGGCTCTGCCCCAAGTTGATACATTTACCCATACCGCCACTGGTTTACCTTGGGTGGGTTATGCTTGGGGAAGTGGAGTAATTTTTTACCTCATCTTTAATGTTTTGGGGCCTATTGGTATTACTTTATTTGTTGCTATAATTGCTACCACTACTCTACTTTTGAGTTATGTTTTAATCAGAAGTTTAAAAGTTAGACAGTTCCCGGCATTAGTAGTGGTTGCGCTGACAGCCTCAGGATTGTCTACCCGCTTCCCTGCCCGCCCAGAGATATTTAACTATTTGCTGGCAGTTTTGATATTGCTGGTTGATCAGCTAAGGAAAGAGCACCCCAAGTTAATCTGGTTTTTACCTGTCATTATTTGGCTCTGGGCAAATTTGTACGGCAGTGGGGTAATTGTTGGAGTTGCCCTAGTTTTGGCTTTGGTCATTAGGCAGTTACTAGTTGATAAATTGACAATTAAAAGCTCACAGAGGATGTTTTTTTTCTCTAGTTTGATAACAATTCCAGCTGCTTTGATTAACGGCTATGGCTTAAAAAGTGTCTTTTATTTTTTCTATTTTATCCCTCAGGTGTCAGTGTTTGAGGGTGAATGGGCGGGAATTGGCAAGATTTTAACTAACTATCCAGTAGATTTTTTAATTAGCTTCCAATACCAGCTGTTAATCTACTTAATCTTTTTAAGTGCACTCATTTTAGCGTTACTAGTTGCTGGCAAGAAGCTCTTCCAAAACAAGTTTTACTTAATTCTGTCCATAGCAGCTTTCCTACCAATTTTGGCCTTCAGACAGCTGCCTATGGCAGTTGTTTTGGCCTCCCCTATCCTGGCAGTGGCGCTAAACCAGATTTGGCTGAGCAAGAGGTACCTACTGATAGCTGGTTTTATTTTATTGACTGCTGTTAGCTTTGGGCTTTCACTAAAAATTAATCCAATTAGCTTAAAATCAAATGTCAGTTTATCTCAAACTGAGATGGTTAGATTTATTAGCGGACATCATTTATCCGGACGGGCTTTTAACCATCATAATTTAGGAGCCTACTTAACCTTTTACCTCTACCCTCAAGTACTGGTTTTTTATGATACCAGGGATGACCTATTCCTGGGGACGCCAGCTTTAAATGACCTTTACTCAGCTTACTCTAGCTCCAGCCCGATTTTACCTTTGTTGTCCAAATATCAGATTGATTTAGTAGTTGGAGACTATGTTTCAGATGGGCTAAATTACCGGGATCTTTTTTACTCTAAAGATTGGTCAATAGTTTACTTAAGTGACCGTTATTTTGTGGCTGTGCCCGCTAAAGTTGCGCAGGAGGAGCAGCTAAGCAATTTGAATTTCTTAGATCCATTTACTGAGAATGGTAGCAAGCCTGGGATGGAAAAAGAGGCTTATCAGTATTATTTAACTCAAACAGACCCCCAGTCATTTAACAATCACTACTTTCTAGCCTCATTGCTGCTAGATTTAGGTTCAGCTGATCAGGTAGTCAAAGTTTTAGAACAGATGCCAATCCAAGCAGGTATTCAAAATCCCTTGATCCTAAAAGACCGTGATTTTCTCCTATCTTCAGCTTACCTGCAAATTAATGATTGTGTTAATGCTAAGAAATTTTTGGATAAAACTGAGAGGGAAAGCAAAGGCATAATCTTTTTTGATCCTAGCAGGTCTTTGCCTACACCCCTTAACAAGGGTTTGGCTTTTTATTATCTTAAATGTGAGCAGAATAAAAACTTAGCTTTAGATTATTTAACCCGATATTTTAATCAAACCAACTTAAGTCCCCTGGAGAAGCTTAAAACAGAGCAAGCATTCAATGATCTGAGTCACTAAACCCAGTTAGATCGAATAAAGCCAGACTATCAGTTTTAAGGACCTCTGGGACGTTTAAGAGATTGAGCTTCTGGCGGGTTTGATCATAAAGTTCTGGCAGCTTGTATTCATCAAGATGCAGAACAATTCCATCCACTCCCCAACTTTTTAGGAGAGCTAATTTAGCTTTGGTGGGAAAGTTAATGGTTAGTTTATCTGCCCTGGCATAGTACTGCGCCGGGATAAAACCTGAATAGCCATTGAGCAGTTTTTTATGGTGGAAGAGGCTGAGTAATAAGTAATGTGAGTCTTCATAGGTTGCCCGGGATAAGGGCCCTGGGCGCTCGTTGCCGATTGGTAGATCAACTATAACTTTAATTTGGTTTTGCTTGGCTAGTTGTTGATAGAAGTCCTTGGTTTGAACGGTAATTTCAGTAAATTCTAGTGGTTTATTTAAGTATTCAACACAAATTAAGCTAAGTACAGTCAAACCGACAATCCAAGCTAATTTTGGGCTTAATTTGGAGGAAAATTTCTGCCAAGTCAGCCCAATCAGCAAGGCTAAAAAGAAGAAAACAAAGACCCCAAAACGGGCTGGCGCCCGAATAAAGCCAAATAATGGATTAATGGCATGGATTAACCGGTATGGCCCCGGGACGCTCACACTGTCTGTGATCTGAATATTTGGACCGAAGGACATCAGCAAACTTAGCAAGATTAAACCTAAAAACAGCCAGCCTAATTTAGCTTGGTCCGATTTTGGCCAAATGAAGAATCCCAAAATAAATAAAACCAAAGGGATAACTCCCCAGAAGAAATTGTTCTCCAAAGATAGATATGGCGAAACAAACTGAGGCCAGAGATTACCTATTGCCTGCCTTAGGCCACCATAAATTAGGTTTTCTTGGCCAGCAAAAAGCAGGTCTGATGGCCAAGCTGAGTAAGTTTGTGAGGAATTAAGGTCCCGGTTTATTTGATAAGTTGTGTAAGTTCTTTGGTAGAAAAAAGCCGACAATGAGGCAACCATGATAAATATGACTAAGCCCAGCAGCAGGCTTTTGCTTGCCAATAGTTTTAAATCAAATTTTGTCTGATAGATTCTAATAACCAGATAAATTGGTAGCAGCAAGCTTAAAAAAGCGCTGTAATATAAAGAAGATAAGAGCTGGCAACTGAGCATTAGAAAAAAGAGTAATATATTAGTTCTATTTGGCACTTTTAGGCTTTTTTCAAAGAATAAGAAGATCAGCGGAATCCACATCAGAGAGTATAAAATTAGATGATCTGGGAACCTGGCCACGGTAAAAGGGTTAAAAACAAAGATCAGACCTGCCAGTATGCTGGAAAGCCTATTTTTGGTCAGGTAAAAGGCCAGCAGAAACATGCTGAGGAAGGATAGAGGTAAAGTTAGAGCAAATAAGATATTAGATGACAAGATTATATTTCTGGTTAGCGCAAAGATCGGTAACACTAGCAAGGCTTGGATTAGGTGATGATCGGTAAAAAAGAGTGAGTTGCTGAAGCCAAAAAACATCTCCAAATTAGCCAGATGGCTAAAATCTCCAGTGGAAAAAATAGTCATATAATGGTTAAGAATAAAATTAACCAAAAAGACATCGCCGTGAGAGAGGGCTAAGGGTTTATTCAGATTAAATATCAAGCTGTTTAAGAAAATAATTGAGAGTATGAAAGCTGATATTAACCCAGTTAGGATTGTTTGATTAATCTTGAATTTCGAGCGGGTCATTTCTTAAAGTATACTTTTTTTGACAGATGCTTTATAAGTCATAGATCTGGTAAATTTAATTTGATGAAGGCCCGGTTATTTCTAGTCAGTTTTTTAATTCTTTTTTTGGAGCTAGCTTTAATCCGTTTTATCCCAGCAAATATCCGGCTGATTGGTTATTTTTCTAATTTGATACTTTTGGGAACTTTTTTAGGCATGGGACTGGGTATTTTGCTGAGCCGTCACCGGTTCAATCTGCTATTTTTCTTTCCTTTGATGCTGCTTGTTTTAACTGCGATAGTGATCTATTTTAAGGTCGATGTTAATATCCGCTCTGCTGATGCGATCTTTTTTAAGCCAGTTATTGAGAAAACGACTGTGCTTGAAACTGAATATATTTTACCCATCATATTTTTGCTGGTAGCTTTAACTTTCATACCGCTCTCGACCCTATTAGGTCAGTTATTTACTAAGTTTAAGCCACTCGCTGCTTACTCAATTGATATATTAGGGTCACTGGCTGGGATAGCGGTATTTTCAGTCCTGTCTTTTTTGTCAGCTCCACCATTCTTCTGGTTTTTGATAGTCAGCCTGGTATTTTCTGGTCTAATACTTACTGATCAAAGAATTCAATACGATAAAATTGGCTCTCAGGTTAAATTAATAGCTTGCTTGATTGCCGCAGCTTTAGTGGTTTTTGTAGTGCTGCTAACTTCCGCCGAAAATACGACCTGGTCTCCCTATTACAAGATCACTGTTAGCCAAGATAACGCCTTTTTGGATAACCCAATTTATACCTTAAATGCTAATAATATCGTTCACCAATATATTGGATCTTATAAAACTAGCTCTCCGCTCTATTACACCCCTTTTTATTTTGCGCCTTATCAGTCAAAGTTTCAGCCAGATTTCAAGAATGTACTGATTATTGGCGGTGGTTCTGGGATTGATGTGGCGGTCGCGTTAGGTTTTAACCCGAATATCAGCCATATTGACGCAGTTGAGATCGATCCAAAAATTTATGAATTCGGTAAAAAATTAAATCCTGATCATCCCTATGATGATCCACGCGTCAGTGTGCATATTAATGACGGGCGGAATTTTTTACAGACAACTAATCAAAAATATGACCTAATTATCTTTGCCTTGACTGACTCGCTGACTCTAAGTGCGAACACCTCAAATATCCGTTTGGAGAGTTTTTTATATACTACAGATTCTTTCAGGCTGGCCAGAGAGCATTTAACTGGAGACGGAGCCTTTGTTTTATATAATTTCTACCGGGAGAATTGGTTAATAGAGAAATTGGCGTTAATGAGCCAAGAGGTTTTTGGTTATCCTCCCTATATGAAAAGCTATGGTGATGTTGGTAAAGCAGCTGTTATCATGACCGGGCCAAAGATTTTAGATTTAGAAAAGAGCGGTCAGTTGAAACCTTTTATCGCTACGGAAAAACTCCCACCAGCTCAAGATGATTGGCCGTTTCTGTACATAAAAAATCGAACAATTCCTTTTTTCTACCTCAAGTTTATGGCTATTGTCGGTTTTATAGCTGTGCTACTGATCTTCTTAACTCAGTTTAAGCAAAAAGGCGCCAAACTGGACTTTAGATTTTTCTTCTTAGGAGCTGGTTTTCTTTTGCTGGAAACCAAAAGTCTGGTCACTTTTGGTTTGCTTTTTGGCACGACTTGGCTGATAAACTCTTTAGTCTTTTCAGCTATTTTACTGTTTGTGCTGCTGGCTAATTTAATTAGCATCAAGTATAAAGTCAAAACATCCTGGCTATTTTTGGGTCTATTTGGACTGCTGATCCTAAATATTTTGGTCCCTCCAGCCTTTTTTGCCAACTTTACTCTCCCAATTAAACTGATCCTAGCTAGCATCTTCTACTTTACACCAGTTTTTTTAGCTAATTTAATCTTTTCGCAAACTTTTAAGGACTCTCAGAGATCTGATATAAGCTTGGCCTCAAATTTACTTGGTGCTGTTTTGGGAGGGTTGTTTGAATATGCAGCGCTAGCAATTGGTTACCAGATGTTAGGGGTCTTTATCGCACTATTTTATGCTTTAGCGTTATTAAAGCTAAAAAAAACTTTGTGATGGCTATCGGATCTGCTAAGATTGGGATAGTTGTCATTAAGGGTTTTTTGGTAGATAATCAGGCACAAATTACCCAGATATTGACTAACCTATGCATAGGTGGGCCAAGGTTGACAGATTATGAAAATCCGAGTTGTTGAAGTAGTTTTTTTTATAGCAATATTTCTTTTAAGCATTGTGCCTTTAACTGATTTTGATATCTGGTTTCATTTAAAATCTGGCGAGGTTTTTTTACAAAAAGGGATCATTTTTTACGATGTATTCTCTCATAGCGCCTCTGGGCGGGCCTGGTTTCCCTATGAATGGTTGTTTCAAGTCACTGTCTTTTTAGTTAAGCAGTGGTTTGGATTTGAGGCTATCAAATTTTTAATAGCTGCAGTTGTTACTGGCCAATTGTTGATTTTCTACTATTTACTGCGGAAATTACTATCACTTAAGCCGTTACTATCTTTAGTAGTTTGTTTTTTCTTTTTTGCTTCAATTTTTGAATTTATCTCAGCCAGGCCACATATCTTTGCCTACACTTTTTTAATCGCCAATCTAGCTTTGATTTTGACTTATTATTTTAAATCTAAAAACCTGCTCTGGATTAGCCTGCCGATTACTTTAGCTTGGGCTAATTTACATGGTTCAATTTTTCTAGATGCCGCCTTATTTTTTGGGTATTCATTTATTTGTTTGGTTAACTACTTAATTGATAAAAAAAAGGAGTGGCTCAGTAAGTCAAAGGTGTTGGGAGTTTTTGGGGTAATTAGTGCCATTCTGACAATCCTACCCCCTCTAGGGTTCACTCAGTACAAGCTGCTTTGGATCTTTTTTCAACAAAGAGAGTTTATCTCAAGGTTTATTGATGAGTGGGCACCGCTTTCAGCTGAGCCGATGGGCTTACTTTATTATAGTTTAATTACAGCGGCTATCGTTATTCCCTTTATTATCATTGTCTGGAAGAGGAAAAGCTGGGCGAAAAATCTTTGGGTAATACCGCTGCTTCCCTTTCCTGTCTTGGCTTATGTAGCGTCAAGAAATGGCTATTTAGGTTATATCTCTTTATCGATAATTTTAGGCTGGGTACTGGCTAATATTAAGTTTCCAGTCAAAAAAATCTACCGGGTAGTTTTAATGACTGCTTTAGTCGTGATTTTAGGATTTTTGGGGTGGATTATCTCTCAAAAGCGGATTTCAGACCGGTCTTACTACCCAGTTCAAGCGACTAAATTTATCAAGGAGCAGAAAATTGCTGGCAATATGTTTAATGATTATGGTTTTGGAGGCTACCTGCTTTATAACCTCTATCCTGAGCAGAAAGTTTTCTATGATGGCAGAACAGATGTCTATTTGTGCTGCGAGATGAGAGACGCTATGCAGCTGGCGGTTAATAAAAATTTACCAGATGACAAGTTTCAGGCGGTTTTAAATCAGCTTTGGGAAAAGTACCATATCTCATATGTTTTAATGAACACTCAAAAACATTCGGTTTTGCGCAAAGTTGGGCGGAATTTAGAGGCTGATCTGAATTGGAGTTTAGTGTTTTGGGATGATAATAGCCAACTATTTGTCAAAAAAGATGGTCAAAATGATCAATTGATTAAAAATTATGGAGTTAAATTTGCTACTCCGTTTAATAAAGATCCTTATCTGCCAGCCAGTGAGGATCAGGCTTTACCTGAGTATTTAAAGATGGAAGAGATAGCTCCTTCAGCTAAATCGCTGAATACGATTGGTTTTATCCACCTCAAGCGGAACCAAGTTGATCAAGCTAAACAGGAATTCGAAGAGGCAGTTCGACTTGATCCAACCAATGAGTCACCTTATATGAATCTAGCTGAGATCGCTGCTTCAGAAGGAGACCTGGTGCAGGCTGTTAATCTCTACCAAAATGCTCTTAAACTAGCACCTGACCGGGGGTTAATCTATATTAGGCTGGGACAGCTCTATTTAAAGCAGGGTCAGGATATCTCTAAAGCTAAGGAGATCTGGCAGCAGGGCCTTCAAAAAACTGTTGATAGTGACGCCAAGCTTAAACTAAGAGAGCTTTTAGCAAGCTAGCTTAAAAAATTGTATACAGAAGCGGGGCAATTGGAGAAGATTGGGCAAAAATAATTAAAATGGCAGTCAAAACGAGTACCGCTACAAACGGGATCATCCACCAAAGTTTTTGATCCCAAAAAAAATGCAGCAGCTCCTTAATTGTAGAAAAACGGCTGGTTAGGTTGGTTAAAAACTGCATGGCTTGCTTTAAGTATACTGCCGATCTAATCTTTTTCAATCAAATAGTTTTCAATCACTAGGATATCGATGTTAGATTCCCGAAAAGTTTGATAGGCATCTTCAGGTGAATTAACAATTGGCTCCCCTTTTAAATTAAAGGAGGTGTTTAAAAGTATTGGCACTCCAGTTAACTTAAAAAAATGCTCCAGTAATTTCCGGAACCGCCCGGGATAGTTTTTATCAACGATCTGGATCCTGGATGTTCCATCAACATGGACAGTGGCTGGAGCTAACTTTAAGGCCTTAGGT
Source organism: uncultured Gammaproteobacteria bacterium (assembly GCA_964390595.1). Taxonomy (GTDB): domain Bacteria; phylum Patescibacteriota; class Microgenomatia; order Daviesbacterales; family UBA10151; genus CAYMIA01. The sequence continues at coordinate 10,923 of CAYMIA010000006.1, read as the reverse complement.
TTTGCTTTAAAAGTGCCTAGCATATATTTAGCTAGATTAGTTTGGGGTGAGCTGAAGTACTGACTGGCAGACTCCTCTAAAATAGCTGGAGCAAAAGGCCTGAACTCTTCTCTCAGTTTTATTTGGGAGTTTAAGTAATCTTTCATAGCCAGGTTTCTGGGATCAGCAATAATTGAGCGGTGTCCCAAGGCTCTGGGGCCAAATTCAGCTCTGCCCTCAAACCAGCCAACTATCTGACCATCAGCTAATTTTGAAGCGACAAGTTGAATTAATTTTTGGTCAGTCAGCTTCTTAAATTTTGAATTTTGATATTTGAATTGGGCACCCAGGAAGGCATCCTTTAAAGGCGATCTTTTTTTATACCCCAAGACATGGTGATAGACATACAATGCTGCCCCAACTGCACCACCATCATCACCAGCAGCTGGAAAGATAAACAGCTCTTTAAAGGGTGAATTCTGAATAATTTTAGCGTTGATCACGCTGTTTAGGGCGACGCCGCCGCCAAAGACCAGATAATCTTGTTTGGTTTGCCGCCAGATAAAATTAACTATATTCAGGACAATTTCTAATGTGACCTCTTGCAGGCTGGCAGCTAAATCAAACCTGGATTGTTGATCTTGATTAAACTGGTCAAACTCCTTAATAAATTTTTCTGAATACATTTTTTGTGAGCTTAAATGGAAAGAAAAGTAGTCTAAGTTCAGCCTGATCGTGCCATCCTTATTTTGGTGATAGAGCTTTTTAATTTGAGAGATGAACCTAGGCTGACCGTAGCCTGCCATACCCATGACTTTATATTCACCGTCGTTGACAGTAAATCCCAAAAATGAGGTAAAAGTCGAATACATTAGCCCAACAGAATCAGGAAATTTAATTTCACCAATTGGATTCAACTTATGACCTATGGCCAACCCCCAACTACCGCTAGTCCACTCTCCCACCCCATCTAGTGTCAGAAAAGCAGCAGTTTCAAAAGGAGATGGATAAAAGCTGGATGCGGCGTGAGATAGATGGTGAGGCACAAAGAGAATTTTTGATGGAGCGATCTTTAATTGGCTGGCGATAATTGACTTAATCCATAACTTTTCAGCTAAAAAGTTTCTCATTGAATCAACAAACAAGGAATATGATCTGGGAAAATATTTGACAGAAGTAGTTAAATTCCGCTCAAACTTTAAAAAAGGTTTTTCATAAAAAACAACATAGTCTAAATCTGAGGATTTGATACCCGCCTGTTTTAAGCAAAAATCGATCGATTGACGAGGAAAACTACTGTCGTGTTTGATTCTGGAGAATCTTTCTTCAGCTGATGCGGCCAGGATCTGGCCATTTTTTAGAATTGCTGCTGCAGATTCGTGATAAAAACAGGATATTCCTAAAATAACCATTAAGATTGTTGACGCAGATCATCAATAGACTCACTATTAATGCTCCAAGTATCCCAGCCGCTTTTTGGTTTTTTGGGGCTGATAAGGCGGGCGATCAGACTAAATAATGGTAAGATTATCAAAAAGATCAAAGATAAAAACAGCCTGGCTTGCAGGCTAGCTAAATATTTAGAGATAAATTTTAAAAAATTCATGTTTTAGAGATCTCCTGAATAGTCCTTGAGAGAGAAGAGTGCTAAATTATTCTCAAAGAGAACCTCTTTTACCCCTAATAGCTTGAGTTTAGATCTGATCATATCAAATTGATCAGGATCAATAAACTCTTCCTGATGTAAAACTATGCCATCAACCCCCCATTGCTTGAGTGTGAGAAGTTTATTTCTGGTGGGAAAGTTAACACTTAAATATTCAATTCTTTTTGGATATTGAGGAGGGGTAAAACTGGAATAGCCATTGAGCAGTTTTTTGGAGTGCAGAGTTGATGCCCAGAGCATATATTTGGTGTCAACAAACTGACTTTTAGCAGTCACTATGGAAGAGAATAGATTACCCATTGGTAGCTCCAAAATTACCCCAATATCAGCTCTTTTATCTAAAGAGCTGTAGAAGGATTTGGTAGCTTCGGTTTGAGGAATAATGGTCCAAGGCTTACTCCAATATTCCAGGGTTACCAAAGCGATTATTAGCAGACTTAAGTTCAAGGCTGTTCTGGGTTTGAATTTGCTATCTATATGGCTCAATACCATCGCGCAGATCAGTCCTAGAAAAAGAAAGGTAAAAAAGGTAAAGCGGCTAGGGACTCTAAGATCTTGCAGCAGCGGGTTGATGGCATGAAAAACAGTATATATTCCTGGCAAGCTGAACTGATAACTGATATGAATCCAGGGTCCTAAACTTAACCAGAGACAAAAGACCGCTAGCAAGATATAAAGCCAGTAAACTTTTTTATCTGAAGAGCTTTTGAAGATTTTAAAGCTGATTATCAAAAGCACGAAGGGAGTTATCCCTAAGAAGAGGTTGCGCTCAGTGACCTCTTCAAATCTAAAGACAAAATCTGGCCAGATCTGGCTAACAGCTTGGCGCAGACCTCCATAGATTAAATTATTTGGGGGTGTAAAAAATAAATCTGAGACCCAAGGCGAATAAAAGCTAGTTTCATTTAAACTCCGGTCAATTGGTTGTTTGGAGTAGTAGCTTGAGTAGAGTACGCCAAAGCTGATGGTGGCCAGCAGAAACAACACTAATCCTAAAATTGCCCCCCAGTTAATTAATTTTAAGGGTGGGGTTTTAGTTTGATAGAGCCTGACTAGAGCATAAATTGGCAATATGACTGTGAGCAAGGCTCCAAAAGTCTGGCTGGAGAGCAGTTGGATGGTCATGAATAAAAAGAACAAAAAGAGATTTTTGGGATTGTGGTCTTTTAGTGATCTTTCAAAAAACAGAAAAATGAGCGGGATCCATTGCAGCGAGTAGTAGTGAAGGTTATCTGGAAAATGCCCTAAAACAAACGGGTTGTAGGTATAAATTAGGGCAGCTAGAACACTGGGTAGAAATTTTTTGGTGACAAAATGAGCAAGTAAAAACATTGAGAAAAATGACCAGATCATGGTGATAACTGCTAGCAAATTGAAGGTGATTAAGATATTTGAACTGATTAGATAAATAGGTAAACCAAGAATGGCCTGGGTTAAAAAAAGTTCGGAGAAAAGAAGCGAGTTAGAAAATCCATAAAACATTGGCACATCGAGGATTTGGTTAAAATGACCGCTCAAAAGTGTCGCGTAATAGTGTTTGAGAGTTAAGGTAACATGAAAGGTGTCACCAACATAGGAGAGAGCGATTGGCTGATTTAGATTGAAGATAATGCTGTGTAGAAAGACTCCTGCAAATAAGCAACTGACTAGCAATCCCTGCCAAAAAAAGTTAATTCTCATGGATATTCTAAATAATACTACATGTTAATAAGAGCGATTAGTGTTTCAATTCCATATTTGATGGAACGGGGTAGATTAATCGAAGAAGCATCCGGAAAATACCTGACAGGAACAGCAATCTCCCCGACTTTAAAGTTTTTTTTGATTGAGGCGATTAGAATTTGTTGATCAAAGACAAAATCATTGGAAAACTTATTTAAAGGTAGCGATTTTAAAACTGCGGCGCTGAAAGCTCTAAAGCCAGTGTGATATTCAGACAAATTATAGCCTAGGAAGATATTTTCTAGCTCGGTTAAAATCCGGTTGCCTAGATATTTATAGGTTGGCATGCCGCCTGCGAGAGCTTCTCTTCTAGTTCTGATCCTGGATCCTAGCATAATATCCAGCTGGTGAGCTTTGATCGGGCCAATTAAATCAGCTATTAAACTGGCATCATATTGATAATCGGGATGAACCATGATGACTATGTCCGCGCCTAATTTGAGAGCTTGCTTATAGCAAGTTTTTTGGTTACCACCATAACCCAAGTTTTGGGGGTGAACGAAGGTTTTAATGCCCAGTTTTTTAGAGATTTTAACGGTTTGATCATGGCTGCCATCATCAACTAGGATTATTTCATCAACTTGATCTTTGGGGATATCCTGATAAGTTTTAACCAGAGTTTTTTCAGCGTTATAAGCTGGCATAACAACGATTACTTTGAATTGGCCAGACTTTTTCATAATACGCTTAAATAGTAGCAGATCGCAGTGAGCTTGGCACCTATGCATAGGTTAGCCAATACGTAGATAATTTGTGCCTAGTTATCTACCAAAGCTGGTTCATTTTAATGTGACATACTCCCCGCTCACCCAGCCTGCTAGGTTGGCGGCGAATCCGATTTTGTACCAGGTGACTCCTCCAGCAGTTTGAGAGTCTAGAATATTGAAGGTCTGGCCTGGTTTGACTTGACCAATTTCATCTGAGGAGGTTGAGGGCTGTTCCCTGACCCGGAGGAAACCCAGTTCATTTTGGTTAACGGTCAGAGTTTGGGCGCCCGCTTGAGGAGTTGGGCTTGGGGTAATAATAGGTGCCGGAGTTGGTGTAGCTACAGGTGTAGGGGCAGGGGTGGCAGGAGCTGGCGAATTAACGCTGGGGCTGGGAGTTGGAGTAGCTTGAGCGGCCAAAACTGATTGAGAGGTGCTTTGAGCAGTTTTGGCATCTTTAACCGCTAGGGCGCTCCATGAGAACTTAAGATCATCTGAGGCTGGCTTATTAAGTTTGATAATAAAGCCTTTGGTGGTTCTTCTGGTGACTATATAGCGGATATCCCCATTCAGAACTGATTGCTCTAGAGTAGATTGGGCAGCCTCTTTAAGCTGTAGATCTGCTGGTGAAAGTAGAGCTTTTTCTTGGTCAGTTAGGTTGTCATCGAGGGTGATTGAGATATTAACCAAAGGTGTTTGAGCGTATTCTTTATCAAATTTGACCTCAACTGTGTCGGCATCTTTTTTGACTATTGCGGATCCAGCTGTGTCGTTGTTAAAGGTCGTCCGGCCCTCAAATATAACATCGCCTTTGAAAATCACATCAGATAAGAATTTGGCCAGATCAGTCACAATTAAGTTTCTGGTGGTGACTACCTCTAGAACTTGGAGCATACCATTTAAGATACTGTTGCCAGTGATCGTTAGACCAGCTGCTTGGAGCTGTCCAGAGACGGTCGCTGGACCTGAGGCATTAAGGCCAGCTAAGTTAGCAGATGGGGTGGCCTGGGTGACTAATGGCTGAGCTGAATTGCTAGCTTCTTGGCCATTAATTTTAGATATTAATAGCTCCAAACCTTCAATCTGGTTAGCTTTGATCTTTTCAGCAGTTAGAGTGCCTTTTAAGATGGCGTTTCCTAAGGAATCAACTGAGAAAACGGCTTCTTTATTGGTGCCCTTAACGGTCAATTGGCCGTTTTCTGAAGCGAGTTCAATGCTGACTGAACCTGAAGATGGTTTGATAGTGCTGAGATCAACGTCTCCAGCGAGCTTAGAAGCACCATTAATTTGAATGCCATCAACAAATAGTTGCTTGGTTGAAAGCACGCCGGTGGTTAGATTGGCGATAGCAGCATCTTTTTTGACCAGCTGAGAGGTGATATCGGCACCAGTCAGGTTGTTTTTGAGGCCATAAACCGGGACTCCATCTCTTTGACTGGTTGGATCAACAAAGCTGACTTGGGAGATATCAGCGGGTGGTGCATCAGGCTCATACCAACTAGCTTGCAGCAAAATCAAGATCTTACCTGCTTTGACTTGACGGGGAGAGCCCCCCGGGCTTTGAACTGTCTCATCCCAAGTTGGAGCAGTTGGCAGACTCCAGAGATCTTGACCTGATTTGCTGCCATCGAAGTAATCCAGCGCGTAGCCAATGATCCGGCCGGTATTAGTCGCTTTCATACCAATACCCCGGGCTGATGAACTAGTGATTGGGTCACCTGGTTGGATTGAGCCATTTTCAGTTGAGACCTTGGTATAAACTTGACCAAGCATACCGACGTTGGTCCAGTGAGGATTGTTGCCCGTACCACAACTAGGATTATCAGCGCAGGATTCATCAGAGTTATTGCCTGTTCCATACTGGGTAATAACACCTAAGACGTGCTGATCATAAGGAGTATTAGATCTTTTAACTGTTTCATAATTGGAATCAGACATGACCATGACATCTCCTGGTTCAGAGGTTTCTTCTTGCTGAAGGTATTCTGAATAGTCAGCTGAGTTAGCAGTAGCGTTGTACCGCCAGTTGGAGTTGTTGGATCTAAACCAAAGCCGGCCTGAGGTGGCAACTGTACCAACTGCACCTCCACCAAATTGACCGTTGGTATCAAACTCTGCGCCTGGAGCAGCTGTTCTAGAGAAGAAAATAACTTTTGGATTAACACCAGCATCTCCGATGTGAATAGCGTTGGCGATGTTATTGGTGGCTCCAATATTGATTGTTTTGGCGTTGGTGGCACCGCTACCAATGTTGATAGTGTCACCATTGGTTGACCCAATAGTAATTGTTTTGGTGTTAGCGCCAGTGCCGATACTAATAGTACCAGTTCCTGAATCAATAGTAACTGCCGGATTGGTGGTGTTATTACCAATTTGAATAGTGGTGGCGTTAGTATTACCCAAGTTAACGGTTGAGGTTCCACCATTTGAATCTAGAGTTAAGTTCGAACCAGAAGCTGATTTAATAGTTAAGGCGCCTGCGTCAGCGATGTTGTTGGCAGTTAAGGTTTGAGTTGAACCATTGATGATTAAACTGTTGATAGTGTTGGTAGTTGTGGCTGCTGTGATTGCTCCGGCGTTGGAAACGTTAAAGTTGGCGGCTTTGATGTAATCTGTAAAGGTACCTGTAAACTCCAGACCTTCAGTTAAAGTACCACCGGCTGTATCGGCAATTAATAACCCATCTGTCAGATTGCCGGCTGAATTGGTGATCTGAATACCGTTGGTCATACCGGCATTAGCTGCGACATCAACTTTAATGCCATTTGTGACCACTGTAGTTCCAGCGGTAGTAGTATCGAGTTGCTGAACCAGTAATAGGTTTTCGGTAGTAGTATCAGTAAAGCTTCCTACTGCCGCGTTATTAATAACAAAAGCATCCTGAGTTGTTGAGGAAGTTGAGTTATTATTCAAGTTAACTTTCCAAGCATCTAGCGCTCCAGTTGAGGTCCAGTTCATAGTAGTGGTGTTAGCCGCCATAGTAAAGGTTTTATTGCCTGCTGGATCACCGATTGTGCTCCAAAGGGTACCAGCGGCAGAACAGGAACCCCAGGCTGGGATAGTTCCCCCGATCAGACACTGACTACCTGTGCCAACTGCTAGGTTGACTAGATTGCCTGAGGAGTTGCGGTAATAAATATCACCTGTAGCATCAGTGCCAACGTTGAGTTTCAAAGTCTCTGATCCCCCACCCAAAGTTAGGGTTCCAGAGTAAGTACTGGTACCAATACTAATAGCTGAGGAGCCAGAGGTATTGATGGCAGTTGTGCCTGTTAGGGTTAGACCACCAGTGCCCTGGAGCAAACCAGAACCTGAATCAACTCCAACAAAAACAGCAGCGCCAGCAGTGCTGACTGACCAGTTGTTGTCGGTAATAGAGACGCCTGTATCAGCAGCGTTGCCAATTGTTAAGGTCGTACCTCTAAGTGTCAGAGAGTCTTTGGCTGATCCTAAAGTGATTGTGTCTGCAGTTGTATCGTTGTCACCAATGTGAATCGTGTCTCCACCTGTCCCTGTACCAATATTAAGAGTTGAGGCAGTGTTGGAGGTTCCTAAATTAACTGTCGTGGCCACTGCACCTAGAGTTAGGGTAGCAGCTGAACCAGTGTCAACTGTCATGGTGTTTGCACCGTTGCTTTGAATAGTGAAAGCTCCGGCTGCAACTGGAGTAGTAGTAGAAGCAATAGTGATACCGTTAACAGCTCCAGAGGTGATCGTGCCAGTTCCAGAGGTGCCCACTGTTAAGTTGCCAGAAGTTTTAGTGGTGGTAGCAGTCAGTAAAATTGTGCCATCTGTGGCGTTATCAATGGTTTCACCGTTCTGCAAAAAGAGATCTTGGGTGTAGCCTGTACCTGAGAAATAGAGGCCATATTTATTACATGTTCCTGCTCCACAGGTATTGGTGACAACTCCAGCTAAGTTAATATCTGTCATAACCTTGGTCCCACCACCAGTCACATTGTAGGTTGGGGTGATAGTTAAACCAGAGACTGTAGTTGTGCCTGATGAGTTAGAAGAGACATCAGAGAAACTTAAATTACCTACTGAGCCTGAGTTGGTATCTGTTGCCAGGTTATAAGAGGCACCAGAGATATTAATTAACTTGCCACCATTACCCAAGCTGGAACCACCGGTAATCTGCAAGCCAACACCACTGGTAATTCCTGTGGCGGTTACAAGAACCCCTCCACTGGTGTTAGTGGTGGAGGTATTGGCATCTAGCTTAATGCCTGCCGCATTAGTTCCGGCAACTCCAGTAGTCAAGGTAACTGTGGTTGAGGCAGTGGCATTGCCGATACTGATAGCCTTGGCCCCGCTCGTGCCCAAATTAACATCGCCAGTTGTTCCAGAATCAAGAGTGAGGGCATTGGCACCAGCAGCTGACTTGATAGTGAGGGCACCTGAGTCAGCGATATTATTGGCAGTTAAGGTTTGAGTTGAACCATTAATAATTAGACCGTTGATAGTGTTGGTAGCGGTTGCACCGGTGATTGCACCGGAGAGTCCAATAGTGGTGATGCCGGATAATGCACCGGTTGAAGCAGCCACAAAGTGAGAAGAAGTGATGGTCAGAGAATCAAGGGCAGAACCAAGAGCAATGGTGTCGGCGGTAGTATTGTCGCTGCCAATATTGATGGTGTTACCGGCTGTCCCACCAATTGTAACTGTGCCAGTGGAGTTGCCAGTATTAATATTAGTGGCGAAGTTAGAGGAAGCGTTGAGAGAGGCAATTGCGCCGGTAATAGTTAATCCACCTGTACCTTGGATTAATCCAGAGCCTGAATTGACTCCAACAAAGACAGCTGCTCCGCCAGTTCCGATGCTCCAGTTGTCGTCGGTTATAGAAACGCCAGTTGAGGCGGCGTTACCAATGGTAATAGTGTCTGCGCCAGCGTTACCAAGAATGATTGTATCCGCACCTGAGCTACCAAGGGTAATGGTGGTGGCAGCTGTGGCGAGGAGAGAGGTGCCTGAGACAGTTAATGAGCCGCCTAAGGTAGTTAAACCTGATCCTGTAAGTGTTAGTGTGGTATTGTCTGTACCATTTCCTAGGGCGATCGCTTTAGCTGTGGTGTTGCCGATATTGATTGAGCCGTTATTCGTAGCGCCTGTGCCGGCATTGATGCTGACTGCTCCCCCATTCCGGGTTGTACCGGAGCCTCCAGTTGCTGAACCAGCTAATAAAGTTAGCGCTCCACCGGTACAAGCTGTGCCACAAGAAGTTGAAGTTTCATCCCCACCTTTGATTGCTGCTGCTCCGCCTGTACCATTGGTTGTGCCAAGGTCTGAGGGTTTCAAAGTTAAGGAGTTACCAGCCACAGCTGAGGTGATGTCAACTGTTTGAGCTCCCTGCAACGAGACTACTCCATTTTCATCTAACTTAAACAGGGGCGTTGCACCTGAGGTTTCAGCTAATATCAGATTACCGGTATTTTTGGCCTGGTTGACGATCATGTGCAGACCGTTACCTGTAAACGCATCGTTGTCTGCGCCAGTCTGAGTTATCTGCAAACCATCACCTGAGAAGCTGCCACCTGCAGCTTGGTTGACAGTTAGTTGCAGCAGATCAGCTGAGACAGCTGCGGCTGAGGTTTCAGTAAACAGGATTGGGTTAGTGTTATTAGTTTCAATAGTTTGACCATTGGTATAAGCAGATTGAAGAGTTGCAGCAGAGGAACCAGAAGAACAGGTTTCAACGTTGCTGCCGTTCAGACAAAGAGCAGTTGTACCTGAGGAACCAATACCTGAAAAAGTGACAGTTGAATTAGCTGCCAGAGTAGTAAAGGCGCCTGTTCCCCTAGTTCCAGCACCAATTGAGGCAAAGTTAGCGGCACCAAGTCCAGTGATGTTCCATTGAGCATCAGCTAGAGCTAAATCAGTATTTGAGGTTCGACCAATGGTAATGGTGCCAGATGATGAACCAGTTCCAATATCAGTGTTTGATGAACCTGAGGTATTAATAGAAGTCGTCCCAGTTAAAGTCAATCCCCCGGTGCCTTGAAGTAATCCTGAACCTGAATTTACCCCAGCAAAGACAGCTGCACCAGCTTTATCAACGCTCCAAGTTGAGGAGGTACCTAAGATATCTTTGCCAGTACCAGAGTTAGAGATACCTAAGACAGCACCTGTGGCGTTAGCATAGCTTTGGGTTAGGCTAAGAATATTTGAGGAATCATTACAAGTACCAGCAGAAACATCACAGTTGGAGGTTAGGGAGGCTAATGAGCCGGTAATGTTAACGGTAGTAGACGGATCAGCAGTACCTATGTATCTATTTAAATCGAGGAAATGTCCTGACTCAGTACTTGTACCTGCTCCGTTATATTGGCGGTTTGGGCTAACTTCAATTAAGTTACCGCTAAAATTAACTGGGCCAGCTTGGGAGATCACAGTGGCATCATCAGCGCCAATCTGAATACTCCGGCCGGTAGTTAAGGCATAGGAAGGGATGACGATACCCGTCACATTACTTAGGCCAGTGACAATATTAATGGCTGAACCTCCAACTGAAGGTTGAATATTCAATAGTGACGCAGTTGACCCGGTATCTGAGTTGACTAAATTGAGTAAACCAACGCTGTTATTATTGCCGCCATCATTCCCTTGAGTGATAGTTAGAGGATAAGTGGTTCTGCCTCCCCCTGAGAGGCTGGATTGAATAGTGATATCTTTATTATGAGCCTGAGCAAATGTCACATCATCACCAAAAGTGACAGTTAAGTCAGAGGCAGAGCCAAGGTTTAAGGCCGTAGCTGCCCCAAAGGCGTTGATTGTGGTGGCGTTAGTATTGAGAAGAGCAAATGTTCCAGTGTTAGTAGTTGTACCGCTACCGTTTAAAGGAGAAAGCGTAAT
>CAYMIA010000005.1:0-75579 GCA_964390595.1 uncultured Gammaproteobacteria bacterium | reverse complement strand
CATCTCTAAACTTGCAGAAACTCCGTTCCTTTCTTAATAAACCTCACTCGAACTGGCAATTTATGAGAGGCTAACCTCATCGCTTCTTTAGCCACCTCTTCTGTCACAGCACCCATCTCGAAAATAATATTCCCTGGTTTAACTACTGCCACATACCCCTCAACGTCACCTTTTCCAGAACCCATCCGCGACTCAGCTGGATGCTTAGTCACTGGCTTATCCGGAAAAATCCGGATCCAAATCCGTCCACCCCGTTGGGTGTAGCGGGTCATCGCCCGTCTCGCTGCTTCAATTTGGCGGGATGAGATAAAACCCCGGTCTTCAGTTTTTAAAGCAAAGGTCCCGAATGAGATCTTGTTGTTACGTGTCGCATTACCTCCACGCTTGCCTTTAAACTGCTTTCTATATTTAGCTCGGCTTGGTACTAAAAGTGGCATTAGATTTTTGCCTCCCCCTTAAGTTTTTGAATCAACATTTTTTCTACCAATAACATAGCATTCAAAAAGGCAAAGGAGCTCATATTTTGGCTTCTCCTTTATTAATCCAAACTTTGACCCCAACATAACCTGATTTAGTCAGCGCTGGATAAACTGCAAAATCAATGTCAGTCCGCAATGTATGCAAAGGAATTGATCCAGCCAACTTTTTTTCCACCCGGGCGATCTCAGCTCCACCAATTCTTCCAGATAACATCACCTTAACTCCCTTAGCTCCAGCCCGCATCACCCGGTCCAAAACTTGATTCATTACCCGGGCGGCTGGCATCCGGCGGGCCAACTGATCTGCCACTGATTGAGCCACCAAATAAGCTGACAGATCTGGTTGTTTAATATCCATTGGTGCAATCTCTAGCTTGTTTTCATCTTTAATCTTTAGTTCATGCAACAGAAACTTTTTTAGCTCAGTTAAACCAGTTCCTCCCCGCCCAATTAAAATTCCGGGACGGGCCACAAACACAATAATTTTTAACTTACTGATCGATCTTTCGATCTCGATTTTAGACACACCTGCAGGACGCAGCTTCTTCATCAAGACATCTCTGATCTTATGATCCTCACTCAAAAATTGACTATATTTGCTAACTGGTGCAAACCAACGGGACTCCCAAGTATTGGAAACTCCCAGTCTAAAACCAATTGGATGTATCTTTTGTCCCATATTATTTAGCCACCACTACTGGCTCCTCCTTTTTAACTGCACTAGCAGGAGCTTTGCTCACTTTTGCCTTTTGCGCTTTTACTTTAGTATCAGGTGTCACATTTGTTAAAACCACTCTAATTTGACTCATTCGGCGTTTGTAAGGTCTAGCCCGGCCTTTTCCACCTGTTGCCCTAAATCTCCTCATCTTCATCCCCTCATTAACCTCTAAGCTCTTAAAAAACATCGTTGCCCCAGTTCCATTACCAGAATTAGCCAAAGCTGTTCTAATCGCTTTTTCCAAAGTAATTGCGGCCGCTTTATTAGCAAACTTCAGCGTGGTTAACGCTTGATCAACGCTCATCGAACGCACCATATCAGCCACGAGCCTCAATTTTCGAGGTGAATGTCCTAAATTTTTCTGTATCGCTTTTGATTCCATAATAATTTTATGTCTTCGCTGAACTCTTTTCAGTCATTTTGCCATGACCTCTAAAAGTTCTAGTTGGAGCAAATTCTCCTAGTCTATGCCCCACCATCGCCTCAGTTATATAAACTGAAATAAAATTCTTGCCTTGATGAACTAAAAAAGTATGCCCCACAAAATCAGGTGAGATCTGTGAACGTCTCGCCCAAGTTTTGATCGCAGTCTTAGCTCCAGACACCTTTTGAGCTTGAACCTTCTTCATCAACTTCTCATCTATATAAGGGCCTTTGTACGTGCTGCGGCTCATTTTATCTGGTTCCCTTTCTACGTTTCATAATATATTTGCTAGTCCATTTATTTTTTATCCGGGTCTTACCAACTGCCGGCCGGCCATAAGCTGTCATCGGTTTTTTGCGCCCAATTCCTGATCGGCCTTCTCCACCACCATGAGGATGAGAACCTGGATCCATCGCTACACCCCGGACAGATGGGCGGATTCCCATATGCCTCGCCCGGCCAGCTGAACCAATCACCATGTTCTTAGAATCTTCATTTCCAAGCACACCAATCGTCGCCATCGACTCTAAAGGAATCATTCTAACCTCAGTTGAAGGCAATTTCAAGTGTCCGAAGCCAGCTTCCTTCGCTTGAAGTACCAAAGACGTGCCTGCAGACCGGCCAACCCGGCCACCTTGGCCAGGAATTAACTCCACATTATGGATCGCTGTTCCAATTGGAATATTCTTTAACTTCATCGCGTTGCCAACCCTCACCTCAGCCTTTTCCTGAGACATCACCTTATCTCCAACCTTTAGTCCAAGAGGAGCCAAAATATACCTTTTTTCACCATCAGCATAGTGTAACAGCGCAATATCAACTGATCTATTTGGATCATATTCAAAAGCCATTACCACTGCTTCAACCCCAAACTTATTCCGGGTAAAATCAATGATCCGGTAGTATCTCTTTTGTCTGCCACCTTGATGGCGGACTGTCACTCGGCCTCTCGAACGGCCAGCATGCTTTTTTAGAATCACCTTTAAATCTTTGGGTGCACCAGCATTTTTCTTTGGTTTAACGATCTTGGATGCAAACCTTCTAGTATTAGTTTTTTCCCGATATTGGAATAACATTACCTGCCTCCTTTGGTTTTACCAGCTTGTTGGCGTGATCTTTTTTCATTAGTCTCTTCTTTAGCAATCCCAGAAGCTTTGGCCTCTTCAATTTTGACTTTTGTTCCCCGGAGCAGACTTTTCTTTTCTCTGGTTTTAGCAATTGGCTCACCTTCACCAGTAGTCACCACTACCTCTTCTTTTTCTTCAGTTGGCGCTTCAAAGAGGTGAATCTTTTGGCCTTTTTTAACTTTAACAATTGCTTTTTTAAGCGGGGCTGTCTGGAAAAATCCCCGTCTAGTTCTTTGCATTTTTTTCTTGCCTGCGATATTAATCATCCGCACATTTAAAACATCAACTTTAAACTTTTCCGCCACCAATTTAGCAACAGTTTGCTTGGTCGCATCTGAACCAACTAAAAAAGTATAAAAACCACTTTTAGTTAAATTCATACTCTTTTCCGAAATCAAAGGTGCTTTAATCATTTTGGACCTCCGCCAGCTTTTTAACTACATCTGCTGTTACAACTAACGCCTGGTGAGAAATAACTGAGTAAGCATTCAGCTGATTGACTGGCAGCATATCTATCCCTTTTAAGTTTTTAATCCCACGGAAGGCCATCTCTGAACTACCATCAACTATAAACAAAGTGCTTTGGAATTTGGAATTTGGAATTTGGAATTTCCCTAATATACCCATTAGTTTAACCATCTCTTTGGTCTTACCAGAAGACTTATCCAAACCAGTTACTCCAACCACCTGATTGTCGAGAGCTTTAGCTGAAAGAGCTGAAATCAAAGCCGCCCTTTTCATCTTTTTAGGCATACTCAAAACCACCTTTCTCTGTTTTGGACCAAATGCAATTCCTCCACCCACAAAAATAGGTGCTCTTTTGCCACCATGACGCGCATTTCCTGTCCCTTTTTGTTTGTAAATCTTTCTGGTTGATCCATCAACTTCACCCCGGGTTTTGGTATTACCAAAGTGACCTTTTTGATTGTTTAAATAAATCCTCATCGCTTGAGCGATCAGTTGATCATTAACCGGAACCCCAAACACCTCTTTGGGCAGATCCAAAGTCCCAGTAGCAGCACCAGCAATGGAATAAACCGGCACAGACAAACCACCTTTGGCTGTTGATTTTTGGACTTTAGTCTTTGGCTCTGCAGATTTCACTTTAGAATCTACTTTTACCTCAACCTTAACTGTCTCTTTCTTAGTGACTACCTTTTTAGTTGTTTCTTCTTTTTTAACTCTTGGCATCGGTTTCTCCTTCTGGTTCACTATCATCCGCTTTTCCAGTCTCATCTGCTTCTGGTTGCCCTTGCTCTTCTACAACCTCAGCTGCTTCGGCACTCACTTCCTCTTTACTTTCTTGGTCCGATGACTCTTCTTCCTCATCTTCCTTTTCTTCAGGTGGGGGAGTGTAACCTTTAATACGGCCCTGTTTTTGAATTACTACCAATCCGCCTGTTGGACCAGGAATCCCACCCTTAATGGTAATTAAGTTATTAGCCTTATCAATCGCAATCACCTCTAACCCCCAGTAACTCATCTGATCAACACCCATGTGTCCTGCCATCCTTTTACCTTTATAAACCCGACCTGGAGTAGTACCCTGACCAATTGAACCAGGCGCCCGATGGCGATCAGATTGACCATGAGTCTTAGGACCTCCATGAAAGTTATGTCTTTTAACCCCACCTTGAAAACCCCGGCCCTTAGTCACTCCAGTGACTTTAACACTGTCACCTTTTGAAAAAACCTGGCTCAGAATAATTTCCTGACCAGGTTCAACATCAACTGTCTCAACTCTAACTTCACGAAGATATCTCAGAGGTTGATCAATATTGGCTTTTTTAAAGTGGCCCATTTGGGGCTTCTTAACAACCTTTCTACTCCCCATACCAATTTGGACACCATTATAACCATCCTTGCTATCAGCTAGTTTAACTTGAGTCACAAAGTTAGGTAGTACCTCAAGTATGGTTGCCCCAACCCGTCTACCCCGGGCGTCATAGCTTGATGTCATATTTCTTTTGATGCTTAATAGTGTATTTATCATATCTTTTTCAAAAGAAATACAGGATCGTTCGCCCTAGGCGAAGGTAGCCCTATATTCTTTTTAGTTGCTAATAATGTGTTTATCATCTCAAACCTCAAAAAAAGAGTGAGACCAATTTCTTGGATCTCACTCAGTAAAGCGCTTATCAATCGCCGTATCTAAATTATTTAAACCCGACGCGCGATCTACTGAAAATGTTAATTTGTTAAATCAACCTGATTTATTCATCAGTTAATATCAAATTGTAACATACCACTACGCACAATTGCAAGCTGAATCAAACTTTACATCTTCACTTCAATATCTACCCCAGCGGGTAGCTCTAAATGCATCAGGGAATCAATTGTTTTATCAGTAGGTTCAACTATATCAACTACTCTTTTATGGGTTTTAATTTCAAAAGTTTCTTGGGAGTTTTTCATACCTCTAGAAAAAGCGGCTTTTATAACAGTAATCGTGGATCTTTTAGTCGGAAGAGGGATTGGGCCAACAATTTTTGCACCAGTCCGCAGCGCAGTATCAAGTAACTGCTCGCAAGTAGCATCTAAAACTCTATGATCATAAGATTTTAATCTTACTCTAATTCGTCCTTTAGCCATCTTTTTTAATCTTCCTTTTAATGTGCTCTTTCTAACAAAGCGAGTCAAAGTATATCATAATTCACTCTGATTGTGAACTATTTAGACAAAAAAAAGGGCCTCTCGGCCCCATACTCGCTATTTAATTACTTAATAATTTTAGTAATCACTCCAGCCCCCACGGTTTTACCCCCCTCTCGGATGGCAAACCTTAAGCCTTCTTCCATAGCAATTGGAGTAATCAACTTAGCAGAAATTTTAACTGAATCTCCAGGCATCGCCATCTCAACACCTTCAGGTAATTGAACTTCACCAGTCACATCAGTTGTTCGGATATAGAATTGTGGCCTGTAGCCTTTAAAGAATGGGGTATGCCGCCCACCTTCTTCTTTAGAAAGAATGTAGATTTCCGCCTCAAATTCAGAATGAGGAGTAATCGAACCAGGTTTAGCTAACACTTGACCTCGCTCAATATCATCTTTTTCAACGCCCCGCAGTAAAATTCCAGCGTTGTCTCCAGCCTCACCTTGATCAAGCATTTTATGGAACATCTCGATTCCAGTTACAACCGACTTTTTAGTTGGCCTGATACCCACAATTTCAATCTCTTCATTAATCTTCACTGTGCCTCTTTCAATTCTTCCAGTCGCCACAGTTCCACGGCCTTTAATTGAGAAAACATCCTCAACAGCCATCAAGAAAGGTTTGTCTGTCTCACGTACTGGAGTTGGAATCCATTCATCAACTGCATTCATCAAATCTTCAATTGATTTAACTGCCTCTGCGTCTCCTTCCAGAGCCTTTTTAGCTGAACCTCTAATTATAGGAGATTGTGGATCATATTCGTATTTCTTCAACAGATCACGGATCTCTTCCTCAACCAAATCAAGTAACTCGGCATCGTCAACCATATCGCATTTATTCAAATAAACCACAATCGCTGGAACTCCCACCTGTCGGGCAAGCAGCAAGTGCTCACGGGTTTGTGGCATTGGGCCATCTGGAGCTGACACTACTAGAATTGCTCCATCTGTTTGAGCTGCGCCAGTGATCATGTTTTTGATATAGTCAGCGTGACCAGGCATGTCGATGTGAGCATAATGGCGTTTTTCTGTTTCGTATTCTGCGTGAGTAATATTAATAGTGATACCGCGGGCTTTTTCTTCTGGAGAGTTATCAATCTGTTCGTAGGATCTAAATTCAGCCCCACCTTTAGCTGATAGAACTTTAGTAATCGCTGAAGTTAGAGTAGTTTTACCATGGTCAACGTGACCCATGGTTCCGATATTTACGTGTGGTTTATTTCTTAGATATTTATCTGCCATAATCTCATGGACCATTCGGACAACCTACCTACTACCCATTCAGATTATACTGCCGAATGCTCCAACCCAAGCATAATCCGTTAAAGAAGTTAATCTTCTTTAAGTCGTAACATTAAACCAGCTCATCGGGGCTTTGTCAAGACCCAAAGTGCCAATTAAAAATCCAGCCCACTCAAGTTCTAATCCTGAGCCTGTCGAAGGACTGGTAGAGAAATATTACAATAGTGCCTGCCAAATTGCAAGAACCTAAATAGTCATCAAAACTTTTAGATATCTGATATAGTCTAACGGGTCAACTATCATCATATATTTAACCTCCTGAACTGAGGGTGGAGTAATCCGGTAATATCCCTCCCACTCTTCCTCACCAACTACATGCCTTAAAAACCGGTCTCTTCCCTGCTCATTATTAATTTTATATTTATAAACATAGGCATCAGTCACCCACTGCAAAACCTCTAACTCTTGGGCAACTATCGATCTATCTGGATCAAAAAATAAGGCAAACCTTCCAAAAATCTCTCTAGTTACCTCAAAATTGTAATCTTTGGGACTAAACTTTATACAATCAACCATTTAATTCTCCTCAAAATCTTTCCAAAGAGAAATCCCACCTAAAGCCAGTAGTGAAGCTAACATGATCCCTGTTCCTTTAATTACTTCTGCCATTCCATCTGAACTAGTGTTCTTGACCATGTAAAGATAACCTGCAGAAGCAGCTATTTCCAAGGGAGCCATCTTCAAAAACCACCTATTCAAAGTTAGTGGTCCAACTTGAATTGGCCTAGCCGGAAATTCCATATTCTTTAGCGCTTTCTCTCTAGCAATCCGCTCCAAAAGCTCTTCTACCGCTGGACTCCAATGATCTACTCTTAAAATAGGCTTAGGAGCTTTCACTTTAATCTTTTCTAAAAAATGCTCAACTACCTCTACTCTCATAACTTTCAATTATATCCCTAATCTGTTATATTTCAAATCATGGTTGAAGAATACGATCGTTCCAAGCTAGATCCAATCGAAGCAGAAATTAGAAGAGAAAGAAGAGAAGCTGCAGAAAAAAGATCCAAAGCTGAACAAAGATCAGGTCACTCCAACTCATTTACACCCACCTCTTTTGCTTACACCCCTAGATCAGAACGCTTTCCAAATGGAGAACCCACCAAAAAAGATCCCAAAAAACCTGAAGAACAACCAGCTGAACCGATCACCAAAACTGCCACTTCCAAAACCGCTGAACAACTCGCAGCTGAGCAAGCTGCCCTTAATACCTGGCTAGATCAAGCCAGACTAGATGGCACTGTTCAAAACAGATTGATCAGAGCTAGATCTGAACAGCCTGGATTTCCCAACTCGCTTTCAGATCAAGATTTTGCAGATCGCTTTCTAGCTGTTGCCAGGGAATTTGCCTCCCTAGCAGAGTCTATTAGAAGATCTATTATTCCTGGCTCAGGTTTAGTCCATAACCGTCAAGCCACTTCCAAAGTCGCAACCAGAGAAACCAGTCATCTAATAACCCTAATCGAAGCGTTAGAAACTCCTCAAAAGTAAACCACCAATCAATTGAACTCATTGACAAGTCAAATCTAGCTTCAAACAGGTGAGACCTTGCAAGTCCTCGACTCTGAGGTCACTCGGACTCGAAGAGCTCAATCACGCACAAAAAAACAACCTTCAGACAAATACATATCTTGTAAAGCGCTGGATAAAATTAACCGATAAAAGTATCGCCAATTAGCCACACAAAAATCCCCAAAAATGCCAAAAGGATTGCAACTACAGAAACACAAATAAGAAGTATTTTATGATGAATTAAAAATTTGCTGAATGCAAAATAATATATTGGGACAAGTATTAAATATAAGACAATTGAGAAAGCTCGTCTATTAAATGTTTGGCTTCCTCCGCAAAAAATTATATCTATACCAGCACAAGTCGCAACTCCTCGACCTATTAACAGAAAAGATAGCTGAGAAATAACTAATTCTGCAAAATGAGAAATTCCAATTGTAGAAAAGAGAATTAATATAATTCTTAAAAACTTCACTTAAATTCAGTGTATCACACCAGCTTTTAAGCTTCCATCCTTCCTGTAAACCCAGAAGCTGCTTTGACCTTTTCAGCAATGTTTGCAGGAACTGGTTGATAGTCATGTGGCTCAATGTAAGCACTGGCCCTTCCTTGGGACATTGACCTGATTGTTGTAATGTAACCACCAAGTTCAGCTAGAGGCACCAATGCTTTGACAATTGATCCATTCCCCTTTTCTTCAGTGCCCAAAATTTGGGCTCTTTTTGAAGATAGATCTCCAATAATATCGCCCATAAACTCTTTTGGGGTGGAGACCTCCACCATCATAATTGGCTCAAGCAAAATTGGATCAGCTTTAGCTGCCGCATCAGTTAGCGCCATTGATCCAGCTATTTTAAACGCCATCTCATTTGAATCAACCTCATGAAAAGAGCCATCAAAAACTGCTACTTTGATATCCACCACTGGAAAACCAGCATAAATTCCTGTATCCTCTCTCTCGGTCACCCCTTTTTCAATCGCTGGAATATATTCCCTAGGAATCGCTCCACCAACGATCTCTGACACATATTCGCGGCCTTGTCCGCGTGGCAAGGGCTCAATTCTAACCACAGCATGCCCATAGTTACCCCGACCACCAGTTTGTTTAATATATTTACCCTCACCTACCGCTATTTTTGTAATTGTCTCTCTGTAAGCCACCTGTGGTTGACCCACATTGGCCTCCACCTTAAACTCCCGCTTCATCCGGTCCACAATAATCTCCAAATGCAGCTCACCCATACCAGAGATGATCGTTTGATTAGTCTCATGATTAGTCTTCACTCTAAATGTTGGATCTTCCTCAGACAGTCTTTGCAAAGCCAAAGCTAACTTTTCTTGATCTGATTTAGTCTTAGGTTCAATCGCCAAAGAAATAACTGGTTCTGCAAAAGTAATTGACTCTAAAACAATCGGCGCACTCTCATCACATAAAGTATCCCCAGTAATAGTGTCTTTAAGACCCACAACAGCCACGATCTCTCCTGCATAAGCCTCCTCAATCTCTTCTCTATCATTCGCGTGCATTAAAAGCACCCGTCCCACCCGTTCCTTGACCCCTTTAGTTGAGTTATAAACATAAGAACCAGATTTCAAAGTTCCAGAATAAACCCGGACATAAGTTAAGCGGCCAACGTGTGGATCAACCTGAATTTTAAAAGCCAAGCCTGCCAGAGGCGCCTCTTTGGTTTGCTGTCTGGTCTCCTCTTCTTCGGTCCGTGGATTTTTACCATTAATTTGTGAGATATCCTGTGGTGAAGGCAAGTATTCAATCACCGCATCCAACATCGGCTGAACACCTTTATTCCGCAGCGAAGATCCAGCCAAAACAGGCACAATTTTTTTAGCGATCACAGCTGCCCGTAAGGCTAACTTGAGATCATTAACTGCTATCTCCTCACCATTCAAATATTTTTCCAGCAAAGTCTCATCTGTCGCCGCAATCTCTTCAATTAATTTATTTCTATGCTCTTCCACTAAATCCACCATATCAGCAGGAATCTCAATTTCAACGAACTTTGCTCCAGTCTCATCTCCCTGCCAAACTAATGCTTTTTTAGTTAGTAGATCAACAATTCCCTTAAAATCATTTTCAGTACCAATTGGTAAATTATAAGCAATTGCATTAGCACCCAATCGGTCCCGGGCACTTTGAATTGTTCCTAAAAAGTCTGCCCCAACTACATCCATTTTGTTAGAAAAAGCTACCAAAGGTACCCCGTATTTATCCGCCTGACGCCAAACTGTCTCAGTTTGAGATTGCACACCTGAAGCACTATCAAGCACAATTACTCCACCATCAAGCACACGTAGCGATCTTTCAACCTCAACTGTAAAATCAACGTGTCCTGGGGTATCAATTAAGTTAATTCTGGTCTCTTGATCCTTATAAGGACCATCTTTGGGAATCCAGAAAGTCGTGATCGCCGCAGAAACGATCGTAATTCCCCGCTCTTTTTCCTGCTCCATCCAGTCAGTTGTCGTATTTCCCTCATCAATATCACCAATTTTGTAAGTCCGCCCAGTGTAGAATAAAATCCGTTCAGTAGTGGTAGTCTTACCCGCGTCAATATGGGCAATAATGCCAATATTCCGAATCCGGTCTAACGGGAATTCCCGGTTTGTCTTAGTTGCAGCCATAATATTGTCGACCTACTTACCAGCCTTCCCTCCCATTTCTAGTTCCAGCTTTTTAATAATCGCCTCAACCTCATCAATCCGCACTTGATAGGTACTCGCATCTTCATCAGCCATTTGGAAAGCGGCGTTCTCACGCAAATCACCCATCAGCATTGCCTCACCCCGAAGCTTCATGATCCTCTCATATTCTTTTTTTAATGCTTCAAGCTTTTTATTCCATAATTGGATCTTAGCTTCAAGTTGTTTGTTATCTGTCATCAATTTATTCCTTACCTTTAAAAAATCTCCCTCGTTTCAGGGGGAGAATTGATGCACCAATCTTATCTGGTTTGATTCCAAAAGTCAAATAGATTATTTTAAAAACTTCTCTTAAAAGAATTTCAAAGTTCCGATCATGTTTAAGATTAACTGGCGGTCAGCAAAGGTGTTGGCGTAAGCTTTGGCTGAAAATTGACCACTTCTAGTGTTTTTGTTAATCTGTTCCCAACTTTCAATTCCATTTTTCACAAAATGGCAGGATAGCAATGACTCATCGCGGATCTTAATTTTCTCATATTTATCACAAACTCCCCCAAAACTTCCCCCCCACATTAAATCCACTCGCCCAGAATCTCCTTCCAAATGAGCAATTTTTAAACCGTAATTATAATTTGAAACCTTTAAGCTCCAGTTGGTTGGATATTTTATAGAGAAATTAACTTCATCGTTTTGATATGTTTTCCAACCATCAGTACTGATATCTGAATAAACTGTTGAGCTCTGATTCACTTCCTCAAAATTATTTTGAAGGTAAACTAAGAATCCGACAAAAACAGCTATCAAAAGCCCCAGGATCAAAAGCACTAAAAAGACCGACCCTCTCTGAGAACTTCTCATTAAATCTATGATAACAGAAAAAACTACCTCAACTACTGACCTTTAAAATTTAGCGCACAAGAGTTGATACAATATCTTTTGCCAGTCGTTTGCTTGGGACCATCATCAAAAACATGCCCTAAATGCGAACCACAGTTTTTACAGATCACCTCAGTCCGATGCATCCCTAAAGAGTCATCATCTTGCAAAATTATATGCTCAGTATTCATCGGATTATCAAAAGATGGCCAACCAGTCCCTGAATCAAACTTGGTATCTGAAGAAAATAGGGGAGCACCACAAGCAGCACACTCGTAGACCCCCTTGTCGTGATTGTTAACATATTTACCTGTAAAAGGAATCTCTGTTCCCTTCTCTCTCAAAACATGATATTGCTCAGAAGTTAGCTTCTTCTTCCACTCCTCATCAGACATATTTTTCATCTCTGTTTATATACTAACGCCGCTAGCGCTCCTCCACCCAAAGGACCTATTAGGTAAAGCAGAATATTGGAAATATGACTTCCTAAATGCCCCAGGTCAAACAGCTGCGGAGCTATTCCAACTGCTGGGTTGAATGCTCCTCCAGAGATTGCTCCAACAGCAAAAGCCCCTGCCATTACAGTTAAGCCAATCGCCAATCCATAAAAGTCATGACCCTGGCTCTCTTTAGAAGCTGCTACATGAAGCACCACTGTTGCCAGCACAAAAGTAAAAAGGATTTCACAAAGCAAAGCCACCCAAGGGCTGGTTGTTGTAGCTGGAGAGGGAATAAAATAACTCTTAGTTACCAAAAAATATACTGCGCTAGCTAAAATACCCGCCAAAAGCTGTACCCCAACATACTTTAGCGCTAACTCAGTTTTTATCCCTTTATTCATCCAAACTGCCAAAGTCACTGCTGGATTATAGTGAGCTCCAGAGATATAACCCCCCATATAAACCATTGCAATCAAAATTGCCCCAATAGCCAGTGGGTTACCAGTTAGCGCAACTATCAAAACCAAGAAAAAAGTCCCAATAAACTCAATCAAAAGCTCCCGCATATCCTCAGATTATCATCTTTGCTCTAAAACCACCAGTTACTCCTTAAACGGATTCTTACCCTCAGTTATCAGATGCCACTCCAAATCAGTTAATATTCCTCTGCGGGTTAGATCATATTCCCAACCCCTCTCTATCATTGGCCTCTTAAATACTTTAGCTGCAGTTTGGGCGATCTCTCCGTTAGGGAAAAAGCTGACAGTCGCATCACCAACCCCAAATTTAGGCAGATCAAATATCAGGATGTGACCATAAGTTGGATGGATCCTCTTCTCTCGTCTAGCCTCCTGTTTATATACCAATCTAGGAAGTCCACCTAATAAACCAACTGCAAAATGCTGCAACTCCTCTGGAGAGCTAATTAAATCAACTGGTCCTACCACTACATCAACTAAATCTAAATAACTAGCCGGATGCCTGTGCACCACCTCTCCAAAACCCAACTCACTGGCATGTTCTTCCAAAATAGCTTGTATCTGCTCCAATGCATAACTCATCTTTTAATTATACTCTATCCAATATATTCAACAGTCCTTCTGATTAAACCCTTGGAGGTACCTCCAGTTTGCAGAAAAATCTGCTTGCACTCTGTTTTATCAAAAGGCAAACCAGTTTCTTTGTCTAAACAATTTGGACAACAAATATAGTGCAAATGACAAAAATCATAAGCGCAGTTAACATAATTCTCTGATGGCCTCTGACACATTTTACACCTACCTACAACTGCTCTTTCCGGATTATCTAAATTAAATCCAACTATCAATCTATTATCAAAAACATACAAAACCCCCTTAAAATGTTCATTGGGGTATTTTTGCATATAACTATGAATTCCATCCTTGAGTTGATAAACCTGATTAAATCCATTCTCTTCCAAAAACAAAGATGCCCGCTCACATCTTACTCCGCCAGTGCAAACTGGGACAATTATCTTATCCTTTAAATGTTCAATTTTTGGCAAAATCTCTGGCAGATCATAAAACTGTTTAAATCCAGACAAAATTGAATTTTTAAAATACCCACCATCTTGTTCATAGTCATTGCGCATATCCACAATATAAAATTCCTTCTCCTCCTCAAACCATTTATGCAATTCATCTGCATTGACATACTTTCCAACTTTTTGAATCCGGCTGGCTACATCTTTTTCAAAATGAGTTGCTACAATCTCTTCTCTAACTTTGACCGAAAGTTTGGAAAAAGCCTGACCGCTTCCTATGCTTTTCTTAAAAGAGATATCCTTAAACTTTAAAAACTCTTTAACTTTTCTAATATACAGCCTAGTCTCTTTTTTTAGCCCCTCCACAGTTCCATTAATCCCTTCTGGGGCAATGATAATCCGACCCTTTAAGTTTAGAGCCTCACAAAGCCCCTTTTGCCAAAGCCTCACTGCCTCTGGATCATCTAACTTAATGTACTTGTAAAAAAGCAACACTTCAAAATCATCTGACATGTCTCATATTTTACCAAAAAAACCTCCCAAAAACACTTGACACCACATCTAATCCAGAATCATCAACTCGCTTCCCTTAGCAACAGACTCTCCAGGAAAAGAAACAAATGGCACAGCAAATTCAGTTGGATCTTTCAATATGCTTTTAAGCTCACTAAATTCTTGCAGCTTAATCTCCCCATCTATATTTCTAAGCATCATTCCATTCTCAAAATAGACTACCAGATTTCTGCCTTCTCTCTCAATATTAGAAATTGGCAATCCCCAAATCCCTTTAGAACCTCCCATTATATCCCTATAATATTTAAAAATGTCACCAGATAGACCGCATGTATAAGTTTTGTAAGGACCTGTCAAATGACGGTACATCGCACCTTCGAAATTATCTCCAATAAAATGCTGTGTCAAAGCTTCTGTCAAAAAACTAGAAATCTCAATATTTGAATCACCTCTGGGTTGGCTTAATCCATCCCAATGTAAGATCGTCCATAAAGCAAATATGTCCGCAATTTTTCGATCCACAGGGGCACCTACAGCTATGGCTGGATATCCTTCTACCCCATGATTCAACATAACCCCTCCCTCAAAATGAATCATAGTTACTCCATCAGGTCTTCTATACTCATTGCTAACAGGCAAACCTAAAAAAGATTCTGGGCCCTTTAAACTATCATAATAATCTTTCATTGCTCCGGATATGGAAACTGATAATCTGGAATGGTAGTAACCTGTTTTATGGAAATATAGATCCGCCAAAGAACCCACCTTAGATACATCCGCAACAGTTCCTAATCTAGACCTAGTTTCGTATCTTGTTACGTCTTCACCGACAAAAAGATCTTCATAAGATTGTTCATGAGCAGTATCTTCCTGAGCAAATACATCTTCATAAGTTTTCTCTTGAACCGGAGTTAAAACTTCACCTTCCTCACCCTTTTTTGCTAATTGATTCTTTAAATCTTTTATCTCCGAATCCTGAATACTAATCCTCACCCTTAGTTCATTAATTCTTACCTCTTTTGCGGCGAGTTCAGCTCTCAGTTTAGTTAAATCTGAATTACCCCCTAATTGTTCTTGAAGTCGTCTAATATATTCTCTATCTGCAGCTATTGTAGCTTTAAGTCCCGCTACTTCAGGATCAACATAATATGGGTTAGACCTCCTTTGTTCTTCTAAAAGTTCCCTTAACAAATTTTCTTGACGCCCCATCGCTGCTGCATGACCACCCCACATTAGAGCATCTTGAGAGCGCTCAAAATGCCTGCCCAACCTAGCAGCATTCTCCCTTGCCCATTGGCTTTCTATCTCATTAAAGTCAACCATGCGCTAATCATAATTAGATTAAAAAGGATTGTCAAAATTTAATAAGAAATTTTTCATCCTTGGATTAACAATTGTCACAATACTGATATCAACATCATAAAGCCTCCCAAAAACATTTGCCAACATTATCTGGAAGTTTAATAAACTACTTTAATTCTTGGATTTAAAACTGAAGCTGAATTAATATCCAACCCATGGACTTGCACTCTTAAAGTCAGAACTCCAGCAAAAAAGTTCAAAGCCCCAGATTCAGTCAAAGATGGGCTGAGTCCTTTGTATTTTATATCTGAATTAATAATCCCCACGTTGTGAGTGATATCATAAAGCCTAGCAAAAGTCTCTTTGTCAGGCGCATCTGAAACTAAAATGGCTTGAAAATAAAAAGCCCTCGCTCCTGGATAATTTCCTGGATCAAATTTAAAATCTGATCCTTGAATATCCACAAAAGCAGTTGAGGTTGTGGAAGCCCCTCCCCCCAAACTAATGTAATACTCCTTGGGAGCAGAGACTGCAGCAGAGGCTTGAGGAATAGGGGTCCCCACCACTGCAGTTGAGGAAGGTAAGGCGCTAGCTGATAATTGTTTTAGCAGATCTTTTTTAACTGTATCTAACCGGAGGTCAATATAAGCCTGACAATCTTTGCCACATCCTGAAGGAAGAGGCCCAACTGATGCCCCAGGAGAAATAGAAGGCAGTTCATGAGGCACCTCCATTGGAGTGGAGACTGCCTCGCCAGGTTTACTCACCAAAGCTGAACTAGAGCTGCGGCTAAAATAAAAGATTAAACCACCAGCCAAAACTATTGAACCTACAATAAGCACAATAAAAAGTGGCGCAAACCCAAGCTGGTTGGAACTCCTAAAATAGGGCATTACCAAATTCTAGCATAAAAAAAGGCGAGTCCGTCTTCTCGCCTTCTTTTTGATAATTCCTTAATTATCGTAACCAAACAAAGTAAGATAAAAAGAAAGGTTGGGTAAGGAAAAGGTAAGATTAAGGCGTTTTTCTATTTAGGCGGTTCCGGCGGATAAACTTCTTTTTTTTCTTGGGGTTAATATCATGATAAATTACTCCCTTACCATAATCATATTCAATCCGGTCCCGGTTTTTCTCTACTGGCCAAAACAGTAAAACCACTACCGGTAATACCACCAGTGGCAAAAGCCACCTCCAATCAAAAGTAGTCACCATAGAACTATCCATAGTCCCATATTAGTAGAAAAGATTGAGAATAAGCCTAGAATTTAGTAATAATCTAGCAAGAGTTAATCAGCCTGTTTTAATTTATCTTCAATCATTCCCCGTTCAATTTCTTTCAAACCTGGCTCCACTACTTTCAACCTTTCCAAATCTCTTCTTAAACGGTCTTTCCCATCACCCTCTGGAGCTTCATTATATTTTTTTTCTGCCTCTCTTAAATCCAAACCCGCTTGCAAGATGGTCTTTGCATCATCCTCCGACACTCCACTCAAGTCTTTATAATCAGCTGCTATCACTTCAAAATCTGCCAAATCCGCACCCTCTTTAGGAATCCCTTTTCCCGCCACAAACTGCTCGAGTCTGCCCTTTAAATTGTGAATCCGGCCCAGCTTTTTCTCTCTGTCCACTAACTCGGGAGTTTTACCAATCTCATTGCTTTCATCAAACATACGTTAAGGTTATTACTTTATCTGTAAAAGTTCAACATCAAAGATCAAAGTTGAATTGGGTGGAATTTTTGGTGGCGAACCCTCAGCTCCATATCCCAGCTCAGGAGGAATAGTTAACCTCCTCTTCCCACCAACCTTCATTCCTGGAATTCCCTGATCCCAACCCTTAATCACCTCACCTGTCCCAATTTTGGTTTCAAAAGGCTGACCCCTGTCTAAACTACTATCAAATTTAGTCCCATCCTCCAAAGTTCCAGTATAATTCATCACTACAGTGTCTCCAGATTTAACAGCTACGCCTGAACCTTGTTTAGTATCTTCGATTTTCAGTTGGGCTGAAGAAGAAGCTGAAGTTGTTGAAGGCTTAGGAGATGTTTTTAAAGCCATTGAATCATCATTGGGCAAACGGGTGTACAAAAAAACCAAAACTGCCAGAATAATTAAAGCTAAAACTGCCAGGGTAATCTTTTTAGACATCGCCAAACATCATCCTCCACCCTCTTCTCCACCCAAAAACTGTTCTATTAAAATTCTCTCTAGTTCCAAACCGGGAATAAAGCAAAGACCTATAAAGTACTGCAGTCAATCCTATCCCTGCTTCTAACGCCAACTTATCTTCTTTTAACCATTTGAATAAATATTCTTTCACGAATCTGACTTACCTCCCTCAATTATTCGAAAGCCCCTTGCTGCCAACTTTCTCATCCTCTCTGCCTTAATCCCATTCAACCTACCTCTTTCCCTAACCTCATCCAAATCAATAACTACTTCTCTATCAAAATATGGATGTTTTAGATCTGGTAATGCAGCAAACCAGGCTCTGGCAGTTTCCTCATCATATGAACCTAAAAAATACCCAATATTCTCATGGGCAATATCAGAGGCATACTCTTCGGCAAAATCATCATCCCTAACCATTTTTGAAACATACTCCCCTATAAATTGAAACATCCCCTCTGGATCTTTAATCTCCCTAACTGCTGCACTCGCCAAATTCTCATCAGGGAATTGCTCTTCTAGTCTGGGAATAATCGGCTCTCTATCTGCCATAACATGATTATACCCGCAAACCTCCCCCAGTCAAGTTTTCAATTTAGTTTCAACAGGGTGAGACCTTGCAAGTCCTCGACTCTGAGGTCACTCGGACTCGAAGAGCTCAATCACGCACGCAAGGCCAGGCCTTGGTGTTTAAACTTACCAGCGGAAATGCGAAAAAGCCTTATTTGCTTCTGCCATTCTTAGCACATCATCTTTTTTCTTAATCGCTACACCCTGCCCATTAGCTGCATCAATTAGCTCTTGAGCTAACTTATTAGAAAAGCTTTTAAACTCTTTATTAGATTTAGCTTGCGCTCCAGCAATCAACCATCTAATCGCCAAGGCCTCTCTTCTATCTCCTCTAACCTCAACAGGTACTTGATAAGAAGCTCCACCTACCCTTCTTGGTCTAACCTCCATCTTTGGGGAAGCGTTCGCAATCGCTCCATCAAAAACAGTCACTGGATTTTTGCCAGTTTGCTTTTCAATCTCTTCAAAAGCTTTGTAAACTATCCTTTGAGCCACTGATTTTTTACCATCTTGCATCACCCGGTTAATAAACCTGGTCACGAGCCTAGAATTATAAATTGGATCTGGGTCCAGAATTCGTCTCTTAACTTTACCTGCTCTCATTTATTTATGCAGCAGCTGCAGCTGCTTTAGCTCCTCCTGAAGCTCTTTTTGTACCATACTTACTCCGGGATTTCTTACGGTTCTTAACTCCACCCAAGTCCAATTTACCACGGATCAAATGATATTTTACCCCAACTAAATCTTTCACTCTCCCACCACGTACTAGCACAATTCCATGCTCAGCTAAATCATGACCTTCACCCTGAATATAAGCTGTCACCTCAGTTTTATTAGACAGTCTGACCCTAGCTACCTTCCGCAAAGCTGAATTTGGTTTCTTAGGTGTCATCGTCCGGACCAAAGTCACCACCCCCCGTTTTTGTGGGTTAAAGTTAGTATCATAAACTCGGTCTTTAGCGTTGTAAGATCTCCGCAGAGCCGTTCCCCGGATCTTTTTAACTCTTCGTGCCCGACCATTTTTAACTAATTGATTAATTGTTGGCATAACTTATGCTGCTTCTGGCAGTTCGCCCTCGATCACCCGGTCTGGACTGGTTGGAATCAGCCGGCCAATGATAACATTTTCTTTCAACCCAATCAAATGATCAACTGCCCCAGAGGCAGCCGCGTCCGCCAAAACTGTCGTGGTTTCCTGGAAGGAAGCCGCCGACAAGAAGCTACTTGTTTGCAAAGATGCTCTAGTAATACCCAAAACCACCACTCCAGCTGTTGATGGATCTCCACCTTCAGCCAAGATTTTAGTATTCTCATCCTCAAATCTATTTCTATCAATAATCTCACCAGGCAACAGCGCTGTATCGCCCTGACTCTCAACCCGAACCTTATCAGACATCTTGCGCACAATCACCTCAAAATGCTTTTCATTAATTGGCCGGCCTTGGCTTTCATAAACTTTGCGTACTTCATCAACGATGTAGCGCTGCGCTTCTCTAAGACCTTTGATTCGCAAAACCTCTTTTATATCCAAATGACCCAAGGATAGTGGTGTACCTGCCGCGATCAAATCACCCTCTTCAACTTGCAAGGTGCTTGCCATAGGTACCAAATATTCTCTTTCTTCATGTGGCTTAGTCGTTGTCCTAACTCGAATTACCCGCCCGTCAGGTGTTTCAGAAATAGTCACTTTACCAGCGATCTCAGAGATCGAAGCCGTTGTTTTTGGAGTTCTCGCCTCAAAAAGCTCTTCTACTCGAGGCAAACCCTGAGTAATATCCACACCCACAACTCCACCAGTGTGGAAAGTCCGCATAGTCAACTGTGTTCCAGGCTCACCGATGGATTGAGCGGCAATTACTCCAACTGGCACTCCAAGTGCGACTGGTTTTCTAGTTGATAGATCAAGTCCATAACACGCAGCACAAATTCCGAATTTAGCCTCACAAGTCAACGGTGACCTGACAGTGATCTCTTCTACCTCACCCTTAACGATCGCTTGAATTTGATCTTCTTCAACGTGCTCACCAACACCTGCGATCGTCGTTTTGGTTTTGGGATCAACGATCTTTTGCAACAGTTTTCTACCCAAGAATCTGGCGATATTAGAGCTAAAATTCTCTTTGCTAACTGGTAGCGTCAAGCCATTTTGAGTCCCGCAATCTTCTCTTCGGATAATTACATCATGTGAGACATCAACTAAACGTCTGGTCAAATATCCAGCATCAGCCGTTCGGATAGCCCGGTCGGCCACCCCTTTTCTAGCTCCGCGGCAGGATGTAAAGTATTCAAACACTCCCAAGCCTTCACGGTAATTAGACTTAGTTGGCAACTCCACAATCCGGCCCGTCGCGTCAACTGAAAATCCTCTCATTCCCGAAACCTGCTTGATCTGCTCTGATGTCGCCCGGGCTCCCCCAGATTGAATGATCACCTGAATCGGATTATCCGGCTCAATAGAGGCAAATGTTCTCCTCGCGATCTCCTCACCAATTCTAGTCCAAACCTCTTGAGCCAAAGCCCGCTTTTCCTCATTGGTGATTAAACCTTTCTTAAGATTATCTTCAATCTCCGAAATCTCTTTATCACCATCCGCAATCATTTGACCCTTCTCCGGGATTATCTTGTTATCGGAAATAGCCAGTGACAACCCAGATACAGTTGATCCCCAAAAACCAAACTGTTTAATATCATCAACCAATTTAGCGACCGCATCCCGGTCAAATCTCTTAAACGCCTTCATAATAATCTCTTTAATCCCACCACCCCGGACTGCTTCGTTAACGTACCTTAGCTCCTCAGGCAAGAAGCTATTAAACAGTAACCTTCCAACAGTTGTATCGAGCGTTTCACCACTCTCCATCCGGCACTTAAACAGTTGCCTCAGGTTCAATTTACCCACTTGGTAGGCCAAAACCGCCTCTTGTTTGTCTAAAACTTTATCCAAGGGTACAATATTTTGATTAATTGAAGTCACATAATAAGTTCCCAGAGCCATCTCACGATTAGGAATGTTCACTGGTGAACCATCGGAACCCAAAAGCAAGTTCTCCTTAGCCATCATCAAAGTTTGCGCCTCTTCAATCGCCCGTTTGCTGAGAGGCACATGTATCGCCATCTGATCACCATCAAAGTCTGCATTAAATCCAGCACAAATACATGGATGGATTTGAATCGCGTTGCCATCGATCAAAATTGGATAAAAAGCCTGAATACCTAACCGGTGCAAAGTTGGTGCCCGGTTAATCAAAATCGGATGTCCCTCAATCACCTCTTCCAAAATATCCCAAACCTCAGGCGGACGAAGCTCCAACACATTCTTAGCTCCTTTTACATTTGAAGCAATCCCCCGGGTCATCATCTCCCGCAAAACAAATGGCTTAAAGATCTCCAAAGCCATCTCTTTTGGCAAGCCAACCTGGTTTAGCTTCAGTTTCGGACCAACGATAATAACTGACCGCCCTGAATAATCGACTCTTTTTCCCAATAGATTCTGCCTAAACCGGCCCTGTTTACCCCGAAGCATATCAGATAAAGATCTGAGCTGATGTCCACCAGCTCCACCCCGTCTGGAAGTCCGTCCTGAAGAATCAATTAATGAATCAACTGCTTCTTGCAGCATTCTTTTTTCATTTCTCAAGATAATCTCTGGTGCCCCCAGATCAATTAACCTCTTTAACCGGTTATTCCGGTTAATCACCCGTCTGTACAAATCATTTAAGTCCGAAGTTGCAAATCTTCCTCCAGGCAGCTGCACCATTGGGCGTAAATCAGGAGGCAAAACAGGCAAAACGCTAACTATCATCCAGGCTGGATCGATCTTCGCCCCTCTCATCCCTTCCACCAACCGCAGTCTTTTGGTTGCTTTAATATGCCTCTGGCCAGAAGATTTAGCCACCTCTTCTCTCAAAAATGAGGCTAGTTTATCTAAATCAATCTTTTTCAAAACCTCGAGCAGCGCTTCCGCGCCCATACCCACCTTTACAAAATCAGCCACTCCATACTCTTCTAGCTTATAGTACTCTTCCTCGGACAACAGCTTTAAAGCGGTCACACTTTTTACCAAACCAGAAACTGCATTATAAATCTCCTCGATTTGAGCCAACTCTTTGGCATTTTGCTCCCGCATCTTAGCAATCTCTTGTCTGCTCTTAAGCTGCAAATCTGAGGCAGCCATCTCAAATTTGTCATTATCTTTAGTATTTTTCTTTAAGCCCTCGAGCTCTTTTTGAATCTCTTTTTCCTTGACCTCAACAACCTCTTCCACTATCCTTTTATGAGCCTCTTTTTTCTCTTCCAAGTCTTTTGTCAACTTTTCAAATGCCTGCTTTTTGCCCTCATCGTCAGCTTCAGTTACCAGAAAGGATGCAAAGTAGATGACCGCTTCCAGATTCTTCATAGTTAAATCGAGAATCAAAGACAACTTGCTTGGTGCACCTTTAACATACCAGGTATGGGCCACTGGAGCAGCCAAAGAGATATGCCCCATCCTCTCACGGCGGACCTTGGATTGAGTCACTTCCACACCACATTTATCGCAGATCACACCACGGTAACGGATTCTTTTGTATTTTCCACAGTAACATTCAAAATCTTTAGTTGGTCCAAAGATATTCTCGGAAAAAAGTCCATCTTTTTCAGCCTTGAGAGTCCGGTAATTAATCGTTTCTGGCTTGGTCACCTCACCAAAACTCCAACCCCGGATCATCTCTGGGCTCGCAATCGCTACTTCTAAGGCTTCGAAATCAATTAAATCGTTCATAATTTTTAATTACTCCTCTCCTTGTTCAATCTTTTTGAGTTCATCTTCAGGTGGTTCTTCTACCTCAGCTTCAGCGAGAGTATCCATTATCTCTACTCCACCCAAATCCTCAGCAGCTAGCTCTTGACTAACCTCAAGCGCCTCACTCGCATCAGCTACTTCTTGCTGAGTTTCTTCAAATGCCGCTTCTTCAGCTGTTGGAGTATCGTCATCATCACTAGTTGGAGCTGGAATCTGAGCTGGTCCACCCAATGCTGTATCATCAACTGGAGCAGTCACTATTTTTGCACCCAAAGTCCGCACCGCAATCCCCAAGCTTTGCAACTCTTTGCCAAGCACTTTAAATGATTCTGGAATCAAAGCCTGTGGAATCTCAGTCCCTTTAACGATCGCCTCAAACGCTTTAGCCCGTCCAACCACATCATCAGATTTAATAGTCAACATCTCCTGCAAAATATGCGCTGCACCATAAGCCTCGAGCGCCCAAACTTCCATCTCTCCCAATCTCTGACCACCCATCTGAGCTTTTCCACCCAGAGGCTGTTGAGTCACCAGTGAGTAAGGACCAGTCGACCTAGCATGAGTTTTATCTTCAACCATGTGAATCAATTTCAAGAAATAAGCCCGGCCCACCACTACCTCCTGATCAAAATACTCGCCAGTCCGGCCATCAATTAGCTTCGATTTCCCACTCAAAGGCAAACCAGCTGCAGCTAACTGATCTGTCAAAATCGATTCCGGGATCTTCTCAAAAACAGGCGCCGCCACTTTATAACCCAACTTCTCAGCCGCTAATCCCAAATGAGCCTCAAGCAACTGCCCTAAATTCATACGCGACAAGATCGTCACCGGAGAAATAATAATATCTACCGGAGTTCCATCTTCCAAATGAGGCATATCAAACTCCGATACAATCTTAGAAATTACCCCTTTGTTACCGTGCCGGCCAGCCAATTTATCTCCAGCAGTGATCTTTCGCAGCTGGGCTACCTTAACTTTAATTCTCATCAAAGTTCCAGCATCCAAATCATCACCCTCAGCCCGGGATAAAATTTGCACTCCAATAACCGTTCCCCGCTCACCATGTGGCATCCGCAGCGAAGTATCCCGGACCTCTTTTGCTTTTTCACCAAAGATCGCCCGGAGTAGTCTCTCTTCAGCTGTTAGCTCTGTCTCACCCTTAGGCTGAACCTTACCAACTAAGATATCTCCTGGTCCAACTTCCGCCCCAATC
Organism: uncultured Gammaproteobacteria bacterium; assembly: GCA_964390595.1. Taxonomy (GTDB): domain Bacteria; phylum Patescibacteriota; class Microgenomatia; order Daviesbacterales; family UBA10151; genus CAYMIA01. The sequence continues at coordinate 51,342 of CAYMIA010000005.1, read as the reverse complement.
CGAATAATTCCCCGGTCATCCAAGTGGCGCAACGCATCCTCAGCCACATTTGGAATATCCGGAGTGACCTCATCTGGACCAAGTTTGGTCTCTACTACATCAGTGGAATACTCTTCAATATGAATTGATGAAAGCAGGTCAGCATGGACCAACCGGTCAGAAATCACGATCGCGTCCTCATATCCCAGTCCTTCAAAAGTCATATAAGCGATCACTAAATTTTGGCCCAAAGCCAACTCCCCATTTTGAGTGGAAGTTCCCTCAATCAGTAAGTCCCCAGTTTTAATTTTTTGGCCTTTAGCAACCATTGGTTTCTGTGAGTAGCAAGTTGACATTGGCGAGTTAGCAAATTTAGTCACCTTAAATTCCTGCTTGCCTTCTTTACCTTCCAAAATTACTTTGTCACCATCAACATAACCGATAGTCCCATCAAATGGCGCCCGCACTATCCGGGCGATATTATTGGCCACCAACTCTTCCATACCTGTTCCCACTAGTGGGGAAGTTGGCAGCAGTAAGGGAACTGCTTGGCATTGCATGTGTGAACCCATCAAAGCCCGGTTAGCATCATCATGAGCCAAAAATGGAATCAAAGAAGCCGAAGTCCCCACAATCTGTTGGGGCGTCACATCAATCAAATCAACCTCTTTAGCCTCAGTCTCAAAGAACGAACCTCCAAAACGGACTGGCACTCTCGCTTGAGTGATATAACCTTTTTCATCTATCGCAATAGTCGCCTCAGTGATGTGCATATTCTCCTCATCATCAGCTGATAAATAAATAATGTCATCTGTGACTCTTGGCTTATTTCCGTCATGCACGATCTTCCGGTAAGGTGTCTCCAAAAATCCATACTCATTCACCCGGGCAAAAAGCGCTAAATAAGTTACCAGACCAATGTTTTGACCTTCAGGTGAACGGACTGGATCAATCCGGCCGTACTGGCTGTGATGAATATCCCGGATTGAAAAACTTGCTCTATCCCGGGCTATCCCGCCAGTTCCCATTACTGACAATCGTCTTAAATGATCAACTTCAGCCAAAGGATTGATCTGATCTAGAATCTGGGACAACTGTGAGGACCTGAAAAACTCATTAATCGCCGCAATCACTGGACGGGCATTAACTAACCCAGCCGCTGTAATCTCCTGATCGAGCGACAGTAAGCTCATCCTCTCCTTAATGACCCTTTCTAACCGCAGCAATCCAATCCGGAAAGCATTTTGAGAAACTAATTCCCCAACTGAACGGACCCGTCTGTTAGCCAAGTGATCGATTTCATCAATCTTACCGCCCGCTCCATTAGCCAAGTTAATTAAATAGCGTAGTGTCGCAATAATATCTTGCTTAGTTAACACCCAATTTTCTGGTGTGTTTGGAATATCTAGGTTGAGTTTTTTGTTAATTTTAAACCGGCCAACCCGGGTCAGATTATACCGGCGTGAGTTAAAAAACATATTCTCCAACAAAGATTTAGCTGTATCTAAAACCACTGGATCTCCTGGCCGCATCTTTCTAAAGATCTCCAGCAGTGCTTCATTGGTCTCTTTAGTTAGATCTTTAGCCAAAGTTGAATCAACATATGAATGATCAGGATTGTTATCCACATCAGCAAACACCTGTTTAATCTCCTCTTCATTCATACCAATCGCTCTAAGCAAAGTTGTCGCAGCAAACTTCCGTTTGCGGTCGATCTTAACCATTAAGACATCGGACCGGGAGATTGAAAACTCCAGCCAAGATCCATGAGCTGGCCGCAGCTCTCCACCATACAGTCTCCGCCCAGTAATTGGATCATCTGAAGCCGAAAAAAACGCGCCTGGGGCGCGTACGATTTGGTTGATTATAACCCGCTCGATACCGTTTACAATAAAGGTACCTTTCTCAGTCATCATGGGAATATCTCCCAAAAATGCTTCTTGAGAATACTGTTCGCTCGTTTGTAGATTAGTTAAAGTCACTTTAACCCGAAGTGGCGCATCATATGACACACCTTTTAATTGACATTGTTCAGGGGTTAACCGGGAATTGCCAAATGAATATTCACCAAATTCTAATTGCCAGTTCTTACCAGTAAAGTCGAGTACCGGGGTGATCTCTTTAATCGCCTCACCAATACCCTCGGTTAAAAAAGCATTGTATGATTGTTTTTGAAGTTCAATTAAATCCAGATCGCGCGGCAAGGATTTATTATTTCCCCAATAAACACGGTTGTTAAAAATATTAGTTGCTCCTACTGCACCAGACATAAGTAGATGGCTCTTTAAAGGCAGATCAACTGGCTACATTCACAAAAAAACGCACATACGAAGTACGTCTACCATTAAATGTATTCAATTGAAAGAATATTACCAAACTAAACTACCAAAGTCAAGATCCATCTCACTTCTCTATTTCCAATGAAAACCCTCTAGGTACCAATGAACAACCTCTACAGCCAACCTGCACTACATACTTTCTTTCCAAACCACTAGTTCTAGCGGAGACCACTTGGGCACTTGGATAAAAATCACCCTGTGGAGTCATCCTATCTGCAAAAGCCCCCATTAAACATAAGTTACTTGAACTCCTCTCATTAGTTGGATCAATTCTAATTAAATAATGTGACCTCTGACCAACCAGATCCTCGTTCTTCATTCTTCTGAGCGCTGGACAAACTTGCTTAAAATCTACCTCAATCATAACCATTTAGCCTTTAATTTTTTAAACTGTCCATTTTTTATTGAATCTCTAATTTGTTCCATTAAATGACACATAAAATAAACATTATGAATAGTTGCCAGTCTAAAGTAAAGGAGTTCGCCAGACATATACAGATGCCTTAAGTAAGCTCTGGAAAAATTCTGACAAGTATAGCAATTGCATTTTGGATCAATAGGGGAGGGGTCAGAGCTAAATTCTGCCCGTGTGATATTTAGTACAAACTTACCTTTCTTACTCCCCCCACTTTCCCTACCTATATATAATGAACCATTTCTGGCTCTTCTAGTTGGAGCCACGCAATCAAACATATCTGCCCCCCGTTCTACTGACTCAAAAAAATCTTCCACCTCTCCAATCCCTAAAATATGCTTTGGCCACTCCTCACTCAAATGGGGCATCACCCAGTCCAGGGTATCAGTAATAGATTTAATGGCAGTCCAATTAGTTTCCTCACCACCCTCGCCTCGCTCGCTCGTCGAAGCGGGCCAATTTTCAGATACCCCAAAACTCCCACCAATAGAAACCCCCGCAAAATCTTGAGAAGCTATCCAGCGGGCTTCATTTTCTCTAATCTCTTGATCGTAAACACCTTGTAAAATCCCAAACAGTTGAGCACCTGGGTTGGTTGAACTTCTCAAATTTTTCTCAAAATATTCCTTAGAACGGATCTCCCATCTGTGAGTTCTCTCCAAAGACTCTTTAACATATTCTGGAGTGGCAATAGGGGAGAGGAGTTCATCTAAAACTAAAGCCACATCTGACCCTAAGTCCAATTGGACCTCCATTGAAACCTCAGGAGTTAACAGATGCGTCGATCCATCCAAATGACTCTTAAACTCCACCCCTTCCTCAGTCATCCTCGACAACACCCCTCTACTATCCGACAAATCAACTCTCTTCTTACCATAAGGGTGCGAAGTGGGTGACGGCACTTTCTTAATTCCATCAGAGATCATCTTCCCTAAGGAAAAAGCTTGAAAACCTCCAGAATCAGTTAAAATAGGGGAGGACCAATTCATAAATTTATGCAACCCCCCCATCTTTCTAATTACCTTTGACCCAGGTCTCAAAAATAAGTGATAGGTATTCCCCAAAATAATTTGGGCCCCAGCCTCCTTTAAATCTTCGGGGGAGAGGGCTTTAACAGAAGCCTGCGTCCCCACTGGCATAAATACTGGTGTCTCCACCTCTCCATGCGCAGTTTTCAGCACTCCCGCTCTCGCCTTCCCCTCTTTGGCCACAATTTTAAAGTTATCCACAACAACGTATTGTAAGGTTCCTTTCCCTCAAATATCAACTCATTTTCAAAAATCCCTTCTTGACAAGCCAAACAAGCTATATTACGCTTAAGCTACATATGGCAACAAGTAATAGCTTTAACAGCATGTTAGGTCAACTCGAAGACAAACTAGATTTATATCTAATCAAAAAAGCCCCAGCTCTTCCTGCTGGCGCTAAAGATGCGATCGTTAAATTTGGTCCTTGGATTACTTTAATTTTAATTATTTTAGCGGCCCCAGTATTGTTAGCTCTCTTAGGACTCGGCGCACTACTTGCTCCATTCAGCTTCCTCGGCGGTTTAAGTGCTGGCTTTCTTTACATTGTGCACCTAGCCTTAACAATTGTAGTCTTGGTAATAGAAATTATGGCTCTTCCAGGCCTCTTTAAACAACAAAGAAGATCTTGGCGGCTCATGTATTACGCCACTCTGGTCGGTGTAGTCCAAAACGTTCTCTCCTTCAACATCGTTGGCCTCATCATCGGCTCCCTCCTCACCCTCTACATCCTCTTCCAAGTAAAGAGCTACTACACAAACTAGAACTTCTCGATTCGGATTGGATTTTCATTACAATTCAGGATGACAAAGCAGACCCTAAACTCACATCACCTTCATGAACAACGGTGGGAGACAAATACTTTATTCCCTGTTTCTCCAACTCATGTAAAAACTTATTCTTGTCTGCATGTTTACAGCCACTGCAGTAAGGGCTCTCACAAAATTTAACTTCAATTGTATTGACAATTTGATCTATTTTTTGCTTAAAAATTAGCTCCAAGGACTTCACATCAGAGAGTTCAAACTCCTCATAAAAACTATCCTCCAGTGGATCTTGCCAAAATCTAACTACAAATCTGGCCTTGGCGTAACCCAACTGTTGCAGTTTTTTACAACAAAGCAAAGTGTATAACTTAGGCATCAAGTCCATATCCATATTATCTTTACCCTTTTCCACATCTTCCCTAGACTTATAATCCACAATCTCAGGTATTCCATCCTCCCCCATTTCAAAGCAATCTGGTCCTCCCCAAAGCTTGAAAACCCTACCCTCAGTTTGAATAATCCATTCACAAAATCCCACTTCAGCAAAGCTTTGTTTAATTTTAAAATCCAGCGCGCTGTAATAAGTAATGAAAATTTCTGTAGCTTTATGCAATAGCTCATCAGTTAAAAAGGGCATAATTGCTGAATAAAATGAGGCCCCAGAGTTTTTTGCCACCTTATCACAAACCTCATTAAAAGCCGCCATCACTAAATTTCTTAAATAAGCAGCGGGTTGACCATAAGCCTTAGAGGAGTGAAATTTCTTGATCGCTAAATCTAACAAGATTCCTAATGCCATCGCCTCAGATGCGGCTTCAATGTCATATTTTTTCCCCAGATGATGCTTAACAAAAAATCTAAACGGACACCTCTCGAAATCATAAAAGTCAGTCAGAGAAAAACAGTCAATCCGTTCAATACCATCACCATAGGGCATGTTTTTCAGATTAAATCTTTTATGCTTGCCTTGTCAAATCCAAATTTGTATAATATCAGCTCATGTTTGGCAAACTACTAGAAAATTCCATTGAAATAGCCGTTGACGAAAGAGACCTTGATTTCACCCAAGTCTATTATCCAGAGGTTGAAGCCACCCTTCATGCTCCAATTAACCCTGAGATCTCAATGATTAGGTATTGGCGGACTATTTTAGAATTCCGGGTCCTCGCTACCCACCCCTATCTTGACCTAAAGTCACACCGCCAAACCATGAGGAGGGTCTTTAATAATTTAATCGCTGAAGCTTATCAGTCAGATGCTGGCAACTATACCCTCCAAAGAATTAAAAATATGTCTTATGATTTTGAAGCCTTCCCCGAAGCCAGTCTCGTCCTGAGAAACTAAACCTGCTATAGTTTAGAAATGAAAAGAGCAATTATTGTTCATTGTTGGGATGGTTATCCTGAATATTGCTGGTATCCCCAAACTAAAAAAGAATTGGAAGAAAAAGGTTTTGAAGTGCAAGTTCCGACTATGCCAGAAACTAATCTACCCAAACTCAATCTCTGGTTACCAAAATTAAAAGAGGCGGTGGGTGAACCAGATGAAGATTTAATTTTAATTGGCCATAGCTCTGGATGTATCACCATCCTAAGATATCTTGAACAATTAAATAATGGCCAAAAAGTCGGTGGGGTAGTGCTAGTCGCTGGTTTCACAGATGATTTAGGTTATAAGGAATTAAGCAACTTTTTTCAAACCCCAATCGATTTTGAAAGAATTAAAACTAAATCAGATTATTTTGTAGCCATTCATTCAGATAATGACCCCTATGTTCCCCTTAAGTTTGCTGACATTTTTAAAGAAAAATTAAACGCTAAAATTATTATCAAACACAACATGGATCATTTTTCCGGCCCCGCCGACGACACCCAAAGCATCACCTCCCTTCCAGATATAGCAGAAACCATAAAAGAAAAGGCAAAGAAAAACTAAACCGGAATGTGATCTTCTTTCACCCAACCTGGTTTGGAAAGTATCTCCACCCAACACTCATTATCACTTTTAGCCCAATGAATATTAGGAGGCTCTATTGAGTATTTTTCTCCCTGATTCAGAATAACAACCCTATCTCCAACATAAAGTTCTAACTGCCCAGAAAGAATCGTATAGTACTGGGTCATCTTCTCATGCTTGTGTGGTTTACTAGCAATTATCACCTCAACTGCTTTATCATATTCTGGATGGTCTTGAGTCGGTTCCACCTCACAAACAAAATGATTACCTGATCCATCCAAATCAAAACAAGCTTTTCCAGGATATTTCTCTTTTAACTTATTTAAGATTCGTTTCGAACGCTGCTCTTTTGTCTCGTTCAACCTAAATCCTCCCTATCAATTTTAACAATTCATCTGACATTCCATACCCAGGTGCATACCAGTCTAAATCATTCGGATCTTTTAAAATTTCATATAACTTTGAAGTTGGGTTATAAACTGCCATCGCCTCACAGATTGCATTAACTCCCTGTTCCAGTTTTATCGCCCCTTCTGTATATTGATTCAAAAAAATATCATATCCATGAACCATCATAGCAGCGAGCCTTGACCTTAGAGTTTTAGCTCTTAGATGAAACTCTAACCACTGATCATTTTCTCTAATCTCAGCAGAAAGTTGGTTTGAATCTTCCACCTCTTCTCTAACTTTCATATATTGGTTTCCTAAAACTAATGCCTTTGCAAAAGCCAAGTCATATTTAGGTCTATCTTCAAGCTCTATCTCATTGGCATATAAAAAAGGGTAGGGTAGTTGCAATCCTAAATTCCTAATTGCCCACATCTCCTTACATATCAGATCGGGTTCAGGACCATTTGAATAAACATTAATCAGATCAACCGCCTGATCTAAATCATCATATAGATTAACTACATCCCCCGGATTTGAGCGGACATAAGAAAAAACATCAGCCATATTTTTTCTCTGGGCAATTAAAGGTTCAGCCCGCAAAATTAAATGGAGCGGCAAAACCTCACCTGCACTTACTCTGGGAATACCGGTCAACCGGGCTAATTCAACTGCTTCTCTTAGAAACATCTCTTACCTTGCTTCTTCTTCTGGCTCAACATATGATTGCTTAATCAACTCAATCGCTTCATTCAACTCTTTAATTAACTGCAACATCTCAGGAGTTAGATCATCTTCAGTTCTAATCACTCCACTTCTTTTCAACTTATCTATCACCACTTCGGCTGGTTTTCTAGGTCTGTCTCTTTCCATAATTATTTATTCTGTTTTAACAACCAATCACATCCATATGACCACTTCATGGCTGTATCAACTTGCTCTTGAGTTAAAACTTGCATATCCATCTCTCTAGCTTCAATAAAAGCTTTATAGGCCTCGATCATACTATTTACCGCCCCCTTAACTACTACTGGAGGTAAATCTTCAAAAGATTTTGGTGTGGGAGGAAGCTCGAACCATGGGCTGTTATTGTCAAAAATAATTCCAGCAAAACCTATCTTAATCCTTCTAACTGATCTTAAATAATGATCTTCACCTTTATAGATAAACTGGTTTCCAATAAATAACTGACCAGCCATATCCATCCTATCAAAAAATCTCCGGTTAGATTGCAAAACCAAATCTCCTTTTTTAAACAACTCCAACGCCACATTCAATCCTCCTCTCCTAGACAAACCCAACTGAGTATCAACCTCATCTAACCCCAAACCAACTGACTCAGAGTATTGACCATTTACAGCCCAAAGTCCCACAGTTTCTAGCAACCCCCGGCCAATCCTCTCCTGCAAAAAAGCCCAATTTAAACTAACCGCATTATCATGGGGCGTTTGGGCTCTTATTTGATACCTCTTAATTGGTCCTTTAGACAACACCCTATTTAATAACTGTTTAGCTCTTGGGTAAACCTCTTCTGAACAACCTTCTGGTACCCAAATATCTCCTACTTCAACCATAGTAAGTCGAGATTATATGTTAAACCCCAAAGCAATTCAACTATAGAGCTAAGCCCGCTGCAATTGAGGTGAAAGTTTCAAATTGTTGAATCTTTTCCTGACCAAAAATCTCAATGAGCAAAGTCTCAAAAACAGGTATCAAACTTGATCCCCCAGTTCTAACCACCACATCAATCTCCTCTGGTTCTACTCCAGCGGTTTTAAGAGTCCGGTAAATTGTCTGGCTAATCTCCACCACTCTCGGTTCAATTATCTCTTCAAACTCCTCCTTAGTAATTTTTTCTTGAATCTCAATTATTCCACTTGAAAATTCAATCACAGATTCTGTCTTTGAAGATAACTCCTTTTTAGCTTTTTCAATCGCCTCATATAAATCAAATCCTAAATTAGATTTAATCAAATAGATTAATCTCTTTAAAGCTTCTGGATCAGTGTTTTTATAAGCTAAACTTTCTAGCATTTGCATCATTACTGGATTGTTTAAGTTGGGAATTGAGTACCAAGAATTTAAAGCCTCATAAATATGTCTGGGCATCAATTGCGTTTGATCACCATAATAAGCCTCCGCCCCAAAATACTTCCACAGCTTCGCTTTCAAAATATCCGCATTCAACAAATCTCCTCCAATATACACTCCATCAGCTGCTAAAACATTTTTATCCTGAGCGCCAGTCGAAGGACTAACTTTAACAATCGCTGTATCCAGCGTCCCTCCACCAAAATCAAACACAAACACTGTTTGGGCACGCAAGGCCAGGCCTTTCGTGGCTAGAGATAAAAACTGCCTCGCTGCTGCTACTGGTTCGAATTCAAAAGTAATTTTTTTAAAGCCAGCTTTTTTTAGTGCCTCCTCAAGTCTGCCTTGAGCAGCCTGATCTTTTTCTTCTTCATCCCTAAAATGAACGGGTCTTCCACAAACCACCTCATCTATCTTTTCTCCCAAAAGCTGTTCAGCTTTCTTTTTTATTTGACCTAGAAAGATTGAAATTAGCTCCTCCAATGAAAAATACTGACCAAAAATAGTTGTCCCTTTATAATAGGGTGACTTCAGGGCTGTCTTTAGAGCCTGCAAAAGTCTCCCTGTTCCATAATCAATCTCCTCATAATATTCTCTAACCGCCCCAGCCCCACCTTTAACTTCTTCACCAGTTTCAGTGCTGATAATCCGGCCCGTAAAAATGGTCCGCTTAATTCCCTGGGATCTATTTTTATTTTCTGAGAGATATCTCTCAATCGCTGCTTCCCCAATTAAAGGCTTGAACTCTCCCTCCCAGTGAAAATCCCCTGGTTCAAAAAGTTGCATTTTAATCTTGGATAGAGCAATTTTGGGAGCATAAACAATCTCCCTTCTATTAAAATAAAGCATCGACCTAATCACTCTTGGATCCACTGATAAATCATCAATCCCCAAAACTTTCCCACTCCCAGAATCTTCAATGGCAATCGCACTATTAGTCGTTCCAAAATCTAATCCAAATTTATGCATGAATCTTCGTACCTCGCTTCTGGTTTACACCATAAAAAAACCGCCTCCTGGCGGTTTCCTCTACTTCGCCTAGTTTCCTGGCGAATCGTAAGTTATCTAGCTTAAATTTATGCTTAAGCATGAGAATAATATTCTATCAAAAGAACCAACCAAATGCAACTTTATGGACTTGCACAGGGAGTTGGACTAGGTGAAGAAGATGGGTCAGAAGTTGAGGAAGGGACAGGTGATGGGGTGCTGCAGGGAGACAGAGACGGAGAACTAATTGGTACTGGTGAATTAGTAGGGGATGGTGAAGGAGTAGGAGAAGGTGAGGGAGTAGCGCTAACTTTAGGTGTCGGAGCTGGTGTTTTTATGGCTGAAGGTTTGGGTTCATTTATCTGATAATTTCCAGCCTCTTCAGGATTACTAGTTGATACTCCTTGAACCTGAGGTGGTTTTATTGAAGCCACCGACCCAAATTGGGTCAACCCATTTCCTTCTGGACTAGGGGAGGGGGCAATACTTAAACTGGTCTCATGTGTAGACAATAAAAATACCCCAATAATAGTTAGAAAAATCACTGCTATCGAAAATCCCCACATCGCTTTTTTGGGATTAACATAAAAGTTCTTTTCTCTCGGAGTGATTGGCAGATCCTGCTCCATTCTATGGATTATACCAGATCTAAAAGTTCATCTTCACATAAGCTTGAAAGAATTCAGACGAGCCGTCTTTGCCGTCTACCTGTTTTTGCCAAGTAAATGGTTCCTCTTTTACAACTTTCAAATAAATTCCACTTTTTGAAGAGTCCTTGGGATGCCTCAACACTCCCACAAAATCTCTATAACAATCTGGGGTGAGAATTACTTTGGGCTGCCCATTATCCCCTGGCTTAATATGCTTCCCAGTTAAATAAAACATCTCCCCTCCCACCTCAACTCCCAAACAACAATATGGAATCCTGCCAATTCCACAAAATTCATCTCGCATCTGCGGATCTGGTTCCTCTTTGGGATCAATCTTTTCGCCAGTTTTTGGATCAACCCTGAAACATTCTAAATAAACTACCCGCGAAAACCCCAAGCTTTTCAAAACCACCCCTAGCGCTGGAGTAATCTGATGGCAATGTCCTTTGAATTTTTGATACTCCCCTGGTTGATAAAAACCAAACTTATTTATCATAAAATCATATCCCCCATCCCACATAGCAAGCGCTGTATCTAAAATAAGTTGATGCAAGTCCTCGCTTTTGCCGTGCAGCAGTTTTTTTACCCTGTCATTCTGAGGTACAAACGAAGAATCTAATAATTCCTTCTGATTAAAATTTGGAAAAACATCTTGAGGAATAATATCAACTTCTCTGGGAGTAAAATCAGCCAAATCAATCACGGATGACTCCTGACATTTTGATTATGCTCTTCCAAAGTCTTAGCATAATATGAGTTTCCTTGGCTATCATGATAATAAAATAGATAGGGTGTTGATGGATCGGCACTCGCAACCGCCTTTATTGATGACAAACCTGGGTTACAAATTGGAGTAGGTGGTAGCCCCGCATTTAAATAAGTATTGTAGGGGGAAACAATCTCTTTATAATCATCAGTTGTAACCGGCTGCCAAAATTTTGCCAAGTTTCCCATTTTTAAAGCTTGCGAATCTTTAGCATATTGAACAGTCGCATCAGCATTTAAAGCCATCCCAATTTTAAACCTCTTTAACAAAATACTTGCTACTTTAGTCCTAACCTCATCAGACCTCGCTTCTCTCTCCACAATTGACGCTAATATCACCCCTTGTTGCTCAGTCAGACCTCTTGCGCGTACCTTAGCTTTTAACTCCTCATCATACCTTTGGTCAAAAGTATTTTCTAAAGTTGAGGCGATTGTCTCTGCGCTAGCTTCTTTATTAAAAAGATAAGTGTCAGGAAACATATACCCCTCACGGGCCACCTTCAGAAATTGTCCCTTGTCAATTGTCAATTGTCTATTTAACTCATCAGCTACTTGCTCCAGCCTCCATCCCTCAAGCAGCGTCACCCATTTATCTGTTGCTCCATTTTGCAATGCACTCATCAAATCTTTAATTGACATACTTGGCGATAACTTAAAATCTCCTGCCTCAATTTTCACCCCCACTCCCGATAATTTTAAAGCCACTTTAAAAGCCAGCGGCGAACGGATCAACCCTTCTTGTTTTAAGTGTTCAGCAATACTCGTTACTGACTCCCCTTTTTGAATCACAAACGCTTTAGTTGAAGGTTCACTCGAATTAACCGCTGAATTTAAATATCCCCAATAAACTTTCACCCCCACTCCCACCACCACCACCACTCCAATTAATATCAACCAATTTCTAATAAAGTTTTTTTTCATTTTCTATGTCTAAATAAAAGTTTACGCAGGGTGACAGCGAGGAGGGCTCCCGGCGCATGCCCGCAACGGAGCGATAGCATAGTGAGGACATCCGACGGGAAACCAAGCTGGCAGGACCCTAAGTAAACTACCTATACTATTCTAAAGAATCTAAAAAGTTTTGTAAAATAATCGCTGCTGAAAAGGCGTCTTCTTTTTTCCGGTCTTTTTTAGAAGCCCCAACTTGAATCATCAAATCCAAGGCCTTTTTTGAAGAAAGCGTCTCATCAGCTTCTAAAACTACCACATCAGTCTCGGATAATTCATTTTTCAGATTCTCAACAAAAGACTTGACCATCTTTCCAGTTCCCCCTTCAGGAACGCCCACAATCACCCGGTTAATATCTTCCTTGTGAATCACTTGAATAATTTTAGAAACAGCATCAGCCACCCCACCAACTGTTAAAACTTTAAAAACGGAAGCCAACTGGCCTTCAGAAATTGACAGACCAATTTTTCTACGCCCATAATCTATGCCTAAATATTTCACTATTTTAATCTAGCTAATACTACCAAACGCTTGGTATTAAATCCAGGTGGGACACAAGTCATCAAACTTAAATACCTCCCTGTTGAATTAGGTGGATTTACTACACTAATCTCTTTTGGATCAACAATTCTCATCCCCTCAACCACATATACAAAAGATTGCCCTCCCGCAGTAACAAATATCTCATCTCCTTTTTTAATATTGGGTAAATTGGCAAAAATCGCTTTAAAGTTATCTGGTTTAAAAAACTGGGCTAAGGAAGAATGCCCAGTTACAAACACATTCCCTTTTTCACCTGGCAACGCTGATCCAGGCAAATGCGCTAAATTATGTTCAAAATCATTGCTATCAACTACCACCTTTATATCTTGCAATTTAATTGTCGGAATAGTCAATTCAAATTCATGATAGGGGGTTCCCCCATCCCGGTTATTAGCAGAAACTATCGCTGGAAAGTTGCCCAAATCTTGAACAAAAACTCCATCCACCGGTTTTGTGGACACCGGATCAACCAGCAAAGAGTCCTGACTATAAGCAGTTACCTCCCAAACTTTGAACGCCAAAAAAGGAGTCGCCACTTGGACCAAAATAAAAACTCCCAGACCTAGAAATAGCAGTGAGGCCAGTTTTATGAGCATAAAGACGTCCGTCTGCTCAATATATAGTATAGCCTTATTTGGGTTTTATCTCAACCGAAATATTCTTGGCTAGAATTGGCAAGCGCTGCAATGGTCCTGGCAAAGAGGGCTTAATATGAATCTCTGAACCAACCACATTTTCCATATTTTTCAAGTAATCAGCTGCTGCCATTGGACTTTTATTAGCCAAATCTTTCTTAATCTTTTCTAAATCCATCTTCGGAATCAGTTTAGCTTGAAACTTAGCATTAAAAATCAGCCGCCCGTCTTTCTCGAGCTTCCCCACATCGGCCTGAGTCTCCGCCTCAGCTAAATTAAAATCAAACCCGGATGGCACATTAACTTCAACTAGCTTAGAAACAATATTTTTCAGATCTGAGTCCGCGTAAGTTGTCCCTTTGTAATGAACAGTCAAAGTTAGTCCAAACTCACTCGCCTGCTCTCCAACTTTCTTTGAGTAACTAGGGCTGCCCAAAGTCTCAGCCAAAGCCTCGGTCAAAATCTTTTGGCCCTCAGGCACTTTGCCCTGCAAATCAGCTTGAGCTTTTTGGCGGAGTGTTGAGGCCAAAGAAGCTAATAGTTTCTTTTGGTCATCAGAGGTCACCACCTGAACGTCTTTACTAGTCCCTCCAGACAAAGCGGAGTCAACCTTTGCCACCACTGCACTGTCTGTATAACCTGCTACATTCAATTTAGTAGCAGCTGGTAGATTCCCATCTGGACCAATTGTTTGAGCAGTCACCCCCGAGTTAGCTTTTCCCGGAGTGGTTACCGTTGTAAAATCTGCTCCAATGGTTGAAGACTGAGAAGCGATCGACACTGAACCATCCAAGGTAAATTTAGTGTTATTCGGACCAGTCAAAACTGTTCCTTGAGGCAAGCTCACTTTATTACTCGATAAATTGTAAACAATTACCCCTCCCTTGGCGGGATCACCAATCTGCTTTCTGCCCGTCGCTGGCGCTTTATCAGTCCCACTCTCATCTGTTTCAATTAATTTTCCAGGAATAATCTTAGCGTTTTCATCAACACTAGTCACTTTTGGATCAGCGGTTATCTGAGCCTCTTTTTCTAAAATCTTCGGATCGATTAAAATAGCGACCTGTGCCTTTGGTAAAAAAATATAAGCTCCTACCAAAATTAACACCACCAAAACAGGCAAAAGAAGCGGCAGTTTCGAAGTAATCCCCGGTCCAAAAGATAAAAATTTCCGCGGCAGTGGCACTTTGGCAAAAAAGCCACCTATCATTCCTAAAATCCCCGAACTTTTAGCCAAGTGATGACCACCCGAATAAGGATCTACTTCTTGATCTCTCCCTCTTAAAACCACCGACTCCTCGTCAACTGCTCTGGGGTATGTCTCGTCCAAACCTCCTAACTCCTCCACATCTCCCGCTACAAATCCCACATTCTCCAGCTCTTCGTCATCGCCGTGGTGACTACCCCGGGCATGAATCACATCTGGTTCTGGTTTGATAATCCCACTCTGAGATGAGCGCGCGTCTACCGGATTCAAAGACTTCGCTGAAAACGCCACATCTGGATATAACTCTGTTGCACCAGCTAAACAGACTGCATTTAACGCACTGTCCTGATCTAAAATCTCCACTTTGGGTAGATGCAAAAATGGCAACTTGGGAATCCAGGAATAAGCAGTCAGTTTATCCTTAAAACCCTCTAGATTCTCATTTCCATAAACTGTAATCTTGGAAGGCAAAACTTCCACATCAGAAAAACTCATCAAAGCCTTCGCTATATCATCGGCCAAGTCACTTGAGCGGTTTTGGTACTTTGTCCCAATGATCTTGCCAGCTTTAACTATTGTCACTGCCAAAGGATCAAATACTCCAATCAAAACAGCTGTAGTTGGCACTCCAGAGCGCTTTTCCAATAGATGAGAAACGGCATGAGTCGTTGAAACATAAGCCATTGGCGTTACATCCAGCGCCTTCACTAAATGACGGAGCAACTTTAAGTTTTCTTCTTTTAAATTATCATCTTGAAGCCAAGAATCTGGCACACCAAACAAAACTTTTGCAGGCTCCGGAGAAAAATCAGCCAAAGCCACATCTAGAACATGATTTGATGCCTCAACTAAGTCATGGTTAGTCTTGTAATTTGCTCTGGCACTACTAATTAATCTTAGATGTTTGCCAACGATTCCCCAAACGCATCCTTCAACGACCCCTTCTTCAATATAAAGTCCAAAATAAAACTCATCGGGCGATTTTTTTTGGTTCAAAAAGGGAATGCTGGGCAAGAATTTTAAAAGGTCCATATGAAGATAATAATATCTTACCACAACCACCATGTAATAAAAATTAGTCACCATTTTTCTCTTATCAATCCTTTACCAATCCCTCATTTATCTCTTAATTGCTCGCTGTATAATACAAGCAAGGTTAAAGGAGGTGAAAAGGAGTATGGGACTTATAGTTTGGTTAGTTGTGGGCGCGATCGCTGGCTTTCTAGCATCGCTTGTAATGCGAAGCCCTCATGGAGTTATCATGGATATCATACTAGGCATAATTGGAGCATTCGTTGGCGGTCTGATTATGAACCTATTTGGCCAAAGTGGCCCGGGCGGTTTTGATATTTATAGCATCTTAGTGGCCACCCTAGGCGCCATAGTTGTTATCGCGATCCACCGCATGTTTGTCAGACGCGCTTATTAATGTAATCTTTCAGGTAGGCAAATTTAAGCCTACCTGAATTTTACTTTTAGAATTGATGCTAGCCTCTCCACTACTGCCATATTTGGCTTTTTGCAAAGTTCACCCAAAGCTTCCTTATCCGTACTGGAGGCCTTTGTTACTTCGGTTGTATTCGGATTCATAATAGCTGCTGGATCATTCACGTGCCCCAAACCTAACGCATGTCCCAATTCATGAGCCAAAGTATGTATCAATTCATCTTGGCTGTTGTTAAAATAAATCACTATTCTTTTATCAGCTGAGGTATAAACGCCTTCTTCTGGTTTGACTTCCAAAGCCGCATTTAAAGTTCCAACTTTTTGATGAAGTTGATCAATTTGAGCGTTATAATCGCTGGTCGTCTGATTCAAACTACCCGCCTCCGCATTCAGCTGATCAGCTTCTTGCTTCAGCTCTTGCTGCCTTTTAGTCAACGATTCAAAAACCCCCTCAGGCGCTCCACCCCTAGCATTCCATTGACTGATCTCCTCATTTAATGCCTGAAGCTTAAGTTTAAACTCCGTTGATCTTTTTTCAAAATCGCTAATCTCCGGCCTGATGTTAGTTTTTTCTTCAGATAGCTTGTCTTGTAGCTGATTAATTTGACTGTTTAAATTCGCCCGCTGATCAAACACTAAATCCACCACCACTCCATCCAGGTCTTCGTTATAAACAAACAGCTCCTTTCCCCAAGCCTCTTTCCAAATAGTACTCGCGCGCGCTAAATCATCTTTCAGCCCCACTTTATCTAACTTAAAGCGGGCATCAATCGAACCAATGTGATAGGTAACTGGTTGATCACAAGGAGTAGTAAAAAAGATTATCTTAACCCCCAATACTAATGTCAAAGTGACCAACCCCCAAAAAATTAAACCCTTGATCATAAATTAACTTTTTAAAAAATTTTCAGTCAGCATTGTCAGTCCATTCATCTCATCAATTAACCCTAACTTTATTTTATAATCTGTTTCGATAGTTTGAAAATAAAGCAGTTTAATCCGGGGCAAGGGGAAGTTGCGGGCCTGAAATTGGTGCTTCTTCAAAATAAAAGGCGGTAAATTGTGCGAAGGTAAAACAAATTTCCGGAGAGAATAAAAGATCATCGTTAAAATATACTGACTACCATATTCTTTTAATAACTTTTGGAGTTGTTCAAAAGCCGCGGATTTTTTTTCAGCTAAAGCATCTAAAAAAGGAAATACCGAGATCTCTTCTGCCTCAGAAAATTGCATTATCTGCGCCGATCGAGCCGTCGCTGCTTTTAAAAATTTACTGTTGCTGGGGATAGTTTTAGGAAAAGTTATCACCAGTCCCAAGTTTTCGGTATTTGGTAACTTCTCCAAATCCAAATCCGTATCTGGACTCGAAATAATAATCAAACGGGTCGGTGAAAAAAGCCCCAAACTACCCATCTCAACCAGCAACTGGGAAAATTCTAAATCAGGTCCGGCATACTCACTAATTAACGCCCCTTCATATTGTTTTTTAATCGCCATCAATCGGCTTCGCAGTGTCACTAGACCTGGCCCATGAAGAATAAATAGCTGCATCTTATTTAACCTTTGCTGGAGTACCCACCGGAGTTGGGCTACTAATATTCAAGTTATCATTCAGTGCATCTTTAACAAATTGCATCACTTCAGAAAAGTTATTACTTTGAGGAACCAAAACCCAGGCCCCACCATAATCAGATGGGGGCGGATTGGTAAATAGCGACTTTCCATCTCCTAAATCACCCAGTACATAACTATCCGTCTCTTCAATTTTTTTAGTCAAGTTATAAAATTCTAAGAAATTAGAACTGGGAATATCTGTTTCAAAACTATCTCCAAAAGTTCCAAAAAGCCCAGCAATTTTGACCGGATTAATCAAAGTTTGCAAGGACAAAGCTTTTTCTCTAAAAGCCTGGATCACCAACTGTTGCCTATGCGAACGGGCAAAGTCAGAGCCCTCAACCCCAAAGGCATGTCTAGATCTCACAAACTTCAATGCCGTTTCCCCATCCATATGAGAAACACCTTTGTTAAAATGAATATGTTCAAACCGGCAGGCAAAATCGAAATTAGCCGAATCAGTAGCAATTTTTCCAGCTGGATCAAAAAATATCTTTTGTTTACCTGATTTAATATTTAGTTGCTTAGCCTGATCCTCGCTAACATCAACCTCTTTTTCACTATATCCACACAGATCATCTTCTTTCCCAGCGATCGGATACATAAAATCATCAAAGGTGTGAGGCACATCAACATCAATCCCCTCCACCAAATCAACCGCTTTAGAAAAACCATTAAAATCCAACCTCACTCCATAATGAATTGGAATCCCTAAAATATCATCAATCTTGTCTTCGGCAAACTTTAAACCATTCCCCTTTTTCTCCCCTAAAACGTAAGCTGTGTTTACCTTGGATTTAATCGAATCTAACCAAAGATCACGCGGAATCGAGATCAAAGCCACCCGGTTGGTTTTTAAATTTAAAGAGGCCACAATAATTGAATCAGTTAAATCTGGACCATCATGTTTTCCGCCTCCATTTCCTAAAAGCAAAATATTCACCCGGTCATCGCTAGATTTAATTGAGCTCAGACGACCCGGAAAACCAAAATTAAAAGCACTCGAACTAGACGAAAAAAGCAACCAAGCCAAAACAATCACCACTATAGTTCCCAAAAGCAACCAAACCGGCCAGTATCTTTTCCAACCCTTTGATTTTTTTATCCTCAAGTTTTGATCCATTTTTCTTCATTCAAGGCTCACCTGGTTACATTTTCAATGATCGCCAAAAACTGCTCGGCAGAAAGCGACGCCCCTCCAACCAACAAACCGCTGATGTTTTCCTGCTTTGTAAAAGCCTCTGCGTTCTCCGGAATTACACTCCCCCCATATAAAACTTCCAGTCTCTCCCCATATTTATCTTTTAAAAATTGGGCTACCTCATTCGCATCCCCGGGAGTATCCGGATGCCCAGTTCCAATCGCCTCAACTGGCTCAAAAGCCACTAGGTTGCATCCCTCCGGAACCGGCGTCTCCTTTCCCTGAACACAAACCAAAGGCGTCATCCCTACCTCCAATGATCTTTTAACTTTCTCTGCCACCATCTCATCAGTTTCACCAAAGTTTTTTCGCCTCTCCGAGTGTCCAATAATCACCACCGATGCAAACTGTTTTAAATCCTGACCAGATTCCTCACCAGTAAAAGCACCCGGTGGAAAAGGCGATAGATCCTGCACCCCAACCAGGAGTGAATAATTCCCCACCAGAACCGCCTTTTTAACTTCCTCAACTGCACTAAACTCTGGGCAAACTACCACTTTCACTTCTTCACTGGCTAGCACCTTTGAACCCACCAGAGATACCCACTCCAATGCCTCTGCAATTGATTTATTTGATTTCCAATTAGCTATAATCCAAAGATTTTTCTCCCCACCACCCATACTTCTCCAAGTCTATCATGAAATCATCAGATACTTCTACGCCTTCTTGGAGAAGCAATGCTTTTTGCAGTTCTTTGGGATGTTCTAAACATTTAGTTGATATAAATCCGTGTCTATTAATAATTCTCTGCCAAGGAACATCAACCGCTTCGTTAAAATGAAGTACTCCTCCAACGAGCCTAGCTCCTCGGGGCAAACCAGCCAAAACAGCAACCGTACCGTAATTAGTCACTCTACCTCTGGGAATTTTTTTAATAATCTCAATAACCCGGTCTTTAAAATTGCTCATGCAGCCAGTAGTTTTGCCATATCAGCTTTGGGAGTAAATCCAACTTTTCTACCCACTTCCTTACCATCCCTGACTACCACATAAGTCGGAATGCTCATCACCCCCTCCGAAGAAGCTTTATCTGGGTGTTCATCAACATTAATCTCTTCAATCTCCAAATTATCTCCCATCTCTTTTTGCAACTCATGCAAAATTGGTTCCATCATCTTACATGGTCCACACCAAGGAGCCCAATAATCGACTAGTTTGACCTTTGCCATAGGAAATTGATATTACCACCGGTCAATTTTGCGGTCAAGATATCATTACAAAACTACATTATTAATATATAATGAAACTAATGCCTGCACCCGATTTAAGCGATCTCATCAACCAACTCAACCAAGTTAAGTTACGCTACATCCCCGATACTAACCCCGGTTACTCCCGCAAAAAAAATGGCAAAAGCTTTAAATACCATGACGCGGATGGCAAGGTTATTGGCAGCGCTCACACCAATGACCGGATTAATAAGCTCACCATCCCACCAGCTTGGAAAAATGTTTGGATCTCCCCTTCCCGCGCGGGTTACCTGCAAGCCATCGGCTTTGACGAAAAAGGCCGCAAGCAATATATCTATCACCCAGAATGGATTCTCCGCACTCAACAAAAAAAGTTCGACAAAATGACTTTTTTTGGTCAAGTCTTACCGGAGATCCGCCAGAAAGTCGCCTCAGATATGAACCAATCAGATCTAGGTAAAAAACAATTAACCGCTACCATCATCTGGCTCCTTGAACACACTTTTATCCGGGTTGGTAATGATGAATACGCCAAAGAGAACAGCTCCTATGGTTTAACCACTTTGCGCAACCGTCATGTTTTTGTCAGAGGCCAAAAGATCAAATTTGAATTCAAAGGTAAAAGCGGCATCCACCATTCAGTTTCAATTACTCATCCCAAAATCGCTAAAATTATCAAAGAGCTAATCGAACTCCCAGGTTATGAGATCTTTCAGTATCTAGATGATGACAACATCCGCCATACCATCGACTCAGCTGATGTGAACGATTATTTAAAGTCTTTAACCGGTGAAGATGTAACTGCTAAAGACTTCCGGACTTGGGGTGCCACAGTTTTATCTGGCGACACTCTTTATCACTTCGGAGACTTTCAAACAGATGATATCGCCAACCAAAATATTATTCAAACCGTTAAAGTTGTCTCCAATCATCTCAGAAACACCCCCACAGTTTGCCGCAACTATTATATTCATCCCACCATCATCGACTCCTATCAAAACAAAATTTTAATCCCCCACTTCGAAGAAATTTTCAAGCTAAGCAAAACCCCCAAAGACTTAAAAAAAGAAGAGTACGCAGTTTTAAAACTACTTCAAAAATACTAGAATAAGCTGACCGAATTTGTTGAGTCTAGAACTTTTTTGCCCATTGCTTTATCAATAGCTTCTTGTTCAGCTATCGCCAGAGTTTGATGCCCACTCGCCACACCATACATTCCCGCCAATCTATAAGTAGTCTCTAAAGTTGAACCTCCATAATGACCTCTACTAAAATGCCACTCCATCGCACTTCTATTCGCAAACAATCCCCGCTGACTGATTAAATCTACCCGGGGAATTCCAAGAGCTTCTTCATACGCAGCTAATGCCTCTTCAACCAATCTTTCCTCTCCACTTCTAGTTCGATAAGTCCCTTTTGTCCTACCGCCCTCTGTCGCCAACCACGCCTCATCTCTAATTGCGCGAATCTCATCTGGCGTATATCTTACTTGCTCTGCTTCTGACATAATCTGAATATTAATACCTTTATAGGCTCATGTCAAGCTCACTTTGCCTAACTTGTCTATAAATGATAAGATAGCCAACAGTTATGCCCAGTGTTAATTTAGAGGATTTAAACCCCATTCAACAAGAAGCTGCTAAAGCCACTGAAGGTCCAGTTTTAGTTTTAGCTGGTGCTGGCTCTGGCAAAACTAGAGTTTTAACTTACCGGGTCGCCTATTTAATTTCCCAGCATCAAATCTCCCCAGATAATATTTTAGTTGTTACTTTTACCAACAAAGCGGCAGGGGAGATGCGCGAGCGGATTTTACAACTCCTAGGTAAAAGCTCGAACCAACCCCTAATGGGCACCTTTCACTCCATCTGCGCTAAAATCCTACGCAAAGAAGCCCACAACGCTGGCCTCAACCCCGGCTTTTCAATTTATGACGAAAGCGATGCTCTCGATGCTATCAAGCAGGCCATGGCTAAATTAAATTTAGCTACTCAAAAAATTAATCCCAATGCCGTTCGAAATACTATCTCTGGAGCCAAAAATGAGGTCATCTCTGAAATGGAATATCCGCAGTACGCGAGAGGTTATTTTCAAGAAACTGTCGCCAAAGTTTATATTGAATATCAAAAAATTCTGCGCCAAAACTGGGCGCTCGACTTCGATGACTTGCTTATGGAAACAATCCGTCTCTTTCAATCACAACCTCCAGTGCTCTCCCGCTACCAACAACAATTTAAATATATTTTAGTTGATGAGTATCAAGATACTAACGCTGCCCAATATCAACTCATTAAACTCCTAGCTAAACGCTACCGGAACATCTGCGTGGTTGGAGACGCCTCCCAGGCCATCTATGGCTTCCGTGGCGCCGACTTCCGGAACATCGTCAACTTTGAAAAAGACTACCCAGAAACTAAAGTTTTTAATTTGGAACAAAACTACCGTTCAACTCAAGTTATCCTTGATGCCGCCCAAGCTGTTATCTCCGAAAATACTAGCCATCCAATTTTAAAACTCTGGACCGATAAAAAAGAGGGCCCCAAAATCACCATCTTCCAAGCCCGAAATGAGGTCGAAGAAGCTCTTTTCCTAATCGATCAAATATTGAGAATGGCCTCAAGTGGTTCAATTTTGGGTGACGCAGAAAAACTTAGGTTAGGCGAGGAGGGTGACGGCAAACGGGGCGCCCCATCGAGCCCCCGCAGTGGAGTGCTAACGGAACGAGGAGGTCGGATGGGGCTGTTAGCCGACAGGACCCCCGAGTCTACCAAACTTACCCTTTCAGACTTTGCTATCCTCTACCGAACCAATGCTCAATCCAGAAGTCTCGAGGAAGCTTTCCTCAAATCTGGAGTGCCATACAAACTTTTTGGTGGCGTTCAATTTTATGCCCGAAAAGAGATCAAAGACGTCCTCTCTTATTTAAAATTGCTCCAAAATCCCAGCGATTCAATCGCCAAAAAAAGAGTTGAAAAAATCGGCAAGGGGAGAGCCCAAAAATTTTTTGAATACATTGGGGAGGTCAGTGGCAAAACCAGTGATTATACTACCCTAGAACTATTAGACAACGTCTTGATCAAAACCGGTTACCTCGCTTATTTAGATGATGGTACCGATGCCGGTAAAAACCGCGTTGAAAACGTTAAAGAGCTCCGCTCAGTTGCTGAAGAGTTTCCTGATTTAGTTTCATTTTTAGAAAATGTCTCTTTGGTCCAAGGCGACAACATGCCAGATGGCAAATCCGAACAGTCACAAGAAGCTGTCACCCTAATGACTATCCATGCCTCCAAAGGCCTGGAGTTTCCAGTGGTCTTTTTAGTTGGAATGGAAGAAGGGCTCTTCCCCCATTCAAGATCAATGCTAAACCCAAATGAGATGGAAGAAGAACGCCGCCTCGCTTATGTCGGCATCACCAGGGCTAAAGACCGCCTCTACTTAACCTACACCCGCTCCCGGCTTTATTTCGGCACCCGCTCTAATAATTTAGTCTCCCGCTTTATTGCATCGATACCCGAAAATCTGCTAGATTCAAATAGTAAATACTCTGACCGTCTCGAAGACAAACCCACCTTCAGTGACGACGTCAGCCAAGTCGACGAAGACGACTGGCTCAACTTTTAAAATTACAAATTACAAATACCAAATTACAAATGAATTCAAAATTACAAATTCTAAAACTCGACATTGATTTGATATTTGAACTTTGAGCTTTGGTATTATGGATAAATATATAGTACTATCTGGAATAATCGTTATAGCTCTCCTTGCTTCCATTCTCACAGTACCATCCTCCTCAGCTGAAGCGCAAACTCCAACAATCAACGAAGTTTTAGACGCTCCCCAACCACTTCACACCACCTCCCGTTTTGAAACAAAACTAGAGTCTGAAACAGTCAAAATTGAGCGCCAAACTATCTATAAAGATGATCCTGAAAAAGAAATTGGTGAAGATTCAGTTCTTGAAGAAGGTCAAGACGGTCATCGCACCAAAGTCATTAAGATCACCCTTTATGAAGGGGAGGAATATTCCAGAGAAAATGTCTCGACTGATTTTGTACCTCCAAAAGATAAAATAATCTCCAAGGGTACCAAAATCGTCTGGCGCACTCTGTCCACTCCAAATGGAGAAATTAAATACTGGAAGAAGATGCGGGTTTGGGCAACTCATTATGATTCTCATTGTCCAGGTTGCAACGAGTGGACTGCCATTGGCATGAGACAAGGTAAAGGAGTTATCGCGGTTGACCCATCTGTCATTAAAATGAGAAGCCAACTTTACATCCCTGGCTATGGCCAAGCAATCGCCGGAGACACTGGCGGAGCGATTAAAGGCGATATCATTGACCTAGGTTTCGATGACGCCAGAACTGCTGGCTGGTCCGCCCATTTCATTGACATCTACCTAGAATAATTAATTTGCTGAAGCACTAAATGTTTTTAAAATTTTCGCGCCCTCTTCACCCTCTAAAACTCTAATTAAAATCATCTTTTGGTCTTTGGGGATTAAATAATATTTTGGAGAACCTGCTTGATAGGCTACCTCACCATATTTAACCAACCCCTGATCAATTGAAACCTCTTTACTAGGAGCCAATTTAGCTTTTTCTGCTGTCTCAAACTGACCCCATAAAAAAGGGTAATACCAATATTTTTCAAACCAAGCCATCTCATTTAAGTTTAAAGGGTTCTCAAATATCCAGATTAGAAATGGTGCATTATTCAACTTTTGGGTTTTAGCCACCACAGCACTTGCGCTCGCTATTTGAGGAGGTTCATATTGAACATAACTGTTAAAATCTTTCCTAGCGTCTCCCCCATTTCTCAAATTATAATCTGATTCCGAATCAGACTTAACTATCAGCAAAGCTGGGTAAGAAAATTTAAATCCAAAAGTACTGTCTAAATAAGTTAGTACCAAAGGAGTTGGAACCGGGGTAGTCAAAACTTTTTGATTAATAACTAGGGGAGTTTTTTTCTGGCTTTGGTAAAAAATCAACCCACCCACCAGAATTCCAATTAATAAAAAAGCTACCAGTAGGATTAGGGCAATATTTCCTCGCTGCATCTACTTAAGTATATCATTGATTCCAAGGTTTACCTGGATGTCTTTTAACAATATACTCATAACGGTCCATCATCTCCCCTGTTGTTTCATCAAACAAAGGTGTCCCACCAGCATAAACAGTATCTTGAAGATCCCCATACTGGTTTAGACTATTTCTTGAAATCCAAATATCAATCCTCGCTTTTTCATCAGCAGAAACTGAGGTAGAAACAGCCTTAAAGGTCGAAATAATTTTTTCGTAATCCTGATAGTTTCTAGCTTGAGAGGCTGACGGTCGAGGACCACCTCCAGTTTGAAACGTAAAGACATACAAATACCTATCCAGCTCCACATAAATTATAGCCGGTTTTACCGGATCGTCCGCAGTTAAAATTTGATATACATCTACATCTCCTAATTTAGCCATGTGAGCGGATTTAAAAACTACATTACAACAACCATCTGAATAATATTTATTTAAATAATCCTCTACCGCTATATTTAAAGGCAGCTTGGCTGGTTGTTTATCTACTCCAATCCCTCCTAAAAACTGATCTTTTCTTAGCGTTGTATAGTTCTTTGGGATAATAGTTACACTTGTCTGAGGTAAATTATTAGATATATTAGCAGTCTCTACTATATAATCGGGTGGATATTTCACCGAATAACCACCTTCCTGGTTTAGATATGTCTGCCAATTTGCTGTCTCATCTTGAGGAGTAGGGGATGGCTTAGAAATTGTCGGATTAACAGTTTGAGTTGGAGCGGAGGTTGCCTTGGGAAACTTTAATTCAAACCTTCTAATGTCTTCAATATGAAAAGTTCCATAAACTAGTACCCCAATCAGAATCACCCCAATTAACAAAACTAAATTAGCAATCCCTTTCTGCATTAAGAATAGTTTAACAGATAAAAAGAGTCTTAGGAAGCTCCGCCAAACCTAACAGTTTTTAGCATCTCTTCTATTTGACTTGAGTAGTCAGAGTTGCTGTACCCCCGAGCGGTTTGTGGAGAAACCCGGTGTGTCACATTCAAATTAGGAACACTGCTTTTTGTGCACCAGCTATATTTAGCATCTCCTTCAGGTGTAGTAGTTTTGGTCTTTAAAAATGCGTTCGCGCCCAAAGTAATTGGGGTTCCAGTACAATCATTACTGTTCACCAAAACAGAGACTGGCTTTAATGCATAATCGCAGGGAACATTCAGTTGATCGGAACCATTAGTGGGATCAAGTTCAAAGTTTTGTGAGTTTGAACAAGTTAGTAACCCCCAACTTTTGGGATACTTCAAGCTAAATCCAGCGCCTGAATAAGTCTTAAAGTTTGGATCCGCAATTGCAGCTGTGTTATTTCCTTGATTACCATTTTGAGCTGGCGCAGTACTTGCCACAGCCCGGTTAGTTGGTAAAGTTGCTGTGCTCGCGAGTGGTACTGCTGAGCGGTTATTTAAAGAACTGATCTTCGGTTTTTGAAAAAGATGAAACAGATAAAAAACAGTTCCACCAATAATACCCAAGATAAGTAACAATGCCAAACCGGTAATTAGAAGGTCTCGTCGTTCCATATATTTATTGTTGCGTACTATAGTAAATTTTTATCAGCTTGTCAACAGCGAGTCTTCTAATTTAATTCCCTTCTCGTAAAACTCACTCTTTGACAATATAATAAGATCATGAATATTAAACCAATTACGGACGATCAAAAGGACAACTATAATAATGTAGTTACTCATGTCATGCAGTCATTTGAGTGGGGAGAGTTCCGCAAAAACCTAGGAACACCATTGCTCCGTTATGGCATCTACGAGGGTGAGAGACTCATAACCGCCTTTCAGTTAACTTTACATCAAATCCCTTTTACCAAACAGTTTGTCGGTTATCTCCCTAAAGGTCCACTACCTAACAAAGAGCTTGCAGAGGCACTTGAACAAATCGGACCCGAACATCATACGGCTTTTATTAAAGTTGAACCAAATATTGAATCCTCCACCCCCATTTACTCAATCTACCCCACCTTTCAACCATCTCCCAAACCTTTGTTTACCAAGTATAATTTTGTCCTCGATTTAACTCCCACAGAAGAAGATCTCCTTAAAAATATGCACCAAAAAACCCGCTATAACACCCGCCTAGCTGAAAAAAGGGGAGTCACAGTGGAAGAACGGACTGATGACAAAGGTTTTGAAATCTTTTTAAAACTCCACTTTGAAACAACCAAAAGACAAAACTTTCAGTCTCACAATGAACACTACCACCGACAGGTTTGGAAAACTTTAAGAGATGCCAATATGGCTAGAGTTGTAATTGGTTTTTATCAGGATGAACCGCTTTCGGCTTGGATGCTTTTTAACTTCAAAGACACTCTCTACTATCCTTATGGCGCTTCGTCTAATCTCCACAAAGAAGTCATGGCCAGCAATTTGGTCGCTTGGGAAGCAATTAAAGTTGGTAAACGCTTAGGGCTTACCAAATTTGATATGTGGGGAGCACTTGGTCCAGATCCAAATCCAAAGGATCCTTGGATCGGCTTCCATAATTTCAAAAAAGGTTATGGTGCCAAACTAACTGAATATATCGGCACCTTTGATTTAGTTTTTAATGATCCGCTTTACTGGGCTTTTACCAGCATTGATAAAGTCATGCCAATCAAGCTTTTTCTACTTAAATTACTAGGTAAAAAATAAAGATGATCGATCCTCTGCTTATTTTTGTTTTAATTCTTCTCCCTCTGGGATTTTTAGGACTCTCCTGGTTTGCTGGATCTGATGCTCCTTATGTCCCAACTAAACTGGATTTAATTACCCAAGTTTTAAAGCTCGCCCGGGTTGGTCAGAGCAAAAACTTTTATGAATTAGGCTCTGGTGATGGCAGAGTAGTCCTTGCCGCCGCTAAACTTGGTGCCATCTCTTATGGAATTGAACAATCTTGGCTCCGAGTTTGGTACTCCAGACATCAAGCCAGAAAATTAAAACTCCAAAACGCTCACTTTTATCACGGCAATATTTTTGACCGCAATTATTACCCAGCAGATGTAGTCTACATTTATCTCTTAAACAAAGCTGTCAACCGTTTAGAAAAAAAGCTTCAAAAAGAATTAAAACCAGGCGCCATCGTCATCACTCAAACCTATCACTTCAAAAACTGGTCACCTTACAAAAAAGAAGGCAATTTTAATTTCTACAAATCAACTTCTTAACACTAAAGCAACTGTCGAATTATCAATTCCCTGATAAACCCACCTAAGTATCTCTTCCATCTCTGATCTTTGTTCATCAGACCAATTAAGTCCGGATAAAAGCCCATGATATACCGATATTAATCTTAAAAAATTTCCTCCTCTGGCATAAAGAGCAATAATGTTTTTTCCGGCAGCAATTCGTCTGGCTTCATCTTCAGGAGGTAAAAAACTAAAACCTATCTCCTCCACCTGACCTGCCAAAGCATAAGAACGTTGAGCAGAAATTAAATCTCCTAAATCGTTATCTTTTTTTGCCCCCATTATGAGTTCCCAGGCTTTATCATGATAAAATTCATATGACCGATCGCCAACCATTAACTATAAATATAACCCACAAACCCACTCTG
The DNA here is from genome assembly GCA_964390595.1 of uncultured Gammaproteobacteria bacterium. GTDB lineage: Bacteria > Patescibacteriota > Microgenomatia > Daviesbacterales > UBA10151 > CAYMIA01. Next base: position 22,572 of record CAYMIA010000005.1, on the reverse strand, counting down.
TCAATACCTGTTCGCTTATTTCTAGATGTGTTAGACTCAGGGTTGCAATGAAACTGCTGCATTTTTCAGATATTCATATCGGGATGGAGAACTATTCTAAGTTGGATCCCAAAACTGGACTTTCTTCCAGACTAACTGATTTTTTAAACACCTTTGATTTTATAGTTGATACTGCCATTGAAAGGGGAGTGGATGCAGTTGTTTTTGCAGGAGATGCTTATAAAACCCGTGACCCTAACCCAACTCAGCAAAGAGGTTTTGGAGAAAGAATTAAACGTCTTGCCAAAAGCAACATTCCTGTTATTTTAGTTGTCGGCAACCATGACACCCCCAATGCTGAGGGCCGCGCCAACACTTTGGATATTTATTCAGCGCTAGAAATTGAAAATGTTTGGGTCAGCCGTGATATTGAATTTTTAAATATTGATACTAAATCTGGTAATCTACAAATTATTACTCTCCCTTGGCTCCACAAAAATGATTACAAAGTAGTAGGGGAGAGGCTCAATCTTTTATATGAAAAAATTAAACCTGACTCCCCTGCTATTCTTTTGTCACACTGCGAAGTTGAAGGCGCTGAATACGGAAGCGAAAAAGGATTAGCAATCGCCAATGACGTCACCATTCCCCTGTCACTTTTACAAGACCGCCGCTTAAACTATGTCGCCCTAGGCCATATCCACAAACACCAAGTCTTATCAACTGACCCACTTGTAGTTTACGCTGGCTCCCCTCACCGCATCGACTTTGGCGAAGAAAAAGAAGACAAAGGCCTAATTTTAGTAGAACTCCCCAACTCCCCTAACCTTCCTCACTCCCCAAAGTCCTCCTATCAATTCCTCTCCACCAATTGCCGCGAATTTCTCACCATCACTATTAATCTAAAAGCAGCTGATAAAGACCTCACTCAAATTATTTTAGGTGAAATAAAAAAACACGATGTCAAAGAAAAAATTGTCCGGGTTACCATTAATATCCCTGCTGCCTGCGAAGGCGAAATTGAGATGGATAAGATCAAAAAATCTCTATCAGATGCTCATCTTCTCGCCGGCATCTCTAGAAACATCGAAAGAATCCACCGGGAGAGAGTTGAAGGCGCAGAAACAGTCGAGCGTCTAACCCCAATCGAAGCTTTAAAAACTTATTTCACTTCCAAAAAATTCACCCCTGAAAAACAAAAAGAACTCGAATCTTATGCAGCTAAATTATTAGACAGTGACTCCTCCCAAAAAACCGATTACTATTGACAAATCTATAGGACAAGAATATTATTCCCTTAATATGGTTGAAGAGGCTAAACTGTTTCTGACTGAAGAGAATGAAACTCTCCGAAGACAATTACGTAAATTTTTTACTGAAGCTGGTCACAGCGTTGTCTATGAAGCTGGCGACCTGGATACTGCAATGGAGGGTACAAAATTAGCCAAAGCCCTAGGGGTCCAAGTTGCAATCTTAGCTGATATCCTTGAACCTAGTTCAACCACGAGAATCTTTGAAGATCACAGACTCCTCGATGGTAGCAGAGTAACCACAGCTTTAAGACAACAGGATCCCAACATCAGGATTATCGCCTTCTCTTCAGACGAAAGAGTATTATATGGGGACATCTTAGTTGAAAGAAGTATTGACGGTGTAGACAAGCTTCTCGAAGCAATCAAATCTTTCTAATCCTTTTCTTTGAAAGACATCACCTGGCTCATTTCTTTTTTCTATCCCACAAAGTAGGAAGTGCTACCAGCACTAAAGCTAGTAACAAAATTGCTAAAATTAAAAACATTAATAAACCATCTGTCATTTTAATTTTCTCCTAAGCATTAAACTAAATATCCAAAAACTGAGGGCTGTTACTATTCCAAATAGTACTAAAACTAGACTGAACTTGTCAAACAAAGAAGGGATAGAAACAGACGCTATTGCCACTAACCCAACATCCGATGAAATATCCGACAATTTTTCAATCTGCGATCTATTTAACTTATAAAACTTCATAAGCTTTAGGCAGCTTAAGGCTCACATAATACCACACTTTTTCAACCTCTATTCGCTTTTTCTTTGGTATGATAAACTCAAGTACTAATAATGAAAAAGCCATCAGTAGTCATGATTTTTGTCCAAAATAACCAAGCCCTCTTGGAAAAAAAGAGCGAGAATGATCCCTATAGTCCTTTACCCACTTTTACATCAGGCACTATGGAGGATGGAGAAACTCCTCTTCAAACCTTAATGAGAGAATCTCAAGAAGAGCTAGGAGTTAAGCCAACTACCTTCTCTCAATTCCTATTAGAAGGCCATACAAGTAAAGACGGTAAAACACTCTTCCCTTTTTTAATAACTAAATGGGAAGGTTCAATCCCTGAAAAAGTATTAGACAACCAACACCATCTTTATTGGGAAGACATCGACAAACTAACCCAGCATGAATTAGCAGACATGCAGGTTATCACCAAATCTTTACAGAAATTTTTAGCCAATGACAAATAATTTACTTAAAAAAACTTATTATCAAGAAAAAATTTCCTCTCTTTCTATCTCTGAAGGAGTCATTGAAGAAATTGAATTTGAGGATTGTCAATTTGAAAATTGTAGTTTTATTAAATGCAAGTTCATTAAGTGCAAATTTATTAACTGCACCTTTAATAACTGTGTTTTAAGTGCCATCGATCCAATAAATTGTAACTTTGGAGAGATTAAATTTGTAAATTGTAAAGTGGTTGGATTTGACTGGACCAAAGCTTCTAATTTGCATGATTTAGAATTTAATCATTCTCAAATCAATTATTCTAACTTTACCGGGCTTAAAATACCCCAAACTAAAATCACTGATTGTGAGGCCAAAGAAGTTGATTTTACAGAAGCTGATTTAAACAAAAGTATTTTTACCAACACCGATTTAGAAAACAGCAAGTTTTTTAAAACTAATCTAACTGAGGCTGATTTTAGGCAAGCCAAAAACTATTTTATTGATGTTAATGCCAGTAAAATCAAAAAGGCTAAATTTTCAGTTCCAGAAGCTCTCTCGCTTTTAAAAAGTTTCAACATCATCATTGAATAATCTATGATCCCCCTTAAATTAAAACTACAAAACTTCACTAGCTATGGTGAGAACGTACCAGAGTTGGATTTTACCAGCTTTCATATGGCGGCCATCTCTGGACACAACGGTGCAGGCAAGTCTTCACTTCTTGATGCCATCACTTGGTGTGTTTGGGGCGCCTCACGCGCTGGAGATTCAGCAGATGGGTTAATTAGACTAGGTAGCGAAAAAATGTTTGTGGAATTTTCTTTTGATTTAGATGGCCATGAATACACCATCAAAAGAGCCCGCACTAAAAAGGGCGGCGGCAATACCGCCCTAGAAGTTTGGTCAAACTCTCACAACTTAACTGAAGGCACCATCAAAGCTACTCAACAAAAAATAATTGATACCCTCCACCTAACCTATGAAACTTTTACCAACTCCTCTTTTATCCGCCAAGGTCATGCTGATGAATTTACTACTAAAGGTCCAACTGACCGGAAAAGAATTTTGGCAGACATTTTAGGTCTGGATCACTATGATAAACTAGAAGAAAAAGCTAAAGACCAGGCCAAAGATCTTCAAACTAAACTGCAACTATTAGAATACCAAGTCTTAGAAATTGAAGCTGAGCTCTCTCAAAAAGAAGAACGCGAAAAAAACCTTTCAGAGATTAGGAAGCAAGGCGAAGAAGCTGGAGAGCAGCTCAAAGATCTGGAAAAGTTAATTAAAACCATAGAGGATGAAAAACAAATTATTCACACCAAAGTCCAAAGTCTAGAGGCACAAAAAGAGCGCTATCAAAATATCAAAGATGAACTCACCTCCCTAAAGTCCCAGATTGATCTTAAAAAACAAGCCCAACTGGATTTTCAGCAGATCCTTGATCAGAAAACTGAAATTGAAACCAACTACGAAAAAATTGAACTACTCCAAACTCAAAAACAACAATTAGAACAAAAGCGCTCTGATTTGATAAAAGCTAAAGATGAATTAGTTCAGATCGAAAAAATTATCAGCGACAGAGAAAACAAACGCAAAGACGCTATCTCTGAAGTTGAATTGAAAATTAAAGCTCTAACTACAGAAAGTGAAACCCACAAGCATCAGATCGATCAACTGAAAAATCAAAAAACCATCTGCCCTACTTGCAACCAACCTATTGGCGAGGGTAAAAATAAGGAACTCATTACTCATAATTCATCCCTCATCGCTAGAAACCAACAGGAGTTAACAACCCTAGAAACTACCCTTAAAAAATACCAGTCTATCATCCTTCCAGAAATCGCTCAGGCTGAGAAAAAGGGAGCGGAGGTTAAAATTTTAGAGGAGGCCACCAAAGATTACTCCACTATCTCCACAGAACTAATCTCTCTAGACCACTACAAAGACCTCTATTTAAAACTAAGTCAAGCTGAAATCGCTGTTAAAACTCACACAGAAGCGGTCACCGATCTAGAAAAAATTTATGAGTCTAAACAAAAAGAATTAGAAAAAGCCGCCGATTTTGAGGAACAACTCAATATCTTCTTATCCAAATTATCTGAAATTGAACAACAATTAAAAGCTCAAAATCAAATTCATGAAGAACTCCAAGAAAAAGTTATGGAGCTTCGCTCAAAGTACGGAGAAGCCAATCAACTAGTCTCCCGCACCAAACAATTAGAAGAATTATTCAAAACCAAACATGCAGAAAAATCTAAATTAACTAAAGAGAAAGAAATTTATGAGGAACTCTCCCTCGCTTTTGGCAAAAAAGGCATTCAAGCGATGATCATCGAAAACGCCATCCCCGAAATCGAAGAGGAGTCTAACAACCTGCTTGATAAGTTAACCGAAGGTCGGATGAAGATTAGATTAGATACTCAAAAAGAAACCAAAACTAAAGTGGCTGGACTCGATGGAAAAAAAGAACACGCCACAGTCGAAACTCTAGATATCGTTATCTCTGATGAAATGGGGGAGCGGGCATATGAACTCTACTCTGGCGGAGAAACTTTCCGGGTTAATTTTGCAATCAGACTAGCTATCTCCAAGCTACTTGCTCACCGTGCTGGAGCAAAATTGCAATTCTTAGTCATCGATGAAGGCTTTGGCACTCAAGATGCTCCTGGCCGCGCCAGATTAGTCGAAGTTCTAGACACCATTAAAGCAGATTTTGAAAAGATAGTAGTCATTACTCATATTGAAGAACTAAAAGCTGAATTCCCCACCCGCATTGAAGTCTCCAAAAACGCCTCCGGCTCCACCTTTGAAGTTATTAATAGTTAAGTCTGAAATTGAACGGCGGAACAACTACAATTCCATAATCAATTGTTGATTTAACCCAGTTAAGGGCTCGGTCTATTATTATCTTTTTAGATTCTGAGGTTCGGTTATAAGCAACTGGTAAGCTTATGTGCAATCCATCAGCCGGATCTAAGTTTAAAACACCTATACTTTGATCTCCCACCCTCAACTCTAACCCTTGATGTAGAGTTATCATAAAATACCTTCTGGCAAAAGTTAGCTGCAAGCCAGCTAAACCTACATCATAAGCTAGGTCAGAACCTTTGCCCCAATCCGCAGAGTCCCTTCTAATTACTATCTCCCCATACTGACCTTTTAGTTTTTCTAGAAACTTCCGCCTTGTTTCTAAACCATTAACCTCACCTGCTGGCTCCAATCTCTCAAACAAATTTCCCATCCTACCCAAAGGAGTACTCAACCCCTGATACTGCTTATCTAACTCAATAATTCTATCCGGACTCAAACTCATAGTTTTGGAATTATAAATCAAGCTGGCTGGCTTGTCCACATTAAGCTACAATATTATATATGTCATTTCTAACCAGACTGCTTTTTGTCGTTCTATTTGCTGGAATTTTAAGCTGCATTATTTTTTTCACTCCCCCACCCAAAACTTGGGAAACCGCTTCTATAACTCAAATCCTCAGCCTCTTTATCCCTTTACTTTTACTTTTCACAGGCATTATTAACCTACTCCTGAACCATATCATGAGAAGTTTCGCCTTTGGACTAGGGCTGATGTTCATCACCACTCTTCAGTCTTTAGACAAATTAAATATTGTAACCATCTTTTTTGTAGTCATCTTAACCATCCTACTCTACCGCTTTCTCCCCAACCGTGGTTTGACAATCAAACGCCAAATCAATAAACTTATGCCTAACCGTCGAAGCGGCGAATTCAGAAAGGTCAAAAATGTCTAAATATTACCTAACCACAGCCATCCCTTATGTTAACGGCAAGGCGCATATTGGGCATACATTAGAATACTTCCAAGCTGATACTATCAAACGGTATCACGACTTAATAGGGGATGAGACTCTCCTGCTCTCTGGCGCGGACGAGAATGCTTTAAAGAACGTTCAAGCAGCTGAAAAAGAGGGCTTAGAAGTTCAAGACTACTTAGATAAATATTCCCAAATCTGGAAAGATACCTATGAGCTAGTTGGCGTCCATCTTGACGTTTTTCAAAGAGGTTCTGATCAAGAAAAACATTGGCCCGGTGTCCAAAAGCTCTGGAAGCTCTGTCAAGAAAATGGCGATATTTATAAAAAGTCCTACGAAGGCTGGTATTGTGTTGGCTGCGAATCTTTTAAGACAGAGGCTGAGTTAGTCAATGGTCTTTGTCCTATCCATCAAAAAAAGCCCGACCGAATTCAAGAAGAAAACTATTTTTTTAAACTTTCTAAGTATCAAGCACAACTTATTAAATTAATCGAGAATGAAGATTTTAAAATCACTCCCGAAAACAAAAGAGCCGAGGCTCTCTCTTTCATCAAATCCGGGCTAGAAGATTTCAGTATTTCCAGGTCTAATGAACGGGCCAGGGGAGTGGGGGTCCCTGTTCCAGAAGATGATACCCAAAAGATCTATGTTTGGTTTGACGCCTTAAATATTTATATGACTGGAATTGGTTTTGGGTGGAACGAGGAGAAGTGGAGTAAGTGGTGGCCAGCTGATCTTCATGTTATTGGCAAGGATATTAACCGGTTTCACACAGTCTATTGGCCAGCGATGCTTCTGTCAGCTGGAATCTCTCTACCCAAGCAGATTTTAATTCACGGTTTTGTTAACGCTAAAGGTGGCGAAAAATTTTCTAAATCTTTAGGCAATGCCCCAGAACCAAAGGAGGTCATTGAAAAGTATGGACTCGAACCCATTAGATATTACATGCTCTCGCAAATCCCTATAAATGGCGACGGCGATTTTGATCCAGAAAGATTTGAGGAAGTCTACAATGCTGATTTGGCTAACGGCCTAGGTAATTTAGTAGCCAGAGTCGCTCGCCTTGCGGAAAATCATCACTTAACCGCCCCCGAACCACCAAAAGTTTTTGAAGAGATCATTGAAAAGAATCTCCAAGAATTCAAATTTAGTGAAGCCTTAAAGTGGATCTGGACAACTATTACCGAAGCCGATCAAAAAGTAAACCGGGATAAACCCTGGGAATTAGAAGGGGAGAGGGCTAAAGAAGTTTTAACTGATCTGGTAAAAGTCATCCAAATAGTGGCCTTTAACTTGCAACCCTTTCTCCCTGAAACATCAGCCAAAATCTTAAAACAGTTCTCTGGAGAAATAAAATCCAGCTCTCCCCTCTTTCCAAGAATCTCATAGCCAACCAAGCAATGCTAGAAAAGATTTAATTCTAGGCACCTATAATCAGACCAATTACAAAACTTATCACAGGGTAAACAAAAAAATTAATCACTAAACTAACTAGCAAAGTTACTAAGCAATAAAATAATCTTTTACCAACTGAATTTCTAATCCACAGGTAAGCTACAATAAGTCCGAATAAAAATACTGCATAAGATGCAACACGACCAAAGAACAAGAGAGCTAAAACCGCTCCCAAATTATTATCTGTAGGACTGCTCTTAGTTGTGGAAAGATTGAAATAGAAAAATGACGCAATCAACAATAGCAGAATAATTTCACTCGCCGTAATTAACAGGATTTTCTTTATAATATTATTAGTTGTATCCACTAATTGATGGTACCTTTTTAGAATTTTAAAAACAACTCATCTTAACCAACCAATTTGTCAAACACACTCTATACAATTCCCCTTTCTTTGTGGTAAACAAGAGTCATCTCCTTATGTCTCAAAAAGCTGACATCACTGAATTGTTAAAAACTCAAATCTCTTTAACTGAATGGTTTGAAGCAGCTGGGCACAAAGATACTGAAGCTCTTCGTCTTGAAGATAACCAAAAACCAGAACGCTTGGAGTTTTTAAATAAAGTTATTAATCTCCCCTATGACAAACCTACCCAAATGCTAGCCATAGACCTAGTGGAAAACACCCCAGTTTTTCAAGAATTTTATAAAGACCACAACCAAGACCTCTGTGCTCTCCGCCTAGTCCCACTTGATCCAAAACTCCCCAAGCTCCGGATGAGGGGACACACAGTTGAAAAAGCGATGGTTTGGTTTTATGAGCAATCAATTGACCCTAAAAACTACAAAGCCTATTTTGTTCCTCATTCTGACAACACAATTTATTCCACTATCTTTGTCATCGCTCCTCGAGGTATTTATGGCGAAATTATTCAAGGGCGCCATCACCAATTAACTCACGGCTTTCACGATGAAGGTAAACCAGAAACCTTTTTTTATGATTACCAAACTTGGCCGAAAGATCTACCTGAAGATCCTAAAAAAGTTTTGCTGGAAATTCTCCAAACTCTCCATGTTTTAGATATTCATCAAAGAACTACTTTAATTGAAAAGCTCAACGCTAAATTCACTAACTATTATTTGAACGGTTATTTCGAAGCGGTGACTACCGAAGAATATGGACTTTGGTTTACTGATTATAACCGCACCTTGGGCGATCTCTATCAAGATTTCTCCATCCCTCCTACTCACAGCCAAACAGATAGGGAAGTAGTCAAAGGTCAAATTGGATCTCCAGGAGAGGCTACCGGGACAGTCCAAATCATTCTAAGCCAAGAATTAAATGGTACTCAGTTAAATAAAAACTCAATTCTAGTCACCGATATGACTACTCCAAATTTTATCCCTTTAATGAAACAGGCCAAAGCAATTATTACCGATCTAGGTGGGGTATTATCTCACGCTGCAATTGTCTCCAGAGAAATGAAAATCCCCTGCATTGTCGGAACTAAAAATGCTACTCAAATTTTAAAAAATGGTGATCTAATTGAAGTTGATGCCAAAAGGGGAGTGGTGAGAATTTTAAATTAATCAGCTTCTAGAATCTCATCAAAAGTACATTTTTTAAACCTTCTAACTGGAAAACCAAAATAATTAGTTAAGATCCATCTTGGACTCTCCAATTTAACATCCTGCCAATCAAAACCCAAACGCCCCGCAGTTGATCGAATCGCTTCCTCAGATGGACCTTCAACTTCAACATACCTTGGTATAATTCCATTTGGAGCTGGCCATCTCCTAATTGTTGTTTCAGTTTGCTCCTCTGCATACAAAAATTTATGAACCGATTGCTGCTGCACTCCCGTTCTGTGGTAACCCAACTCATTTTCTAGCAAATCAACGGCGTATTCAACACTCGGAATCTCCAACTCTTCCTCTAAAGTAGCTAAACTAACCGCTCCAAATATTTTTCTCGTTAAAGTTACGGCTGATCCATCGTCGCGGACTCGAAGCACCATCTCAGAAAACCCTCCTTTAGAAGTGATATACATCAGATCGGTTAAAATCACATGCCCCAGATATTTTGCTCCAGAATCAACGAACTGATCAATTAAAATCTCATCAGTCTGCGAGGGAACCAGTAAAAATCTAGCTTCTAGTTCAATTCCATTAGCCATGTCCGGAATTATAACAAAAATTCTCAAAAAAAGCCGGGGAGTCCAAAAGGGGAGAGAACCCCAACTTTTTAGCCTCAAATTTTTCCGACCACTTCCCTGGCAAAAATTACCAGTATTTTCCCTATATACAACATACTAAATACCACATACCAAGAGAGAGCGTTCATTACCCTCGCATCTTCCCCACCACTTCCCTTTTTTCACGCGACCTTTTCACGAATTAGCAATTTTATACATCCTCTGCTAAAAATTATAGGACATTGATATAGTTTGATCATCTTCGGGAATTTTTCACCTCCCCTCTTCCCTCCCTACATACAAAATACTAAATACGATATACTACTCTCATGCTCATCGACACCCATGCACACCTCTATTGGGATTCATTTAAAGCAGACTTTGATCAAGTACTTACAAGCTGCCTTAGTGCTGACGTTACAACCATTATTAATGTTGGCGTTGATCTCCATTCAAGCCAAACTGCCAGCCAAATGGAAAACTCCCAAGTAAAATTTTACTCATCTATTGGTCTTCATCCACATGAAGCTCACAACTTTTCAGAAAATACTGATACAACAATCCAATCTGCTACTGAAAAGCTTGAAGAAATCTATCATCAAAACCCTCAAAAAGTTATTGCTGTTGGTGAATGTGGTCTAGACTACTTCTTTCATGGAAACTCAGATTTTACCGATATTGGCCTGTCAGCTGACCAGCTCAAATCTCTCCAAAAAACTCTTTTCAAAGCTCAAATTGAACTCGCCAAAAAATTGGATCTTCCTCTGCTGATACACTGTCGAGACGCCTGGAATGACATCTTCGACGATCTGGCAGGTACTAAAGGTTTATTCCACACCTTTTCTGGAACCGAAACTGAAGCTAAAAAAGCTCTAGATCTTAGCTATTACCTGTCTTTTTCTGGCACAATCACCTATCCTAAGAATGAATCCCTTCGAGAAATTGTTAAATCGACTCCCCTGGATAAAATCCTCACCGAAACTGACTGTCCTTTCCTCCCTCCCCAATCCATCCGCGGCCAAAGAAATGATCCCTCTTCTGTCAAAGAAATCACAGAACTTATCGCCGATCTCAAAAACCTCTCTTTTGAAGAAACCGCTAATCAAATCTTCCAAAACGCCCAAACTCTCTTCAATATATGAATTACAAAATAAAAAATGGCTTAAAAGTTTATCAGCTCCCCAACGAGATTTGCCAAAAAATGTTTAAGATGGTTAATGAATACCTACCAAACAGTTACCCAGTTGGTAATAAAGTCGCCTCTGTTGTCTTAACTGCTACCGGTAAATTTTATCCAGGTGTTTCCTATCATACTCAAATTATGTCACTCACTATGCACGCTGAAGCTGTTGCATTGGGCAATGCTGCTACTTATGGAGAAAAAGAGATTACTGCTATTACAGGACCAAACTGTCATGCCTGCAAACAAATTATCTGGGAAAGCAGTATCCACTCAGGAATAGATATAATTATCCTCTTAAAAGAAACCGACCAAATTAAACAAATCCCTATCTCGGAAATGATGCTTTACGCCTGGCCAGAAAACAAATGGGCTACGGAGTAGTTGCTCTACTCTTCTTCCATTCTTGCCCCTGCCCCCTAGCTCTCATGTCAGCCATTTCCAGCTCTTCATAAATTCCTCCTATTAACTCATACTTCTTAGCTTCTTTTAAATTAACCCAAGCAAAATCATCAACTTCCTCCTCTTGTAATTTCACCTCTCCCCTATCATAATCAGCCAAACAAGAGATCACCAAACTTGGTGCACCATCTGGATGGATTGTAGCCAAACTGGTCACATATTCAATATTTTTAACTGAGAGCCCTACCTCCTCCCCCACTTCCCTCTTTAGAGTCTGCTCCAAAACGTTGTACCAATAGTCTTTGGTATCTTTAGGCAAGGTTGTATAATCCTTGGTCTCCAACCTCCCCCCAGGCACTGTCCACATCCCTGGAAATCTCTTTTTGGTCTTAGCTCTTCTAATAACTAGGTATTTACCATCCTTTCGAATAATTGCTGTAATGACCACTTCATGTAGAAATTGACTGTCCATTATCCTGTACTATAATTCATTTGATTTCTGTAGGTAAAGACCGTAAACTTAACAGTAACCATGCGTTTAATTGCCAGCTTTTTGATTGGTTTACTATCCTTTTTTTACCTTGGAGAGCTGATCAACCGGATTTTTAAAAGACCTCTTCATAGTATTTTTGGGCTAAGCCTAATATTGATTGGCTTTTTAATGGGTTTTTTTGGCCACCTTATCGTGAGCACACCTCTAGATGTTTTTATAGCGACTTTTTTACTTGGAGCTGGCTGCGGATTAGTCGGTCACCACCTTCTCTCCCAACAATATATCATCCATGAACGGGCGGAGAAACAATTTCTAAAAAAACATGAAAATCTGATAACACGGATTATTGAAATTTTACCTGGTGCCATGACCTGGCTCGCTCTCACCTCCCCCTTCTGGCTCTCCTTTACCCTACCTCTAACAGTCGCCTATTTAATTATCATCGCTGATGTCTATTGGTTAATTAGCGCCATCCGGATTTCTGTCTTGATTATTGTCGGTTACAAAAAAATGGAGTGGGCTAAAAAACAACCCTGGCTCATTAATCTAAAAAAAGACTTTCCTCTAGAATGGCAAGATTATTATCAGCTTTTGGCCCTGCCAGTCTACAAGGAAAGTTTAGAGGTACTCGGCCCGGCTTTCGATGCAGTTGTTAACTCTAACTTTCCTAAAAACAAAATATTTTTAGTAGTAGGATTTGAAGAACGGGTCAACCCCAAAGAACTTCACAGTGAAACTATTAAGTATCTAAATTCTTTGAATGACAAGATCGGCGGGGTAATCATTACTTATCACCCAGAGGGTCTTCATGGCGAAATCGCTGGCCCTGGTACAAACCGTAATTGGATGATTAACAGAGCTCAGGAATATCTTAAGAAAAATAAAATAGACCCCAAACAAGTTTTAGCCACGACTCTAGATGCTGATTTTGTTATTCACCCGGAGTTTTTAAGCGGCGCGCTTCACAAATATCTGTCTACCCCAGAAAATTTAAGAGACAAAAGAAGTTATACTGGTGTCTTCTTATACCACAACAACTATTGGCAAGCTCCAACTCCCATGAGACTCATTGCCACTGGTACTAGCTTCTGGCAATTGGCTGAAATGGTTGGTTCAGATAAATATATGAACTACTCTTCTCTCTCAATCAATATGCAATCTCTACTCGACATCGGACTTTGGATTCCAGATAAAGTCAACGATGATTCTGGGTTTTACTGGAAAGCCTTTTTTCATTTTAAAGGTGACTACAAGGTCATTCCACACTTTATGCCAATTAGTGCTGACACGGTTTTGGATGTTACCTTAGCTAAAACTTTTCAAAATCAATATCTCCAACTCAAACGCTGGGCTTATGGGGTTGAACACCTCCCTTATATTTTTAAACAATATTTCAGGCGGACTGATATCGATTTTTGGGCCAAAACCGACCGGTTAGCTTTTACTCTTTGGGCTAATTTAAAATGGGGCACCCTAGCGCTTTTTGTCACTTTTGCCGGTATGCTAATTCCCTTAATCAACCCCCACTACAAAGAATCTGTCCTAGCAGTTAATCTACCCATTATCTCCTCCTATATTATGACAGCCGCTTTCATTGGACTTTTTGTCACCATCTATGTTCATGAAAAAACCTCTCCACCCAGGCCAAAAAACTGGGGACTCCTCCAAAGACTCTGGTCCTATATTCAATTTTTACTCGTTCCAATTGTAGTTGTAACTATTTCAACTATTCCAGCAATTGATGCTCAAACTACTCTCATGTTTGGCAAACACATCAAGTACCGGACCACCAACAAAGCCCGCATCTCAACCTAATGGACAAATTAATTAGCCTTTATCACGAACAAGACAAAATTGAATTTTATGCCAATCTATTAACACTCCTTTGTAGCATTACCATAGTCATCCGGTTTGCATTAGCCTACAATCAACTCCCTTCCAGACTTCCCTTATTTTACTCACTCAACTGGGGCGATAGCCAGCTGGTTAACAAACCCCAATTTATTATTTTACCTTCACTTATTTTACTAATCGCCCTGATTAATTTGATCATCACCTGGCAACTTCATACCTCTCAATTAATCCTCAAACGGGTCATCAGCATTGCCACTACCTCAATCGCTTTATTGATACTGATTACTGCCTTAAAAATAATTGGAATATTCATTTAAAATGATCGACGTCTTTCCATTTCTAATCGCTTTTTTAGTTACCTGTGCTGCCATTCCCATTACCATTAAAATTGCCAAAAAATATTCTCTTGTTGATGACCCAAAAAAGAGACCCCACCCCGCCCATATTCAACAAAGAGTTATCCCCCGCGCGGGTGGACTTGCTATTTACCTAGGAATTGTCATTACTACCTTACTCCTTTTACCAATCAAGAAATATTTAATTGGGACTCTCCTTGGAATCACCGTTCTGTTAATCATTGGACTTCTCGATGATAAATTTAGAAATTTTAACCCTTATATTAGACTCTCTCTGTTATTTTTAGCAGCTGGTTGTGCAGTTGCATCAGGCATCGGCGTTTCGTTTATCGCTAATCCATTGCAGGTTGGCTCATATATTAGACTGGATCAAATCACCATCCCTTTTCAATTTTTTGGCCCGCATCAAATAATTCCCATCGCTGATATTTTTGCTTTCTTTTTAATCATTGCTCTCACCCAAGTCATCAATTGGAGCAAGGGAGTTGACGGGCAAATGCCAGGAATTACCTTCATCGCCTCTCTAACTATGGCCATCCTTTCTACCAAACTTTTTTTCCAGGGAGACATTCACCAACTAACTGTTGCTAAATTAGGATTTATTACCGCCGGTACCTCTCTGGCTTTTTTACTTTTTAATTGGCATCCTAGTAAAATTCTGCCCGGTTTTTCCGGATCTACAATCTCGGCTTTTATGTTAGCAATTCTGTCAATTCTATCTGGTGCTAAAGTTGCCACTATGTTGCTGGTACTCGCCATACCTGCGCTCGATTTTATCTATACTATTGTGAGAAGAATCGCTCATGGCAAATCTCCAGTTTGGGGCGACCGGGGCCATCTCCATCATCTTCTACTTGACCGTAAAGGTTGGTCTCAAGAGCGGATCGCCTTGTTTTATATTGCTATCTCTGCTATCTTAGGCTTAGTCTCGTTATTTATTGATACTACCTCAAAGTTCTTTGCAATTTTGGGAGTTTCAATATTATTTATCGGATTTATCTTATGGTTAAATTCCTTTGGGCCCTTCTTCGGGAGGTCAGACCAAGACAATGGATAAAAAACTTTGCCCTCTTTGCTGGGCTGCTTTTTTCTGGCAAACTAAATAATTCCGAAAGTTTAATCACTATTCTATTTGCCTTTCTAATTTTTTGCGCTGCTTCATCTGCCACCTATGTCTTAAATGATATCTTTGATATTAAAAGAGACCGCCTTCATCCCTTCAAAAGCAAGCGCCCTATCGCTGCTGGGCTTATCTCAATTCCTTTTGCCTTAGTTTTAGTAGTTGTTTTAATCTTTGGTTCACTCTTTTTTGCTTTTAAAATTTCGCCCTCATTTTTCCTAGCTGTTTTTGGTTACCTGGCTCTCCAACTACTTTATTCTTCCTATCTTAAATCAGTCATTTTACTTGATGTGATGGCGATTGCTGCTGGGTTTGTGCTACGGGTTTATGCTGGAGTTTGGGCAATTGATGCCCATTTAAATATTTGGTTTCTACTGACAGTTATCTCTTTTGCTCTTTTCTTAGCAATAGGTAAGCGCCGCTCCGAACTAACCTTGCTCCACAATGCCACTGCGGCCAGCAAACACCGGGAAACTTTGCTTCACTACCCTGAAAATTTATTGGATATTTTAACCGCTATGTTCGCTAATTCAACTTGGCTAGCTTTTGCCCTATTCACTTTTTTGCAACCTCCAATAGTTGCCAGACACCGGCTAGTCAGCTTCTTAGATAACTTTAATTTACCTTTCACCAACTATTCAAAATTTCTAATGATCACCATCCCCATTGTCATATATGGAGTCATGCGCTACCTCTACATTATCTATGAAAAAAAGGAAGGCGAATCTCCAGAGCGAGTTCTACTCACCGACCAACCCCTCCTCATCACCGTCATGCTCTGGTTGGTTGTAGTCATTGGAATCATTTATTACTTAGGCGCCTAACCACCAAAATCATCCATTAAAAAACTGAACTTCTAACCTGACTCTCACCTGGTGTTAAATTCTAATCCTTTAACCGTACACATTTATGCTCGAGCAATAGTTTGTACGCCTACAAAAAATCCCACACCCGGCGTAGGATTTTTATCTCACCCCTGCACTCTTATGCTCGAGCAATACACACTCTTATGTTAAAATATTCTTATGGAAGACATAGCCCCGCAAATTATTAGACAAAGACTTTTAATAGAAGCCAATTTTTCTATAGAGGTAACTGCGGAAACCGTTAAAAAATACCTTCTAGAATTAGCGATCAATTTAGATCTGAAAACTTATGGAGAACCAATTATTCATTCACCATCTGGAGAGGGAAAAGAGGAAAACCAAGGATTTGATGCCTTTGTCCCCTTAATTGATTCAGGAATTGCCCTTTATGTTTGGACTAATGAAAAATTTCTCTCCTGCGTTCTTTATACCTGTAAAAAATTCTCCAATCAAAAAGCTCTCGATTTTACCAAAAAATATTTTAAAACCACCAAACTAGTCTCCCAAGAATTTTAAAATCATTTTTTCTCTACAAATGCACTTGAAACATAACCTTCTTTACCATCAGATAGCTTAACTCTATCCCAACCTGGAATCTCTTCTAAGAGTATCAACACATCTCCTGGTGCCACCCTTTCCACCTCTGCGCTATTTATTGTGGCATCTTTTCTAACCCGCAAAAATCCAATTGGAGTTTGTTTAACCACTACTTGTTTAGAAGATTGAATTGGCACAGTAGTCACTTGAGTTAAATCAGCCTCAGAAATTGCCAGATCCACACTCAAGTTTAATTTAAATCCAGCCACCAAATTTGCCCTGATGCTTCGCTTCAAAAAATCTGGTTTGCCTACAATAAACAGATGGTCTCCCGGGGTAATACTTGGTATATACAAAGGAGTCTTCCCATAAGCAGTTCCATCTACCTCCACATCTGCCCCTGCTGGTGCAGATACCACCGCTATTCCTGAACCAGGCTCTAATGTAATTACCTCTCCAGAAGAGTTAGCCTGTGTTGCCTCCAAATCTCTATTCACTACAGTTAAAGTCCCCTGATTTAACCTGACATAAGCCCGCCAGGTAATTTTTCCAGAACCAGTCCCTTCAGGTAACGGCGCCACTTCAATTAAATGATCCCCTACTGAGTAGCTTTCATCTTGATAGGGAGTTTTCCCAACTTCGCTGCCATCAATTACCACTTTTGAACCCACATTAGCATCCACTTTAATCCCAGTATGAGCAGACAATCCTAAAAAAGAAGCCAGTGGTTTATTGCTCAGTCTCACCAGAAGTAAAATTAAACTCAAAAAAATTAGAATTAAAAAAATGGCTTTGCGCATTAACTGTTTTTCAAAGGTTCTGGTTTTTTATCCTCAGGTATTTCTGCTTCTGTGGTCATAGTTTTAGGAGCCTCTTGTTTTTTCTTTTCGATCGAAACCAAATCTTCTTCTGACTCACCGTCTGCTGGCATATCTGCCAGAACAGTCTTAGCAGCTTCTTGCTTGGCTTTCAAGTAAGCAATAATCTCGCTTTGAGAGAATCCTCCCAAAAGCAAAAATGGTAAAATCTTGGAAACCATTGCCTTAGCTTGCTCCTGTTTTGCCGGTTCATTTGATGCCATCAAACTTGTCACTTGACTAATTTGAGCCACCTCTTGCTTCAACCACTCTTTTCTATTGCGTGGCGAACCATCTGGGGCCGCCGGAGCATCTAGTTTGCGGTAGTTTTGTAACCAAGTCCGCTTAACCTCTTCATAATCATCCAAATTAACTTGCTGAACGGTGTTCTTGTCTGGAATCGCCGCTTTAACCGCTTGCGGCACTGCTGCATTCAAAATAGTTGATGCAATCTTATTGCCTTTAACTGACTCTCTTTCAATCCGCTCCCTAACCTTGGTATAAATCTCCCGTTCAGAAGGAGTGGTAATTGGACTTGTCCCAGCCAACCGGTTTAGCGATTCAGAGATCTTACTTACCTGAGCTTGGTTGTTTATCTCCACCTGACTGTTAGTTTCTGTTGAAATAATTGCTGCCTCATATTTAGCAATATCTTGAATCGTTGGGATACTTAAATTAGTTAAGTTCAGTATTTCACTAGTTGACTGGGAATCAGTTGCCGCGCTGTTAAATGTAGGCATATTAGCAATTGAAGAAATTGATGATTGAGTTTGATTTTGGATCTGACTGGTTTGATTCGCCAAATTAGTGGCCCGGTTCATCTCCCGGACACTTTCACTGGTCGCCACATTAGCTGAATTAAAGACATTAGCCGACTGTTCGTTTTTCTCTGCAACCTGCATTGGACTCTCTTTAAAGTAAGGCAACTCCATCGCCCGCCCAGTTGTCCCACTCGGTGGAACTCCCGGAGATCCCGGGCGGACGGGCGGCCCTGGAACTGGCTCTCTTCCCCCAAAATAGCGGTTTCTAAGTGGGGATGCTGAATTAACAAGATACTTTGCTATACTATTATCACCCCAAGAAAAGCTATATAAATAATCCAAAAAGATTTTAAGTAGTATCCATGGCACTAAAATCACCCCCCAAAGCATCACTAAAGCCACCACATATTGCAAAAATGATTCAGGGATATTAACACTGTTATTTTTCAGTGGATCATTGTCAAAAGCCAAAGTCTGACAAGGCCCACCAACTAAAATATTGATCGAAGTCGGATAATAACTACTCGAACCATTCACATTAGTTTTAGAATTGGGCTCACATGGATAATTAATACCCGAGAGAGGAATTGGATTAGAACCAGGACCAGCTGGGTTAACCTTTTGGAAATTTCCCCAAAAAGCCACTAGCCCTGCCAAAAAGATTGCAAAGAGTGGCGCATAAAGTAACCACCTAAAAAACTCTCCCACCCAAATCTTGGCAGTATTTCTTAGCGGATAAAATAAAATTAAAAGTGGAAAAACCGGCGATACAATAATGAAAAACCACAAAATGATTTTCCGCAAAATTAAAATCAGCACCATCGCGTAATAAGTCGCCGCTGTTAACTTAACTAAAAGCAGCGAAACTGTGGCTGACTCATCAAACTCTGGTCCAAATTTTCTAAACCCAATAAAGTCATAAGGAAATGAAATGTGCAACAAATCATTAGCAGTAATTACCCCACCACCAGGTTTAACCAAGAAAAAGCCCTGAATGATATCCGCCATCTGATAGATAAACTGAATTAGAGAAAAAGATAATGTGACTAGTAAAACCACAATCAAAAATCTCGGAATGAATTTTCTAACTGTCAAATTTTGACCGCGGGTAATTATTAAAACAAATGCCCCAGCTAAAACAAATAGACTCAGCAGCGCATAAATAATATTGCGGATCATCACCCAAATCCCATTAAATGGATTGCTCTTATCTAACCCATAAGACCACTTATAGTTAGAGACAGTTTGTTTCAACAAATCTAGCGAGCGCACCGCAGTTTTCCCAGCAAATGTCACCTCATTATCCTCCACCCAAGTTCCAATAGATTGGGCGTTTGTTGCAGGGGCTGTTGCACCCGTAATCTGAGCCGAAACAGAAACTGGAAAAACTCCAAAGATAAAAGACAAAAAGCTAAAGGCTAATATTAATATGGGCAGTATTTTTTTCATGTTACTAGTTACAAGTTACTAGTGACCTCTCATTTGCTAAACCCTGGGATCTTCAAAACATCAGTTGTGATAATCTGATAAAGTGCAAATCCAGCGACTGCTAAAACTACTCCAATTATCGCATAGGTAATAAAACTTTTCCCCTTCTCAACGGCGACAGGGTCTCCCTTGGAAAAAAGTAATAGATATCCTCCATACATAATAAAAAGCAACGCCACCCCACCCAATACAAAAAGCCCCTTTGAATAAATATCGGCTGCAAATTTGATCGGATCAGTTGAGTTAACCTGCCCCAAATCAGTCTCATCTGCCCGAACAGAAAAAACTTGAGCAAAAAATAGAGTATATAGAACATAGCCGATCGAAATAATTTTGATACTTATTTTTTTCATGGCTAACAGTTAATCCCAAAGTTTTGACAATTAAGCCCCAATATCCGGCCCAAAACTACAATTATAAAATAAGACAAAACGACAATCACCAAACCAATGATGGCAAAGGTCAAAGTTTTACGGGCACGGGCCACTTTGACCGCATCCCCACCTGACAGCATAAATTGAATTCCAGCCAAAATAATAAAAAAAACTGCAGAAACCCCCGCTATAATTGGAGCAAAATTAATCAATCTTCCCAAAAAATAAGGAAAACAGCCGATACTTAAGATTTGCGCGGACAGATCACATTTAAATCCCATATCTATCTTTAAGCGTAGCAATATTTAGCTTCAAAAGCAATAGAAATAACCTTAAAAATAATGGACTTTTATGGGGTTGCTGGATTAACGTTATTTAGAGTTGGCAACTTAAAGTTATCTAACGGGCTAGTTATACCTAAAGCTTTAAATACTACTGAAAATACAAAATAAACCATAAGGACAATCACCAAACCAATTACAGCTGAGATCAGATGTTTTCTGGCAGCCTCCACACCAGCTTTATCTCCCCTGGATAAAATATAGCGCACTCCACCATAAATTAAGTAAACAAAAGCAATTAAAGCTGCTCCATACAGCAGTAATTGAATAAACTTGGAAGGCAAACTAGCAATCGCTGAATCACTCGTACCAGGATTGACTAATCTTTTGCCTGGATTAATTAAACTTACTTGAGCATAAACTGAGCCAACCACAAATAAATAGGTCAAACTTGTACCAACAAACGCGGCCGCTTTTGACAATTTGGACATTACATTATTTTGTACACAGTTCAATATCTTTGTCAATACAGTCATAAAATGTATAATAAGAACGTGTCTGCTCAACTCAAAAACCAACGTGGCTACATCACTTTCATTCTAGGCTTTATAGTCTTAATTGTTAGCCTAGTATTTTTATACAAACCAGCCAAAGACTATTCATCGCTCTCCTCCTCGTTTGGTGGGAGTGGAACTGGTGGAGTTAATGGATCCGATCAATTTTGCAAACCCCTACGCTTAACCCAAGATGGCAAACGCATTAAACCTGAGTATCAATCAGTTTATGTCACTGCTCATGAATATGGGGATCCTGGTGACACAACTATCGATTCTGATATTCCCATTATACCAAAAGGCATATCCCCCTTTGGACTCATTAAAGAAAACGTTCCCATGCTTGTCGCTATTACTAAAACAGATGGTACATCTGAACTCCGTTTTGACACCAAGCACTTCAAGCCGCTCAGCCCACCAGAAATAGTTACCCCTCAAGGCAAATCGGGTACTTATGAAGTCTATTATCCCGCCCATGAAACCAGCGAAGGCTTCGCAAATAGCAATGGCGAAGATCAAGGAAGTGATCAACTCTTTTACTATAAATATCAGATCATCTTTTTACTTAAACTGAACCCTGATGGCAGCTTAGCAACCCAACAATTTGCTTACCGGAAAAATCCATCAGACCGCCCTAATACAGAAACGTTCTACATCGCCGATATCTATCAAAAAGTCACCAACGTTCCAGATTATAGAGAGATCGGTGCTGAGTCATTGCCCTCAAGAGTTTTTAATTGTCTAGATTTTGATCCAGCAAAGGGACCCAGGGATGATTTAGTTTTTCTTTTACCTCCTCCCTCAGCTCAATCAGTCGCAACACCAACTGCCAATTTCACTCAACCAGTCCAAAGTTCCTATAAACCTACCCAACTTCAGCTTGATACTTTTGTTCCTTCCACTCCCTCAGGTCCAACTATCTATCCTAAAGTGTTTAGCTCTGAACATTGGTACATTCCATCTTGCAAACCAGCTATCTATCTTTACCCTGAACAGCCCACTTTAGTTAATGTCAAAGTCAACACCAAAGGCTTCCTCACCTATACCGATCCTCTCTACAGCCCACCCTCAGGGTGGACTATTACTGCCTATCCCGGCGGGCTACTGACGACTAACCAGTTACAAGTTACCAGCTATCCATATCTCTATTACGAATCCAAAGTCCCTGACAATTTAGTTGAGAAACCAACTCAAGGCTATATAGTCAAAAAAGAGGAACTACCTGAGTTATTTAATAACATCCTCCCCAAACTTGGACTCAATTCCAAAGAGTCTGCCGAGTTCAAGGATTACTGGAAAAAAGCCTTGCATGACTCTCCATATTATTTTCTTGGTGTAATGTCTGAGAATTCCATTAATAAGATTGAACCCCTAGCAGTATCCCCTACCCCTCAAACTCAAATCAGAGTCCGAACCTACTTCCAAGCGTTAACAGAATTAGAAGCCCTTTCCCTAGGGGGGGGGCGGGGGGGGCGGGGCGGCGGGCGGCCCGCCGGGGCGGGGGGGGGGGGGGGGGGACGGAGGGGGGGGGGGCGGGGCCGGAGGACAAGAGAAAGGCGCAGAGTCGAGATAGAATAAAGAGCGAATCCGGCGGGCGGGGGTGGAGGAGCT
>CAYMIA010000004.1:0-77122 GCA_964390595.1 uncultured Gammaproteobacteria bacterium | reverse complement strand
TATAGCTGAGGATTTTTCTGCTCTTCAGGAACCAGTCTATCAACTAACTCAATAATATGAAAAGCATTTGTTGATAGTGTTAAATTATCTTTTAACCTTTGAAAAGTTTCTAAACTTTCTGCTTCAGTCAGAGTATAGTTCTTGGCTTTAAATAAATGCATCTTCACCCTATTTAAAATCTCAATATTCCCAGCCCGCCTAGAAGTAATTCTCCTCACCCCTTTGGCCATCACTGAAATTTTCCCATATCTATCTGTCAGCGCTGTTAAAACCCGATCTGCCTCCCCAAAATTTTTCCTCTTTAAAATAAGTCCTTCTGTCGTTACCGCAGGCATGATGCAAGTGTAGAGAATGCAAGTGTTTCTATCAAGCAGGAGTTATGCTACCAAACGTAAAGCTTCTAATTTCTTAATTCTTTGATCTAACCTAGAAAACTCTTCAAAGGTTGGGTTTTTCTCAGATAATTTGACTATCGCTTTCCTTAAATCCCTCAACTCTTTCTTCACATCCCCCAAGTTATTTTCCACCCTTAGCATTTTATCTAGAGACCGGTCAGTTTTTCTCTCTTCCATATCCATCCGGCTTTCAATTCGGTCCATTCTAGATTTTAAATCTTCCAAACTCTGATCCAATCTTTCAATATTTGGTAAAACTATCTCTTCAAATCCTTGATTAAATAATGGGATGAATTTATCATCAAATCTTTGATCGATCACTTGACCTACTAATTCTGCTAAATCTTTTTTAGTCTTGTCATCCATAGGCTTAAAATAATCCAATAACTAAATATTGTCAATCATCCAAATGCTCAATTACCCCAATATTTAAAAGATGTTTGGGATCTAATTTATCTTTTAGTTTCTGCCACTGATGGATTGTATCTCTACCATAATGTTTCTCAATTTGAGCTTTACTTAAATCATGCACTCCATATAAATATCTTTTCCCATCTAATTCATAAACCAAATCTGATAACTCTTTGATCATATCTAGCGCATCTTGCAAACAAGCGTTAGGAACAGAGGGCATTATTCCTGGAATTAAAGCAAAATCTTTTTCATTGGGTAGGTCTAAAGAAAGCGGATAAGCAGTGGGATCATCTGGACTCATATTTTTTAAACAATAACTAATCAAAATATCAATATCAGTCATGTGATGAAAGATACTATGCTTCATTAAACATTTGACCATATCATATTTTTGGATTATTTTTCTCGCCTCAGCAATAAATTTTTTGTAACTGGCCTTAGGTACCACATAATCAGAATAGGGATGGGCAAACTCCAACTGATCTTGTTTACTAAACTCTGGATAAAAATAAACCAGGTCTTGTAAACTAATCGCCTTCTTCCCAAACCTCACATCTATTTCATGTCTTTTTTCATCTTCTTCCTCAGCAAACAAAGTTAACTCATCCTGATAAGTTTCTTTAATATGCTTAGTTTTTAACTCTAGATCTTCCCTGCTTTTAATAGAAAGCATTAATATCAAAAACCCTGGGGCAGCTCCTACCTTAGAAAGCAAACTCACATGAGACAACTGTTCAAGCGAGATAACCCCCTCAATCATCTCATCATGCATCGCTTTATCTAGATATTCTAAATGCTTGTTCTCCGCCAAGTAAAGCTCAACCATTCCTAAGACTTTTGGAGAGGCAGGCAAAACCCGCAAAGTCATCTCTCCAATCACCCCAATCCGGCCAAAACCGCCTAGCGCAAATTTAAAAATATCTGGATTAACGTCTCTTGAGCAATCAATAATCTCCCCCTCCATCGTTACCAGTTTTAGTGAAATAACACTGTTCCAAAGCCCTCCGGCAGTCGAAGAAAATGGTCCTATCCCACCGACTGAGGCGTTCCCAGTTGCTCTAATTTGCTGACCAGGATTATTAGGAAACATAGGTGTGCAGTATTTAGGCAACCCAATCTCCTTCATCACCTCATCCCAAGTCGCTCCACAACTTAAAGACACCTCCAGTTTTTTTTCATTAAATTTGACTCCTTTGATATTGTTTATATGAATCTGCACTCCATCAGTTAAAGTTTGCCCATTAACTGAGTGCCCAGTATTTCTGATTGTAACTGGAGTGCCAGTGTGATGATAGGTTTTTAATATATGCGCCAGCTGCTCTATAGTCTCCGGTTTTTCAACATGTTCAGGCAAATTAAAGTAGATCTTGCCAAAATCAGTCTGGTCGAATTCCTGGTTAGAAAATTGAGAGGTAGCAACAAAGCTCGATTTTTTCATGTCACTTAATCTAGCGTACTACACTTATCTTTTTTCTGCATAGACATGAAAATGACGCGATAGATTAGGCAGCAATCTGGCTATAAAAGCTGGTAAATACAAAAAAGGCAGTAAATTAATCCGGTCACCAGATATTTGAACATTTTTAAATTTCTGATCAGCTAACTGATCAAATAAATTCTGCCTGGTGTAATAGCGGATATGGCCCACATTCAATTCTGGAGTGGGTAGCAGAGTTGAATATTCAATAAAAGGATTTTTTCCAAACAGCAGCATCAATCTCCTACCAAAAGAAGCCAAATTAGGAGTCGTTAGTAGCATTACCCCATCTTTTTTAAGCACTTTCCGGGTGTTACTTAAAAATGAATCAGTATTAAAAACATGCTCGATAATATCTCCAGCGATCACCACATCAAAATAATCTTTATATGAATCAGCGATACTTTCTATATCACCATAAACACATTTCAGATTCCTTTTTCGACACTCCTCCAAAGCCTTTTTGTTGATATCAATTCCCAAAACCTCTCCAAATGGAGTATATTTTTGAAGTAACTCTCCATCATTACATCCAATATCCAAAATCTTCAGGTTCCCCCGAAGACTGTTTATCTCTTTTAATTGACTAATAAAAAAATTGATCTTTGCTGGCCAATAGCCCAAACGCGAGGTATCAGTAATTTGTTCACTATTGTAAAAATCATTAGTTTGGTTCGAGTTCGGCATCAATTTAATATATCATATCTATTTTAACCTCAGCATCTTTTTTAGACTAGGAAAAAGTTCATAACCCAAAACTAAAATAAGCGCCATCAAACTAATGGCATATATGACCGGGTTAAATCTTTGGGGAGTAAAAAACAAACGGATTTTTAAATTTAATGAGCCATCGCTATTTTGCTGGTAGAAAGATGGCGGAAATTGATTAACTATCTCGTCCTTGTTAATACTCCAACCATTAGCATAATCATATACTACCACATTTTTACTTGCATCAAGTGGCAGCTCTTGCCCCTGACTTTGTAAATATAGAACCCAAGTTTTATAAAAAGGATCAAGAAAGATTAACCTTTCTTCTTTTTGCAAATTGGTAATAGAAATTTCATATTCAGCACTAGATTTTTTGGTATAGCTTAGATTTTGACCTGGCTTTGGAGGACCATCAAAACTATCCGCCAAATAAAGTTTATCGTTATAAAAACTATCATTGATTTGATAAACTGAATATCTACTCCCAAAATCAGCTAATTTTTGTCCCAAAATAATTTTCTTATATTCATCGCCTTGAGCATCTTTTAAATTAACACCAAAAAAATCAAAGTATAAAGTCTGAAAATTAGCTGGAATATTTTCATTGTCAGTGACAATAAATCTAGCATTTAGCCTCTGATATATCTTTCCTAAAGTTATATAATCTCTTTTTCCTAATATTTCAAAAACTTTATCGCCATAAAAAATATCATTCTGCAAAATAAAACTAAACCGCCCCCTATAATCGCTCCTGTTAGCTAGTATTCGAAGTAACGATGAACCTGAATAATAGTGACCATGTATCTGATCATCAGGAACAAAAAAATAGCTCGGTGCATTCATCGGCAACCAAAGAACCCGGGAAGCATTTGGTAACCGTTCAACATATGAGATCATATCCCAAAAATCTTTATTGAAAGACCCGCTACTAAAGGCCGGCTGCCCGGTATTTAAAGTTTGAGTATATCCGTAGGCATTCACTGCAATACATATTATTCCCGCTCCCAAAATTCCATAAAAAAGATATCTCTTCTTGATTATTTTCGGCAGTATAAAAATCAGACTAGCCGCAAAGGCGAATGCATAACTAAACGCTAAAACGATCGGAAACTTGTCATACATATTTCGAAACATAGTAAAAAAGGGAATATGAGTACTTAAAAAAATAAAGAAGGACACTCCAGCTTTTCCAAAGTTTGGTGAAATTAAAAAAGCCGACCCAATTAAACAGCCAACACTTGTCACATAAACCCACCTCTCTTTTAACCCAAAAGAAGCAAAGAACCGACCGGCCAAAAGTATCACCGCTAGAAACACCCCACTGACAATAGTCAGCCAATTAAAATGTTCAAAAAAACCAGTTTCAAAAACATTGAACAGCTGATTTAGAGGACTATACAGCGTTGCTACTCCAGAAACCACCCGGATATTATCCTCTGTGAAAGATTTTGAAGAGTAAACTCCAGTATTGTTAATCAACCCATCAGCGGTAAATGATGCATTTATAAAATGAAAGATCCAATAAAAGTTAAGCAAAACAAAAGTCATTAAAAAAATAATTGCGTACTTTACAAACCGCCATTTACTGTTTGCAAACTCAAATATTAAAAGTGGCAACAAACCCAAAAAGGTCGCTGAGATCCATGGTAAATTTACCAAAAACGGACAAAATACCGAGAAAATTAAAACTCCCAAAAAAAGTTTCCTTAAGTTTTGCTGTCTAATGGAGGCGATAAAAAAATAGAGGGTCAGTGGCGTCAAGCTAATTAAATAGAGCGAAAAAATTTGATGTAGATAGATAGTCTTAAGTAAAAATGAGGAGAAAATATAAAATAAACTGGCAACAACTTTGATCGCCTCGATGTCTCTTGCTTTACTGGGGTGATATAACCCCAAGAATAAGTAGAAAAAGATAAAACCCAAGCTTAAATTTAAACCATAAAAAAAGGCCTGAGTGTTGAGAAGTGGGATCTGTTTAATTAAATAGATCACAAAAATAAATGGCGCATGATAAGCCACAGTATCATATCCAGTACTAGCTCCACCCAAAGTATTATCCGAGATAATGTTAAAAACAAAATTATGTAAATATTGTGACGGGAAAAGGTAATATAACTTGGTATCATCTCCACCGATGTTGTAAAAATTACCCAGCAGGAGGATAGGTATAAAGAAAAGTAAGACAGCGGTAAGCCAAACAATATATTTTGATTTAATGTGAATTTCCTTTGTAAGCACGTTGCTAATTGACCTGTCTACTTGTATCATTATTTAACAAATACCCCAAACTATGAATTTAGTAGATAGATTGCTACTCATAATAGCCTATTTTTTTCGATATTTCCATCTGCCCCACATCTGCAAATATGCTCTTTACTT
The DNA here is from genome assembly GCA_964390595.1 of uncultured Gammaproteobacteria bacterium. Classification (GTDB taxonomy): domain Bacteria; phylum Patescibacteriota; class Microgenomatia; order Daviesbacterales; family UBA10151; genus CAYMIA01. The sequence continues at coordinate 71,746 of CAYMIA010000004.1, read as the reverse complement.
GCTTCTCCAAAAAAGGTCTATTGTTGTCACCTCCCCTATTGCCATATCTAACCTCCCGATCGAACTTAATTTAAATGAATTTATCGAATACTGGATTTTCATGGATGGCTTATATGAAAAACCTTGGGTCAAGACAGCTCAGAAGTTAGTCAAAGACCAAGTCTTCATTGATATTGGCGCCAACATTGGTACCTACCCCTTAAGTCTTTTTAAAGTTGCTAAAAAAATTTACGCTTTTGAGCCAGCAGCCGAAAATTACCGCAGACTCGCTGCCAATATCACTCAAAACCACATCAAAAATATTACCGTTTTAAATCAGGCAGTTTATTCCAAAAACCTCAAGCAAACTAATTTATTCATTAATAAAGACGGCCAAGGTTGGCATTCATTGGAGATTAATTTTTTAAGCGGCATCCAAAAAATTACCACCATCACCTTAGACACATTTGTTCAAAAAAGTAAAATCACCCAAATTGGGTTAATTAAAATAGACGTCGAAGGAGCTGAACTGGAAGTCTTAAAGGGAGCCATCCAAGTGTTAGAAAAACTACACCCACCCATACTGATCGAGTTCAACACTGAACGGGCCGGCAGAGCTAATCATTCAACTCAAGATCTTTATTCCTTCATCACCAAATATCATTATCAGGGATTTAGAATGAAAGAGGGACAGTTGGCTAGAATACATGCAGCCGATGTCAAAGACTTAATTAATGAAAATGTTTTGTTTACCAAATCTTAGATTTTTGCATCTTGATACTTCTCCATCTGAGAAGTTAATAAATAGTAATAGAAGGACAGACCTGGATCCTTTTTGCAAATTTTAAAGATTTCGCGGTCGGATTTTTTTCGTAGTAACTGAACTTGTTGTCTTTTTTTAATAGTTGAATGTAGATGAACTATGTTCCATAAAAAGGCCTTGTATAAACTGACACTGTGTTTAGTCTTTCCTTGAAACAACCAAATAACGCTGAGCAAAATGTTCAAACTAACAAACACCGGTAAAATCCAAAGCAAGTTCTTTAATTCAAAGTTCTTAAGAAAGCTTAACAGCTTGTTTTTAAAATTATGGAACTGAATAAAGCTATTATCAAATCTAAGGGATGTTCCGCCACCCGCATGGTCAACAACTGCTTCTGGATAGTACCAACATTCATAACCCGAAAGCCAAGCCCGGTGGCACAAATCACCTTCCTCGTAATAACACCAGAAATCAGCATCAAATAAACCAATTTTTTCAATCACACTCTTTTTCACCATTATCGCCACCCCTTTGACCATAAAAACTGGCCTAGACTGGTTATATTGAGGTAGCTTTTCTGATTTAGAGTTACCGTAGTAATATAAAAATGTTGTCGAAGTCCAAAAAGCACCGCAATTATCCAAAATATCTGGATGATCCATCTGGACAATCTTTGATTGCACCACCCCAAGAGTTGGAATCTCATCAAAAGCTTTCAACAACTTGGATATAAATCCTTTTTCTAACGTAATATCATTGTTCAAAAACAAAACAAACTCTCCGCCAGATAATTTTAAACCACTATTCATTCCACCTGCATAACCTAAGTTTTCTAGGTTTTGATGAATTTTGATTTTTGAACGGTACTTATTCAAAAACTCTAAACTGTTATCGGTTGAGTGATTGTCCACTACAATCACCTCTGTATTAGAGTAATCTTGATCCAAAATTGTCGGTAAGCATTTAACCAACCACTTCTCGCCATTAAAATTCAAAACAATAATCGACACTAAGGGCTTCATTTAAGTTAAAGCGTACTATTTTTTAACTTTTTAGACAATCTTATAAATATGCTAAACTAAAATTGTGATCGATGAGTTATCCATTGTTATACCCGCCTTAAATGAGGAAAATTATCTGCCGAAACTACTCGACTCAATCGCACAGCAAGATTTCCAGGGAAAGCTCCAAGTGGTAGTTGTTGATGGTGGATCTGATGACAAAACTGTTGAACTGGCCAAAAATTTCAAAGAAAAAATTCCTGATCTAGAAGTTCTGCAAAGACACAGAGGTGTCGCTTATCAAAGAAACCAGGGTGCAGAAAAAGCCAAATATCCCTATCTACTCTTTCTGGATTCAGACATTATCTTACCTAAAAAATTTCTAAACCGAATGGTCAAAAAATTAAATTCTAGGGAGAATTTTATCTCATTTACACTTCATCTTCCACCAAAATTTAACTTTCTAGACTATTGTTTTGTTGCCATAGTCTTTACCTTTATCTTTACCACTCAATTTTTTAATCCCGTTCTAGCTGGCTCCTATATCTTCACCACTTTGAAAAACCATCAAAAAATCAATGGTTTCGATGAAGCAGTTAAACTAGGTGAAGATATCGATTATCTTAATCGCTCACTGGAAAAAGGTGCTAAGTACCATCTCTTTTTCTTTCCCTTTGTCTTTACATCCCCCAGACGGCTTCGAATGCAAGGACGGATCGGCTTACTTAAACGCTACGTTGAAGGGATGATTCATTTTAAAAAGTACGGTGCCATTACTGATGAAAAAGCGATCGATTATCCAATGGGCAACCGGTACAAAGGTGAGGATTAAAACTTCAAATCTTTATCCGCATCCAAACTAAAGTTTTGCGTTTTACCATTAACTTTAACACTATATTTAAAATCTCTAGTTCCAGGTTGCTTCTGAATTGATAAAGGATAAGGGGTGGCCTCGGGTGAATTGGCTAAATCATACTCCAAAGAAAGCTCCCTTGAGTTTTGCGGACGAACTTGAATAAACGCCTCAAAAGCAGTCTTACCCAGATCCTCAATCGTTGTCACCGCTACATCTGAACCCTTGGAATTAGTCAATTTTGCCCCTTTTGGAACATAAACCCGAACATAGTCCCGGTTAATCCCATTTAGCCAAATATTATAAGGCTGTGGGTTTTCATATTTAATAGTCAACTTATGATGACCAGCCTTATCGATATCCAAATTTACATTTTCATTAACATAAAGATTAGATTTCCCCCCAGCGAAATTAGAGTCATTAATGTGAAGGTAATCCCCTTCCACCGACTTTATCTGACCTGTCCAATTTAACTTACTTAGCGCCTCTTCAGTTTTTTGATCGTGCATATAAACCATAATATGCTTGGAATTGGCTAACTTGACCCCTACATTAATAAATTCAGGCATCTTTTCAGTTGAAGCACCCAAACTTCGGGCTAAAATCTGTTGCATCAACGCTCCCAAAATAGCCTTTCTATCATTTTCACCCCGCTCAATGATTTGAGCGTAATTTTCTAATTCATAAATAACATTAGGACAGTTACATCTTTTATCAAAATCAGCACTATACTTGGTCCCATAAACCTCAATTGGTCCAGTAATCTGAATCAACTGCTCCACAACATGAGTATCTATAAGAATTATTCCATCAAAAGAATCTTTACTGCCAATAATGTTATACATACTCTCAAATTGCTTCATTGAAGTTGGCACATCGGGAGATAAATTAGAGTCCCGCATACTCCAAGCGGTCCGGGGCTTACCATTAGCTTCAGGTAAATACTTAACCAGTGGGGCCGGTGGTGTTAGTGGGCAGATCTTAAAACGGCAAACATCCAGCAGCTTCTCATCTAACCGGTAAATATCATCGGACTGCGAAGAGGACACATGTCCATGATCCAGCTTCAGAAAAGCATAAGCCGTCATAAAGCCACCAGTCGCTCTAAGCTCCTTATCATTTTGAAAAATGATCAAATAAGTCTTGGCGTTCGGCTGTCCCAGCGCACTTGGAGCGATCTCTAAAGCTGGCCTAGCATCAGTTACCGCATAGGACGCTCCCATTATGAAGTTCTTAGCAGTGTCAATTAAAGAACGGATATTCCGGTTTCCCCACTTCTCTGGATATTTGTTCACATCAATCGATGCAACCTCCGCGGAAGCCTGATGCAGTTCCGGCTCAATTTTATCCAGGTTCGGAATAACTTTATCTAAAACTTTAGTAATTTGGGCCACTTTATCAGTTCCAGGAGTCGGCTGACCGGTAAACCCCAATTCATTTTTAAAAGGGTCAAGCGAATCAGCAATAATTTCACCAGCTGTCAATTCCGACTCCGCTGCTCTGGCAAAATGCCTCATATCCGCATAGAATCCGCCAAAATAAGGCACAAATTGAACCCAAATTAGAAAATTAAGCGAGGTATTCAAACTTCCCGCCTGAGATTTCATATCTTTAATATTTGACCTAATCACATCTAAGTTGGCATTCTTAAACCCATCTGAAGCACTACGGCCATCCGCCATGATCTTTTTAACTGAGGAATAGACTCCGCGAAGAGGTAAATAAATAACCACAATCAAGATTAAAATAATTACTCCTAATCGGATAAGCAACTTTTTGTAACTCCTTTTCCTAGGCGGACGGCTAATCGGTCTTGAATTATCTAGGCGGCGGTTTAAATTAACAAAAGACATATTAAGTAAGTATATCAGACAGCCCCACGTCCAAGCAAAACAGCTGGTACCGTCTTTAAAATAATCCAAATATCATAAACTATCGATCTTCTTTGAACATATTGAGCATCCATCTCCACTCTTTTGTCGAAGTTAATCTCTGATCTCCCAGAAACCTGCCAAACTCCTGTTAACCCAGGCTTTGAGGATAAGATGATTCTAACAAACTCTTTGGAGTTAATAAACTTTTTTTGCTGCTCTTCCAGTTCAAAAGGATAATACGCCCGGGGCCCAACAATACTCATCTCTCCCCTAAAAATATTAAACAGCTGAGGTAGCTCATCAATTGAGGTTTTGCGGATAAATCTTCCTACCTTGGTAATTCTCGGATCTTCATGAATATCCAGCTTATAGCTATTTTGCTTGTATTTTTTTAACAATTCTGGATTTTGCTGCAACACATCCCACGCACCAACCACCATTGAGCGGAACTTAAACATATTAAAAAGCTTACCGTTTTTACCAACCCGCTTCGGAGTATCAGCAAACACCGGCCCTTTCGAGTTCAATTTTATCGCAATCGCGATCCCAATCATCACCGGAGAAAGAATAATTATTCCAATCAAACTACATGCTATATCAATCAATCTTTTCAAACCATCATAAAGCATAATAAATAGGTTACTGTGTTTGATCTAGTAATTCAAGCAGTCTGTTCTGAAATTTTTCTTTAGAAAACAAAGCCGCATTTTCCAGGCATTTTTTTGGATCAATCCGAAGTTTCTCAAACCTATCAATCGCGCCGTTTAAAGATTTACTGTCTTGAGAATCAAAAAAAACTCCCGTTTTATCCTCTACCACTGTTTCCCTCACTCCACCTTTCCCATAAGCAATCACCCCTTTTCCCAAAGCCTGTGCCTCAAGGGGGGTCAGTCCAAAGTCCTCTTCACCACAAACCAAGAGCCCCCTGCTTCCAGCTAAAACTGCAATTAATTCTTTCTCTTCAAGCGATCCGAGAAATTGAATATTTTTTTTAGCTTTTAGCTTTAACACGCTTAACATTGGTCCCACCCCAATTATCTTTAATTTTTTCCCAGACTGATTGAACGCCTCAACTGCTAAATCAATTCGTTTATATGGATTCAATCTGGCAATAACTACGTAGTAGTCTCCTTCAACTGTTTTGACATCTTTAAAGCTGTCCAGATCAACAAATGGATATAAAACTTCTGAATTTACTCTGTAGACCTTTTTCATCCTCTTAGCTGCATTCCTAGATCCTGAAAACCAGCGATCCACTCTAAAACTACTAACCAAGTCAACCACCCGCAGCAAACTAAGCACTGGATTTAACCAGCTGGCAGTTTTTTCACCGGAATAGTTCCATAAAAACCTAGGGGGAGTATGACAATAACAAACATGTCTGGTTTCTGGTTTGGTAATAACCGATTTAGCAAAGCGGGTTGTTTGAGAGATCACCAAATCATAGTCTGACAGATCAAATTGCTCAAAAGCGATCGGGTAAAGCGGCAGGTAAGCCCGGTATAACTTTCGCCAAGCTGGTAAGTTTTGAACAAAAGAAGTGATAATTTTTTTATCAGCAAATTTTTTCTTAATTAACCGGTTCTTAGAGTCATAAATCGAGGTATAAATTGGTGCTTCTGGAAAAACCTCAGAGATAGCCAGCAACGTTCTTTCCGCTCCACCCCATTGCATCAAGTCATCATGAACTAAAGCCACTTTCATGGTCTCTAATCTACACTTTCCTGATAAACTTTTAAAGTCTCCTCAGCCAATTTTTTCCAACTAAATTGCCTGTATCTCTTTAACCCTTTTTCCACTAACTCTCTGGCCAATTTATGACTGTTTAAAACCATTGCTAATTTTTCTACCATGTCATTTGTATCTTTGGGATCAAAGTAAAGCGCCGCATCTGCCCCCACTTCTGGAAGCGATCCAGCGTTTGAGGAAACGACGGGAACCTGACAAGCAAATGCCTCAAGCAGCGGAATCCCAAATCCCTCTTCAAAAGAAGGTTGAACATAAACTTGGGCCGATTTTCTAAAAGCCACTGCTTCCTCATCAGAAACATAGCCTGTATAGATAATATTTTTTTCCCTGAACTCATCCTTAACCCGCTGCCAAAAATAATGATCATGCCCTGATAAAACTAGCTGCAAATATTGGTATCTTTTTCTCAAAATTAAAAAAGCTTTAATTAAACCTTCAACGTTTTTGTGTGGATGAGCATTACCAATGTAGTAAATAAATGGCGGCTGAACATTAAACTTATTTAGCACTTTTTTGATTTGCGATTGATCCATTTTTTTAGCCAGCTGAATTATTCCCTCCTCAGCCGCCTCTTTAGTAATGATGATTTTATCATCTGGAACCTGCCAATATCTCACTAAGTCATTTTTGACATAGTCTGAGATCGTAATAATTTTTTTGGATTTTTTCAGAGAACTAGCAAATCCAAATCTGTAGCCCAGCTGTTTTATGGCGTATATCAAACCTCCATGAGTAGTCGACCTCTTCATAGCAAACCTTTGATGGATTAGATCATGAATCGTTACTACAAATCTGCCTTTATAAAAAACAGGTGTATTAAAATGGGGAAAATGAACTAAATCTAGTTTATGTGACCTAAGTACTCTGGGAAACTTAAGCTGTTCAGCAAGTCCATACCATTTAAAATTGGTCTCAACTTCCTGAAAATTTTTTGGCAAATTCTGACCAAGATTTTTTTTTAAAAAAAAGATCACATACTCATTTTGACTATCAATTTTGCTGAGTTCTGCTATCAGATTCCTAATATACCTCCCCACCCCCGCCTCATCCCAAAATCTAGCATCAATCCCTATCCTCATACTAGACTGTTAACTTTCTTTTAGCCAACCACCATTTGATGTTAATCGCTAAATAAATCAGCCAATTAACAAAGAAGGGATATTTTTCCGCGTAGTGCTTTTTGTAAAAGATTTTCATGGTTGAATAAAAGGCATTTAAGGAACGCCTTCTCGTTTCAAAATTGGCCGAGCTAACCTCTTGAGTCTGCTTTTTTAAACCACTTGATACTCCTTTATGATGCAAGATCTTAACTGAGGGTATATACATGACTTTAAAACCAGCTTGCTTAATTTTGTAGCAAAGATCAATATCTTCAGCATACATAAAGTAATCTTCATCAAAGTATTTAACTTTTTTTAAAACTTCAGTTCTAGCTAGAAAAAAAGCTCCAGAAATCGCATCAACTTCGTGAGGTTGACTCATATCTTTTTTGGATAAATGATACAAACTATCATCACCTAAAAAATAAAGCAATGACGCCCAGGGAGTTGGAAATCCCCTATGAGCAGTTAAATCAACTTTGCCATTGGCTAACAAAATTTTACAAGTGGCCGCTCCCACATCCTCGTTCTCTTCCATAAACTGAATCATTTTTAGTAAAACTCCTTCCTCAAGCTCAGTATCAGGATTCAGTAACAATACAAACCCCGAGGTAATCTCCTTTAGAATTTGATTATTCGCTCTCCCAAAGCCCAAATTTTCCTCATTTAATTTCAAATGTATTTTAAAATTCTTTTTTTTAATCTTTTCAATACTATCATCCGTTGATGCATTATCCACAACATAAGTAACTAGATCTACCTCTTTTGAAACCCGCTGAATTGACCGCAAACAAGCTAATAAATAATCCCCCGCATTATAATTGACAACTATTATTGACAGCTTAGCCACGGGTAACCTCCGCATAAACACTACTTAACTTTTTGGCGATCGCCTCATACGAATATTTAGAATCAACTAGCATCCTCGCATTTTTCTCAATTTTTTCATAAAGCTTCCGGTCATTAAACAGTTTGACTGCCAATTTGGCGATATCCTCTTTTTTATCAGCTACTAATACTGACTCACCATTAATGGCATCTATCCCCGATATCCCAACCGTAGTAGTCACTACCGGTAACCGGGAAGCCATCGCCCCCAATATCTTTAGTCTAGTCCCCCCCGGCCCATAGAGAGGAGCAATTAAAACCCCACTCTCCCTGTAAGCTCTCTTGACACCCTCTACATCATCTGCTGACAAATTCAACAAGTTAATTTGATCTGATTGCAAACCAGCGATCTTGTTAGTATCTTGGCCAGCAATTACCAATTTGGCATCTGGTACCTCTTTTAAAATTAGAGGGAAAATTTCTTTAGCTAAAATTCTGGCCGCTTCAATATTTTGCAGCCAAGCATAGTTGCCCATAAACAAGGCGGTCTTATTAAAATGACTTGGCAAGTCAGCAGATAAATCTTCTCCAACTCCATTCGGAACAACTGCTACCTTTAACCCCGGTACCATTTTTTTCATCACCTTGGCATCTTGTTCTGAAACTGCCACCACCCGGGCAGCTTTCTTCCAATAAAAACTCTCCCAATACTTAATCTTTAAAACATCCACCCAAAGCATTGGCTTAAGAGCTGGAAACTTAAAGTTTTTGGCTACATGACGGTAAACATCATATTCAATCGTCTGGTCAACCAATACAACGGGAATACCAACCTTGGGAATATGGGGACTCACATAAAAAGTTTCAGCATGAATAATATCAAAATCACCTCTGCCGATTATCTCCGGCAGTGCTTTTTTTTCTTCATCAGAATAGTTTCTAATCACCAAAAAAGGGAAACTAGAAAAGCCAGTCTTTAAAATATTTTTTAAAGTCCATGGTTTTTCAGCTCTTTTAAAAACAAAGACCTCCTTGCAAAAAGGTTTTAATTTATCAATATACTTTTTGTCACCATCAGATTTTATCAGTGAGCAAAGAGTTATCTGGTGATCAACTGACAGTTGCTTGATCAGGTTGTAACTGCGGATCTGCCCTCCCGAGGAAGGCGGATAAGGCAGATATGGAGTTAACATTAAAATTCTCATATTAATCCCGGTAATCTCGAACAATCGCCCAACCAAACCCAAGCATGATCCAAAAAAGAATCGCAATCTTCGAAGCCTCTAAAACATCAATAAATAGCCCGGTAATAAAAACTGCCCCAACGACAGATACCGCTGAAATTATATAAACATTCTCTAATTTAGATGACTCAATCTTTAAAGTTTTTAACTTTTTCAAGTAACCCAAAAACTCTCTTAAAATAACTAGGAAAACTGCCCCTAAAAAGACCGTCCCCAAAACTCCTGTTTCCCCAAACGATCTTAAAATATCATTATCTGTGGCAATCGTTAAAGACGAATAACCAGTCCCCAAAGCTGGATTTTTCTCAAACGCGGCAATTGCCCTTGGCCACTCCACCTCAGTTCGGATGTTCAAAGATCTGGCCACATCCAACTCATTGTAATTAGTTGGCTCCCCCGGAACTATATCCACGGGTACTCCACTTTTACTTGCTGACAACGTCGCCTCTTTTTTTATTACATCTAATAACTCCGCTTCTGAGGTAATTTGTCGCCGGTCAACCAAAGGGGCACTCGCTTTTGGTTGATAAGTCGGACCAGTATTGTGCAAAACGTTAATCGTAATCGTTGCTAGAAGCCTATTCCTCAATTGAGGTATTGTCAAAACCGTTAAAATTGTCACTGCCAAAAGCGCAATAATAAACATCTTTTTACCAGACAACCAAAAAATTCCCCCAATCCCAAAAACCGTTGCCGCAAATGAGATTCTAGCCGCTGTTAGACCTAATAAAAAGAGACTCAAAAGTCCAACTATAAACATCGAAGCTTTGACCCAAATTTTTCTAATGAAAAAAAACAAGCTGGTCATAAAAATTAACACAATTGACAAAAAAACCGCCAGATCATAATGCCCAGCAAAGGTCGAATTGGGCCTTGCACCTGAAGTCAACTTTAAAATCAACCCCTTAGAAAATTCCTTATTATTAGTTGATACCACCGGAAATTGCAGAAAAACTTGTCCCAACCCATACAAAACTACAATCGCGCTGACCAAGGCAAAACTAATTAAAACTATTTTCAGTTGCTGTTTACTTTTTAAAGAAGTGGCCGCTACAAAAAACAAAGACATTACCTCAATTCGGCGCAACCAATGCAAGAAACCTAACGATGGTGTAACTGAAAAAGTCACTAGAATTCCCGATACAACCGATAAAAATCCTATAAACCAAAAAAGTAAGATCACTTGAGTGACCGGCTGCTTTAAAAGCCTAGGTAAACTTTTCAAGTTTAATATAAACCATGCCAACAAAAGTATGGCGATTAACAAGTCTTCAACCCGGACTGCTACATATGTTCCGTAGATATTAATCAGCGGAAACTTAGGGTATAAAATTACAAAAATTAGTACCCCTACCAAACTAAAAAAAATGATATTAGATCGAGACCAGAACTTTTCCATAAGTTTTAGCGACCGTGAGCCGCCCCAATAGACCAAAAGCAATCATCCTTAAAATGATCGACTTATATACTAAAATTTTAACCAAAAATGCCTCCAAAGCAGAAGTGTTTTTTTTGTAAAAATGGATCAATCCCCAAAGTTCACTTTTCCATTGAAAAAGTCTGGGATCTGAGGAACTCGCCCCACTGGCATGTTCAACTACCACTCCTGGATTTATCATCACTTTCAGGCCAGCCTTCTTGGCCTTAAAACAAAAATCCACATCTTCAAAGTACATAAAATAATCCTCATTTAAAAAACCGGTCCTGGAAAAGACTTCCTGTTTAACCATTAAAAAAGTTCCCCCCACCCATCCAACTTCCCGAGCTTTTTGGTAATAGTCGCCCTCTTGTCTGTGAAAGTTTGGTTTTACCCCCAAGCCTTCCAAATTAAATAACCAGGAAAAAAGAGCCATTCCAAATGGTAGATCACCCCCATTTGAGTGGAGCTTTTTATCGAAACCAATTATTTTGCAACTAGCGATCTGACAGTTCTCTTTTTGCATAAAATCAACCATTTTAGTAATTGCGTCTTCCGGAATTTTAGTATCAGGATTGAGTATTAATACATAATCGGCCTTAATCTGTTTTAAAATTTGATTATGACCACGAGCAAAACCACTATTTTTATCACTTGTAATCAGATGAACTTTAGAGAACTCTTTCTCGACCATTTCTGCTGAAAAATCTAAGGAAGCATTATCGATCACCCAAACATCTAAACTAAAATCCCCCACTTGCCGGAACACCTGTCTCAAGCAATTTCTTAGTAAATCTCTGGTATTAAAACTGACAATACTAACAGCTATTTTCATTTTTTAACCTTTTTAAAAAAACTTTGCCTCATTTTCGAAGGAAAGAGGCTTTGCCTCATAATTTTTTCTTAAAAATCCTTCTCAGTACTATAAATAGACCAATTAAACCGGCCCAAATCCCTAAATAAACTAGCAGTCTAGAACCCCAAGCTGATGGATAGTAACGAATTGTCACCTTACTATCATAAACTTTTCCATCGATTAACATTGTAAAGGACTTGTTATTAAAGGCAACACCATTTTCATCAAACGGTTCATATCCATTAACAAACAAAGATTCACGCAAAGGATATAAATACTCCTCAAGGTAGGTACTTCTTTGCTGATCCCGGATATAAGTATAGGCCTCCTCAGGCGGACGGTTGATTCGAATTGGTGGAATTAAAAAAAAGATGCGGTTCAAAAAATTATTAAAATCCAAACAGCAATGCAACTGCCAAAAAGAATCTCTGTAAAACGAGGTTACCTCAGCCCGCCTCGCGTTTGTATAGTAACCAGCAATATTCGGATTCTGCCAAGTATCACCTGGTTCATCTGATTTAAGCGATCCGGGAACTCCAGGGATCTCCTGGATCGAACTCGGAGCGGGAAGCAAAATATAGATCAGCCCTATGGCAAATAAAATTCCACAAACAATAATGCGCTTCATTGAAAAAGTCTAGCCCGACCTAATTTATAATGGAGATCCTGTTTTGCCCTTTCACCAATCACTTTAGCCGGCACTCCAGCAACTATCTGAAAATCATTCACATCATGAGTCACCACCGCCCCAGCTGCAACAACAGCCCCTTTACCCACTTTTACTCCGGGTAAGATAATTGCTCTAGGTCCGATAAAAGCAAAGTCGCCAATTTCAACTTCAGCCACATTTGCTACAAAATCAGCTGAGTTAATATCATGCTCGCTGTTATATATCATTACATCCGAGGCAATATCGACATGCTTGCCAATAGTCAACCTGGCCCGCCCATCTAAAAAAGCATTCCGGCCAATAATACTTCCCTCACCAATTCTGACTCCTCTGGGATTAAAAAAATCCACGCCCATATGGATAAAGGCCCTTCTGCCAATCCCTACTCCTCCTAAACCAAAGAAAAACCTCCGAACTAAAAAAGACGGAAAAAAGCTAACAATTCTTAAAACCAAAAGCTCCAAATCCAAAATATAATTATAAACTCTGTTCAAAATTTTGCCAATGCCTGAAGATAATGTTAGTGATTGACCCATCTTGTCCTTCAAAACCAACCCTTTACTCGCCGAAAAAGAGATGTGTTCTAGATAAAACATACATTCATTATATACTAGAAATGGGTCAGAATCTCCTTATCACTAACCTTTATAAAATTTCTTTCAATTTGCCGCTTTTTTAATACTTTAGGAAGCTTAGTTAAAGCTGAAATAAAAGTCACCCAGTATTTTGGATGAAGCAGTAACATTTTTACTAAAGCGAGTATGTGAGATCTAATCATCTCTAAATCATGAATATTTTTCCAAATAAATAACAATTGATTGCGCTCTGCCACTTTAGAAACAAACTGCTTTGAAAAATATTGTTGATTTACCCCAACCTCTTTATAGTGATCAACTTTTGACTTTGGCTCGAAGATATTAATAAATCCCCGCTTAGTTGCCCGATATCCTAAGTCAGTATCTTCCTCATAAAAAGGCGCGAATAACGTATCAAATCCACCTAATCTCTCCCATAAATCTCTTCTGAAAATGCCACTCCCTCCTGATGCCCAAAGAGTTTGATGGGCCTCCTCGCTTTTTTGATCACTCATATAATGCCAAAAAAAGCCCCCTTTAAATTTAGCCCAACTCCAGTTCCCTCCAGTGCTACAACTGACGCTAAAAACTTCCGGATTTTCAAAATGGTGAATCGCTTTCTCAACAGTATCTTCTTTAGTCGATGCATCATTATTTAGAACAAAAACTAACTCTCCACGAGCCCGTTTAACTCCTAAATTAACAGTATCCGCAAACCTAGTATTAACCTTTTTTTCAATTAATACTACCTCAGAAAATTCATTCTTTAAAACCTCGACACTTTTATCCGGTGAAGCATCATCAACCACAATCACTTCTTGAACTCCTCTTGTTTTTAGCACTTTGGGTAAGTTTTTTCTTAATTTTTCCTCACCATTCCAATTTGGAATGACAATGCTCACACTTAATTTCATATATTCTCCAAAACCTCAATCACTTCTCTGGCCATCTTCTCCCAAGAAAATTTCTTAGCCCGCTCTAAACTTCTTTTAGCTAACTTAACCCTCAACTTCTTATCACTACTGATAATTCGAATTGCTTGCTCTATCTGATCAACCGACTTGGGATCAACTAACAAGCCCGATCTGCCAACCACTTCAGGCAGAGAAGAAACGTTGGAAACAATTACAGGCAAACCGGTCGCCATAGCATCAACTACTGGAATACCAAAACCCTCGTACAAAGAAGGCAGACAAAAACAAATTGCCCCATTCATCAATAAATTTACCTCCGTGGCTTTTAAAAAACCAGTGAAGATGACCCGATCCTCAATTCCTAATGTTTTAGGCAACTCCAACACCTCCTCAAACATCCAACCCTGCCTCCCATCACCTGTGGTCTTTCCCACAATCACCAATTGTAAATTATCAATTTTGGCAAACGCCTCAATTAATTTAGCTAAGTTTTTTCTGGGTTGAATCGTTCCCACAAAAATCAGATAGGGCTTAGTTATCCCAAATTTTTCAGCCAGCCTCAAAACTTCCCCTTTTTCCTTAATTGGAAAATAGTGTTCCTCGTCTTTACCGGGGTAAGCCACGGTAATACGACTAGCATTCACATTGTAGCGCGTCATAATATCTTTTTTAGTTTTTTGAGATATAGTAATTATATGATCGGCTTTTTTAATTGAAGTAGCAGTCCAATTGGTTAGTTGCCATAAATCTTTTTTCTTAAACAGTTCTGGGAAAAAAAGATAAGACAGATCAAAAATAGTTACTACCCTTTTAACAGGCGAGAGAAACGGAATATAATGAGTCGGAGAAAAAATCACATCTGGTTTTTGTTTAGCTGTAAAAAGTGAAACTGGCAAAGCGATTCGAGTCCATAACTGGCTGGGACGTAAAACTCTATATAAAAAACCAGGCCTTTGTTTTGGCATGTCATCAAGCGGCTCAGAAGGCAGTAGAATAGTGTACTCATTTTGATGATCAAATTTGGCAATATTTTTTAAAAGCTCAAAGGCCACCTGACCTGAACCCAGCCTCGCTGGCACATTAGCTTCGTAACCATCAATCCAAATCTTTTTCATAAGTAGTTAAAAGAGTATCAGGTAGAAAAAATTTGAGCAAGTCTATCTTTGATAAATTTCAAAGACAGTATATATAAAAATGGCAAAATTGGTAACAAATACCTAGCTAGTATCGACCCAAAGGACAAAAATAAAATGTAAACCAAAACCCAGATTACAATTACCCCAATTGGTTCCTTAAGCATTTTTGAAAAGTCCTTTTTGCGTAGGTGGAAGACTACAAAGATTAATAAAATAGTAAAAATTACGGGCCAGCTAATTTGAAAGTCAACTGAAGGTTTAATAACCTGCTCAGCATCAGCATGCCACCTATTTAAAAAAACCAGATCTAGAAAAGAGAAAAAATTAAAGCGGATCGTTTGGTGAAAATAAGCAAAAATATATTTTTGAACGCTCAAGAATTTTAAAAGCGGGTAGCCGTGAAATGGCAATGCTAAATAGGACAAAAATAAAACCAGCAAACTAATTGGTGCAAAAATTAAAAATTGAAAAAAAACTTTACCCCGGAATATTATTTGATGCAAAATCCAGACTAGTAAAATGATCGCCCCAGTTATCCAGAATTTAGTTGCGATGGAGAGTCCCAAAAAAATAAAGGCTGGTATAAAAAAGATCTTTTTTCTAAGTCCCAACAAATAAAAAACAAAACTACTTAAAATAAACAAAAGTTGGATATTATCTAAAAGTGGCGCATATTGGACCTGAACCATAAAGATTTTTTCCAGTTGGAAAAAAATCACCACCAAAAGTGACCAATTGGTATTTTTTAGAAGTAACTTGCTCAAAAAAAATAAGGTAACTAGCGACAAGATATTAAATAGAATTCCTGAAACCCGACTACTGTTTAAAACAATTTCCAAAAAACCGATAATATACTTTCCTAGTGGAGGTTGCTCAGCATTTATTAACAGAGGATCACTTCCATGGGTATATTCCCACCCTGCATATGCATAATCAAATTCATCTGGAATGATAACTGGATTTTTTTCTTGAATATACTGTGAGTGATCGTACAAGTCCTTGTACTCTTTATAAACTAAAGGGTAGAAAGGCTTCAGAATTTCATCACTATTTTTTTGGAATACAATTGCTTGCTGTACGACCACAAAAGCTACTAAAACAATCGTTAGAATAACTGACTTGGGCCATATTTTTTTCATTTTTTAATCATCAAAAGAGAAAATTGCATTAGCTGCCGGGGCATCATCACGAAGCTGATGACAAAATAACAACTTAGCTGGTTTTTTCCACTTTTTCTGAATAAATTGCTTAACGTCTTCAACACTCATCCCTTTAGTCCGATTGACTGAAACTTCAATAATTAAATAGCGGCAAGGAACAGATTTAATCATTTCTAATACCTCCTCCTCTGCCCCTTCAACATCAATTTTTATTACATCAAATTTTTGGGGAAGTCCTAGCTCCCTGATGTTTTTTTTATTTAACCCAATTAATTTTATCGGTATCTTTAGTAAACCATCGGGTGATCTACCTGCTAAAGCAGCCTCTGCATAAATACTTCCTTCTGCAGATGCGTCTGGTTGATAAAAAAGTACTGATGCGGAATTTTTATCACCTACTCCATAGTTAAACACCTGCCAATTCTCAAAGTAACTCGAATTGGCTTTTAATAACTTGAAGATATTCTGATTTGGCTCAAAAGAATATAGATTTAAATTAGGATAAATTGATTTCAGTGTATATCCCCATTGTCCAACGTTCGCCCCAATATCCAAAACGTTAACCTGATTTCTAAGTCCGATTACCTCATCGATCTTTTCAATCTCCTGAGGGTATAATTCCAATAAGGCCGGCGTGAATCGATTATCATACCCAAAAGAATGATTGAAATAAATGATCTGATTCTGATTGGTTATAATGGTCAGATATTTTCGGATTACAAAGAGTAATTTTTCAAAAAAAATTAGCGATCTAGATCTAAAAATAGCTTGATCAGTTAATAAGTTATCGTTAAATTTTAAGAAGAAAAAATTCAAAGCTCTCATTTAAGGACTTGATGATAAATCTGAGCAGTCTGTTTGGCAGTTTCTTCCCAGCTAAATTTATCAGCCTGTTTAAAACCTTTGGAGATGAGATCTTTTCTTAAATTCTGATCAGATAACAACTCCTGTATCTTTTCTGAAATATCATTTGCATTCATCGGATCCACATATAAAGCCGCATCACCACCAACCTCAGGCATAGCTGAGATATTTGAGGTTATAACTGGTACTCCACAGGCCATTGCCTCTAAAATCGGAAAACCAAAACCCTCATAGAGTGACGGATAAACCAACATCTGCGAACTGGCATACAAAATCGGCATCTCTTTTTCAGGCAAAAAAGGAATACTAATTCCAGATGTAACGACCAGGATATCGCCAGCTGCCTCTTTAACTCTATCCAAATTCCTTCTTACCCCCACTCCGCCAATAGCCAAAATGAATTTCTCAGGCAGGTTATACTTTTTTCTAAATTGTTCGATATCTTTTTCATCTTGTTTGCAAAAAACCTTTTGATCTACACCAGAGTACACAACAGTTATTTTATCTGCCGGAATTTTTGACAGACTAATTAAATCTTGTTTAGTAGCATTTGATACAGCGATTACTTGATCAATCTCTTTTTCTACCCACTTCAATCTTCTTTTATGAACATTAATAACTTTAGATACTGACCACTGCGGGTATTTGAGTGGCACTACATCATGATAAGTTGTTATTTTTTTGGCCTTAGTTGGAGGCTGTGTCCAATCAGAGCTATGGAATATATCCAGCTCACCAATTAGTCTTTCAATTTCAATTTTATGGACTTTGTTAAACCAAGGCTCAAGCAAGGTTGGGGGAATTCTAAATTGCTTAACATTTCTCAGATCTCCCAGATAAGGACGCCGCAGTGAGCTATAAAAATAGACCATTTTCAAAGCACTGTTTTTTTCTAACTCTTTCGATAAATTTTTTGTATAAACAGAAACGCCACCACCATGAGCTGCTTGGGAGATATCAAAACCAACCCTCATTACTTTATTCTACCAGTTTTCAGCTTAATTATATTCAGCTGAATCAACAGATGGTACCACATCAATACTCCAACCAAAAAAACCCCGTGTTTGCCATCTTTATAGCCTTGATGTTTAATAAAACGGGCTAAAAACTCTCTTGTTGGCATCCAAATCAAATTCAAAAATGAAAATCCACCTCCGGAGGAAACGATATTTTGAGCCGCCGCCAAAGCATATTTTCTTTGCTTGATAATGAATTGCTGATAAGTTTCATATCCAAGATGAACAATCGCGAGGTCTGAATCATTTGGGGCCTCCCAAATTTGTCCTGAAACCTGAGGGTAAGAGTGAACCTGACTCTGCCAAACCACCCGGCCCTTTTTGAAAAATCTAATATGTTTATCTGGCCAAAAATTAGTATGAGCGATCCATTGACCAAAAAAAACATTTTTAAAAGGTATGTTGATTGCCACCAAATCTTGGTCCTTAGCAATTTTAGTAAAATCCTTCAAATATCTTTTTAACTTTACCGGAACTACCTCATCTGGATCCAACATCAGTACCCAGTCACCCGACGCTTTAGACAAAGCGAAATTTCTAATTGGATCCGCGTAAGGCACCCATCTATGTTTAAAAACTCTCGCGTTGAATTTTTTTAAAACTTCCTCTGTTGAATCAGTTGAACCAATATCAACCACTACTATCTCCTGAACAAAATCCTTAATGCTTTTTAAACATCTAATTAATTTATCCGCTTCATTAAAAGTTACTATTACCACTGAGATCATTGGATTAAATTGTAGTCAAAATCTTTGATGATGTATCAGAGCTCATTTAACTTTTTTTAAAAGATATAGGAAGTATAACAAGGAAAAAACAAAATTAAAAATAGTCGAAAGTAAAACTGCAAAGGCAGTCCCCACAATTCCAAAGCTCGTCACTAAAATACTACCGAGTATAATCATCAAAAGTAATTGGAAAAAATTAATCCAAACAAAGATCCGCGAATTCTTAAAATAGTATCTGATCGCATCGTGATAAGGAATCGCCAAAAGTAAAACCAAAGTCGACATTAGTAATATTCCAAAAACAACTACCGACTGAGCATAAATTGACCCAAATATCAGTGGAATTAAGTAAACTAACAAAGGCAAACTCAAGAGACCTACTATCACTAGAAATAGCACCAGTAGTTGAAACTTCTTCAAGTACTCCATCATTTGCTGATGACTCGTAAAACTAGCAAACTTAGGAGCTGCCACCACACCTAAGGCTCCAATTAGCTGTGGAACAAAGTTAACTAGTTGACTTGCTGCCCCATAAATACCTGTTTGGAAGACAGAAGTAAAATGCCCATTTAAAAAAATATCCACCCGGGAATAGAGAGCATAAATGATGGCCGACAAAGCCACAAAGCGGCTATATTGAAACAAATTACTAAATACTTGTCTATCGTTTTTGGCTTTTAAAACTGCTCTGACTGGCAGAAAAAAACTAGCCAAAATAAAGCCAATAAATGGAAAGAGAATAAAGCTCATCAGCCCAGTTGTGATTGACAAACTACCGAACAAAATTAAGATTATTATTAAAATCAACCTTAAAAAATTAGTTGTTACAAAAAGGGCTGACCAAATCCAATATCTTTGAAAAGATTGAATAGCTGCCGCGCTAAATGAAAATAAGATTGCCCCCCCAACTCCAAATAAAACTAATCTAAGCGGTAAAACTAACTCACCTCTTCCAAAATAAGCAGCTAGCATAGGAGCTAGAAAGTAACCCAAGCCAAAAATCAACAACCACACCACTAGTTTAATCTCCAAACTAATTTTTAAAAGTTTATATGCGTTTTTAGGATTATCCCGCAGGTCCGCTGGCACAAATCGGACCAAACTGCTATTAATACCAAAATCGGCGATATCTCCTATAACTGTCATTAAAGAGATTGCAATGACTACAACTCCAAAATCTTCTGGACCCAAAAAACGGGCCAAACTAATATAGAAAGCCGCCCCCAATGCTCCGTTTAAAAGTGTCGCCCCAACAGTAACCAAACTCTGCTGCAGTGTTTTTGTTTTTAGGATCAATCTAACTGGCTTTAGGTACATGTCTTAATACTACTAATTTCTCCTTACTTTCCAAAGAAGCAAAGATAAAATCAACAGAAATGCCCCTCCTGAAACCACCAAACCTGGAACAACAAATCTTTGCGGATAGTACTCAAGAATAAACTCTCCATCACCCTCAATCTTATAGCCGTTTAACAAACTATAAATGGGTAAGGATGAGGTTTTCCCAATAACCCACCCTGAATCATAATTCTGAGCGAGAATTAACATTACCGGATGAGTTAGACCACTTATGTTAACCTTAAAT
Source organism: uncultured Gammaproteobacteria bacterium (assembly GCA_964390595.1). Classification (GTDB taxonomy): domain Bacteria; phylum Patescibacteriota; class Microgenomatia; order Daviesbacterales; family UBA10151; genus CAYMIA01. Next base: position 51,434 of record CAYMIA010000004.1, on the reverse strand, counting down.
TTAGCCGGATTGATCTCTTGAAAACTAACAGCTGAGAGATCTTCATTGCTCGGCTCAAAGGGAACAATCCGACCCTCTTTTGACAGTGCCGCAACAAATTGCTTTTTTACTTTCCAGATATCTTGAGGAACAACCGCCAAAGAATTAACTACATTAATGTCGCCCATTGACTCAATAGTTATGGGTGAGTTTTGAGTTAATACTCCAATCTCCTTCCAGTAGAAGTGAGTTTTTTCAAAAGTTGAGATCTTATCAGGTATTCTTCCATAGCCAGTCATTTTAATAGTGACTAAATCTGGCCTCTCATTCTTGGTAGTGGCGGTACCAATCTGTTCACCTTTTTGACTAAATGTCAGTTGACCACTCCTGGTACTCTCCATTACCCTAGCTAAAAGCAATGATCCTTTATAGTCCCGGCCTGTTCCCACATTCAACTGCTTGCTCCCTTCAGCAACTGCAAAACCCCCACCTAAATCAAAGTCTAAGTTATCTAGCTGATACTTGGTTTGCAGAAAATCCCGCCAATTTAGTAGATCTGAACTCTCTCTTTTCCACCATCCAGTTGAATCTGGATCAAAAGCCAGCTTTGAGGCTGGAAATAATAGCTCTTTCTGATCAATCAAACTAGCTGCTAAATCTAACTCATGAGTTTGATGTAAAACAACCTTGGCATTTCTAAAATCAGTTAATCTTTCCCCAACCTGTGGATTTTGCTGCCCAAAAACTAAAGCGTTGTTTTTTAATGTTCCGCTTTGGCTGGCCTGTTCATAAATATCATCTGAACCAATCACCCACCATAAATTTTGAGCGACAAATATCTTTGGTTGATTATGCTTAGTTTTAAATAAAGGGATCGGCGAATCAGTAACCCTGGAAAGCCATGGCAGCTGACTTAGTTGATCCAAAAATTGATTGTAATATTTGTATAAATCAGGACTATATTGATCGCGCTGATCGATTCTTCGCGGATCAAGAGGTGGATAAGCAATATAACCAACAGATGATATATCCATTAGCTGTGAAACAAAATTAGACTCCCTAATAAAATTAAATAATTCATAACTCCCAACAACTCCAATCAAAAAAGGCCTTTTTTGGTATATGGTTAAACCCTCAAGTGATGGATGAGTGGGGCTGGAATAACCAAGTGGACTCTTGGTAGGCAACCAAAGAACTTGTGAATAACTAGCATCCCTTCTTAAGATATCCGCTAGTTTAGTGTATTGCTCACGCCAGACTGGCGTGTTTAACATCCCTGTCATTTTCCCCGTATAGACCGGGTAAATTAGCAATACAAAATACACTACGATCAGTGAAATCAAAATAGTTGAAAGCCACAAAAATCGCTTAAAATATTTGACTATCCAGTCCAAAGTCACCGCTATTAAAAACGCATCAGCTAAACAAATCAGTACATAAAACTTAGTCGGATCACGAAAGAGCACCCAACCCGGAATATGAGAAAAAAGCCAAGGATAGACTTGAGTTAAAGGTGCATTTTCACCCTTAACCAAAAACACTCCCATCAAACTAATAATTACCCAAAAGACTACATTTAAATCCCTGCGTTTTATAAAAATTGCCAAATAAGCAATTAGGGGAATTCCAGCAAATGCTGGCAAAAGTGGGGTGGTCAATCCAAATATATTTCGGTACCAGTGCGGCTGTTGAACAAAAAACGCCTGACCCAAATTAGCAAAACTTAAAAAACCAACCTGGCTAGCCCGCAAGTAAGTTGCTGGTAAAAAGGCGACTTCATGAGCAATCAGCGGTAATATCCAATAAAAATTAGCTAACAAAATCACTATCCCAGCTATAACACCAAAATAAATCCATTTCCAAAGGTAAGCCTGATCTTTAAAATTTCTGGTTAAATTAAAGATAAAATAAACCAAAAGTAAAATCGCCAAAATAACCACAAACCTAATATCGCAAAAACCCAACCCAACTATCAGTAGGCTAGCCACCAATTTTGACTTAAAAGACTCAGAGATTGATTGGATTGATTTTAAGAAAACCAATGGAAACAGACTATATGCTAATGCAATCTGCAATTGACCTCCATCAATCAAAGACAAAACATAAGTATTTGTCAGGAAAAATAGCGTTGCGACCAGCCGCGCTTTTAAAGAAAATTCAAAATGTTTTAAAAAAGCATTGATGCTAAAAAGTCCAACTACTAGAATCGGTAAAATACCCACAACTAGTTCTAAAACAGCAAAATCAAAACCCAGCCAAGACAGCATTCCATAAATAAAATCAATTGGAAAGCTCCAAAGTATTGGAGTATTAACAGCCCCCAAACCATCGCTGTATTTAGTAATCCAGGTCAAAGGTAGCGAGAACCCAGTCTTAAGCTGCTCCGAAAAAATATAAGGAAAATCATTAGCGCCTCTCGGAGAAAATAGTAATAAGTTAGAAAAAACAAAAATTAATACAGCCAGAAACAGTAGATAAATTCTTTTGGATTTCATTTTCTTAAATCAAGTAGGTATAAAACTAATGAAAAAATAATTATCACTAGCAAAATATTTAATAGCTCCTGAATATGGGCCAGCCGATGAATTGAAAGTAAAACCACCAAACCAAACAAATCGATTAAAAACCCAACAGCCATTAATCTCAAGAACCAGCTAGTCATTTTTTAGCCGCCTCAACTACAATTACATCGGCCCTCTTAAAGAGATTAGAAAGTAAATCCAATGGTAAAAACAAAAAAATTAACAACCAACTATTAATTAAATTAATCTTTAATCCAAATTTGTCATTTATTAGATGCTGAATACTTCCAACAAATCCACCTGTTGAAAGATATTTCACTTTCTCTACATTAAAACCATGTCTACTCAGTATGATCTTTAAATTATCCACATTATAATTAATCAGATGTCTAGGTATATCTCGATTGTACCAATATTTGCCAAATATCATGGCATAAAAGCTTTTAGTGTTTGGCAATCCAAATACAACTCGGCCTTGATCCTCAAGAAGCGAATAAAGTTTGTCTAAAAATTGATCCGGATTTCTAACATGTTCTAATACATGCCAAACTCTAATGTAATCAAATTTTTGTCTAAAATTTACCTTCTTAATGTCCGTATCAAAAAAGACCTCCCCCACTATCTTCCTCTCCCCAACCTCAAAGCCCTTTGCTTGCCAACCATATTTCTTAAGAATTTCAATGTTGTAATCGTTTCCACAGCCCACATCCAAAAATCGGCCCTTACCTAATCTCCTGAGTGGTAGACCCTGAAATAGAGCCTTAGCCAGAACCGCCAGAATATACATCAAATCTTTTTTTGAATTTTTTGTATAGGCATTTTCTACTATTTTCTCCCTTAATTTTAGAAAGAAATTTTTATCAGTTTGCTTATAATAGGAATAGTAGTTATTAGAATAAAAGACTTTTTCCTGACTTGGGGATGGTAGCGGATTTATTATTTCTAGCAGACATGTTTGACATCTATAGATTGGAAAATTTTTCTCGGTTGTTTTATAAAGTAGATCAAAACCATTAAAAACAAATTTTAACTCCCCCCCACAAATCAAACATTTAACTTTCTTCATTGTTTAACTTTCTCAAAGTTTGTTTTATAACCAGTTTAACGATTCCAATTAAAATTAAAATAAACACCCAGTCAGCCGCTTTGTGAGAAATAATTGGATGAGAAATAACTGGATTAGTGCTAGCCAGAGTCAAGCTAAGTATTAACAACAAAGTCACTAAAGCCAACAGCAACTTGTTATATTTTTCTGAAGACAATAATACCATTATCAAAGTGACCGATATCAAAAAGGTGATTAAGTCAAAATTTAGCTTGAGGAGAAAAATATCACCTCCGATGAGAAGCACATCAACTATCACAATAAAAACGCTCCATTTACTAATAAATCTCGCAGCTCTTGCTATCCCGCCTGAGGATTTATATATTCTTACTTGCAATTTTTCACCAACTCCTCTGATTTTTTTAAGAAGTAAACTTAGAATTGCGAGAATACTAAAAAGGCAAAACAAACTCCAAAGTAAATTCTTCAACCAAGGTTTAAATTCAATTTGTAACTTTGAACCACTAATATATTTCATCGAAGACGGATGAAACGCTAAATTAACACTGCTCAGTAATATATTTTTTTGTTCAGCTGAAAAATTATCTAAAACTACCTTGTAACTATCACCCCCTAAAGATTTAAAATTAACACTAAAGTTATTTAAATTTTCCACCTTTTCCATTAAAAGTCGGGGGAATGCATTTGGCTGATTCTGATTCATTGGCTCAAGATTTAATCTTAGTAGATCGGCCCCCGAATTAATTTCGACGTTCTCGAATAAAACTCGCCGAAACTGATTTTTTGCCGAAACTTCGGGAGTATATATTTTATCTCCCACCTCTAGCGTCGCGGACGACGAGGCATTATGACTCAAGTTTTTATCATCCAGACTAAATGATACCTGGTAAATACCAAAATCGGTATTGTCCTGAATCTTTTTTAAGGAATAGGTTCCCACTTGATCATTTAAACATGACTTCAAGTCAGCCTTAGCAAATAAATCATCAAAGATTGACCCGGACAAACCAAGGATCCTTAATCTATTTTCTGGCGAAATATTGGCCGACTTAATTACCTCCTCGATCAGAATTCTATTTTGAAAGAGGCTTCTTTGAATGTCCCCCGTTCTAACCATCAAATCGCTACTAATCGACTCATTCATCAGCGAATAGTACCTCGCCAGCTCAAAGTCCCATGAATCATACCTTCTATTCAAATCAATGTTTGAACTAACCAACAAACTATCCTTCCAATTTTGCATCTCGGCTACTCTTTTTTCAGCAAAAAAAAGCCGGTCGTGCTGATTCGTCGCTAGCTGATAAGATTCCAAAAAGGTAATCAATCGATACTTTGAATCAGCTGGATTGTGGGTCACTGGCGGTAAATAAACTGGATTGATAGCCAATAGCTTACAATCAGTCGTAGTTAAAGAAAAACGGGAATCCGCCTGTCCAAATAAACTTTGATCGGCCAAATTAAAATGAGGGTGGTAAAAAATAAAACCAAGTAAACTCAGTATGGTGAAAGTAATCAAAACTAAAGATAGCTTAGACATGACTTTTTCTCCAATTATCTATTAAATAAATCTTTACCAAATACATAACCGCGAGCCCAAAAGTAGCAATAGAGATATATAAAAACAAGTAATGGAAACCCATTAATTTAAATTGCAAAAGCAAGTTTAGAGAAAGCGTCCCATCCGGATTCCGGCTATATGAGTTAGCCGGTAGCTTTTTTATCAACTCCTCTAAATTCAAATGCCAACCATTAGCATATCCAAACGGTTTAAAATGATCACCTTGTAATATTGGCTGCTTTCCATCACTGCTTGTTACCTCCCACTCTTTCAAATATGGATCAAGCAAAACCAGGTCAGAATCTTGATGGATAGAGGGAATGTTAATTTGATATTTAGTACTTGAAAGCTTTTTAAATTGAAGTTCATTAACCGTTGGTAATTGTTTAAAATCCGCCGCCAGATAAATCTTGTCAACTGCAAACTCGGGATTTATTTCATACATCGAGTATCTACTACCAAAATCTTTAATTTTCTGACCCAAAATAACTCTCTTAAACTCATCGTTTTGTTTTTGATACAAACCACCAAAAATATAACTATTAATTAACTCATCATTGAGACTCTTATTAACAATCACATACTTTACATTAAACTGCCTAAGTAATAAACCAAACTCTTGGTACCGGTGTTCTTGGATATCATCGATCAATTCCTGCCCAAAACTACCAAAGCTCATTGCCCCAGAATAATCATTTTTGCCAGTTAATATTAAAAGCGGCGCCAAACCGTTATAGTAGTGATTAGATAAACTTTGATCTTGGATTTGTGAAATGTTTCCATAGCTTAGAGGTAATTCCAAATACCTTGCCGAAGTATCCTGACTTCTAACAAACTCGAGGAGATTTAAGTAATCTTGATTCAAACCCGAAATAGTATTGTAAGTAGCTTTAGTTGTCCAAATTGGCACATTATTGAACTCGTTTAACAAAAAAGGCTTCGCATTAAGTGCAATTAAAAACAGACTAAATCCCAACAAAATCTGTTTTGTCTGCTTTGAATGAATTCTTAAAATTATTGATATTAAACTTGCACTAAATGCTAAAGCAAAACTCCAAGCCATGGCAGGAGCAAATTTATCATACATATTTCTAAACATTACAAAACCAGGAATAGTATTATTTAACCAGATAAAAAGTGGCTGCCCCCATCCCCCAATATTGACTGTAAAAAAGTAGACTCCAATAAGCAAACTTGACACAGTTGTAACAAATGGCCAATTCGAACCCTTTTCTTTGCTGTTTAAAAAAACCGCCCATAAAATAATCCCTATAAAGAAAATATTAATCCAAAGCAAATTTTTATACCAAGACTCGTAAATCGCCAAAAATGGCCAGTTAAAATTCTTTTGGATATCATAATGATAAGAATTAAGTAACGGATAAATGGGTGAATTAATCGATGAAGCTATCTTAATTCCCTGCTCATTTAACTTCCTAAATGCATCAGTTGTAATACTGGGATCCGTATAACCAAACGACTGGTTTAAAACTGATGAGAAAGTCAGATAAACAAACCAATGACAGTTGAGCAAAATCAACAATCCAATCAAAAGGCCTGAGTATGCTAAAAACCTTTTTTTATGCTCCAAAAAAAACAGTAGATAAAGGGGTAAAGAAACAATGAATAGCGCTGAGAGCCATGGGATATAAACTGACAGAAAGCCAAAAATAGTACTGATCAATGCACAAATCACCACCAAATGAATTTTTTGCTCTCTCACAGCTTTAATAAACAAAAGCATGCTTAAAGGAAAAGTACTCAGCAAGTACATCACCAGAAGCTGAGAATTAAAGTACGAATAAAAATTAAAAATCGAAAAACAATAAAGTAAAGCTCCCAAAAACTTAGCCCACTTACTAAAGATGTCCGACCTTGGAATTAAATAGTCGATAAACTTATAGAAGAAAAAAACTCCAAAGAATATATTTAAAGAATACAAGACAAATTGCAGGTTCGCTGCTCTAAAGATAAATTTTATAGCAACTAGTGGCAAAATAAAGGGAGCAATGCTAGTCGGGGGAAGCAAACTCAGCAGGCTACTAACTGATGTATCAGGACCAATTTTGGACACAAAATTTTGATAAAAAAGATCCGGATACAGATAATAAAATTTAGTATCATCCCCACCTAAATAGTAACTTTTAAAAAAAATCGAAATGCCAAAAATTCCCAGTACAACTGCCGCTCCGATAAGGAATTTTTGCTTTTTGGATAACTCAACCCAAGCTCGTTCTAAGGAACGGATTTTAGCCTGTTTTGAAAAATAGTAATCTACTAAATAATGTCCCACCCCAATAATAAAAAAAGCCCAAACAAAAACTGCGATCTCTTCAGATAATTTGTCATGGCCTAAAAAGATAAAAACCGGTATTAATAAAAGAACAGTTATAGCTGCTTTAAATGAAAAATCAGGTTTCAATTTAAAACATAAGATTAAAGTTGACCAAGTAAATAGGAAAAGTAAAAAAAATAGATTAGAATTTAAATTTGACAGATAGAAAAAAAACAAAACCACCGCCGATATAAGAATCAAGACAGGTCTTTTTTTGAACAATGAAGGAAGCAGTTCTAAAACAAAGGGTTTAATTAAATTATCCCTAATTGTCTTGGTAAAAATTCCCAGCAAAAGAAATGCGAATAATAATGTCGGCACGAGTAGACAATCCCAGCGCCAAAAACTTTCATCAGAGAAAGCTGAAGAGATCTTTTTGATTAGAATCAAAGGATATTGCTTGGTTGATTGATGAGGAAAAACATACTTTTCAGTGAACAAGTGATTCGAGCTAAAATCTGGATTTTTAGTTGAATCAATGTTAGTTGATGTTATCTCAAACTGATAAGTCCGCTTCTTTGAATCAGTAATTAAAGGTAGGCCAAACGGGTAGGAATCATAAATTAGTATCCCCTTATTTTCATATGTCCCCTGAAAAGACCAGTCATTTTGACTTAAGCTTTTTAATTTAAAAACAGTTTGACCAGCCAAACTTAGAGGCAGATATTTAGTGGGAATTTGAATGATTCCCAAATTATCATCATGCGCGCTAAATTGCCCAATTAGCTTATCCCCCTGCCAAGCAACAACACCTCCATGAGCGAAAAAACCATTCCGATACTCATTACTAACAATAGTATAAAAACCATTTTTGCTAATATCTTGCTGAACATAAGCTATCAACCTCCAACTAATCACAACTACCAGTGAAACAAAGAGAATGAACAAAATTTTTTTCATATTACCTAAAAGCCCGAGACTCCCGGCTAATTCATACATACAATATATAATTGACCTCAGATTATCAATAGAAAGTAACTTCTAGCGCGAATAAATCGCTTTAGCAGGCACACCAACCGCCACAGAGTAAGAGTCAATATTTTTAGTCACTACAGCCCCTGCCCCAACCACTGCTCCTTTCCCAATTTTAACCCCATCTAAAACAGTCACATTGGCTCCCAACCAAACATCATCTTCTATTTCAATTCCCTGAGCCTTCCACTCCTGCAGATTAATTGGGCGGTCTTTCTTTTCAAAAGAGTGATTGGTATCATTAATGTAACAAAAAGCTCCCAGAGTCACATTATCTCCAATCTTAATCATTTGGCCTGAATGGATAATTGCATATTCATTAATTGACACATTTTTCCCAATTTTAATCTGACCTAAGCCAAAACAGCGAATTCTTGAGTAGTCCCCAATTCCACAATTTTGACCAATCTTTATTGAACCAGGAGTAGAGATCCGCAAGATTACTTTTTTGTAAAGAGTTGCTGAATAATCTATATCATACCCTCGGAATCTAAACCAGGGTACCGCAATCATTGATCTTATCTTAATATTTAATAGGTAAAACACCAAAAAAACAGATTCCCAAATACCTCTTTTTTTAACTTCATCAAATATATTCTTCATAGTTACCCTCTAAGTGAAAGCAAATATCCAACCCCCCCAGCTGCAAACTCGCTAGTTTTCATAAGTAACATCCCAAGCCCTAAAATCGGATTTTTAAATAACTTAATCGGGTGTGATAAAAACAGTGCGTAACGCCGAGTTATACTAATCTGATCTTTTAAGTGCTCATTATCCTTTAAATTCATATATTTAGCAAAGTGTTTGGCATAATAGAATTTCTTTCTCATGCTTGATAACAAAGTAATCTGCCCCTCATTATGATAAACCAAATTCGGTATATTCAGGGTCTGTCCAATCTTTTCCAAACGCTGAGATAAATACCAATCTTCCCCACTAATCAAATCTTCATCGTAGCCACCCACCTGAACGAAAGCCGATTTTCGAAAAAATCTTGATGCCTCCATAAAATCGATTCCGACATAAAAACTTCTCTCCAATTTTTTGCAAGCTGCCCAAAATCCTTCACCAAATGATTCTTCCGGTATAACCAATCCAACCAATTTTTCTGCTTCCATTACTCTAACCGCCGCAGCAACAACCTCAGGTGACAACTCCATATCTGAATCAACAAAAAAGATATATTTACCGGTTGATTTCTTAGCACCATAATTTCTTTGCGCTGAGCGTTCCGGTCCAATTTGATAAAAATTTTTAGTATAAATTTTGGCGATCTCAGGAGTCTTATCCCTAGAGAAATTATCCACAATAACTATTTCAATATTCAAATAAGTCTGTTTTTTAATACTTTTTAAACAGTTTCCGATAAACTGACCTGAATTTTTGGTTGGGATAATAATTGACACCTTGGGATCTTTCATATTCTAGCTGTTATTTGTGAGTAAATTTGGTCAGCCCGTTTATTCCAATCAAAGTTCTCCACAACTTGAGCTTGAGCCAACTTGCCAATTTTTTGTCGCTTGTCCGGGTTTTGTATTAAATCAAGTATGGTTGAGGCAAACTGATCCAAATTACCAATCTCCACTTTCACCATACCTTGAGGATAATACGATTTATAGGCAGGTAGATCGAAGCCCACAGCCGGAAGCCCAAAAGCCATCGCCTCAGCTGCGGCCATACCTCCACTGTCATAAAATGCTGGATGAACAACCATTTTGCTCTCTGAAAAAATTTGATATTTTTTTGGACCATCCAATACCACCCCAAATAAATCAATATTATCTTCCAATCCTTTTTCCTCAATCTTTGATTTTACCTCACCCATCAATCCGCCGTCGCCAATCATAGCCAATTTCGCTTTTGGAAAAACTTGAACAACCCGCTCCCAAATACTAACCAATTCAACTACACCCTTTTGAGGATGAAATCTGCCCTGAAAAACAGCCTCATACTTTTTGGTCACGGCTTTGTGCGTTCTCTGATATTCATCAGCTTTATCCAAATCTACCGCACCCAATACTACAACTAATTTATTTTTTTGTCTAAACTGTTTTCTCTCACTTTCATTGTTAATAAAAATAAAATCAGCTAAATGAGCAACCAAAGGCTTCATTGGCAGTTGCATAAACCAGTATAAAAACGCATTAAACCGATAAGTATGCTCTCTACTCCCTTCACTAAATCCATTGATAGGTGAAGGTGCAGTTTGATACCAACTGGCAACCCAAACCACATCTTTGGACCTTAATCTCAAAACCAAACAAGGCAATACATCCATCCAAAAGTCAGAAGCCGAGTAGCAAATAATTTCTTCCTCTTTCGGAAGCTTATAAAACAGCGCCACTCTGACTGACTCGATAATTCTAGCCAAATAGTTAATTACAAAACCCAACTTTATCCAAGGTTGCATTGGAGAAACGTGATAAAAAATATTTTCTCCCAACAGATCCGACCGTTTACACATCTTGTAACCTTCCATCCACACAAAAATATCAATTGGATTTTCTTTAGACCAACGCTTAGCAAATTCAATAAAAATACGGTCACTTCCTGAGATACCACTCCCCAAAGCAGCTAAAGCAAAAAAGTAAAAGCGGATCTTTTTTTTCATTTTCTTGCCTTCACAAATATAGATACCCCAATTTCCTTAGAACTACATAAGTCATTCAATTTATCGACTAAATTTACCAAACCAAAAGCTAAATTGATTACCCCTGGCCGCTTGGGAGACTTCTCATATTTATTAAGCGCACTGGCAGCTTCTTTTGACAAAGCTCCTCCATGTAAAGCCCTGGCAACTAGATTCACTAAATAATGATTAAAGGGCAAGCTCCATAAGGTAATCGCTTTAGCTTCCTCCACTTTAAAACCAGCCCTTTCAACAACATTTACTATCTGAGACCTTTTATAAAGCCTAATATGTTGATTCCAAATGCCTGCAAAAAAACCACTCTTAACATGTATCCCCAAAGTTCGCTCCAAAATCCAATTGACCGGGTCCCATAAAATTGGATAGTTGTGATCCGGTACGCTTAAAGCCAAAATTCCATCTGGTTTTAAAATTCTGTAGACCTCCTTTAACCCCTTTAAATCATCTGGTAAATGCTCTGCAACCTCCGACATAACTATTTTATCAAACTCGGAATTTTTAAAAGGTGTTTTTTGCATCAAATCAGACTGAATAACTTTAATTGAACTCTTTAAATTTTTCTTGGCGTTCAAAAGCCCAACCGGATCAAAATCAGAAGCTGTAATATTTAATTTTAACCCTAAATTAGACATTAAATAAGCATAATACCCATCTCCACAACCCATATCCAGAACTTTATCCCCATCTGTTAATTCTAGAGCCAAAACTAAATCTTTCGCCCTTCTTTTTAGCGCCATATCGCCAGTATTGGCTAGCAAGAGATTTAATTTTTCCAAAATACCTGCCATTTATTCAACCATCATACTATGGAATTTAACCTTTGACCAGCTATCCTCTAGGCTATTCTTACTATATAATACAGATACATTTGTCAAGAATGCCAAACAAAAGAATTTATTTTTTCATTGGGACAACTACCGAGTTGGTGAGAATTTCGCCAATTTTAAAAGAGCTTAAAAAAAGGCGGATGCCTTTTAAAATAATCTCTTCTGGTCAAAATAAAATTCATACTGATCAACTGAAAGAATACGTTGGAGAAATCAAAATCGATATCACCCTTAAGGAAAAGGGCGATAAATCCTCTGCACTTCACTTTGCCCTTTGGAGTATTAACGTCTTCTTCACTGCCCTTTTTAAGTTAAGAGGTGAATTTAAAGACCTCAGTATCAAAAACTGTCACTTTATAATTTTTGGAGATCCAATCTCAACCTCTATAGGCGCCATTTTAGCTAAGTTCTATCGGTTAAATTTAATTCATCTGGAATCAGGTGATCTGTCTTTTGATTTAAGAGAACCCTTCCCAGAAGAGATCTGCCGGAATATTAACATTCACTTAGCCAATGTCCTTTTCCCTCCAGGTGATTGGGCAATGAATAATTTAAACAAAGTCCATGGGTTAACCAAAAAAAGAATCAACACTTACTACAACACTCAAACCGAGGTCTTTCAATTTTCTTTGAAAAAAAAGCCCAGTCAAAACATCCAAAAATTGATCAAGGACTTTGGAAAATATTACATATTAATCATGCATCGCCAAGAGCATGTCTTTTTCAGGAAGGAATGGACAAAAAGAATTCTCAAATTTGTCCTAAAAAACTCCGATCCCAAACTCAAATGCATCATCTTTGATCATCCACTCTCCAATCAAATCATTTCCTCAATCAAACCCACACTTTCTCCAGACAACCGAAAAAGAATCGTCACTCTCCCGCTACTTTCTTACTCAGATTTCTTAAATTTAATGAGAAATGCTGAGTATATCGCCTCTGATAGCGCAACCAATCAATATGAATCCTACCTCCTTGGCAAACCCTATTTAGCTCTAAGAGAAAGAGTTGAGCAAACTGAAGGCATCGGAGAAAATGTCGTCATTAGTCTAGGCGATACAACAATCATGAAAGATTTTCTATTAAATTATCCCATCTATCAGAAAAAGGGAATTACTCCTAAAAAAAAGCCTTCTAGAATTATCGCTGATTACCTGCAAAATAACTAAATGAAATTACAGCTTGTTTTCAAATTATATATTCATTCAATCTCCCAAATTAGATCCTTTTTCTGGAGATTCTTTTTAAAAAAACTCGGCAGGAGCGTCGACATTATGAGTGGGGTTGTCATTATGAGTCCCCATAAAGTAGAAATTGGACATCATACCTTACTTAACAAAGATACAAAAATTGGCGGGCAGTGTGGAGTTAAAATTGGAAATTACGTCATGCTCAGTTATAACGTTAATCTCGTCTCTGAAGATCACTCGTATGAAAGCCCCAATCTGCCAATTAAAAAACAAGGTTTTAATGGAGGTCCAATCAGTATAGAGGATGATGTTTGGATTGGGGCAAACGCTGTGATAATGCCAAACGTCAGAATTGGCAAAGGCGCCATCGTTGGATCAAACGCGGTAGTCACCAAAAATATCGCCCCCTATACCATCGTTGGGGGGATCCCAGCTCGCTTTATTAAGAATCGATTTTCTTCAAAACAAAAAAAGTTAGCTTTTTCCAAGAACTTTTCGTAAAGGTAGATAATAGAAAACTTCACCAACATATTCGCCCTTGTAAATAAAGGACTCTGGAATAATTCCCACTTGCACAAACCCTAACTTTTTGTAAACTGCACGACCAGCTACATTGTTTTCCATTGAGGAAAGAGTCAGCATTCTAAAATGAGTTCTTTTAGCTTCTTCAATTAGCCTCTTAAGCAATTTAGTCCCCAACCCTTGGCCCCGGGCAGATTGATCAATAGCGATAGTCACCACTCCCACATGTTTTTTTCTCTTCTCAAAAGGTCGGACTTCAGCGTTACCTAAAACCTGCCCATTTTGAACTGCAATTAAGTGAATTTTATTTAACCTTTCAGTTTGCAAAAGTGAGTTAACTACATAATTAATCTGATCTTCTCTAGTAACCGTCTCTCCAGACAACATGACAAAAGTATCTTCCTTAGAAAGACGGTTAACAAAATCATTCAGTCGGTCAACGTCCTCCCATCTCAATCTTCTAATTACAATTACATTAACTTTCATAATTTCAGACTTTTTTGCATTTTATTCTTAAGAAATTCAACTTTCAAGGTGTATAGTACAATATGCCAAATAAAGTTTGATGAAAAAGTATCTCTTTTTATGTTTAATTATCGCGGCTTTCTTAAGTTTAGTTTGGTTTAGAAAAGGACTTACCTTAATGGCCAATGAGGAAGGACCAATTTTTTACCGGCCCATACATACCTATCAGTTATATAGTACCATTTGGACAGATAGCGGTCTCGGTTTAGCCAATCCACTAGCAGTCCCAAGGATTCCCTTCTACTTATTTATCTCCTCCCTCAGTTATTTAAATATTCCTCCGGTCTTAATCCAGCAAGTTATTTTTTTCGCTCTGATATTAGTTCCATTAATTTCAATGCCCCTACTAATTAAACTTTTCCTGCCTAAACAACAATTCGAAGCTCAAATTGCCGCCTTTTTTTACACCTTTAATTTATATACCGAGTCTCAAGTTTGGTACCGTTTTTTATTTCCTCAAATTTTTTTATGGTCATATTTACCTCTTTTTTTACTCTTATTTACTCTATTTCTAAAATCCAGAAAGATTCGCTACCTCGCGGCCTTAACTTTAAGTTCATTTATCTATTCTCTAATGTACAGCTTTGTCTCCGCATCATTTGTTTTATGGCTTCCAGCAGCTGCTATTTGCCTTTATTTCATAATTATCGGTCGGCCCAACTGGCTCAAGACTAGTCTGCTTGGAGCAACTACATTAATCATTTGGCTGCTAAGCAACATCTGGTGGATCAGACCGCTTCTCTTGGTCAAAGATAATTATTATTCGCAGTTACTTGATCCAAACAAAAATCTCAACGCCCTTCAGGAGGTCACTCGTTTTTTCCCCAATTTATCAGTCCTTTTTCTAAAGCAAAATTATTACTTTACACTCAACCCAAATTGGTCTTTCTTTCTTCATCAAAACTACGAACTCTTGCTGATCACCGGAATAATGTTAGCTGGTCTGATTTTCTCTGTTAGGAGAAGCGCAGGCAAACTTTTTGCCAGCATCCTAGCTGTTGGCTGGTTTGTCAGCAAGGGAGCCAACCCACCTTTTGGTAATGAGTTTTTTGGGTTTTTATTTAGTCACTTCCAACTAACTCAGGTTCTTCGTAATCCTTATGAAAAATTTGGATTAGTTTTTTTACTACCATATTCATTATTTTTGAGCCTAGGTTTAGCTAAAATCACTAACCACAATAAATTTTTTTCAATTATTTGTTTAATTAGTATCTGTGGATTCGTAGTTTTCCCAATGTGGAATGGGGAATTACTTGATGGCTACGCTAACCAAGTCCCCAATTCTTATGACCAAGTTAATGACATTTTAAAAAAATCGGACAGTTTGCGGCTTCTAAGTATGCCTTTTTTGCTAACCTCAAGTCTAACTTACTCCTGGGGCTATAGAGGTGAAGAACAATCAGAACTTTTTTTTGTCAGACCGGCTCTCTCGAGAACTTATTACAATCCAGGCGATCCTTATCCTTTACTTTATCAATACATTCAAAATCCTAATTTCTCCAAACTTTTTCCTCTCTTTGCTATCAACCAAGTAATCCTCCATCAAGATATTTCCAGTCAAGCTGGCTATTTTGAAAGTTATCAAGATTCCCGAAACATCATTAATAAATGGCGAGACATCTCTCCAGCTTATCAATCTAATACCTTATCGCTGTTTCGCTACACTCAACCTGTTTACTGGGGTTACACGGCAAATAAAATTTTTCCGGTTACCTCAACCAAAGCTGGTTTAGATCTAATTATTAACGGCCAGCTAAATCCTACAAAAGAAGCCTTTACCGAAGATTCAAATTTTCCCAGTAGTATCGGTCAATTATTAAATAACCCCCACTTTGCAATTCAAAAGTTAAATGCTGAACATTACCTTATGTCCATTAATAATGCTACGACACCCTTCTTTATTATTTTATCAACGAGCTTCAATCAATCTTGGCAAGCAAAAGTTGACAATCAACCAATTTCACCACACTTCCGGGTTAATGGTTATGCTAATGCTTGGTATGTTAAGCAACCAGGCAGTTATTCAGTCGAACTGTCATTTGACACTATATAGCTGTTAATAATTTCATCGATATTTTTTTCACTAAATCTGCTCACAGCCAATTTTCTCGCCTGAGTACCCCAAGACTTAATCAGCTTCGGTTTTTTTGGCAATTCATTGATGACTTGAGCAATATTTTCTGGCGTCACATCAATCAATCTACCTACACTTTCATCCATCGCCTCGGGTATCGCTCCTCTTCTAGACCCAATCACAGGCGTGCCACAAGCTAATGCCTCCAAAATCACCCTCCCAAAACCTTCTTCATGAGTCGAAGGAACGATTAAAACATCAGCTCCACTATAGTATGTTGGTAGCTTCGTATTATCAATTCGGTTTAAAAACAACACCCGACCAGAAGAGGAATTTGCAAAAGACTGAACTTCATCTCTAAGTGGTCCATCTCCAGCAATGACCAACTTTATTGATTTATTAAACAATTTACTAGCCTCCAATAACTCCCGGACACCTTTGATTTCAACCAACCGGCCAACAAAAAAAACAATAAAACCATCTTTCCACCCCAAGCTATCTCTGGCCTTAACCACTCTAGAAAAAATATCCAGATCTATCCAGTAGGTAAACCTACCTATCTTTTCATCACTTACTCCTAGCCGCTGAATTTCCTTAACTGATTGGTTCGATAAACAAATTGTCTTACTTGCGTTACCAAAAATAAATTTAGCTAGCAGGTAGTACATTCCTGATTTAGGGAAATCATAAATCGAATGCGTTGATACAACTGTTCTAATACCAAAGATCTTTCCCCAAAAAACTCCTACAAATCCGGCGATTAACCCGTGGGCGTGAATCACATTAGGCCGCTCTTTGATTAAAACAAAAGGCGCAACCAAAAAAAGCCCAGGTGTTAGATAGAGAAATTCCAAAGCCGGCTGACCAACTAACTTGTAAAAAAAACCAGGCAACCAGGGCAATCTCAAGATAGTTAAATTCTTGGATTTTTCCAACACCTGCCAAGGGGCCTTAATCATCAATGGGCGGTAGGCCAAAACAAAGACTTTAAAATTTCTCTTAATTAAACCCGCTACCAGATCAGACAAGTGAGTTTCAACACCACCAACATTAGGAGAAAAATGGACTGTCAGCTGCAAAACCTTCATAGCTTTTTGAATCTACCAACTAAATACCCCAGCCCTCCCCCAAAAAGCTCTAGAGTAAACATCCAAAAAAGGGCTACAGCCATCACTGGATGGAATACTAGCCTTGGCCAATTTTTATAGAAAACTGGCCTTAAAAAATAGATTGTTTTGGCTGAAACGACTGGAATATCATGCTTCTTAAGATATCTATGCGATGTTAGGGCATAATAATATTTTTTTTGGGCTAATTTAACTGGAGAAGGAACTCTTTCATAATGATTAATTGAGGCGGTAATCCGGGTGGTCTTGTAGCCTCTTTTTTTAATATTCTCTGGTAGATCCCAATCTTCAGGACCAGTAATCGTTTCATCATAACCGCCAACTTTTTCAAAGGCTTCTCTTCTAAAAAAACGAGCTGCATCTGTCGTTGAATCACCTTCCTTATTATAAAAAGACCTTTCGTAAGCTTTAACCCTTTCCCAAAAAGTCTTGGCAACTGATATTTCAGGAATTGCCACTGCCCCGATCTTTTGATCTTTCTCAATCACCATCAAGCATTGCTCAACAACAGTTGGAGTCAACTCCATGTCTGCATCCAAAACTAATAGATACTCACCTTTAGCTTTCTTGGCTCCATAATTTCTTTGGGCTGATCTCTCTGGTCCAAAATCATAAACATTTTTGGTATATTTTTTAGCAATGGAAACAGTTTTATCGGCCGATTTATTATCCACAACAATCGTTTCAATTTTTTTGTAGGTCTGTTTGGCAATACTTTTTAAAAGCCGCTCTAGAACTTGCTCTTCATTTCTGGTAGTAATAATGATGGAAACCATAGGCCCGGTAAATTCTCTGTAGTATTATACTATTAAACCAACTCAGGCTGTAAACATGGTAATCATATTTTTTGTCATTTTAATAGCTCATCTGCTAATTCTCCGGCCAACTTTTCATATTGGGCTATCCGGAGATGATTATTTAGCAATTAATGATTATCTTTTTGCACTAGCTCAAGATCCAGGTGCTCATCTAATTAGTTGGAAATTTCTACTCTCCCCCTATGGCATGGCTGACACCATTGTTGGTATCCTCTATCAGTCAATTGGACTAAAATCGGTCTACTTTTATCTACTCTCTTTTGTTCTGCGCACCTTGGCAGTTTTTTCTTTCTATCCTCTCCTAAATTATTTCACTAAAAACAAACTAGCAATTTTTATCTCGATGCTTTTTTTTGCTTTAACAACTGCTGGTTTAGAAACTAGTAATTGGGCTTTTAATATGGCCAGTTATATTTCAATTTTTTTCTTGAATCTTTTTATAACTACCTATTTTAAATCTAAAGAGTTAACGAGCACTAAATTTCTATTTCTGTCATTCTTACTTTTTTTCTTAACCATAGTCACCCAACCGATCCGGATGACCGGCCTACCGATTTTTTTAGTGTTAATCGAAATTTTTTGGCTGATCTTCCATCATAAATTTACCGACATCCGCTGGAGTCTCTTTCAGCTGATTGGTATCTCCTTAACTTTTATTTTAATTCTATCCATTGGCAACAGCATCGGAAATGGCCACAATCTTTTTGAAAGAATTAACAGCACATGGGGAAATACCCTAAATGGAGGCACAGCTACTCCTTCCAAATTAATCTCTAGTGGGCAATATCAGATTATTATCAATCCTATCATTCAAATTGGGTCAGTTCTATTACCCGATTCAATGATTCCCCACGCTCTTGAGTTAGTCCACCCAGAATATTCAGATCTGAATATTCTCAAAATCTGGGTGGTTGCATTACTCATCAGCTGGCTCCTTAAAAAATGCGTCTCCAAACTAGATAACAAATTTCTAATTCTCACCGCCTTTTTGACATTTATTTGGATCATAGCTGTTAAAATCCTACTTGCCACTTTAGGTCTCGGTTCTTATCAAAATGTCGCCGGAGTACATTGGTCATTAATCGGCGGCTTCACTCTTATTATGCTACTTGAGGTTATTTTTTATTATCGAAATGAAAAAGCTGGAATTGCCCTTTTTACCTCCTTTAGTTGGCTCTTTTGCTCTTTTTTGCTAGCTTGGATGAGGTTTCCTTTGACCGTTCAAATTACCACTCAGCGCTATCTGATCGTTACAGCTGTAGCTATCGCAATACTTTTCGGAACAACAGTTAGTTTAGGTGAAACTAGAAAAAAACAACTTATTCTAAGCTCAGTTATCTGCGCCCTCATACTAATTCAGGGAATTGCCTCGTTTAATTATTTAATGGATCTTCGTTACAATCGCGACACCGCAATAGCCACTAAAATTCATCGTTCATTCCCTAAAATCTCCCAACTTAAAACCCACAACTCGCCACTAGTTTTTTACTTCGAAGGTAGCGATTACAAAATTCTTTATCAAAATATCCTCTTTGGTTTCCCCGCCTTTGTCGCTATTGAACAACATCTTAAATTTGACCCCACCTTAGTCTATACTGATAATTGGCTAGAAATCGTTTCCGCTTATCAAAACGGTCAATCTATCGCCAGATTTAATAATCCGGTTAAACCTGTTCCAATTGAAAATATTTACAGCTACCGGATTAACGATCAAAATGAGCTCGTTGACACAACCGATCAAACGCGCATTAAATTGAAAGGACTATGAAGATATTTATTACAGGTGCAACCGGTTTCATCGGTCGAGAACTGATTAAGAAACTAAAAAAAGAAAAGTATCAGATCACCGCTTTAGCCCGAGATAAATCAAAGGCTGAACTACTTAAAAAACAGGGCGTCAAAACAGTCATTGGAGATCTGCTCAAACCAGAGACTTTTACAAAAGAACTAAATAGCAATGATGTTTTTATCCACTTAGCCGCTATCCGCGCCAATTGGAACATCCCCAGTAATTTTTTAGAAGTTAACGCTCATGTTTTAAAGAAATTGATCACTCCAAACAGCCAACTTAAACATATTATCGACACTAGCTCAGTCTATGTTTATGGCCGGCTGAAAGATCACCCAACCGATGAAAACAGTCCACTGCTCGCTAAAGATATTTACGGAAAAAGCAAAATAATCGCTGAAAATAACTTGCAAGAAGTTTGCTTAAAATACGGCATCCCCTACACTGTAATCCGTCCCGCTATTGTCTACGGTCCAAACGATACTGAACTCGGCATGGTTACTAAAATGGTGGAGTTAATCAAAAAAAACAAATTTCCAATAATCGGTAGCGGTAATAATCTGCTACATTTAGTCTATATCGATGACCTAACGGAAGCCTACATCAAAGCAATTAAAAAAGGCGGACAAAACCAAACATATCTCATCGCGTCAAGCAAACCAATTAAATTAATTGATCTAGTAAATTTAGTTAAGAAAAATCTAAAGATCTTTTCAAAGTCTAAAACTATTCCCAAATTCCCGCTGCAAAGTGCAGCCTTTGTTTTTGAAACTCTCTATAAATTAGGTTATCAAATCTCTCCACAAATTTTCAGGAATGAACCACCCTTGACAGTCCAAAAGGTAATCACAGTTGCTGATAACTGGCACTATAATATCAATAAAGCCAAAAAAGAATTAGGCTACAATCCCAAAGTCGATTACCAGCAAGGTATTCAAAAAACACTTGCGAAACGATAATCTTTTTTGTACCATCTCAAAGATATGAGCGACCGAACATTTAATTTTAGTAAAAATTCCAAGTTAAAAACTTATGACAAAAAAGATTTTTATCAGAATTGGGAAAAGGTTAATAAAAATCTTGGAGAACGCTGGGACAGTGTGGTAAAAAATAGTCCCCATAAAGAATTAGTTGGAAAAACACTCACAGATGAATATTTTATTCAAGGAATTACCCGTCAACTAAAACAATTTCTACCTAGAAAAAAAGGGGCTAAACTTTTAAAATACGATCTCTACAATGAAGCCACTGGTACTGCGGAAATCTCTCATTGGTTACTCAAACAGGGCTACGATCTTTACGGAGTTGATATCTCCAAAGAAGTAGTCAGACTAGCCAAGAAAAATTTCACTAAAATTATTAACACCGGTCATTTCAAAGTAGGTGATATCAGAAAATTACCTTTTAAAAGTAACAGTTTTGATGTGGTTTTTAGCTTTGGAACGATTGAGCACATCAGAGAAAATGAGAAGTCATGCGCTGAAGCTTTTAGAGTTTTAAAACCAGGTGGATTTTTTATAACTGGCATCAACAACAAACTAGATCTGTGGGGATCCTATCTTGTCAACGAGGCCACCAACCGGGTCTTTAAAGATATTACCAGTTATGAACCATCATATTTCCCTTGGGAGCAGCGGGGCTGGCTTAAAAATGTGGGTTTTGAAAAAGTTAAAACAACCGGCATGCTAATGTTTCCTCATCTAATCCGCTATGGTGACCTATTTATCAACTGGAAATTTGGCTCAAAAACTATTTTAACAATTTGGAATAATTTAATGATTAAACCGTTTATCGCTTTAGCTACCTTGCTTGATGGTTTTGATCCAATTAGGATCTTCGGCATTCACACCACCTCAATGGGCTACAAACCAAAAAAACTTAAATAAATTTAATCTTCAAGGCAGCAAACAATACCATCCTCAAGAGGAGCACACCATGTCTGAACCGGCTAATATTAGTAGTTCCATAAGTTCTCTGTTTATATCTAATTGGTATCTCAACAATTTTTAGATTTAACTTGGCAGCACCAAATATTAAGTCAAAATCTCCAAAAGGATCAAAATCTCCAAAAAACTTTCTATTTTTTTCAATCTTTCTATAATTCTCCTTGGTCAAAACCTTTGTTCCAGCCAATGTATCCTTAATTTTTTGCCCCAAAAGAAATGAAAATGCTAAGCTAAAAAACTTATTACCCAAGATATTCAAGGTTCTCATCGCCAGTTTTTCCATTGGATAAACCAGTCTGGAACCCATTACAAAATCCCCTCTACCAGAGGCAGCAATCTTATAAAACTTTGGCAAATCTTTTGGAGCTACAGTTAAGTCAGCATCCAAAATCATCAGAATATCATTTTTGGCTTTTGTAAACCCAAGTCTAACCGCATCCCCCTTACCAACCCCTTTTTGTTTAAATAATTGAAGTCTCATACGACCTTTGTAATCTGCAATTTCCTTTTTGATAACATCATAAGTATCATCTTTGGAGTGCCCTTCAACAAAAATCACCTCCACTCCTCGACCCATCTTAGGAATTTTTGCCAAAACCCCTTTCATATTACCTGACTCATTTCTAGCCGGAATGATCACTGAAACTGAATAATCTTTGGGGATAGGTCTAGAACGGTAAACCGCATAATTAATTAGACAAAAAGCATTAATAATCGGCAAAGGTGAGATATATTTATTGAAAAGGTACCCTATCTTTAAAAAATTATAGGGCCAGATAAACCGCCTGCCATCTTTTATGTTTTCATATCCCTCTAAGTAAAAGAAATTACTAACATCCGAAGAAGTCAACCAATTTGGCTCACTCCTTAAAGGAAACATCAGTCCCAATTTAGAAGCCACATCAAAAAAAGGCTTCCAGGTGTAATTAAAATAAGTTACAACAATTCTGGTATCAGTTTGGCTGATTTTTCTAAGTGACCTAATAAACCCTTGAATATCATCTTCGTTCATTAAATTGTGAGAGAGTAGAATATAATCAAATTTTATTTTTGGAAGATGTCCACTATCAACAAATTTTATCTTAGGATTTCTTTTTCTAGCGTACTCTAAAATTGATCGATTATCATCAACCCCAACTCTTATTTTATTCGGCAGTTTACCTAGTAACTCTCCTCCCCTACAACCAAATTCAATTACCGATGCGTCCTGAGGAATTAAATTTATTGCCAGTCTTTGCAGATCTTGGTGGTAAAAAATATTCTGGTTGTAATATTTTCTCCACTCCGATATCTCACTTTTTATTAAAGATTTTACTTGGTCCATGCTTAACTGGATTATACAAATCAATTAAAGTTTTGCAATAGCTTTGAAGGCTTTGCTATACTGGCAAGCAATGATTATCATTACGGGTGCAACTGGTTTTATCGGCAGAAGAGTGGTCAAGGAAATTATCAAAGTATACCCTAAAAACCAAATTATCTGTTTGATCTGGCAGAAAGATTCTCCATTGGAAACAAGCGGCAGAAAAATTTTAAACAGTCTCGGTCTAAAAACTATTATGATAGATATCGTCAGTGGTTTTGGTTTAAATCAGCTAAAAAAAATCCAACCAATTAATCTAATAATTCACTTAGCAGCCAATACCGAAACAGGCGAAAAGGATCATTCAAGCAACGATATTGGAACAAGAAATTTAATTAATTCAATCAGTCCACTCTCTAAAAATGCTCACTTTATTTATGTCAGTACCACTGCATTAATGGGAGGACGAAACAACGCTCATCTCCCCTTTGACGAAACAACACCTCCTAGTCCAACTGATGAATATAGCCGTTCCAAACTTCGGGCGGAAAAAATTTTAGAAAAAAAAGCCAATAAAGATGGCTTCCGCCTAACAATCGCTAGACTTGGAACAGTTTATGGAAAAGGTTACAGAAAGGGTAGTCTTTTTGATTTCTTAAAAGAGTTAATCAACAAAAACTCTCCCCTAGCCAGACTTAATTGGCCCGGACTAACCGCACTCATTCATGCCGAAGATGTGGCAATAGCACTTACAAGACTTTCACGAAGGCCTCCCAAACCTGGCCAGAGTAATCTCTTCATACTATACGCTGAATCGCTTAATTTAGCCCAAATTAGCCAACTCATGCACCAAGCTATGGGTAAAGCCTACCGACCAATTATCCTGCCTAATTTTCTTTGGCAATTCACTTCAAAAACCCGGCCTATTATTTATAAAACAGAGCCAATACTCCCATCTAATATTTACAATCTTTTTTGGCGGGCCACCTTAATTGTTGAAAATGTTATTTACTCCAATTCCGGCAAAGCTTTTAAGGCACTTCCAAATTGGAAAGTCAAAAGATTAAAAGACAGAGTAACTGAGGTTATTTGATAACAAAATCACGGTAACCTCCCTGTTTTTTATACCAGTTGATAGTTTTTTTAAGGCCCTCTTCAAAACCAGTCTTAGCCTTAAATCCAAACTCTTTTTCCGCCTTGGAAACATCTAGCTTACGCCTCGGTTGACCATCTGGTTTGGTTTTATCCCAAACTATCTGTCCTTTAAAATCAGTGAGCTTGGAGATCAACTCAGCTAAATCCTTAATTGAAATTTCAAAGGTCGAACCAATATTCACTGGATCTGGTTTATTGTAATGCACCGCCGCCAAAATAATACCTTCGGCCGCATCGTCAACGAATAAAAACTCCCTGGTCGCTAGTCCACTACCCCAAACTATGACTTCTTTTAAGTTTTTTTCCTTGGCATCTAAAAACTTCTTGATCAGAGCAGGTACAACATGGGAAGATTCGGGATCAAAATTATCTCCTGGACCATATAAATTAACTGGCAGCAAGAAAATTGAATTAAATCCATATTGCGTCCTGTATGATTGCGATTGCACCAGCATCATTTTTTTAGCTAAACCGTAAGGTGCATTAGTCTCCTCAGGATATCCATTCCATAAATCCTCCTCTTTAAATGGAACTGGAGTAAATTTCGGATAGGCGCAAACCGTTCCAATAGCGACAAACTTACCGACTTTAGCTTTTCTCGACTCTTCCAAAAGATGAGCACCCATAATTAAATTATCATAAAAAAGTTCACCTGGCTTTTCCCGGTTAAAGCCGATCCCCCCAACTTTGGCAGCTAAATGAATGATTAGATCTTTTCCGGCAACGAGCTTTCGGCAATTCGAAATTTGACGTAAATCAAACTGAGCCGAGCGGGGAATTGTGAGATCTTTAGCACCTAGCTCTTTTAATTTAGATACCACGTATGTCCCTAAAAAACCGGCTCCTCCAGTCACTAAAATATTTAGATCCTTCCAAAACTTTTTATTATTTAAATCCATTACAAATTTTCAATCAACTTTAAACTTTGCTTAATAGATCGGGTCCAACTAAAGTGAGCGCTCCACTCCTTAGCATTGTCACGCATCTTAGAATATCTATTTTTATCTTCCAACAAATCTACAATAGATTGGGTCATACTTTCAACTGTCTTTTCACTACACAACACACCTGTTTTATTATTTACAATTGAATCCCGTAGGCCCGCTACATTAAATGCAACTGTTGGTGTCCCCATAGCAGCACCCTCTATAACCACCAGTCCCCAACCCTCTTTAACTGATGGATTAATTAGCAGATGTGATTTAGCAACCAATTCAAATTTTGTCAGTGTATCAACATAACCCCATAATTTTAGCCTTTTTTCTAAGCCATCTTTTTTAATCACTTTCTTTAAATGATTCATAAAACTCCCCTCACCTTTTCCAATTATCCAAAAAAGGAAATGCTTTGGGTGTCTCTCCTCCAACTCCTTAAATACTTTAATTGCCTCCTCTATCCCTTTATCGCGGGAAAGCGCTCCTAGAAAAGTTATAGTCGGTTGATTATTTTTGGCCGGCTGACGAGTTAACTTTGGAACATCTATTCCATTTTCAATTACGCTGACCTTTTTAACCCCCCAGGCAAGCAATTCCTTCTTTGTTGAATTAGAGACCGTTAAAAATGGAATTTGAGCATATAACAGCTTAAAAACCAATGGCTCAAACAAAGTTCCAACCACAAAAGGAATTAAATTAAATGGTTTCGGCCAGGGATTTAATTTCCAAACCTCGCTTGCTACCTCATGAATAAAAGCTAACTTTTTAACTCTGACAAAAAGTGGGGTAAAAAAAGGCACCCCATGAAACTGATCAACTACCAAATCAAACTTAGAATGATCTCCAAATAGATACCACCAAAAAGCCCTAACCTGCACACTAAAAACTTCTCCACCTCTTCTGATAATCTCAACCCCATCAATAATTTCATTCTCCTTTGCACCAGGGAAAAAAGAGGTAAAAAGAGTTACCCGATGGCCCGCCTCAACCCAACCCTTAGCATATTCATGAGTAACTAACTCTGCTCCTCCAGCTCTGGGACTTTTTGGACCACGCCAAGACAAGATGAGGATATTCATAAAGAAAATAGTATCATAAAGTTAATTACTCAATGAAGCCCCGCAGCAAAATTTGAGGATAGACTGATACAGCATAATTACTCCATCCAACCGCTCTCTCACCTTTCCCCTCCATTGCAAAAGCTTTAGCTAAACCCCAAGCTGCCTCGCCAGCGCCTTTGGGGTATTTTTCAAATTCAGTGTTAACTGAAAACGCGAACACAAATGATCTCTTGGCTTCTTCAATTAACCCTTTACGCAAAGCAATACTACCTATCATTCGATCGTAATGAGCACTAATTCCACTAGTTGGTACCTCCCTAGAATATTCACTAAACAATTCTCTAGCTGCTTCTGCTCTCCCTTCAGCTCTCTCCAGTTCCCCAGTCACTAAGTAAATCCTAGCCAACCAGAGTTGCTGAAACCCTTCATTAGCCGGATAAGGTTCGCCTTCTCTTCTTAAGGCTTTGTACCTCATTAACTCATTAGCAAATAAATTCTCAGCGGTCTCTAAATGATCTCTATTTATCCCTTGCACCCCTGATCCAAAAAAAGCTCTAGCCTCAAAATGACTAACCGATTGATCCAAATCCCAAACTCTGGCTGTGCGCTCTTTCTCAAGCACCTGATCTACCAAAACTCTAGCCGCCTTAACTTGACTCAATGCTTCTCTAAAATCTCCCAACTCATCAGCAATCC
Organism: uncultured Gammaproteobacteria bacterium; assembly: GCA_964390595.1. Lineage (GTDB taxonomy): Bacteria > Patescibacteriota > Microgenomatia > Daviesbacterales > UBA10151 > CAYMIA01. The sequence goes on along the minus strand of CAYMIA010000004.1, from coordinate 24,384 downwards.
AAGCTCTTCTAAAAGCTATATCAGCTTGGAGATACTGCCAATCGATATTTTTCAAACCAGCAAACTTGGGGTCTTGATCATGATTTAAAGTTTTGGCAGCCTCATTCAAATTACCCAAATTAATATCCATTTGCGCCCAATTGGTCAAACCTTCTCCCGCCGCTACCAAATCATCAGAGGTTTGATAGACTGTATAGAAATACGAGGCTGCCACCATCCATTTACTCTGTCTTTCCAATTCTTTGCCAGACGTAAGTGTCGCTCCAGGAATTATTTCCATAGGAATTGGACTCGGAACTATAATCGCGGGTGGTTTAGGTGGAACTAAATCGAGTTTTTCTGGCATAACCCCAGTATTTTAACCTACATTAACCCGGAAATTCAACTCAGGATCAAAGCGCCATTTGCGTTGATTTTTATCCGAGTAATATTTAGTTATCCTCAGTCTGTAAAAAACAGCTAAAGTATCCTGAACCATTAATAATACTGTTCTTATAAACTTCCGGCTGGTCACAGTTGAAGTTCCTCCAAAGTCCAATTTAATCTCCACTGGTGCTTCAAAGATCCTTTTATACCCCAAATAATTAGCCACTGCCAAAATTTCAATATCAAAAGCAAAAGCTTTGACTAAAAGACGTGGCAAAACTTTTTCTAAAACTTCCCGCCTATAAAACTTCATCCCCACCTGAGTATCTTTAACTGTCAAACCAAAAAGTAATCGGACTAAAATTTGATAACCAAAAGACAAGATCTTTCTTTGCCAAGGATAGTTAACTTTAGAAGCGGGGTGTCTTTTTGAACCAATCACAATATCGGCTTTATACCATTCAAAATGTTCCAGAAGCATCGACAACCCATTCGGATCTAAATCAGTCCCAGCATCAATAAAAGCAATGATGTCCCCTTTACTTTCTGCCATCCCAAAGCGGACTGCATACCCCTTACCTTTGTTGTGTTCATATCCCACCACTTTAACGTTTTTTTGCAATTTAGCAAACTTAAGCGCCTTTTCAAAAGTTTGATCGACATTTGTTCCATCCACCACGCAAATTAACTCAGTAGGATAGCGCAATTGATCTAAAACCAATTTAATTCTTTTTAAATTCTGTAGAATAGTTTGTTCCTGTTTGTATGAAGGAACAATCACCGAAATCAACCGGATAGAATCCATACGCCAAGCTTAGCCTATTTTTTTGTCAGTTTGCAAGAGATATAAGAAATAGCCAACTGATGAAACAAGCAGTAAAAACCCAGCAAAAAGTGAAACTAATATGACCGACTGCAAACTTTTATGAAAAATAAATATCCCAACTACCTGAACTAGAGCAGCTATTACTGGTAAAACAATCGCTTTAGTCTTAGAGATTGATAAAAAGTAGTTGGTAAATAAATAGCCAATTGTAAACATTCCCATAAACAAACCAAAATAAACTAGCAGTTGTGAATACTGCAGATATGAGCTCCCAAAAGGAATATTAATAGCGAGTCTCGGAAAGAATAGATAAATCAACACCACCCCAAAAACAAGTAGCGCAGTTGCGCCAACGCTATATAAAAATACCCTTGACGAACTTTCGCCGCGGGCAGCTTTGGCCGAAGCCAGAGGAAACATCACCGCGCTGATCGGTCCGGCACCATAAAAGATAATCTTTCCTAAAGATGAAAAAGCTGCATAAATTCCGGTTTGGTAAGAATCAAAAAAATGTTTCACTAAAATGACATCAACTGATAGTAAAGATGTAACCGCCACTGACTGAATCAGCACTGGCAACGAGTAGCTAAAGAGACTCCCTAAATTGGGTGGCTGAACATCCCGGCTACGGTGTATCCTAATAAAGTGTCTGCTCAGAAAAAACCCCAAACAAGTGGCAGCTACAAATCCAATCATCGCTCCAAAAACAGAAAAACCAGCTAAAACAAACCCTATTCCAAAGACTAATTTAATTGTATTCTCAGATAAAACCGAGATAACATATTCTTTAAATTTTAAAAGTCCCTGCAAAACTGAACGATAAAAAAGCGCTGGTAAAATAAATAAAAACGTCAAAGCTAGAATCACTAGCAGTGATACATTATCAATATTTAAAAACTTAGCTAAAACTGGACTAAGAATTAAAAAAACCAATGAAACAACACCGGATGCGATATAAGTTTTTTTGACGAACCAATTAAGTAACCCGCTAATCTGATCAGCCGACTTAGCCGACGATACAAACTTAACAATTACCAAAGACAGCGAAGCTGGTATCATGCTAACAATCCCAATCACATTTATTAAGGTGGCTAACTCTCCGTAATGAGCCGGCCCTAAAATTCTAGCCATAATCAAGTGGTATAGATAATTGATCGCATTCCCACCGTTAAAACCAATTATCATTAAGACGCTGTTACCAAGCAGCTGATTATTTAGCAGTAATTGAATCTTTTTTTTCATTGTGGCATTCTAATGCGTAGCATCAAGCTCCGCTTACAAGAGGCTTTGCCTCATCCCTCAAATCCTAAGTACAAACCGGTAGGCCAAGACAGTCTCCTCAGCTGTTTTCTCCCAAGAAAACTTATGAAAATTTTCCACTCCTTTTTTGATCAAATCTTTTTGCAGTGCTTGATCTGATAGCAGCTTGGTTATCATCCGGGCGATCTCCTCAACTGAATATGGATCAACAAACAAAGCTCCTCCCCCTGCCACCTCAGGTAATGAGGCTCTGTTTGAAGTAATAACGGGTACCCTACAGGCTTGCGCCTCCAGAACAGGCATCCCAAATCCTTCATAAAAAGATGGAAATAAAAAAACTGAGGCTAAATTCAAAATCCCCACCAAATCTGCTGTTGGCACAAAGCCTAGCATCAAAACCAAAGGGTTACCCTTAAATTCCTTCAAAAATTGGGTAAAACTTCTCATCTCCGGGTGTTTTAAGTTATCTCTTTGCTCAAAGCTCTTACCCACTAAAACCAGCGGCAAGTGGGCCTGCGCACAAGCTCTTGCCAGATTAAGGATATTCTTATTCCAGTTGACATTACCTATAAAAAGTCCAAATTTCTCAGGTAAGTTATATTTGGTTTTTATGTCTGTTAAAACTTTTTTATCCTCAATCACTTTAAAATCTTTGGCGGCCGATAAATAAGTCACGAAGATCTTTTCTTCGGAAACTTTTAAAACTGATGTAATATCCTTTTTAGAGACCTTTGAATCAGTTATAATTGCACCAACACTTTTCAAAGATTGCTTTTGAAATGCCAAGTTAATTCTACCCCGGATTCCTGGCGGATAATGTTCAGGAAATAAAAGTGGTGTCACATCATGAATGGTCACCACAGTCGGAAGAGACTTTATCAAGGGTAGCGTCCGGTCAAAAAAATCAAAAAAAGGATAATGAATTAAATCAACTTCGGGTAATTTTGCTGAATTTTTAAACTCAACTACCTCTAAATCATGCCGCCTAGAGAGTGCCTCTATTAAATTGACAATATAATTACCAATTCCTCTGCCACTATGGCCCAAAGGCTCTACTGGAGAATAAATTCCTATTTTCATAAACTTATCTTAAGTATAAGATATATGCTCTAGGAAATCTAAGAGCAGAGAAAAAAGAAAAGATAATCCCAGGGATTCCATCCAGAATCCCTTTGTGACGGATTTGAGTCATTAAAAACCAAAGTATTGGTTTGATGAGCATATAATTTACCAACTGTTGGAAATTTTTTCCAACTTTTTCATCAGCTAATTGGTCCGCTAAAAGTTGGACATAACGGGTATTTCTCTTTAAATAGCGGCCAAAGGTCGGAGAATCAATATGAAGTAGGTCATGTTCAAGCCAACCGACTTTCCCCTCAACCACCATCTGCTCATGCACATCTTTGGCTGGCAAATAGGCTCGGCCTCTTTTAAAGAACCTAATCACCCCATCAGGATAAACTCCACCATACCTCAAATATTTCCCCAAAAAAAAGTTCAACCTAGGAAAGAAAAAAGCTACATAATCTCCCTCCCCTGTTCCGACATTTCCATCACGTCGCTCTACTAACTTCTGATGTCTTAAAAAAAGTTTTCTGTGTGGTAGTTTCATTTGATATTTGGCCAGTTCTTCTTGATCCATCTGAGTTACACTGACTATCTCATTAGCCAATTTTTTAGAAACCCGCTCATCTGCATCCAGATACAAAATCCACTCGCCACTACACTCCTCAAACGATCGCTGTTTATTAATATGAAAATTAGCTGGGTTATCTTTGATAATAACTTTGGCACCAAATTCTTTAGCTATCTCAACTGTTCTGTCAGTTGAAGTCCCGTCAACAATGACGATCTCATCGACAATTTCTTTGATTGAATTTAAACAATCTCTAATATTATCTTCTTCATTAAATGTCGCTATTGCTGCCGATATTTTTATTGACATAATTTAATCACTCTTGGCAAATACAAAGACGTCTTCTCCGTTTGGAAATTTAATTCTATCAAATATCCGGGCCTTGTCTTCTATCTCACTTTCTGTTCCAATAAAAAGTGTGTCCTTAGCTCCCTTAAACTCTTTGGTAGTAATACTGTGAAATTCATATTTATCAAAACTCCTGACAGTCCCAAAATTAAATTTGTCCCGGTCAGTTAACTTAGCTTGGGGCTGATATTTTTTAGGGTCATATTTTTCATAAAACAAAACCAGAATGTAGGGTTGATCATAACGGTCAGTTATAACCACTCTTTTATATTGACTCTGATATTGTTGCAACTTATCAACCATTTGATTAAATCCATACTCCCATGATAGCGGGTATCGTTTTGGGTAATGAATAAAATAAGCATCCAGGTAGTGGGCTGTTTCAAAAATTAAAATTACTCCAATTAAACCAACTGCTAAAAACCGCCAAGGTAATTTTTTAACCGAGGTTAGCAAGCTCCACAATCCAAACCCCATGATCATAGTTAACGGCACAACCATACTTAATGCTCTAAGCGCACTTGGCGTTTGGTAAGTCAGTGAAGAGGCAAGCGGCGAGATCAATATCCAAAGAATTAATAAAAGCCCTAATTTAATTTTCTGTTTAACCAACCCCCAAAATCCAACCACCAAAAACAAAGCCTCAATTAGATAAAACTGACCAACCTCTGGAACTTTATTGCGGATCAATGGATCCCCATTAATAAATAAGAAATCTAAACTAAAATGATCCAAATAATGTCCTAAAAAATTAGTTCCATAACCTGTCACTTTATTATGTAAAAGAGTGGCAATTAATTTGCTATCATGCTCACCCCGCAGCTGCTCCACCCGGGACTTAGGCCCAGCATCAGACAAAAAAGACAGACCTGAAAAGCGTGAGCTTCCACCACCAGAGGTAAATTGTAAAACTAGTGGAACCGTTAAAACCAAAAGGACAATTAGATATTTAATTTTGGCTTTAAAGTTAACTTTAAGCTGCTTCCTAAAAAATAATCCTAAACCTAAAACCAAAACTGGCACTACCAACCGGGGTGATTGGTAAAGATACATCGAGATCAGAAAAGAAAATAGACTCCAAAACATCACCCAATTTGACCGCAAGCCCTTTATAAAAAGAAAAACGCCTAAAGTTATAAAAAAAGTGGCAACATTAGTCTCCCATCCACCTCTACTAAAATGAATATGCCAAGGAGTAATTGAAAGCAAAAAAGCACTGATTAGTCCAATTCTCCGGTCTTTAAAGACCTCATTTGAAAGCAGAAAAATCAAAAAGATAGTCCCCACCCCAAAAAGAGCTGAGGGTAAACGCACTGCTAACTCAGTTAATCCAAAAATAGCCACAAAAGGTAAGACAAAATAAAAATAAAGTCCCGGTTTAAAATCCCCGAATGATTTAAAGGCCAGTGGAAACGCTGTTCCATATTCATCCTTACCTGTTTGGAGTAAAGAGTAAGCATTGTAGCCAATTGCCGCTTCATCAGCGTTAAACCCAGCTGGGAAGCTACTTAACCAAGCTGTCCGCAAAAAAAGTCCCAACCCCAAAATGGCCACCAATATCAAACTGATCCAATATTTTTGCCAGAATAATTTCATCTATTTTTTTCTCCAGAAGAAAAGCTGCGAGTACCTGCTCGTGAAGATTCATTCTCCACTATTCTAAAAGCTGGTGTCTGATCTAAAAAGTTAATTTGACCAATTAACTGACTACCCTGCGCTCCCTTAACATCATTATCTGGCAACTCATCTTCTATCCCAATCAGCAAGGTATTCTTCAGATTTCTATCATCAGGAAAATAAACATGTCTAAACTCAATATTATCAATCCTTTTAATCTCTCCTACATCTGCAGTTGGCTGATCCAAAACTGCCTGTTTTTGGAACTTTTCAGGCGGATACTGTTTATAAAATAGATAGAAAATATATGGTTGTTTATAAAAATCTGTCATAATAACTTGCTGGTACTTCTCAGGCGCTAAACCCAACATTACTTCTTTGTAACCATACAACCAACCTCTGGAAAGTTCCTTTGGACCATGAACAAAATACCGGTCCAGATAGATTAAAAAATTTCCCAAAATTACCAAACTAACTATAGAAAGAAGGATACTGGATTTAACTTTTGGTAAAGTTAGTAGGTACTTGACCAGAAAATATAACCCAAACCCCTCCAGCACAGATAGAGGTAAACTTAAATTAAAAGCCCGCTGAAAATTAATTAAATCCCTGGAAAGCACTGCAGGCAGTGGAGCAATCAAAAGCCAGAGTAGAATAATCTTTGATTCCTTTTTTTTGAAGGCCAAAACCAGTCCAAGGGGTATCAATACTGCTGATATATAATACAAAACTCCCAAGTCTGGAACTTTGTGTCTCAGATCATAATCACCATTAACAAATAAAATTGATGGGGAAAAATAGATCAAATAATGCTCCCCAAGCCCCCTAATGTTGTAAAACCAATCTCCATGCAAGATCTGAAATCCTAAATTCGAATAACCATTCGGGCTCTCTTGTTTAGCCAGGGAAATGGTAGCCCTGTTATCAGCATATTTAAAATAGCTGGTTGCAGCAATTCGATTAGACTGATGGAAAAGTATAATCAGCAAACCAGCCAAAGCCATAAAAACTGCCAGCGTTACCCCAGATGCCACCAAAAACTTGGATAGCTTCAGTTCTTTTATATTGGTAATAACTAAAGCCAAAACTATCAATGGCACAAACAGCCTGGAGGCTTGATAGGTAAAAAGTGATAATCCAAAAAATAAAGCCGACAATATAAAAAATTGCGGTTTTTTTAACCCCCGGACAAAAAAATAAGCCGCTGAAATATTAAAAAACAAAGCTGTACTAACCTCATAAGCTGGACGCGAAAATTGAATCGCGTAAGGCGAAATCGCCATCATCAAGGCGCAGGCCAAAGCCAGAAACTTATTCTTAAAAAGTAAGTTAACCAAAAGATAAACCATCAATATTGTTAAAGTCCCCAATATAACATTTGGCAACCTAACAGCGGTTTCAGTTAAACCTAAGGTGGCTATAAATGGAATCGAGAGGTAAGTATAAACTGCTGGTTTATAGTCACCAAAAGATTTAAGTTGTAATGGCAAAAAATTGCCGTATTCATCTTTACCTGTTTTTAAAATTGAATAGGCGTTATAACCAAAGGAGGCCTCATCCCAAGTTAAACCTGGTGGATTACTACCAATCTGATAAGCTCTAAGCAGTCCACCTAGTAAAAGGATTAAAACCAGCCCGCTCAAAATTATATTAGGCCGAAACAACATCAAAAGCTTTGGTACCATCTAAGTAATAAATTGATTCTTGGACTTTCCACCCATTAGGATAATTTCCAGGAGAGGTGATTAAAATCACCCCAACTTGATTTTTTAACTTATTCTTAACTTCCCAATCATTCACAAAATATATATTATCAATTCTATCCACCCATCTCCAGTTACTCTTTGCGTATCTAATCAAAGTTGGATTGTTTTGGTATCTAGCTGGATCGTATTGGCTGAAAAAAAGATAAAAAATATGCGGTTCACCTGAATGTTTAGATATATAAATGACCTTCCCAGGATGGGTATTAACATACTCAACTACTTGTTTCATCCCATATTGAAAAGACTGAGAATATTTCACTGGATAAACTTTAAAGTAATTGTAAAAATATAGACCGGCGCTTAACAAAAAAAACAAAGATACAAATCCAACAGCTATTTTTCTATATGTGTTTCTTTTAAATAGATCAATGAGTGACAACAACCCTAAACCAGAGATGATTGGTAAAACAGCCAGAAAAAACAGTGATCTTAAAACATGTGGTGCTTCTCTAGTTATTGAAGCTGAAATTGGAGCAATTAAAAACCAAGCCAGTAATATACCGAAGCGGTATCTTTTTTTTAACAACTGAAATAATCCAAAAATCAAAAAAGGAAACTCTATCAGATAAAGTTCTCCATAACCAGGCGTTGAAAATTGATAGTTTGATCCACCTGAAAAAAACAGATATTGCGGGGAAAAATAGCTCAAGTAATTCCCCCCAGCTTTAAAGCCAAAATAGGTAAATCTGTTAAAAACCAATTTAGTCACAGCCTCTGGCCACTGGCTTTGAGCTCTCGACTCATTTAAATAATTAATTGCACCTTGATCAACAATACTTATCCAGTAGTATCTAGAACTGCTATCTACAAAAACAGCTAGATAAACCGCCCCCAGAAAAAAAGGTAAAAGTATCAACCCTGGTAAAACCAGCGACCGTTTTAGTTGAATTATCTTTTTCCAGTAAATTATTACAGCAGAAATTAAAAAAAGTGGAATAAAAAGTCTGGCTGAATTATAGGTAAATAAAGAGAGTCCCAGCAAAACACTGGCAAAGAGCCAAAACCTTCTTTTCTTAAAACCTAAGATACCAAAATATAAGGCAGCCAGAAAAAAACTCAAAGCCAAATTAGCTTCTAAGGCCACTCTAGAAACTAAACTATGCCAGGGGGAAATAGCCAGAAGTAAACCTGCTGCAACTGCCCATCTTTTATTTTTAGTCATTTTCCAAATGATTAAATACAGTAAACCAATTGAAATAAGTCCAGCTAGCTGTGATGGGAGTCTCACCACCCAAGGATGCAATCCAAAGATCGCTTCAAAGTGAACTAAAGTATAGATATAACCTGGTAGCTTGTAATCTCCAAAGGCTTCAAAGCTCAGCGGCATTACCCTGCCCCATTCATCCCGGCCAGTTTTTAAAATTGAATAGGCATTATACCCCAAGGAAGCCTCATCCCAATTCAGAGAGGGAGGCACACTCCCCCAGAATATCAAGAACCCTCCCAAAATCAGTATCAGAATTAAAGCTAGGTTATCTCTTAAAAACTTTTTCATAGTATTTTTTAATCAGTTCATATTTAAAAAAGATCAGGCAGAATAAAAAAATAGTTAAAAAGGAGATTAGATTGCCAATAACCCGAACTGGAGTGTCAGTAAATTTAACTGAAACAGTATGAAATCCCTGAGGAACTTGAAAAGTGATCGCTCCCAAATCTGGTTCAGGAAAAATACTAGTGGGTTTACCGTCAACAAACCCCACCCAACCTGGAAAATAAACTACCGGAATAGTCACTAAGGCCTGTTTTGACCTAATATCCACATTATATTTAGCCTGATTGGTGGATTTACTAACTGGTTTGGATGAACCAACCCCCTCTGTCACCAATGGATCTTTTGGCGCTATTTTGCTTGGTACATGTGCCCCATATCTTGGCCAGTAATCTTCAATCGAGGCGCTAATTAATTGTTCATAATTCTTACCGCTAAATTGAGCCCTATCATCGATCTTAAACCACAGATCTTCAAAGAAAAATCCAAAATTCAAACCAATGACCATTACACAAATAATAATTACTGCCATTTTCTGCCAGAAATTCTGGCGGATCAATGTAATGATCACTCCACTACCAAGCGCGAAACTAAAAACAGCCATCCCTAAAAACCGCCAAGGAAACTGAATGTAATGAAATGGTGAAATAAGCTGCCAGATCGGCGTTGATTTATTATGAGTCAAAAATAAAAACAACCAACCCAATCCAAACAAAACTAGAGCTCCACTATATTCTCTCCATTTACGCAAAACCAGCAGCAATAAAACTCCAATAATAGGCAGGATCCACTGCAAGTGTCCAACTGACAAACTCAACCCATCCTGATCTCCAAAGCCTGACCCTCCATAACCCCAAAACCGTGAAAACAGCAGCTGATTTAGAGTGACATAATGATTGATGTATTGAAAATAACCTTGAGTGGTCGCATTCAAAGATGTATAAGAACTTTCTCCAATTACCGGCAGGATGTAAAAGCTCACCAAACCAAGGATTAACAGACAGGAAACTAAAAGCTTAGGAATTACTTTCCAAGCTCGATTTTTAACGATTACAAACACTCCCCATATAACTAGGAAGATGGTAAACATTAACGCTGAGATGTTATGTGTCAAAATCAAACCAGCCAAAGTTAAAGAAAAAAATACCAAATCACGCTGTCTTTGATTCGAAATAAAGCGGTTCAAAAAATAAATGATTAAAGGAAAGAAAATAAAAGCAAATGCTTCAGGCAAGGCTCCCCGAACATACACATCAACAGCCCGGTAAGGCGCGTAAACATAAACCAAAGCGCTAACCAGTGCCGCCAAATTACTCTTCCACATCTGCTTTGAAAGCAGAAACATTGACAGGCCAGATAATATCAAGGAAAGGGCAAATAAAATTTTTAAAGTATCAATGTGGGAAGCTCCCAGAAAAAGAAAGACCTCTCCAAAAGCATAACTGAGCTGCCCATAAAAATTAAAGATCGGCTGACCATATTCAAACGAAGCATCTGGACTAAACCGGCAAGGAATTTGCAAATCCAGTACACATTTGTGGTACTCAAAAAGCCGAAAGATGTGAAAGTCCTGCATGGAAAATATTCCTGGACGAAGCATCCTCCAAAAAGTCGGAATGATTAAAATTACTAAGGCTATCAGAATTACTAAATTTTTCCGCTTAAACAGTTGATTTGCGAGCATTTTTAATCCAAGCACTTAAATCTATTGTACCCAATGCTTTGGTGCGGGTCAAAACCAAAAGGATCAAGGCTAGTAAAGTTACAACCGATAAGTTGTTCCCAAAACTTCGCCAAAAAGTATTAGTCAGCGTGCCTAAGACAAAATGTTGTCCAGCCGGCACCATTATATCAATAACACCCGTTTGGTCTTGACTGCTAACAACGGTGTCTTTACCATCTATTAAAACTCTCCACCGCGGGTAATTAAACACTGGAATGTGCAATAGAATAGGCATTGAAGTCTGATTTTGGACTAAAAAATTCCAGGTGTTAGAACCTTTTTGCATCTCACCACTTTCCACTTCAGGAAAACTCGAATAAGGCCGGCTGGGAGCTAACTGATCTGGAACTTTTTTAACATCTTTGGGAACATAATCTAGCAAAGTTGTCATTGACTGTCTTTTAAAGTTCTCTCCACTTAACATCTGCTGATCGGTTAGGTCATAAAAGTGTTTCTCTGGCTGAAAATAATAACCATTTAATACAATTGCCATTAAAATTAATGTCACTGTCAGTAAAAACTTTACCCCCCTGCTCCAAAAACTGATAAAAAAAGCCGCTAAAAAAGCACAGCCAAAAATTACAATTCCCAAAAACCGCCAAGGAAATTGCACAAAAGTCAAAAAAGAAAAGAAGTTCCAAACCACCACTGACTTAGAATGAGTCATAAAAATCGCCCCTACAGTCAGCAAAATCAGAAAAATCACCTCAACTGGGTATTTTTTCTTTTTTATCGCCAAAATGACTGCTAAAATTATCGATGAAAGCAAAATCCACCAATGTGGCCAACCGATCTGAAAAGACAATGAATCATCATTTCCAATCTGCGAACCACCATAACCAAATTCTCTCTTAAGAAACAGCTGGCCCAAAGATACAAAATGATCATGGAAATTATAGTAACCAGAGTTTTGCAAAACATTAATCTGGTTTAACTCTAAAATTGAGGGTAAAACAAAAAAAGCCGAGAGCCCTAACGAAAGACCAAAAATCATCGCCAAAGACCAAAGCAGTTTCAATTTATGCTCATAAACCAACCAGACCAAAGACCAAACTAAAGCTATTGGCACAAAAATTAGCGCCGTAATATTATGAGCTAACAAAAGCGCTGACAAAGATAGGATACTCCCGAGAAAAAACCCCAAGTGCTGTTTTTTAATATACTTATACAGAAAGAAAAAAATAACCGGTAAAAACAGTATCCCCAAATCTTCAGTTAACGCCCCTCTGACGTATGTATCCACTGCATGATACGGCGCATAAACAAAGAAGACTGCCGCCACCACTCCAGCTAACTTGCCAAAAAACTCCCGGGTAAGAAAAAACATAAAAAAACCGGATAAAACAAGCGTCAGGGCAAAAAGTAATTTGACACTATCAATATATGAAAAACCCAAGCTGTGAATTAAAGCTCCAGTATAATAACCCAAAACCGGATGGTAGTTGAAAAGTGGGTGTCCAAAACCCGCTCCCATATCTGGTACCCAACGGCAGGGAATCTGGCCATCAGTCAAACACTTATTCATCTCAAAGAGCCGCATCACCTGAATGTCATCATGCATTGAAAAAAAACCTGGTTTAGTTAAATGAGCAACCGCAGGAAAACTAAGAATTAAAATAATTAAAAGACAAGCCAAAGTATTCAATTTCACCCGCTCTATTTTTGTTCTCAAATACATCAAAATCCGGATCAGAGTTGCCACAGTTACTCCATGATAAAGTTGAGTACTTTTAATCATATAGTACCTACTCCCACTGGCTCGAAGCGGTATAAACCAAGACAGTGTTCGGATTCCAACAGGCATTCTTTCCGCCTCTTTCATACTGACCCCTTTCCAATGTTTAAATACAACTGAAGGAAAATAAATCACTTTCAAGCTTAGTTGGTGAACTTTTTTACAAAGATCAATATCTTCATAAAAAAGAAAATATTTCTGATTGAATCCACCAATTTTTTTAAAAACTTGAGCGGGTAGCAGCATCGCTGCGCCGTATACTACCTCTACTTCAACTGGCTGGTCTGTTTTTGGCGCGTACTCATCGTATGAGTTTTTTTGATCCAGTAGGTACTCCTTAACCGCTCCCCAAAGAGTTGGGAATTTGGAGACCGACTCCTGAGTTTTACCTGTTGAGTCAATTAATTTTGGCGCTAAAATCCCCACCTCAGGGTTACTTTCAATATAATCCAGCATGGTCTTAATTGAACCTTCAATTTGAACATCAGGATTAATAAAAAATAAAAATTCACCCCGGGCCACTCTAGCAGCTTGATTATTAGCCTTAGAAAAACCTAGATTCTCTGAGTTAGAAACTAACTCAACTCTTTTAAAACTTTTAACTATCTCAACTGTGCTATCCGACGAAGCATTATCTACAATAATAATCTCACTCTGGTCTGGCAAAGTTTTTTGCAAAGACTTCAGGTGATCACTAATTGTTTCTTCATTGTTAAAGGTGACTGTAATTACTGAAAGTTTCATCAGATTTTTTCTTTGGTTAACACCCCGTAAATATAATAAAGAGCACAACCAACTAAACCTGTCTGCAACAAACTTCTCGCCAAATTGTAATCAACCGATCTACCTAATATCTGCCAAATACTAGGCATTTGCCCTAACTGACTCCAAATTGGGCTAAAAAGCCCTACGGTCAAAGAAGGGTCAAAGAAAAAAAGCATCCCTATAAAGCTGGTCAGACTTCCCACAACAAGCAACCAATGTTTGAACCGGCTTTCAATCAGGTCAATGATCAAAAAAGGCGTTATCCACACAAACCATTGTGGATGGAAGTGGGTAAAGATAAAGAAGATCAGTAAAATAGTAAAAAATCTCCGCCAGGCCATTTCCACAAGAGACGGCGAACTAGGCAAATTCTTTATCAAAAAGAGTAAAAACAAAAAAATCATCGCTCCCATGAACAGAATAATACTCTCCCCAGCCGAAATCGGAACGACTGCGTAAAAACTTTTTAGTATCTGTCCCGCCACTAAAGCCGAAGACCTGTATCCAGCTGAAAATAAATACGGAAAAACGCTTAAAAAATAAGGCAAGCTTCCCAAAAGTAAGATCAGAAATCTTTTTTTCCAACCTGTAGTTAGACTCGCTAAAGGTATCAGCAAAAACAATGGATAAATTTTAAAAGCTGCCCCCACCCCCAAACAAATTGCACTAACAAAAAGTGGCTCGAGTCTTAAAAACAACCACCTTTTTTTTAAAACTACCAAAGACAGTATTACAAAAAAAGTTGGTATGACATCAAACTGACCCATCATAAAACTAGCGTAAATAGTCACTGGATTAAACATCCACAAACTAAATGCTTGCAATTGTTGTTTTTTCTCAGTAAATAACTTGGCTAGTAAAAAAGCACAACCAATATCAAATATTAAATAAGGTAGCTTTAAAAACAGCAGATGCAAGTTAATTAAAATATTTCCAAAGGTCAAACTATAATCCACTAAAAATTGGCGCAGTAGCGGAGCAGGCAAAAACGAAGAAAAAACTGAGCTAAAGATTCCATGTAATAGATAAATCGCTGGCGGATAGATAAACAAATCCGACTTATAGACCTCAACCAATGGATCTTTTGGATCTAGGGTAGCCAAATAATCATATAAATCCCAGATGTGACCGCGGGAGACAATCTGCCCTCCTAAATCGAATGCCCGGATGTCTGTATGAAAAGTGCTGAAAGAAAATAGCAGTCTGATTAAAACTCCAATAACTAGGACTGATATAAATGCTTTGCTCATAGATCAATTCTACCGCTTTGCTACTATATAAAAAATAGGATCGTTAAAAGGACTAAAGACAGTTTTAAGAGTATGCAAACCTACTGGAAGCTCATTTGCCCAATTTAGCTCAAAAGCTTCATCCTTACTGCTGACCATATACAGTTCATTTTGTTTCAGCAAGACTGACAAACCTCTTCTTCTGTCTGCATCTGTGATAGTTCCGAAGAAATATTTATCCCCTAAAGAAAAACCAGAAAATCCATCAGCTAAGTTATCTGTTGGTTTGTCTGTTTTAAACTGCTGCTGGAATAAAGCTGGATCATATCCATACCAAAAAAGGAAACGGGGCAAGGCCGGCTCATATGAGTTATTAAAATAAATTTTTGAGTATTCGCTGTCATGGGCCTTGATATAAGTTACCGCCTGCTTATAACCATACTGCCAAAATTTCCAACTATCTTTTGACCAATCATAGTAATACCGGTAAAGGTAACTGGAGATGTTAATTAAAGCTAGAACTGCCACAACTGCTATGACAACTTGAAAAGATTTAAGTCTCTTGCGCTCAAACAAAAAAGATAACCCAACAGCAGCTATAATCTCGAGTGGAATTAACATTGGTAGCAACCTTGAAGCATGATTTCCCCCACCAATTGTTAAACCGGCAGGAATTGGACTCAAAATCAGCCAGCCGATTAAAAGCTTCGGGAACTTTTTGTTGACAATAAAAAAATACACTCCCAAAAGTAAAATTATGACCTCAAATATATAAAGCTGCCCACGGTCAGCCACTGATTGGCGTAAATTGGGATCACCCCTGATAATCAAAAATTCGCTTGAAAAACTTTCTAAATAATTATGCAAAAAGGAATCTGTGAAAGACAGCACTTTATTATGCCAAACCGCTGAACCAAACGAAAGATTTTCTTGTTTTCTTCTATCATCGATGTCCTTTTGTATTATTTTAGAGTCATGAAGAATAGATATATTTGAGAAACGGTTTGTTGATTTCTGTTGCAAAGTAATATTAATAAAAGGTAAAAGAACTACCACCAAAACAACCAGTAAAACAGCCGCTTTTCTAAGTCCAAAAGCTCTTAGTTTTTTTGGGTACAAACCTAAAAGCATCAGTATAAAAAGTGGTGTTAAAACATCGGCTATTGCATAAGTATAAAAAGACAGTCCAAAGATGACTACGCTGATAATAAGCCAACTAAATTTATCCAATCCTTTTAAAAAACTCCAAACTCCAAAAATTAGAAAAGTGAGCAACATAATCGCCTCAACTCCACCTTGTCTTGATAGCTGAATATGCCAAGCCGAAAAAGCTAGCAGACCCGTTGATATCAGAGCAACTTTTCGCCCCAATAATTTATTTGAAAGCAGATACATCCCCAAAACGCCCAGCATCCCCCAAAAAACTCCCGAGAACCTGACCCCCCATTCATTTAACCCGAATAAAGCAACAAAAGGTACATCGCTATAGATAAAAAGGGGCAAGCGATACTCAGCAAATGAGTGAAACATGACCGGAAAAGTATTTCCCAAATAATCATTACCAGTCTTTAAAATTGAATTGGCTTGCAAACCAACATCAATTTCATCCCCAAAAAGTTCAATTGGCACTAAGTTTAGCTGGTAGACCCGCACTACAAAGGCGGCAATAAAAATTCCCACTAAACCCAAGACTAACCAATTTTTTTTAATCATTTCCTGGCTAGCTCCCAGATTTTTTTAACAAAATGCTCTTTTCCAAACTGCCTAGACCGGACTCTGGCCTCTACCGATAACTTTCTCCAAATATCTTTGTCTTTAACTAGAGTTAAAGTTTGTTTTTTTAAATGATTGGTCTCGTCCCACAAAAAACCAGATACTCTATCCTCAACAATTTCCGGTTGCCCTCCTTTATTAATCACTACCGGCACACATCCACCAGACATCGCCTCAACTGTGGATATTCCAAAATGCTCCATCTTAGTTGGATCATCTTCACCATAGCCCATCGCATGCCAATAAATTTTTGATTCTCCATAAAGCTTCACTAACTGCTCATATGAAGCATTCACCTCAAATATAACAGGGTAGCCTTTAGCCATTTTTTTCAACTCATCAACATACTCTAAGTCTCCCTCAGTTGCCGCCCCCACTAAATATAACTCCCATCCTTTTAATTCTCCCGTATCAATTAACTCTTTAAAAACTTCAATCATTAACTCATGTTTTTTGATCTTTAGATAACCAAAAAATCTACCTACATTTAAAATATAGTTCTTCTTTTCCAAAGGAGCAATTTTTTCCACATCAACTGGCGGGTAAACTACCTCCCCAGGAATTGACCAATTTTTCTGTGAATTTTTTTTGGTAAATTGGGAATTATAAACTACTAAATCCCAACTGTTCAGTTTAATTTTCCCCCAAATATTTTTTGAATTAATATTAGCAAGCGGAGTTTGAATATGAAGGATATTTTTTTTAGCGCTAGCATAAAAAATACTCCCATCTGTGAAAGAAAAAAGCAGCTGATACTTCTTTAAAAAAAGTGCCCTGGAAACTAAATTGGTTCCTGCCCCCAAAGGCGCATTAACTAAATTGACTTGATCAAGATCCAGCGCAAAACGGTCCGCCAACACCTCTTTTAATTTTCTAGGATTTTTTTTAGCTAAATTTGTATCAATTAACAGATCCACCTCCCCCAATTTAGTTAAAGCCTCAGCGATCGTTAAAAGATACTTTTCGCCACCTCCAAAGGTATCTAAATAAGGTGAATAAACTGCAAACCTCATCAGTAATTAAACCCATTCTCAATTAATTTTTTATCTAACTCATCGTAAGCCAGATCTAGAGACTTCGGCTGTTGCATCTCCCAAAGCCGGACATAGGTTAAGAAGAAAAATACTACTTGAAGCATTGAGTCAATAAAACCAACCGTTCCTCCAAAAAATCCTCTTCTTCTTATTCCTTGCTGATAAGTTTCAGTTAGCAGAATTCTAATAAATCGCCACTTTGTCATTACCGGATGTCCAGAATCTAATCTTAACTTGGCATCTATCTTCGACCAATTTAATGCTTTGGTCATAAATTGATCTAAGTTCCGGTGAGTTAAATGCAATAATTTATTTTTGGCATAACCCAACTCTCCAGAAAATTCCCCATGCTCATGAACCTCACCAACCCAAGTTTTAAAATCGGATCTTTTGAACATTCGGATCATCCAATCGTTTTTATATGGACCGTAAGAGACTTCTTGACCAAATATTACATTTACCCGACCAAGCGCATACGCTGATTTAGCTTTATCATCACCGGTGATTTTGATAATCTCCTCCTTTAACGGCTGCAGAACCCTTTCGTCAGCATCAATGTAAACAACCCAATCACCTTTTGATTTCTCCATCCCCAAATTCCGCCGAGCAGAAAAATCAGTGGTATTTAAGGAAAAAACATTCGGAGTATATTTTTTGGAGATCTCCAAAGTTTGATCAGTTGATTTTTCATCAATGACAATCAATTCATCAGCCCACTTTACAGACTCCAGGCAAGCCTTAATCCGGTCTTCTTCATTATGGGTTAAAACAATCACACTTAACATCTATCTATCCATTTTAAAACTTCCTTGACCAAATTTACCAGTTAAAAAATCAAACAGAGCCAGTCTCCGGTTAGGATTTCCGAGATGCCTTAACGCCTCACGGAAAAGCGCAAATCTAGTTCGGAAGGGCAAAAACTTTGATGCAAAAAGCATCCGGTTTCTAGTTATAAAATAATCCTGCAACGGTGAACCCACCCCAGTTGACTGAGCATTCTTATGATAAACCACTGCGCTCGGAATATAATAAGCTTTAAAACCAGCTTTTTTAGCCCGGTAAACCAGATCACTTTCTTCATAATATAGAAAATATCTGTCATCAAAATCCCCCACTTTTTCCAAAACTTCTTTGGATATCAAGAGTGCCGCACCTGTTGCATCTTCCAGCTCCTTTTCTTCATCAAATTGACCATGATCTTCTTTATCAACTCCAATATGGGAGGCTAACACATTTTTATAATCAAACTTTTTCCCCGCAAACCAAATCGTTTTCGAGTTATCAAAATAGATCTTGGGATTAACAATTCCCGCATGATATCTTTCCAAACCGGTGACCAATTTTTCTATGGTATCCTTTTCAACGTAAGCGTCTGGGTTTAACATAAATACCAACTCTGCTCCCATATTTAAAGCTTTTTTTATTCCCACATTATTTCCACCAGTAAAACCAAGATTCGCTGAATTTTGGATAAAGATAACTGATCGATCTTTTGTAAGCTCTTCACCTAAACCATCCTTTGAATTGTTGTCCACGACAATAATACTCAGCTCTGGATATGTCGAATCTAGAACTGATTTAACCGCCCGAATCGCTAAATCCTTGACCTTATAATTTAAAATGACAACTCCAACTTTTTTCATGAAGAGTTAGGGTAGTTTATTCTTGGCTCTCTGCAAAAATCTTTTGAGAGGGTTTTTAGAAAGATTGCCGTATTTAAACCAATAAGCAAGCTCGCTACCACCTTTATCAAATTCTTGCTTTACTTCTTCTAAAGTGACATTTTCTGTCTTAAACTCACCCTTCTCCCAAAGCTTTAGATAGACTATTAGAAAGGAAAAAGCCTGCAAAAGGCTAAGCGAGAGTCCATGTAACCCATCCTCAAATCCTCTGTTGGCAAAATATCTACTCAAAAACTCGGACAATGGCTTGCTGATTAAATCCTCCCATTTAAAACGGACTCCATCTTTGTGCAACTCACTGGCCTGAGCATCTGTATACCGGTCTAGTCTTTTTAGATATTGGGAGATACTATCGTAGTGATGATGGATGATTGCAAACCGCTCATCTTCAGGCAACCTAATTCCTTGACCTTCAGTCTTTGGCGGAATATGAATCCGGTCACTCCAAACTACACTCCCTGCTTTAAAAAAACGGATATTATAATCTGGCCACCACATCGCCGCCTTCATCCACTTACCAAAAATTAAATTTTTTCTGGGTAGCTCCACAAAAGTTGACACAACTGGCCTGTCTACCATACTTTTTAACTCTTTGGATAGTGACTCAGGAATTTCTTCATCCGGATCCAAAACTAAAATCCACTCATGAGAGGCTTTGGAGATAGCAAAATTGCGGGCTGGCTCAACAAAGCTTAGTGGTTTATGAAAAATAACCGTTGCACCAAGTTTTTTAGCGATAACTGCAGTATTGTCGTGAGAATGCATATCACAAACCAAAATCTCATCGGCAAATCCCAAAACTGAGCGGATCGCTTGCTCAATCGATTTCTCTTCGTTTATAGTATTAATAACAACGGAAATTTTCCCTTGCACATAAACATATTACAAGATTTTAAGCTACTTTAAAAGGCAAGATGAATCAATTACAAAAATTTTTATTCCAAAATCAAAAAATTATTGTCCCAGTTCTGTTGATTTTAGTTATTATTACCCTTTACTATAAACTTTTCGCATTTGGTAAAATCCCATTTCCTGGGGATCTATTAATCAGTAGCTATTCACCTTGGTTTGATTTTTACAAAATGCCAGTTCAAAATCCAATCATCTCTGATGTTTTCTCTCAACTTTATTTATGGAAAACAATCAGTCTGGATAGCCTCAAAATGGGCCAGTGGCCACTCTGGAATCCTTATTCGCTAATGGGCACACCACTTCTGGCCAACTATCAATCAGCCACAGTTTACCCATTGAATCTGCTCTTTTTCTTTTCCAAACATTTTGGCTGGGGCCTTTACATCTTCTCACAAACAATCATCGCAACAATCGGCATGTATCTATTTTTATCCTTATTTGTAGAGAGCAAAATTGCCAGAATTGCTGGCTCAATCATCTTCGCACTGGGGGGACTGATGACAACCTGGCTAGAATTAGGCACCGCAGTCTCTGGAATGGCCTGGCTGCCACTTTGTCTTTTTTGTATCGAAAAATACCATCAAACCTCCAAATTAAGATACCCACTTTTACTAACTATTTTTTTAAGTTTGACCATTTTGTCTGGAACTGCCCAAATTACAACTTATGTGTTTCTGATCTGTTTTAGTTTTACCATAGTCTGTCTTTTTCCCAAAAATCTTAAATTATCAATTAAAAAAATGTCTGTAATCTTAATCAGTCTGTTTGGTTCATTTTCTCTCACCAGTTTACAACTCATCCCCAGCTACGATCTATTAACTCACTCTGTTCGCTTGAGTGATAATTACATCAAAGACAATAACTTTGGTCTGCTACCTCTCAAACATCTGCTGACTTTTTTTAATGCAGATTTTTTTGGAAATCCAGTTACCAGAAATTACTTTGGCTTTTTAAATTATTTTGAAACTAGCAACTTTATTGGTAGTATTACTTTGGCTCCTTTTTTATATACCACTTTTTTCTTAAATAGAAACAAATATGTCCGGTATTTTTTAGGAATTTTACTGCTGTCACTGCTTTTGGTTTTTGATAATCCACTCTCTCAGTTAATCTACCACCAAAATATTCCCCTTCTAACCTTGTCCTATGCTAGCCGGATGCTTTTTGTGACAATTTTTGCAATCTCAGTATTAACCGCCTTTTCCCTAAATCAGATCATCAAAAAATTTCATTTCAATATTCTAGGCACCCTAATTTTAGTGTCTTTATCATTACATCTAATCACACTTGCTTTTATTTATTTAGGCAAAGACTCCCTTCAGGAGAATTTTAATGTCGCCTTTAGAAATTCAATTTTTCCCCTAATCTTCACTGCTCCGTTAGCCGTCGGCTTCGTCGGTTTGAAATTTTTAAAAATCTCTCCCAACAAAAAAACGCTGCTACTTTCATCACTACTGGTCACCCTACTCATTTTAGATCTGGGTCGCTTCTTCTTAAAATTTAATCCTTTTATTAGTCCTAATTTAATGTACCCAGAGACTCCCACCCTAACGTTTCTTCAGAACCAACCGGGTCTGTTCCGAATTGGCCGAGAACACGCTGAAGTTCTTCCCCCTAATACTTGGACCGCTTATGGATTGCAAACTTATGAAGGTTATGATCCTTTGTACAACAAAGATTACGCCGATTTTTTCCACTACTTAAATTCAGGCAACTTTCAGGGCACCACCGGTCGATATGCTGAACTCTCTGGAAAGTACTCATCCACCTTTTTAGATGCAGCCAACGTTAAATACTTTTTGGCGATCGGTCGGGATAAAGAAGGCCGGATCCCCGGCGATCAAATCCCATTTCAATTCAAAGAAGCTGGTTATAAAATTGTCAACAGATCCAAATCTAGTTTCATCTTAGAAAACCCCAGGGCCGCCCCCCGGGCTTATTTTGCTAAGTCTCTAAAAGTCCAAAGCATCCAGGAAATTCAACAAGAACTTTTGAAAAATCCCAACTTTGACCCAAAAACTCAGGCTTTAATTACCAAAGATCTCGGGCTAACTAATTTAACAGGCGAAGGAGAAATAAGTATTACTGGCTATTCCTCAAATTATGTTTCAATTAAAACCCACTCTGCTAGTGAACAGCTGCTTGTCTTAAGCGACCAATTTGATCCTGGCTGGCAAGCCAAAATTGATAATCACCCAACCCCAATCGCTCAAACCAACTTGATTTTTCGCTCGGTTAAAGTTCCAGCAGGCACTCATCTAATTACCTTTAACTACCAACCAAACTCCTTTAGAATTGGACTAACTATCACAGAAGTAACTATACTAATCTGGCTTGGTCTACTTGGATTTGGTAGATACAAAAGAATTTATTAAATGAAAATCACCAAAGTCTTAAATTTAAATAAATGGACCTTTTTTATCCTACTTCTGCTAACCTCTCCAGTAATTTTTTGGCAAATTTATTCATTCAATAATGCACTAAGTCAGTTTCAAAAAACACCTAGTTTCATCCAAACTCATCTCAGTCATCTCTTCCCAAAAGATCAACAGTTACAACTAACTGAGTTTAAATTTGAAGACAATAAAAGAAATCTGCCCTGGCAAGGCCGTTTGTTTTACAACAAGTTCTCCCTTTTAATTGAACAGGCAGTCGACAGCTTAAGCCTCCTCTCCCCCCGGGCTTATTTTTACCGCTTGGATAACGATCAATTTTCACCACCAACAGTTGAACCAATCGCTATTATTCTAATACCCCTTTGGCTTTTCGGAATAATTACCCTCATCAAACAAAAAAAATGGCAACTGGCAACTCTTTTACTTTTTTTTATTCTAATTGAATTCTTTATTGGTGTAGCTAGTCTGCTTTTTCTTCTTCCAGTGGTAATTATCTATCTATATATTATCGCTCAAGGTTTCGGTCAGCTAAAAAGTCCTCCCCTTAAGTTAGCCATTTTTTCGATCACTTTAATTTACAATTTATTCCTTATTGGGAGACTGCTATGGGTTTAGTCAAATCTCAGTGGCTTATTTTAATACCCCTCATCGCAATATTTTTTTTGGCCTTGGCATTTAGAACCTGGCAGCTGGACAAATATCCAGTCCATCTGACGATGGATGAAGCCGAAATTGGCTATAACGCCTACTCCATTTTAAAAACTGGCCGGGACACCTGGAATCAATTTCTACCACTGGCTTTTCGCTCAGCCAATGACTACAAGCCTCCAGTTGATATCTATATCACCGCCGGATCAATCGCCTTACTTGGACTAACCGAACTGGCAGTCCGGCTACCTGTCGCTATTTTTGGCTCTCTTAGTGTAGTTATCTTTATACTCATACTCAGGCAACTAAAATTATCCTGGAAAAGCTCGCTTCTAACCGGAGTTTGGTTCGCTATACTACCCTGGCATATTAATTTTAGCCGGAGCAGTTTCGAGGCCATCACTGCCCTCTTTTTTCTACTCCTTGGCACCCTTGCTCTTCTTCATTGGCTAAATACCCAAAGAGTAGCTGGTCTTTTTATTAGTGTCATTTCGCTTAGTCTATCCATATGGACCTATCATAGTGAAAGACTGTTTGTCCCATTATTTATTCTTTTTCTTATAATCCTTTTTAGAAAAAGATTTTTAGCTCTTGTTAAACAACCTAAGCTTCTAACCAGTTTAATAATCATCATTTTAATTTTTGGATTGCCCTTTATTGCCCTAACTTTTTTCACCCCCGCAATTACCGCCCGGGCCAAAATGACCTCAATGCTGGCCGACCCATCGCTGATTAACAGTCTGCATCATGGTCATTACACCAATATCACCTCAGCCATTTTCGACAACGATCTATTTGTCATTTTACGGGTTTGGTTTAGTAAATATATCAATTATTTTGACATCCGCTTTTGGTTTACCAAAGGCTTATCTTTTACTCCACCCGGACTACCTGATTTAGGACTTTTGTATTTAGTTGACCTACCAATTTTTGTCTTAGGATTTTATGCCTTAGTCACTTCTAAAAATAAGCTGCTCAAGCAGTTCGCTCTTTTTTGGTTACTCGCTGGACCGCTTGCTGCCTCAGTCACCATCAACGACCAGCATCCCTTAAGGGCATTGACCTTCCTGCCTTTCTTTGGCTTTGTTTTTGCCTCCAGTATCGAGTTTTTAACCACCAATGTTAAAAGATTTATCAAACCCCTCGCAGTAATCTATCTGTTACTACTTCTCATCAATG
>CAYMIA010000003.1:0-108408 GCA_964390595.1 uncultured Gammaproteobacteria bacterium | reverse complement strand
GAGTTTGAGGATCAAATAGTTAAACTTTTTTCTAAGTTGGGATTTGAGCAATATGATGCTCCCCAAATAGATAGTGATTACAATAATTTTGAGGTTTTAAATATTCCTGAGGAACATCCAGCTAGAGACTTGTGGGACACTTTATATATTGATACTAAAGTTGGTAAATCAGATCGGTTGCTTTTAAGAACTCATACTACTAATTTTCAAAATAGGGTTATGAGGGAGTATAAATCACCAGTTAGATTAATTAATGTCGGCAGGTGTTTTAGGAAGGAAAATTTAGATGCCAGACATGAACATACCTTTGATCAGTTTGACTTAGTTTATGTAGATAAGGATGTTTCTATGGCTAATTTACAGTTTTTATCTGAGTACTTTCTAAAAGATATCTTTGGTGAGGAGATAAAGGTCAGGATGAGACCTAAATATTATCCTTTTGTGGAGCCGGGAGTGGGTGTAGATGGATTATGTGTTTTTTGCAAGGGAGAGGGTTGTAAGATTTGTGGAGGAGTAGGCTGGCTTGAGTTGGCTGGAGCTGGGATGATTCATCCTGAGGTGTTAAAAAAGGGTGGGATTGATCCAGAGAAATATTCAGGGCTGGCTTGGGGGTTTGGGCCTTTTAGAATGGCTATGCTTAAGTATGGAATAGAGGATATTAGAATTTTAAACAGTGGGGATTTAAAAGCTTTATATAAAGATATGGAGAAATAATGAGGCAAAGCCTCTTGTAAAAAATTACAATGAAAGTTTCTATTGATTGGTTAAAAGAGTTGGTAGATTTAAAAATTTCAGTTCAAGAGTTAACTGATTTAATTCCTTTAAGGGTTCAGGGAGGGATTAAAGAGGTAACTGAAAATTATCTAGAATTAGATTTGAAAGGCTATAACAGGGCAGATTTATTATCGCTTAGGGGGGTGGCATATGAGGTGGCTGCTATCACTGATTCTAAAGTTAAATTTCAAGACGGCGAGGCAGAGTTGCCAAAAGAGTTGCCTGAATTGAAAGTCGAGGTAGAAAACTCAAAACTTTGTCCAGTTTATTGTTTAGTAAAAATAGAAGGGTTGAAGGTTGAACCATCAAGTAAGGAATGGGTAAAAAAGTTGGCGGATAGTGAGACGCGGAGTGTAAATAATATTGCTGATGTGACTAATTTGGTGATGCTGGAGTATGGACAACCACTTCATGCTTTTGATGCAAAGGCAGTCAAGAATGAAACAATAATAGTTAGGACTGCTAAAGAAGGAGAGAAAATTATTACCTTAGATAATAAAACCAGGGATTTAGAGGAGGGAGATTTGCTGATAGCGGATCCACAGAATGCTTTAGGGATTGCAGGAGTAATGGGAGGTAAAGATTCTGAGGTTAGTGATTCTACAGAGACGATTTTGCTGGAGGCAGCTATCTTTGATCCAATCGCTTTAAGAAAAACGGCGACCAGATTAGGACTACAATCAGAAGCTTCTAAAAGATTCTATCATGGATTAACTGCCAGAAGATTATATCAAGCATTGGAGGCTACCATAAAAATGTATCAGGATTTAGGTGGAAAGGTAACTGGGTTTATAAAAGTAGGAGAAATTAAAGACCAGGTTAAAAAAATTCAGTTGAGACAGGAAAAGGTCAATTCTTTAATAGGAGTGGACATTCCAGAAGAGGAAGTAAGAAGATATTTAGAGAGTCTAGGTTTGAAGGGCAGTGGAGAAGGGGTTTGGGAGGTACCCTATTTTAGACTAGATATAAATATTGAAGAGGATTTGGTGGAAGAGGTGGCCCGGATGTATGGGTATGAAAGGATTCCATCCAAAGAACTTAAGGGAGAGCTGCCAGAAAGAATCGATCAAACTCTTTTTAACTTAATAAATAAACTAAAGACAGAATTTGTTCAGCTAGGTTTAACTGAAGTTCAAACTTATTCTTTTTATTCAACTCAGG
The DNA here is from genome assembly GCA_964390595.1 of uncultured Gammaproteobacteria bacterium. Lineage (GTDB taxonomy): Bacteria > Patescibacteriota > Microgenomatia > Daviesbacterales > UBA10151 > CAYMIA01. The sequence continues at coordinate 106,473 of CAYMIA010000003.1, read as the reverse complement.
TCTTAAATAGTTTTAACTATCCTAAGAATCAGTTGATAAAAGTTGCTAATCCAATCTCTGCAGAAACAGAGTATTTAAGAGATCATTTATGGCCTAATTTAGTTGAGGTAATCGCCAAAAACTTTAAGCAAGGTTTTTCCGACATTGCTATCTTTGAGGTTGGCAAGGTCTATTATCCAACTCAAGATGGGCAGCTTATGGAGGAGTATCGGGTGGCACTGGGACTTTTAAATGTTACAGATAATCCAATCGCAGAACTAGCGCAGATTTTAAAGAGAGTCGCTGAAGAATTAAAAATAGACATTTCAATCGGTGAGCCAATAGGCCAGAGTGAGGGCAGATTTCACCCAAACCGTTATGCCTTTTTAAACTTTAATGATCAACCGATTGGTAAAATAGGAGAGGTTCATCCTAGGTGTATAGATAAAATAGGTTTGAATCAAAGAGTATCAATTTTGGAATTAAATCTAGCGGCTCTCAACGTAAACTAGTTACATTCTTGGGTTTAATAGCGAGCGCTTTGGCAACTATGTCATTGAGTCTAGTCTTTTTTTCAATTGGTTTGATGTCGGTATTTTTCCCATCATCTTTGATTGAATCAGTTAGATCGACATGCAACCAAGCTCTGGTACCAGCATCAAGGTGGGCCAGATAGCCTTCAAGAATTTTATCTCTTTCTTTGTCATCAATCTCGCCCAAGGCGTGTCTCAAAAAGATGACACCAATTTGCATAGAAGCAATGAAGTAGACTAGTTGTTGTTTGTGAATATCGACTCTTTTTTCAGGACCAGAGTTTAGGTGAGATTGAAAGGAGGCAAGTCGTCTTAGGTATTCTTGGCGAACTTCTTCATTCAATATTTGACTAATAGGAGATTCACCGGGTACAGGATTTTCAGGCTGACCTATCTCATCTGATAGAGATTCTTCATTTACTCCTAATTTTATTGAACGTTCTTGCATAATCTGATGAGCCCTCGTTCCTCGACTCTTGCTTCGATAAAAAAACCGCCAACGGCGGTTGAAAAACTCCTATTCTAAATGCTTACCCTCTGAGGACTCACTTGGTCCATGCTAACAAAAAGGGGGGTCTAAATCAAGTAAGTGTTCCGTAAGAACCAAGAATTAGAGCGAAACAGTCACCCCAACTGAGCTAGTGAACGTACCACCGTTGTTGTCTTCCAGGGTAATGGTGATGGTATGCGAGCCTTTATCGCCTGGTGCAAACTCGACATGTTGAGCGTAAGGCTCAGCAGTCTGAACATTTTTGATCGCCCCGTCAATTGACCAAGTGACTTTTTTAACTCCAAAAGGTGAGTTGGCTTTGGCTAAAACATCGAAAACTCTGGGGACATTGGCGCCATTGGCGATGTTAACGATGGAAATAATACTTCCGGGATTACCCACGCCGGCAAAACCAGGTATGCCATTGCAACCCTTGGTGGCTCCAACAAGCCTGGAATCAGCTGCGGTTAGAACCCATTGATCAATGCCTGCTTGCCATTTATTAGCGCCTGTTGGATCATCTTCTTTTAAAATGACTACGTCTTTGTCATCACCATCTTCGCCATCACCGGAGAGGCGGTGTGGATTGTTTTTGCAGACTTTTTGGTGTTGGTAAGCGGTTGATTCTGAACCTGGTTCAGTCCCTCTAATAAAATATTCTTTCCTAGTTGTGCTACCTGGGTGCGGTTTACCTCCCATTAAACCATCGACATCAATATAGGAAACGTTATCCGGGGCATTGGGGTGTTCATCTGGCTTGTCTTTCAAGGCTGCGATCATAATTTTTTGCCAGATCGGGGAAGCACCTGTCACACCAGAGGCGATAGCTGGATTCATTATTGTGTTATCGTTGTTGCCAACCCAAACCCCAACTACAACTGAAGGAGTATAACCGATCGCCCAGTTGTCCCGTTTTTGATCGGTGGTTCCAGTTTTGACTGACACAGTTTTGCCAGGAATATTTAAAATGGAATTTGATCCGAAAGCAGCTGAGCGCGCCCCGTTATCAGAAAGGATATTCGAGATGATAAAAGCGATGCCCTCATCCAAGATTTTAACCCCATTATCTTCTCTATATTCATAAAGTGTTTTACCTTTGGAGTCTTCGACTTTGAGAATGGAAACCGGATCGTGTTTGAGGCCCCGATTGGCAAAAACACCAAAGCCTGAGGTCAGATCAATTAACCGCACCTCACGGCCACCTAGAGTTAAGGAGAGGCCAACGTTATTGGCATTTTCTTCTGTTGGCTCCCAAGTTGATAGCCCTAACCGATAGCCTAAATCGAGATCATTTTTAATTCCAACTAGTGCCAGCATTTTAACGGCTGGGATGTTAAACGAATTGCCAAGGGCATAACGGACTTCGACTGGCCCATGGAATTGGCCATCATAGTTGACTGGCTGATAATCAGGATTATCAGCACCACCAGGAAAACTGGTTCTAACATCCATTAAGGGTGAGGAAGCAGTGTAACCTTTTTGCATGCCAGCGGCATAAGTAATTGGTTTAGTAGCCGAACCAGGCTGGCGGGGATTGATCGAGGCGTTAAAATTAGGCTCAAAAACACAGTTTTGGCCACTTGTACAACCAGCTGGTTCAGATTTACCAAAATAATCTTTTGATCCAACCATAGAGAGAATCTGACCGGTCTTTGGATCAAGGACAATAGCGGCACCATTGCCAACTTTATAATCTTTGAGTTTTTCCACTTCATCTTTGACTATTCCCTGGGCTTTTTCTTGAAGTTTATAATCAAGAGTGGTCGTAACGCGCAAGCCACCTTGTTCAACTAGTTTATCACCGTATTGCTCAATTAATTTTTGTTTCACATATAAAACGAAATGAGGAGCTTTAAAACCGATCTCGTTTTGAGAAGTCCGGTAAGTTAGATTCTCATTATAAGCGGCATCTGATTGACCCTTGGAGATTGTACGGTCTTCGACCATTCGCCTTAAGACCTCTTTTTGACGGACTTTCGCGAGCTCGGGGTGAGTGCCGTAAGGTGAGTAGACCGATGGTCTTTGGGGTAAACCTGCCAAAAGAGAGGCTTCGGCCAAATCTAGGTCTTTAGAATGTTTGCCAAAATACAAATTGGCGGCTGCCTCAATTCCATAAGCGGTCCCCCCATAGGGGATTTCATTTAAATACATCTCTAAGATCTGGTCTTTGGTGTAGGATCTTTCAACTTCAATTGCTAATACTAATTCTTTAGCTTTTCGGATAAAGCTTTGGTCAGAGGTTAGCAGGGCATTTTTGACTAGTTGTTGAGTTAGGGTTGAACCACCGCCTTCTATTTGCCTGTGAACTAACAGCTCAAAGAAAGACCGGCCAATACCAATTATGGAAAAACCTTGATGTTTGTAAAAATCTTTATCCTCAATGGCGATGGTGGCTTTTTTAACACTATCGGGAATATCGGTAAGTTTGACAGGGGTCCGGTTCTGATTTTGAAAGATGTCATATAGTAGTTCTCCAGAGCGGTCATATATTTTGGTTGACTGGGCAACGACCCGGTTTTGGAGCTGATCAGGAGAGGGAACCTGGGTTAAAAAGTAGATAATTCCACCAATTAAGAGCACAAAAAAAACGATCACCCCAATTAAAATTATGGTAGGTAACTTGGCGAGAAGTTTGATCTTAGCCCCCGAGGCATAATCAGCTCTTTTCCCGAGTCTGCGCAAAGACATATCATTCTAAGTATATAATATTGCACCCATGAATTTCAAAGCCAGTTATATGCTATATTAAATAAGTGTTTAATCGCTCGAACTTACTTAAATTAGCTGCTCTGTTGATTGTGATTTTAATTCAGATTCCACTGATTTTACCTTTTTTTCATGCCGGATTCTTTCCTTCTCATGATGATGTTCAAGTAGTCAGAATTTTTGAAGCTTTTCAATCAATTCATTACGGGATGTTTCCGCCCAGATGGGCGAGTGGGCTCTTGTATGGGCATGGTTATCCAATCTTCGTTTTTTACCCACCACTAGTTTATTTAATGGGCGCTTTTTTGGTGTTTTTGGGTCTGAATTTTTTGGTGGCTACCAAGCTGGTTTTTATCTTTGGATTCATGTTAGGTGCTATTGGAATGTTTCTACTGATGGATTTGTTGGCGGGGGTTTTGGCTGGGCTTTCTGCAAGCATAGCTTTTTCTTTTGTTATCTACCGGGCAGTTGATGTTTATGTCCGGGGAGATCTATCAGAGTTTTATGCCTATGAATTAATCCCTTGGGTTTTGTGGGCTAATATCAAATTAATTCAATCTGGCAAAAAAATGGTTTGGATTTTAACTTTGTCTATTTTGTTGAGTTTGGTAGTTTTGAGCCATAACATTTCTGCATTCATTTTAGGAATTTTTTTGCTTTTGTTTAATGGATTTTATCTGTTGCGGCTAGATCCCAAGAAGCGAATGAGGCTTTTTCTGGATTTAGTTAAGTCTGCTATCCTCTCGCTTACTTTAACCTGTTTTTATTGGTTGCCCCTCCTTTTTGAAACTCAATTTATTAAACTGAATGAATTTGCTAACTACCCTTATTATCAATATTATCTGAATCTACCTAAACTTTGGTATACCAAATGGGCTTATGGTGGGTTTATTGAAAAGGATCCAATGTCTTTGCAATTTGGTCAAGTTTTATTGATTGCCTCTTTGGGAGCCTTAATAGCTAATATTTTTATCAAATCTACTTACCGATCTTTAATCTTTTTTTTGTCAGGTTGCTTGATAGTATTTACCTTTTTGGAGACTAATTTTAGTTCATTTTTGTGGGACAAAATTACTTTACTTCACTTTTTGCAGTTTCCTTGGCGGTTACATATTTTAACAACCACTATTGGAGTGATGCTGTTAGGTCTTCTGATTTACCTGTTGCAGCAATCTAAACTAAGTAAGCAAAAAATTGGAAGGTTTGGAGTTTTTGTAGTGGCGGTAATTATTGTGGGGCTTTGTATAAAGGAAAGCTATTTATTTTTTAGACCAAAACAGTATGACTTAAATCATCTATCAGTTTCAGAGACTACTACCTGGAACGATGAATATATGCCTAAATGGGTTAAAAACAAACCCAAAGACTATGCTCCCGATAAGATCAAATTTATCTCTGGCGAGGGCTTAATTCAAAATACCAAATGGGGCTATGTCAACAAAGATTTCCAGACTGAAGCAAGCCGGTCAGGAATTGTTCAGATTGCGCATGTTTATTATCCTGGCTGGGTGGCTAAAATTGATAATCAAAAAACTGAAATTAAATATGATAATGAAGCCGGGCTAATGACAATTGCAGTTCCTTCTGGAGTTCACCAGATCTCTTTCCAATTCACCAGAACTTGGTGGAGGGTATTGAGTGAAATTACTTCACTCGTTGGAATTATGGGAGTGATCGGATTACTTTTAATTTCTTTGAAGAAACGTTTGATTTCAAAATAAATTGTTGTTAGAATCAGCCCATGAACTTAAGTCCAGAGAGTGAAGTTTATTTAAAATATGTAGGCAGGTATTTGTCATGGAGGGAAAATGTTTTCCAGGCTATGTTTGAAGCCAGAAAAAATCCTGAGATTGTGGGGGAGACAATTGCAGGAATTGATAGGGCAGTAGATTCTTTAAATCAATTCAGGGCCCAGCCAGATAATGTGGCCCAAACTCAAGGAGATCTTTTACCTAATAGCCTACTAATAAGAGAAAAACTAGAAGGGATTTATAAACTGCCAACTGCAACAGAATTAGCTCATGATAGATCCAGATCTACCATCAACAGAGCTACAAATGCCTTTGTTACAGCTAATTGGTTTATGGCAAGGGGTGAGGGCAATAAAAGGAACCGGACTTGGAGTTTTCATAAGGGTATTAAAGACCCAGGAACTTTATCTGATGTTTTGGGACTGGAAGTTTACAGGACTTTTATATCCTGGCCATATCCTGAACTTTTAAACAATGAATATAAAGTTATGCTGGCCTTAGAAGAGATGCTAGCTATGCATCACCAAGATACTAGATTGTTTAGATCAGTTAAACCATGGATAACTGTTAAAGAAGGTTTTTCTGAGGAATTAGTTAGATCTCTTTCCATTTAGAAAGTTTAAAACAAATCCGACTGCTTAGTTCAATAGTAATGTTTTGAACTAATTTCCGATATAATCTTTAACTAGTGTCTCAAAGTGTGTTGCAGGGGATTGGGCCCTAAAGTTTTAGCAGGAACGAATGGTTCTGTATGTTTGGAGTGCATTGCAAATGGGCAATGAATTTTTTGATCTTTTATTTTTCCCGAAGCTCGATATTGTTTTTCTATCTGATGATATTGAGAGGGGTTAATTAAAACAATTCGGTCTAAATTATCAAAAACTTGAATTTCATACATTTGACCAAGTGAAAATTCAGGACCATCGAATGGTAAATAAACTTCAGGATGAATTCCTGTTTGAGGATGAACATAGGTTGAGTAACTGTGGCCTACTAGATCTACCATTTTCCTAGCACTTGGCTCATAACCCAGAACTTCGGCATAATCGTAAGAGGCAATTCTAAGTAGCTCTTCTATGGTTCTCTCAAGCGTTTCTGAAGCTCCCAATATACCATCTACTAAATCTTTAGTGTTATCCTCAGATTCACTTAATTTTGCATAAGCCAAATTAACGATTGCACTTTCGTAACTCACTGATCATACCTTGTTTTAAAGCAGCTTGAAAATGCTTCATCAGATAAGCTCTCTTTCTTTGTAATAATTCTAATCGAATATCGAGGGATTCCTCCTCGTCAATTTCAGCTACGGACAACATATTCCATGTATAGAATTCTCTTCCCTGCTGTCTGCTCATTTCCTGGGAAAGAAGCAAAAGGGTAGTTGGAGCAACTCTAGCAAAAAGGATGCCTTCAAAGGCTCCCCTTAAAGGCTTAGACGGATCTTCAGGAGTATTTTGAAAAGGCTTTAATGGCAGCATTGATTCAGGTATGATTCCTGTTTGTGAAAGCTCACGCAATATGGCTGATGGAGTAGATTCGGATGATGACATTTAGAGAGAATTATACATTAATATAGGTAGTAAGTCAAACTATAGGATATTATCTTTTACTAAGCTGTCTCATGTAGTTACGATAATCTTCTTTCTTCATTAGCTTAATCACTTTATCCATAAAAGGAGCTAGTGTTTTCGCTATTACAATTGGTGAGATCTGACCATCTTCTTCACCTAATTCGGTTCGTTTGTTACTGTGCTGATGTCGAGAATCTAAAGCAAATTTGATTGTTTCAAGAAAGCCATGTTCTTCGCTACGTTTAAGTCTGTTAAGAAGATGGCGTTTCATTATTCGGTACATAGCGACATTTTTAGGTGTATCTACCCAAATAATCTGATCTGCTCGCTCTAGAAGCGGCCCAACCCAGTAGAGATAAATGCCTTCAGCAATCCATTGTTCTTCTTCTGCAATTTTTTTAGCTGCTTCAGTGGACTCTTCATGGGAAAGTCTGTCTCGTCCAGCTGGATAACGGACTGGATCCAAGTCAATGTGGGGCAAACTAAGAGTTTCTGATAAATTTTTTGCTAATGTGGTCTTGCCACTTCCGGAGGTTCCAATGATAAAAATTCGTTCTGGTGTATTGATCATATGTCCACAGGGTAGGAGTCGAACCTACTTGGCACAGATTTACAGTCTGTTGCATAAACCGTTCTGCCACCTGTGGATTGATGTATTTTATCAAGAATAAAAGGCTTTAGCAAAGAGAATTTAAATTAGGGGCCATTAACAGGTTTGGCGCTTCCCGAAGCTACTTTTAAATCACCACAAGAGACATAAGTTTTAGTTAAGGGTACTGATTTATGCACATTAATAGCTAGGGTCATTCCAGCTAATTGGTCTAAGGTGGTATCTAGAGTTGTTTCAGATTTACCATTAATAACATTGGTAAGTGGATATTTAACTGCTCCAACATTTGGACACTTGCCAGCATGAATATGAGCTGGTTGGGGGGTGTTGGCTGGAGCGCCTGTTAAATCTAGAAAAACTGTTAACTTGCCATTTGACTCTTGGAGCCTGGCTGTGCCAGATTCGGTGGAAGGTTTTTCGGCTGTTAATGAAATAACAACTTCTTTAACTGAGGGAGTTGGCATTGGGGTCGCAACCGCTTGGATTGAAGGAATGGGAGTGGGAGAGGCCGGTTTTAAAAGTTTTCTAGATACAAAGAAGAACCCACCTAGAAGGATTAAAATAATCGCCCCAACGACATAATATCCTTTTGAGCTCATAGCTTAAGACTACTCTAATGAGAACTGATAAAATTGTCAAGAGTTTTAGTGAGTTCTAGTGCGTCTTTTAACCTTTAACTGGGCTAGTGATCTCTCTAAAATACCGAGGGTTTCAGCATATTCCTCACCAGATAGTTTTTGTTCTAATGCTACTTCAGCTCTTTTTCTAGCTTCTTCCACTTTTTTCTCATCGATGTCACTGGAATGCTCAGCTAGATCAGTTAAGATTGTTAAACTGTTATCAATCATTTGAATGAAGCCTCCACCAATTGCCAGGTGGCTAGTTTTATCGCCATTTTTAATAATTAGCTCTCCAGCTTTCAGCTTTGCCATTAAATCAGCGTGTCCAGGTAAGATCCCTAGCTCTCCTTCAACGGATGGAACTATTACTTCGGAGACTTCTTCATTTAGGATCTCTTTTTCTGGTGTGACAATTTTTAGGTGTAGCTTGGTCATAACTTTTGTATAATACCAATTTGTGGGTCAAAAACAAAGTTTTTTGAAATCTACTTGATCCTATAGTATAATACCGCGATGCTTGAATTAATAAAGGAACCTAGCTTCATAAAAGCTTCAGCGGAGTTGCATGGCAATTTTACTGTTTTACAGTCGGCTTTTGCTACTCTTGATAGCACATTTATGGTTTTGCCTTTAAGTGAGCAGCTGCGGAGAATGCAACAGTTGACAGTTTCTGAAAGTAATGAATCAGCGGTTATTGCTAAAGCGCTTTGGACCCGGAATTTTCTAAGCGATCCAGGTATGGGCGAATTTGAACAGCCTTATATGGCGGTCAAAAGATTCTTGATCATGCATGGGATTCCAGAATGTACTTTAATAGAAACAACTCCAACCCCACTTGATGAAAGAGGTGAAGGACCAAGCATTCAATTAGCTGAAGAGATGTGGATCTTAAATGACCAGCCTTGGATTTCTTTTTTTGAAGAAAAGATGCCAGTTAGATTTAGTAGATGGAACTCTGAGGAAGTATTGTTACCTCGTAGGGATTTTTTTGTTTATTACACCAGTGGTGATATGGGCTTATGTTATGGCGCTAATTCAATCTTAGCAAATTCAGAGTTAATAGGCTTTGTTCCTAATTTAAGAACTTGTTTTCCTGGTATAACTGCCAAAGTCAACCTTTTTGGATCTTTTAGAACTCTAGATGATGATCCATTTGAACACATTGCTGCCACGATTGAGTCTGAAGATGCCTTAATTTCTTTTACTTTGCAGGTTCCAACTGAACAGTTAATATTGAGTGCTTAATTAAACTATTTGGAGGAAAGTAGCTCTTCGGGGTAAACCCAGTTCTTCCACAGCATGAGCAGTCAGGGAGATTAATCTCTCTTGAGGAAGAAATTTAAGACCATAGCCCAAGTCAACCTGCAACCTTGTTCCATCTTTTAATGCAGTTACGCCCATGTAGGGATTAAATTCCACTTGGTTAGCTTCATGAGGGCCCTCAAAAACGCGGTAAATTCCTTGCGCCTGGATAATGCGGGCAATCTCTTGTAGGGAGGAACCAATTGGAAATCTAAAACGCATCTTATCTAGATGCCAAAGTTTACCAACACCACAATCTAATTCCTGATAATGAGTGCCACCATGTACTCCCAACTTAAGACCATCTTGCTCAGCCAATTTTCTAGCTCGATCAATTCCATCTGGATAAGCGCCGGTAACTTCTCCTAAAAGCAGATAAGCACCACCTGGCAACTTTGGGCCAAGATGAATAGCGCCATTTACTTCGGGTCGCTCATCCATGCAGTTGATATCGGCTTCTGATGGAATTTCATGCAAGTAGTCTGCAGAGACTTTTTTAACATCAGCTTGCCAGCCCCGAACATTTAAAACATATTGAGCTAAAGTTAAATCAAAATCGGGATGGGCTTCTAACTTGACCGCCATAATTGTGAAAAATATCACTGGCGGGAGTCCTTGTCAAGTGCTATAATCCTTTTTTGTGAATGATCAGAATCTAAATCAAATTATTGATTTTGTTAAGGCTAATAAGGTCCGCGCTAAAAAGGGATTTATTTGCGTGGATGGACGTTATAGCTCAGGTTACGAAACTGCTGGGATGTTGGCGCGTCCTGGAGGGAATTTCCGGGGGATTATGGTGCTTTTGGCGCTTAGAAAAAAACTGGGACTGACTGTAGGGCGGGCAGTAGATAAAGCTGTAGAGGCGGTTGAAAATATGGGGATTACCTTTAATATGCATACTGATAATCATGTTGATCCTGATGATTTGGATGCCATTGGATGCGGGCATATTGCTAAGGCGGCTGACCCGAAACATGCTAAGGATTATAAGGTTGATCCTGATGATGTTAAAAAGGCCTTAATGTATCTGCGGATTAAGCTCGAGGGGAGAAAATACTACCATATGGTTGAGCTAAGTGGCGACCATAAAGAAAAAGGTGTTTTGATCATTGATAGCACCAGATATACAGTTAATCATTTTGATCCAAAGAGAGGAGAGATGTTTTTTGTTTTTGATAAGGTCCGTGATGATGAATTTTTAAGAAACTTATACGATCATTTGAAGATCTCTAAATTAAGCTACGGCGATTTTGTGAAGTATTCTGATTTACAACTCCAAGCTACCCTTAAAAACCTAGCTCATGGTTTACCAATTTATAAAGTTAAGCTGGATGGCCATGAACCCGAAGTTGAATTTCTCAGTAATGTTCCTTAACCTTACGAATATTGCTTTTTAATTAATCTAGTCCTATAATTTGCAGTTATGAATGAGAACAAAGAAGTTGGTCCTGAGTTACCTCAGCTAAAAAGAAGTTGGATTCCCGGTGTGACTTGGTGGAGAACAAGACAAGCCAATCAACTAGCTCAAGCGGCAGCGCAAGAAGCTGCCAGAGTTCAAGAAGAAGAGCGCCAAGCACAACTGCGAGCAGAACAAGAAGAAACAGCAAGAGAAAAAACTGATCTTCTAGCTAGAGCAAGTACAGCGCTACTAGGTTTGCCAATCAAAAGATATACAGATTTTCAGAAACAATTGCGAATAGAATCAATAACTTCGCAATTTACAGCCGCTAATCTGGGTAGTTTTGAAGCTAGCCCGTGGATAGTAGTCGCAGAGATTTTTAATTCTGAAGGACAATCTGCAACTTGTACCATTAAGGGCAAGTGGTTGGAAGGGCAGGAAACTGATTATGAGGAGGAAGACTTTCAGAGAATTGAAGTGTTGCATAGAGCTGCTATCGCTGCATCCGATTTTTCAAGATTGGCAGGTTCTAGAGAATGGGCTTATGCTTGGTACACTGATCGCTATGGCGATAGATCAGGAGTCGCACCTTATAGAGCAACTGAGTTTGCAGAGGTTTGGGGCGGAGAACGCCGGCTAAGCATTGGTCATTTTCGTGGGCCAAGGTTGGATGGGAAAGATGTTTTAGGCTGGCAGGGAGTGTTAATTGATGGTCAGTTCAGTTATAGAGTTATATCTCATCCCACAGAGCTTAACCGCTATGATGGAAAACCTCAATACTACCAAGTGGTTTCTTTAGAGAAGCGGGTGGGTGGTGTTCAGCAAGACTTAACTGTCGAAGATCTTGATGTTTTGGAAGAATTGGAAAAAGCTAATTCATTCAGCCGGTTTAATGCAGTCAAATGGTCTAGTACTCAAATGTTTGGTACTGGGATTTCATTTGAGGACATTCCCGATTCAATTGATATCCAAAAGGTTTTTATTGATGAGATTAGAAGGGAAAAAGATTACAGGCCTCGAAATGTGATTTAGATTACTGACTAACTTTAGCCCGATTCCTAAATTTTCCCAAAGCATCTCTTAGACGGGGGATTAGGTAATTTTTTCTGGGAAGAGAGTCATCGTACCATTTTATTTTAGTTCTAAATATAAAGGGGCCAGGGACTGTAATATCAATCGCTGCACACTCTAAAGTCTCGTAAAACTCAGAAAGCGCCTGTAAATGAGCTAGGGTCTCCACATTTGGTGGGTAAGGGGGGCGGTTCTTGGGCTTTTTAAGAGTCTCGTCAACACCATGAACCTCTAATTTATTGGTGTCGCTTACTCTGAGGCTAATGTAATAATTGCCAATATATTTAATCTCTTTACTCAATCTTAAGTCTTGGTGATAAGGATGGGGTTTAGATCCCACTGTTAACTCTTTGACAGCCAAAGTCATACCAAAGATTTGCTTTTTTGCCTCAATAACCATGAGGGGTATTATACACTTAAAATGAGGTTATTTCTTAAGATCGTCCCGGCCGCCGATCATGTAGAAGGATTGCTCTGGGTAGCTATCATATTTGCCATCTAAGATTTCTTGGAAAAAGGCGATAGTTTCTTTTATTGGAACATACTTACCAGTTCGGCCAGTGAAGACTTCGGTGACAAAAAAGGATTGAGTCAAAGCTCTTTGAATTTTTCTAGCCCTGGTAACAGTTAGCTTATCCTCATCTGAAAGCTCTTCCATGCCAAGGATTGCAATAATATCTTGAAGGTCTTTATATCTTTGGAGGATTTTTTGGACAGCAACTGCTACGTTGTAATGTTGTTGCCCAACAATTAGGGGATCTAGCGCTCTAGAAGTAGAAGAAAGGGGATCAACAGCAGGATAAAGACCTTGTTCTGCTAGTGAGCGCTCCAAAGCAATGGTAGAATCCAGGTGAGCAAAAGTAGCAGCGGGGGCTGGATCCGTATAGTCATCAGCTGGGACATAAACTGCTTGGACAGAGGTGATTGAACCTTTTTTGGTAGTGGTGATCCGCTCTTGAAGTTGACCCATTTCTGTGGCTAAAGTTGGCTGATATCCTACAGCGGAGGGGATTCTTCCCAAAAGTGCTGAGACTTCTGAGCCAGCTTGGGTGAATCTAAAAATATTATCAATAAAAAACAATACATCTTTACCTTGTTCCCTAAAATATTCCGCCATCGTTAAACCAGAGAAAGCGACTCTTTGCCTGGCTCCTGGAGGCTCATTCATTTGCCCAAATACCAAAGCAGTTTTATCAATAACCCCTGAACTTTTCATATCTTCATATAAATCATTTCCTTCGCGGGAACGTTCACCAACTCCAGCAAAAACTGATAGTCCAGAATGTTCAGCAGCCACATTTCTGATTAATTCCTGCATGACCACGGTCTTACCGGTACCAGCACCACCAAAAAGACCAGCCTTACCACCTCTAATAAACGGAGCTATTAAATCAATCACTTTGATTCCAGTTTCAAAAACTTCAGCCTTGGTGGATTGCTCAGAAAAGGAAGGGGCGGGTCTATGAATGGGGTAGCGCTCTTTGGTTTTAATAGCTTCTTTGCCATCAACTACATCCCCAGTGACATTAAATATTCTCCCTAAAACTTCTTCTCCAACTGGCACGGAAATAGGAGCCCCGGTATCAGTTACCTCCATTCCACGCTGCAATCCATCAGTAGATTGCATTGAAACCGCCCTAATTTGTCCGTCACCTAAGTGTTGCTGCACCTCAGCTACAAGTTTGTCCTTGCCTAGTTTAATCTCCAAAGCATTGTAAATCGCTGGCAAAGCTCCCCCAGTAAACTGAACATCAACAACTGGACCAATAATCTGTGAGATTATACCTTTATTCATTTGATAGATCTCTAGGTAACTGACTGACTGCATTTCTTGATACATTTCTTGGATTTCTTGCTCTTAACGCCTCTGCCCATTTGTGTGCAACGCTGCTTATTAATTCATCTGCTACTTCTATATCCTCCAAAACTAATTGAGTAAGATAATCAACTGCTCTAGTACGTCTTCCTAAAATGTCATTCATTCCTTTAACCGGATCGCCATCTTGTCTGGTTGTTGTTGTTCTTCTGAATCTTTTTTTTCTTTCTAATCTTTCGACCATAATTTATTCCATTGCTGCCTGAGCAGTTGTTATTTCTAATAATTCATTGGTGATGGCTGCTTGGCGGGTTTGATTATATGATAAAGTTAGGTCGTCTACAAGCTCTAAAGCGTTATCCGTAGCATTTTGCATCGCCATCATTCTAGCTGAATGTTCAGAGGCTTTTGTCTCGAGTAAAGCTTGATAAATCTTAGTTTCAATTTGGTGAGTCAAGATAAAATCTAAAAGATCATCAATGCTGGGCTCAAACAGAATATCAGTTTTCAATGAGGATTCACGATGTTTAGATTTGTCATTCTGAGTCGAAGATGAAGAATATATATCCTTCTCCGTGCTCAGGATGACAGCATTAAAAGGTAATAATTTCTCAATCGTTGGTTCTTGTTTTAAAGTGGTAACAAAATTGGGGTAAACTACATAGACTTCTTTTAATTCACTATTTAGATATGCCTCAGTTAAAAGTTTAGCAATTTGTCTGGCTTGCCTAAAAGTCACTACTTCAGGGTTTTCAAAATCTGCTTCTAGATTTTTGCCAGTTCTGGCTAAAAAGGTTGTACCTTTTTTACCAACCGAATAAAAGGAGATTCCACGCTCAAACCGCTCTGAATGACGTGAGCTGCGCTCAAAGGTGAATGATTGAACTAACCGGAAAGTGTTGGTGTTTAGCGCTCCACAAAGGGCTTTATCAGTGCTTAAAACTAACACTCCAATTTTTTCTGCATCATTTTCTTGTAAAAGTGGGTGTTTTTCTGGGTTAACTTTAGCTACCATTCTTGCCAAGGACTGATCCAGAGTTTCAGAATAAGGTCTACCTGCTAAAGCCTGATTCTGCGCCCTCCTCATCTTAGTCGCCGCCACCATCTGCATAGCTTTGGTAATTTGAGAAGTATTTTTAACTGATTTAATTCTTCTTCTTAATTCTCTTGTATTAGCCATAATCTTGAGTTTTGGGGTACATATAACCAGACAGTAAAGTTCGGTATGATTTTGATGCGTCATTAATAAGATTTAAGAGGTCCCATACATTTCTTCTAGGGCGAACTTGTTCAGCAATTATTTTGCTTACTTTTTTATCTAAATTACTAATTTCATTGTTAAAGTTGTTAAATATATCCAAATCCATACATCCTCCTTCGTATAGAGCTTGGGCTGTCAGCAGATCGAGCATTAACCCGTGAAAAACTATTGTAACTGCTTGGCGGTTTGGATATGGATATTTACGAACCATATCAATACTGACTGCGGACCATTCTTTATTTATCATGATTTATTTCTTGTTTGTTTTAACGAATATTCTGACAAATTCCTGAGTGATTTTTTCTAGATCTTTGGTCATTTTTTCATCGAGGATCTTTTCTTCAGCGATTTTTTGCATGAGTTTTTTCTCTCTGAGTTTTAAATGTTTAATGTACTCAGTTTTAAATTCTTTGACTTTTTCCAGGTCAATTTCATCAAGGGAGCCAGCGTTGGCTGCCCAGAGGATGACAACCTGTTCCTCAAGTGGGACAGGGGAGTAGGGGGGTTGCTTTAAGATTTCAGTGACTCTTTTACCCCGTTCAATTTGAGCTTTAGTAGCTGGATCTAAATCTGAGGAGAATTGAGCAAAAGCGGCCAGGGCTCTGAATTGAGCCAAATCTAACTTTAATTTTCCAGCAACTGCTTTCATCGCTTTGGTCTGAGCAGCTCCACCAACCCTAGAAACTGAAATTCCAACGTTTAGAGCTGGCCTGACACCTGAGAAAAATAGATCTGATTCTAAGAAGATCTGACCATCTGTGATGGAAATAACATTAGTAGGAATATAGGCTGAAACATCACCTGCCTGAGTTTCAATAATTGGCAAGGCTGTAATTGAACCACCGCCAAAATCTTCATTTAAACGAGCTGCCCGTTCTAACAACCTAGAATGGAGATAAAACACATCACCTGGGTAAGCTTCGCGCCCTGAAGGCCTTCGCAGAAGTAGGGACATCTGTCTGTAAGCATTGGCATGTTTTGATAAATCGTCATAAACGATCAAAACGTCTTTGCCTTGGTCCATAAAATATTCACCCATAGCCACTCCAGAGTAGGGAGCGAGGTATTGCATTGTAGCTGGATCTGCAGCTGTGGCGGCAACAACAATAGTGTGCTCCATGGCTTCATGCTCTTCTAGTTGAGCCACAATTTGGGCGACTTTGGAGGTTTTCTGACCAATGGCCACATAAATACATATAACATCAGTTTGATTAATGATGGTGTCAATGGCGATGGTAGTTTTGCCAGTGTTTCTGTCTCCAATGATTAACTCACGCTGTCCTCTTCCTATGGGGATTAGCGCATCAATAGCTTTGATGCCAGTTTGAAGAGGGGTATTAACTGGTTGCCTGGTGATAACTCCAGGGGCAATTTTTTCAACTGGGTAAGAGACTTTGGTTTTAATTGGACCTTTACCATCAATTGGACTACCTAGTGCATCAACTACCCGACCAATTAAGGTTTCTCCAACTGGAACTTCCAGAATCCGGCCAGTAGTTTTGACAGGATCACCCTCTTTGATTTTAGTGAAATCTCCCAAAAGAACTGCTCCAACATTGTATTGTTCTAAGTTAAGCGCCAAACCATAAACTCCACCTGGAAACTCCAAAAGTTCTGAGGCCTGAGCATTTGATAACCCTTCAATTCTAGATACTCCATCACCGATTTCAGTCACCACACCAATATTTTGCTTAGTAGCTTTCAGTTTAAGTTTGCCTATTTCTTTTTCAATATCAGTAATTATATTTGTCATAGCCTGATTGCCTCCTTGACCTCCTTAATTCTATTTTCAATTGAGTCATCAAAAACAATGTCGCCAATTGTAATACGCAGACCACCTAAAAGGGAAGGGACGAGCTGAAAGCGAGTATATAGTATAGGGTATGTAGTATGTAGGGTTTTTTTGATTCTATTCATTTGTGGACTAGTAATTTTAGAGGCAGATTCAATTAGTAAGGTATGTTGTCTTTGAATTTTATCGAGCGATTTTTTGTATTCAGTTAGTGCAAAGACTGCTTCAGCAATTGATAATTTTTCCAAGACTTTAATCATTTTTTTGGCTTCTTGATCAATAATTTTGCCATCTTTAATACTGGCTTTCACCGCTAAATCAACAATTTTTCTAATTTCTTTTTTCTTTAACATTACAGATCCTGAATTGTTTTTTGCAAAATCTCTTTTTGGTCTTTTTGAGTTAGGACTTTGCCTGTAACTCTCTCTAGAGCCAAGGCAACCATGTCTGCAAGTTCAGTTTTTATCTCTTGATGCATCTGTTCTCTTTCAAGCGAGATTGAATCTTCAGCTTTTTTAATCATAGTAGAGATACCTGCTGTGGCTTTCTCATGAGCCTGTGAGATAACCTCACTAGCTGATTTGGTGGCTTCTTCGATGATTTGGCGGGCTTCTAAACTGGCATCAACCAAAATCTTTTCTTTGTTTGCTTCTGTATTTTCTAGCTCTTTGGCGATCTTTTCAGCATCTTTGAGAGATTTAGCAATTTTTTGTTTGCGCTCATCTAGAACTTTTAAAAGAGGTTTATAAAGAAACCTCTTTAAGATAAAAAGAAGTACCAAAAAGTTAACGATTTGGGCTATTAACAAAATTGGCTGAACGCCAAATTGGTTTAAAATTTCCATAATTTTAAACTGTCATCCTGAACAGCTGTGAAGGATATAATTATATTCTTCGGAAGTGCCTCAGAATGACAGAATTTATTTTGTGAACGCAATTACTAGCGCATAGATGGCGATCGCTTCTGCAAAGGCCATACCGAGTAACATTGGCGGTAAAATTTTATTAGCAGCTTCAGGGTTGCGTCCAATTGCCTCCATGGCTTTCATACCAATAAGACCAATACCAATAGCTGGACCTAATGCTCCAACACCAATAGCAATAGCTGACGGTAAATGTTCCATAATCTCCTTTCTCTTTAGTGCTCCTCACTGTGTTTTTCAGTCAGGATTACCATAAATACCAGCGTCAGCATCATAAAAACTGCCGCCTGGACAAAGCCGACAATTATTTCTAAGAAATAAAACGGCAAAGGTACCAAAAAAGCGAAGATTGACGATACTGTTCCCAGTACCACTTCGCCTGCGAATATATTACCAAAAAGACGGAAAGAAAGCGAGACTATTTTAGTTAACTCGCCGACCAGTTCTAAGATCCCCACAAAAAGAAAGATTGGATTGAGAGAAAACCAGCGCTTTAGATAACCCAATAGACCTAAGTATTTAATTGAGAATATATGAGTAGCAGCAGCTGAGACCAACGCTAAACCTAGAGTCATGTTTAAGTCAGAGTTGAAAGAACGCAAGAGTGGAATAAACTCCTTTTTTCCATCATGAATTTGATTTAAACCAATAGTTCCAAAACCGGGGAAAAGCCCCAAAAAATTTCCCACAATAATGTAAATGAAAAAGGTCATCACAATCGGAAAGAAGACCCGGGCCCTGGAGTGAGCTAAATCTTCAACTTGGTTGTAGCCTGCTTCAATAACCATTTCAATAAAATTTTGAATGCCAGTAGGGACTAAAGCGACTTTTTTGGTGGCTAAAAAAGTCAAGACAATTATTATTGCCATGACAATCCAGGAGACAAAAAGAGAATTGGTAATGGGTAAGATTCCAATTTGACCAATTTTTTCGGCGACTAGTGAAATTCCATGTTCCATCGTTTTGGTTGTATAAACGATCCAATTGTACGGGATAAGTCCTTACTTGGTCAATGATATAATTAGTAAATGGCAGAATCAGAGGTTAGCCCAGATGACGGTGGGGTGAAAATTGAGGAGATGAACGATAGTGAATATCAACGTCTGTTGGATTCTCAAAGTCGGGAGGATGAGGTGGAGATGGGGACTTTTAAGTGGTCAGATCAGCAATTGGCAACCTTTGCGGCATCAGTTTGTTTGGTGCCTGTAGTAATTAACCCAGATCTGCCCGTTGTTGGTTTGGGACATTTTCCTTATATGGCCGAAGGTAAATACCTGTACTCAGAGTTCTTTAAACAGATAGGGGAGCGGACCAAGGGACAAGCCAATTGGCAGGCTTATATTTTTGGTGGGGTGGATATTTCAAAGTTGGCAGACTCCTCAGGGTTTTTGGAGGATTTAAAAAGGAATAAGATCTCGCTGGCTGAAGTCTTTGAAGAGTTGGGAATCCCTGTGCATTACATTTCACTAAATAAGTCTGGGACTTTTCTGGCAGCTCTATCTGTTGATCCAAAAAGTAAAACCGTCAAATATTTATATAGGGATAGAGTCATTTAGAATTTTATCCAGTGGTGCTGCCAACTAGTTTAAGATTCACTCCAATTTTTCCCGTTCGGTTCGCAGGTAGAGGAACCATTGTTCAAAGAAGGCGAAGACGCCTTTGAAGGGGGCTTCAATTATTAGGTCAAAAATAAAGAGGAAGATATTAATTTGGGAGATCCCAGCGGTTAGATCCCGGCCGAGTCTAATAAAAGGCATGAAGAAGAAATCAAATAAAACTGATAGCACATTTTGTTTTTCTTCTTTAATTAAGTACATATGAGCGGTCTGGTTAATGCGGTAAGAGATAAAAGAAACGATCGCCAAAAAGAAGACGAAAATCGCCATACTTAAGATATTAAAATGCAGGTTGTATAAAACAATAATAATTGCTCCAAAAGAGATGCCAAAAGCCACAATCCAAAGCAATATGAAAGCTAGTCCAAGCATTGGACTAACCTTGCCAGAATTTTTCTTAATTAAAAGCGGTTTATTTAAGTTAGGGCTAGCATCAAAAAGAATAGTTTTAATTTTATCTAAAATCTTTTGAGAGTTGCTTTGTCCAGGAATTTTAATTAACAAACCAACAACTACCATCAAAATTGGCGGAATTAATATATTCACAATAATGGCGCTCCAAGCGACACTCCCATAAACGATATTTTCAAAGGTGCCCTCAACTGCTAGAGCAAAGACGGCTTTGGTTAGTAAAATAAAGACAACTCCCCGAATGATTGCGCGTTTAACTTTATCAACAATCCCTTTGTATCTAACTGAGCAAGCATCTAGGATAGCTTTTTCGAGTTGAGCCGGATTTTCAGCTAGTTGTTTGTTTTTGCCTTTGTGATTGCGAAGAATATCTTCCAGGATAAAAAAGGGAATGGTCTGATTTTTAATATAAGTGTAGATCTTATCTTTATTTGAATAACTTAGCTGCTCTTCAATTGTTTTATACCCCTCTATAAAATCATCTGAAATCCGATGAACTGACTTTTCAGTTAATTCTCCAAAATATTGTTTAAATAAATGAAAACGCAAAAGTGGTAGATCATCTTTGGCAAAAGCCCG
The DNA here is from genome assembly GCA_964390595.1 of uncultured Gammaproteobacteria bacterium. Taxonomy (GTDB): domain Bacteria; phylum Patescibacteriota; class Microgenomatia; order Daviesbacterales; family UBA10151; genus CAYMIA01. The sequence continues at coordinate 86,044 of CAYMIA010000003.1, read as the reverse complement.
CCTGACAGAGATAAAAACTTGAGCATCCCGGGTTTCTTCCGGTGCATCTTCAATTTGAACTTTTTCTCTAAAAATCTGATACATAAAATTAGAAATTAACTGTTTTTCTTGATTGGGACTTAAAATATGTTGAATCTCAGCGGACATTAGTTGCCTGATCCATTCATTTAAAATAGATCTGTTTAAGGTGTGTTTAACAAAGATAAAATCTTGTAGCTGCAGATAAAGATTGATGGTTTTTTCAACTTGGAGAACAATGGATTCTGGAACGCTGCTATCAGGGAAATAGCGGGCCCAGATTAGTTCTCTAACTAGGGGAGGAGCGATGGTTTTACCATTTCCACCAAGTAAAAATCTTCTCTTGAGGATTCTTTCGATGGCTGAGCGGAGAACCAGTTCATCATCCCGGTAGTCCATCGCATTGCGCAGTTTTTCATACCAGGCTGCTACTTCAGCCACAACTGGATTAACCGAGATGACAGCATCGTCGAATCTTTTGATATCTTTATCAAAGGTGCTTATTAAAAAGTCCGCCAGGGGTGAGAGAGACTGTGTGTCTGCCATAATGGTCCAAAGTATAGTATAAAACTTGGAAATTTGTTACTGGTAGCCTTTGGCTTGGAGTTTGAAGAGGGTGGCATATTGACCATCAAGTTTGATTAACTCTTCATGTGATCCTGATTCTTTAATTTGACCGTTATCGATCACATAAATTTTATCAGCGTTTCTAACTGTCGAGAAGCGGTGCGAGATGATGATGACTGTTTTGTCTTTAGATAATCTTTCCACTCTGCCAAATATCTCTGACTCAGCTTTGGCATCAATTGCAGCAGTTGGTTCATCTAAAACCAGAACTGGAGCATTTCTGAAGAAAGCTCTGGAAAGTGCCAGTTTTTGCCATTGCCCCCCAGATAGTTCAATGCCTTCTTCAAAAGTTTTACCTAACATTTGTTCATATTTTTTATCTAACTTTTGAATCATTGAATGAGCTCCACCAGAAACTGCTGCTTCAATGATAGATTCAAGATTTTTTGGTTGTTCAATATTGCCAAAATGAATATTCTCAGAGACCGTATGCTCGTATTCTTCAAAGTCCTGAAACAGAACACCTATGACTTTATACCAGCTATCGAGGTCCAGATCCTTGATATTTTTGCCGTCAATTAAAATTTCTCCTTCATCTACATCATAAAACCTGGATAAAAGTTTAATTAGAGTGGTTTTACCCGCACCATTTTCACCAACAAAAGCGATTTTTTCTCCTGGTTCGATGACTAGTGAAAAAGCATTCAAAATTTTCTGTTTACTTCCCGGGTAAGCAAAATTGACTTTGTTAAATTCAATCCGGGGCGCAGATTTTAAATTCAGTTTAATTGGATTTTCTGGATAAACAAGTCTGGGCTTGGCCTCTAAGAGCTCAAAGATGCTTTGGATATATAGACCGTTCTCAAAAAGATCGTTAACATTTTTGAAAAATCCGCTCAAAGCGTTCTGAAAATTATTAACCATCCCGGTGAAAAATCCGATGTCACCTATGGTAATTTTTCTGGTAATTGCCTCTAGAAATATAAAACTCTCAATACCTATATATGTTAAAGTAGATAAGCCTTTAAAGACTGAACCAATCAAGAAATTATTTTTAAGCAATATTTTATTATCCAAATAGAACTTCTGTTGAATATCGGTCAGTTCATCGATAAACTTGCCAGCGACTTTATACAATTTCAGCTCTTTAACAGAGTGAGCTCGTTGGAGAAGGTCATTTAAATACCAATAACGCTTACGTAGGGGAGAGTTTTGGGTCCAAACACCCCATGTAAATTTAGCCATTCGAGCTTGATTTAAAAACTCCGGAATTGCAATCATGACTAGTAAAAGAAGCAGGAAGATATTTAACCTACCGATTGCTACTGCCGCAATTAATAATTGAATTGACCCCTGCAAGGTATAGAAGAAAAAATCCAGACTATTTAATGGACGGAAAGTTGAAGCATCTCTGACCCGTTCAAGCAGATTTTTAAAATCGCTATCTTCAAAATATTGATAATCAAGCTTTGATATTTTGGTTAGAATTAATTTGTTATAAGCGATGGGGAATTTTAACCAAAGTAACCGGCCGGTATAAATTTGGACAGCAAAAGCTAATTCTTGAAGAAAATATGTTAATAACCTGACTAAGATTAAGCTGACTAATTTATTCAGATCTAAATGGGAACTAGATATAGAGTTAACAATTAGGTCAATAATTAACTTATAGATATAGATATTAATAAAGGGGATGATGGCGGGCATAAGCATCGCTCCGCTTCTCATTAAAATCAACTTTGGATCGACAGACCAGGCTAATTTGAGTAGTTTGAATGAACTAGCCAGGGTGGCTTTAATCTGTTTGGCAGAATCCCAATTTACCTTTGGCATAAGTTTCATGGTAGCAAAAGTGTAATAATTCAACCAAGCAAAAAACAGTCTATTAATCAGGCTGCAAATCCCCTATAATATGGGTACGGGAGTGCGTTATGACAAATGAAGAAAAATTTAATTCAATCACCAGGAATTTAGAGGAGACTCTAACTGAGGAAGAACTCAAAGCTTTAATTGAGTCAGGAAAAACTTTAAAACATTATATTGGCTTTGAAATCTCTGGCAAAGTTCATTTGGGGACTGGGCTAGTTTGTATGCAAAAAGTTAAAGATTTGCATGATGCTGGGGCTGAGGTAACTGTGTTTTTGGCTGATTGGCATGGTTGGATTAATAATAAATTGGATGGAACTTTGGAAACAGCTAATAAAATGGCTCGGGCTTATTTTGAGGAAGGGTTAAAAGCGGGTTATCTTTGTTTAGGTGGAAATCCAGATGATATTAAGTTTGTTTTGGGGAGTGAGTTATATTCGGAGAATCCAAATGAGTATTGGGCAACAGTCATTAAAGTTGGTAAGGCGACTACGATTTCCAGAATGATGCGCTCAACTGATATTATGGGCAGACAAGCAGGGGAATCTTCTAATGCGGCTACATTAATCTACCCAGCAATGCAGGCAGCAGATCTGTTCACTATGCAAAGAAATATTATCCATGCTGGAACTGATCAAAGAAATGTCCATGTGATTGCCAGGGATGTGGCTAAAGATTTGGGGATTCAAAAGCCAATTGCTATTCATCATCATTTAGTAATGGGTTTAAAGCCACTGGGGGACAATGATGATCCCGAACTAGCTAAAAAGGCCTCAAATGTTAATAATTTATCTTATGAGGAGAAGGCAGCTTTAATTACTTCATTAAAGATGAGTAAATCTAAACCTAATAGTGCAATTTTCATCACTGATAGTCCAGAAGATATTAAGGCCAAGCTGAATTCAGCTTATGCCCCAGAAGGAGTGGTCGAATTTAATCCAATCCTGGATTGGTGTAAACACTTAATTTTTAGCAATCCTCAAACTTTAACTATCAGAAGAGATGAGAAGTGGGGAGGAGATTTAAGTTATAACTCTTATGAGGAGTTGGAAAAAGATTATGCTGAGAAAAAGTTGCATCCACAGGATTTGAAAGCTGCTGTAGCTGAGTGGTTAATTGAAAAGTTGGCTCCAGCCAGAGTTTATTTTGAAGATCCAAAAAGAAGAGCGGCACTTGAAGAGATAGAGAGTTTAACTGCAAAGAAGTGATTTAAACACCAACTGCTGCCAGAAGAGCAAGACCAATTAAGGGAAAAGTTACCCAACGCATACGCCCTCTAAAAAGTCTTCTGGGATCCCATCTACCTAATTGATCTCCACTCATTAATCTTTCTGGTTTCATGCCTATATTATACTCCACTAAAGCAAATATGGTATATTAAATTTAATGGATAAGTTGGGAAGAAAATACCGCTGGGTGTTGCTGGTGTTGGTTGCCATTGGTACTGTTTCTATTTTGCTTTTTTCGCTTCTACCGCTTTTTCAATATCAATAATCTAGTTGCCCCGATTATTATTACATCAATGACGATTGGAATTAGAATAAATAAATCAGCTTTTTTGAAAAACTCTGGGGAAAGTGAGTTGATAATTGAGGCTAAAAAGAAAAAAGGTTGATAGATCTTCAAGAAGAACAAACCAATTATTATCGCTATTATTAGCGCGACCACTTCAACAGTACCCTCTAAGTCTTTTTTGCTCGAAAACATGGTATTAGAAACTTCAAAAAGTCCAATTAACAAAAGTAGATTAACCCAAAAAGATAGGCTAGCTGAGCTTTGACTTAAAAAATAAAGAGTGATGATGAGAAGCATTACTCCAACCAAAACTGGCGCAAAACCAATCAAAGCCCTTCTAATAAAATCAGTTTGAGCTACTTCAGCGCTTCCCAGTTTAACTACCTCGCCTTCAGAGACTGGCAAAAATTCCACTTTGCCAGTTGGCACAAGCAACAGATTGGCTACAAGAACATGAGCTGCTTCATGAATAACTGTTCCAGGTAAAAAGAGCGCAGCAAGTGAATAGATCACGATTTTATGTGAATGGGTCAATCTATAAATCAGCTCAGATAAAGCCCGGCTTAGAAACCTAGATAAAACAAACAATGAGAGTACCTCAGCAATTAGTAAAATAAAATAGGTCACTTAAAGCTAGTATAACTAAATTTGAAGGATTAGGCGAAATTCTTTTTGGCAGTTTCAAAGACTGCTTTGGGGTTAGCTGGTTCAACGATTTTGTTGGGAATTCCCTGAGGGTTTTTTCGAAAAATCAAGTAATCCACTGTACCAGCTTGGGCATTCCCGACGTGGATGAACGGATAATCTGGTGCATTACTGAGATTGTAAAAGGGCCGGTAATCTTCCATCCAGTGCAAAGTTTCGCCCTTAATTGCGTTTCTCATTCTGAGAACTTGCTCTTTGTGCAGGGCGATCGCTTGTGCTTCACTCATACCTGGTTCAGTTTTCCAGGCGTCATTAAAACGGACCATTGAAGCAAACCTGACTCTTTCGTCTGGGTCATTGGGTCTAAAATCATGGATATTTGCCCAATCCATCGCCCAAATGGCCTCAGACCGGCCTTTTAGGCTGGAGAAGTCGCTATCATAGTCTTGTTTGTCTAAACCTTGTCTAAAGACGTCTGGATCTCTATATTCAGTAAACCGCATACCAACTTTTTGGCCGCCTATTTGACTATTTTCTAATTTTTGATTTAAGCCAGGCTCCACAACGGGGCTGGTTAGGTTTAACGGAGGTTGAGCTTTGGCCGGTTCAACTTGAGGAGGTTGCACATTAATATTAACTTGGGGAGGTTCAACTTTTAAGGGTGGGGGTGGAACTGTAGCATTAGCAAGAGCGTTGACACCTACCTTAGTTTTTTCATCAACTAAATTTAATCTAGCTGCGACTGAATTGGCAAATTCTCTGGTATCCTTATCAAATCTTTCAAAGCCACCGGTAGATGCGCCATATATTAATAGAAGTAAAACCGCTGAGATGCCAGCTGCGCGGGCTACCCACGCCATATACGGACTAGGAGGCTCTGTGGGTCCAACGGGGGGACTGGCACTTGATGTATAGGTACTTTTACTTGTTGTTGACCCTCCAGGACCTGAGGTAGATGTAGTTCTACGGCTTCTAATAATATTCCTAAGATTATTCCACCAGCGCTCTTGTGGTCTTTCGATTGGAGGAGGTAGGACTTCCGGAGGCTGTAGAATTTCAGAGACAGGTGTAAACTTTTTGGGCTGTTTAGACCGGCCTGAAAATTGAATAACATTATCAGGAAGGGGGTTAACTATCTGATCAATCTGGGATCTTAAATCCGTCAAGCTAACTGAGTCATCTTCAACATTTAGCAGGGCTTGGTTGACTTGAGATAGAATGAAGTCAATTTGTTGATTTGAACCGTTTTGTTTAATATCGGCAAAGATAGTCTCTCTTAGCTCTTTGGCAAAGCCCAATTTTTTATAATAATCAAGGTTGTCTGGGGTGGCTGGATAGATTCTAGCTGCCTCAATCATGAAGTAAATAATAAACTATAAGATCTAGGGATTGGTAATGGCTGGGTAAGAATTACCTAAGAAGTTTACTTAAGAGTCTTTAGCGCGGCAATAGTCTGTTCAGGCACTTGGACAGTTGCTATTCCATTATGGTAAAAGAGATCTGGATTGCCAGAATCAAAGACTAGTTGATCGTTGACAGCTCTTAAATCTTCTTCGACTAATTTGACAAAAACATCATGCCCGTCTGCGTTCTTGTAGTAGGCTTGGTCAAATCTGACCATTGAATTATATCTGGTTTGCTCGTCAGGGCTATTGGGTTGAAAGTCATCAATGCCAAAGGAATATTTAGCCATTAATGATTGAGCCAGTCCATTGAGGCTAGATTTATCACCAAATAGAACATCTGGCTTCTCATAAGTTTTAATATCTTCGATTGGGGAGTTGACTATATTGGGATTAGTCACTATATGAGTTCCATGAACAATAATGGGGGTTTTAGTAGGGGTAGCAGTTGAGCGAACTGAAGGAGCAACATTGACAGCAGTTGCTAAGCTGGTTGGAGTGACCTGTTCAGCCCTGGGAGCTGATGAGGGTGCTACTACCTCGACCACAGAGGCTGAAGTTAGACCACCTAAGCAACACAAAACAGTTAAGCCGGCAGCCAAAAGGATACCTTGTCTATTTCTTTTAAAGAAGTTAAATCGGTCTCTGCCCTTTGGTGCGGTTTCTGGCTCTAACTTAGATTCAGAAGCTTCCAGCCAAAGTTCGAGATCCCTGGCTTGTTTGCGGGCTTTTTTAAGAGCAGATTCAGTTTGTTTGTAATTCTTGGCTTTAGGAGATAAAGCTTGGCAATTGGCAATTTGCTCCTCAATAACCACTCTTGTTTCTCTGATAGTAGCCTCTTTTAGCTGAAGCCAGACAGAACGTGCAGGGGTCCACATCGGTTGACTGACATGACTATGAGCAGCATCAACCCACCAAATAGCATCAATGGCCTTTCCTCTAACAGGAGTGCCATCTGCATCAACTAATTCATCATCCTCGGAATTATCAAAGGCATACTCAAAGGCCAGAGCTGCTTTATCACTCAAATTCCTATTACCAGTGGCATGAAGGGATTGACCCAGACATCTGAAAAAATGAACTGAATCATTCAGGCCTGGGAATTGGGCTCGATACTCGGGAAAAAAATCTTGAATGTGGCGATGAAGATAAAGGGTGCCATCTTTTGGATACTCATCATCGATAATTTCACAAAGCCTGTCCGCTGACAGCTCTTCCCTGGGTTCATCCTCGGATACCTTAATCTCTGGTTCAAAACGTATGATTGGATCTGGATCAGGAGCTTGTTCCAAAACTGGAAGTCGTCTCAGAAATGGAGGTATTACAATATCATCTCTATTTGGTTCTGGCTCTGGGATGCGCAGAGAAGCAAAGAGGGCTTGCAAATCAGTGGATGCAGCTTGAGCAGCGGCACGACCTTCTTCTTCAGCCTCAATGATTTCTGCTACCTCTGGAGCTGGAGTAGGCTGGTCGCTCTGAATAAAGTGTGATCTCCTCAAGAATGGGGGAATTTCTATGTCATCCTCAGGGCGGGGAGAAACTGGCTCTCTTCTCGCTGGAGTTGGTTCAATTGGTTGATCATTTAGAGGAATTCGTTGAGTTTCAGCATAGCTATTTGAACTGACATGGTCTCTTAAATCGGCTGGGATTTTTTTAGCTATCCTTAAAGCTTGGAGCAACCTTCTTCGGCTCTCCTGATCCATTGAATAAATATTATTGGGAACTTCCCGACCTAATTCTTGATATAAGCGGATAATTTCATCAATTTCTGATTCAGAACTTAGTTCGACTGGAGTAACTGTGGAAATTATAATTTCTGATCCAGAAACGATATGAGTAACTTCTTCAAATGGAACACAAGGTCTAGAAGTTAGCTCAGGCTCAGCTAAACCAATAGAGACAGGGGGTTCCACAACTGGAACATCTCTTCTTAGTGAGTAAAAGCTGCTTAATTCATCTTGAAGTTTGTCAATTTTTCTTTCCAGCTGCTTTATTGTGATGGATTGAGCGAGACGGCTTTTTTTACCAAATTTAGCGATGATTTGTTGTCTGTGCAAAATTTCGGCCTGAAGCTGGCTAATTTCCTGCTCTCTTTGGGCAATTGGATTAAGGGTTTGTTTTTCTGTGGAATGTTCCATAACTTGAGGCTAAATTATAACCTATAGCAAGTCTAAAAGCAAGCAAAGTAAGTAGAAAAAATCCCGGAGATGTGGTCTAATACATCAATGAACCTATCAACATCGCTTCGGACAGTTCCAGGTATAGGTTATGCCTTTGCTAAAAAACTCGAGCTTTTAGGACTTTTAACAGTGGCTGATTTAATTAACCACTACCCATTTAGGTATGAAGATTTTAGCCAAATTGCGCCAATAAATGAGGCTAAAATTGGGGAGAAGATCACCTTGCAAGGGGAGATCTGGTCAATCAAAAATATCTATACCAGGTCAAGAAAAGTTTTGACCCAAGCACTTTTTAATGATGGGACAGCGCCCATTGAGCTGACTTGGTTTAACCAATCTTACTTAACCAAATCAATCCAACCAGGAGATAGACTGCAAATTTCTGGCAAAGTTAGCAAATATAAAAGCAAGATCTCGATCGTTGCTCCAGTCTGGGAGAAGATATCAATGGACAGTGGACAATTGACAATGGACAAGAATTTGCATACTGGGAGGTTGGTGCCTGTTTATTCAGAGACTTTTGGGCTGACATCTAAATGGCTGCGGGCAAAAATTGCCTCAATCCTGCCTCAAGTAATTGATGAGGAAGTGGACTTTTTGCCTGACGAGGTTCGTTTAAATATGTTGCCTTTAAGAGAGTCTTTGCAAAAAATTCATTTTCCAGAGAATTTAAATGAGGCCAAAGAGGCCAGAGACAGGCTAGGTTTTGATGAGCTGTTTTTAATTCAGCTAGCGACCCAAAAGGCGCGGCTGGAATGGCGTAAAAGGGAGGTGGTTAAACCTTTTTCCATTGACCCCAAAGATTTAGAAAAGTTTTTAAAGCTGCTGCCTTTTTCATTGACCAATGCTCAAAGGCGGGTGGTTGATGAGATCTGTGATGACCTGAAAAAAACTGCCGCGATGAACCGCTTAGTTCAAGGAGAGGTGGGTTCAGGCAAGACCGTGGTTGCAGCAGCCATTACCTATGTTGCATTTGTTAATGGTTTACGAACACTTTTCATGGCCCCAACCGAGGTTTTAGCTTTTCAGCACTTTGCTAATTTGGAAAAGATTTTAACCCCACTGGGAATGAAGGTTGGGATATATACAGGAAGTAAGAAACAAGCAGCAGAGTCTGATGTGATAGTTGGGACTCATGCTTTGATTTCAGGTAAATTGGCGGTCGAAAATGTGGGGATGATTGTTGTTGATGAGCAACAAAGATTTGGGGTTGAGCAGAGAACAGTTTTGAGATCTAAGGCGACGGTGCCACACTTTCTAACCATGACTGCTACGCCAATACCCCGCACTGTGGCTTTAACTATGTATGGAGATTTGGATATTTCAATTATTGATGAGGTACCAGCAGGCAGACAACAAGTTAGAACTCATGTGGTGAGAGCAGCTAAGCGGGCTGATGCTTATAAATTTATCCATGGCAAGGTTAAAGAAGGGGACCAAGCTTACATTGTCACCCCATTGATCGAAGAATCGGAGATTCTTCAGGCCAAAGCCGCAAAGGTCGAGTTTGAAAACTTGCAAAAAGATATTTTTCCTGATTTAAAACTGGGACTGTTGCATGGGAGGATGAAATCTAAAGAAAAGGAGGCGGTGTTGCAGTCTTTTAAGGAGGGGGTGATTGATATTTTGGTGTCAACTTCAGTTGTTGAAGTCGGAGTAGATGTTCCCAATGCCACCATCATGTTAATTGAAGGGGCGGAGAGATTTGGACTTTCTCAACTCCATCAACTCCGGGGCAGGGTCGGCCGGGGAGAGAAGCAATCATTCTGTTTTTTATTTTCTAGTACACCTGAGGCGCAAGTAGTTTCCAGATTAAAAAACTTAGAAAAAACTTTTAACGGCTTAAAACTGGCTGAACTGGATCTGCAGATCAGAGGGTCTGGCGAGATCTTCGGTGTGCGCCAATCAGGCCGTTTTAACCTCAAAATAGCCTCTTTTTCCGATTTGGAGCTGATTGAGAGAGCTAGAGGCTCCGCCCGTCTTTTATTGCAAAATGATCCCACACTTGACAAATACCCCTCTTTGCAGGGAAAATTAGCAGATCTGGCCTCTTTCGTCTCGCCAGACTAACAAAACTATGCCACATGAACCAAAGAAAAGACATTCAAAAGCGGCCAAACGGGTGCGACGAGCATCGATCAGTGCTAGTGCAATTAGTCTAATTGTTTGTCCCAATTGCAATGAAAAAACTGTTGCGCATATGGCTTGCCGGAATTGTGGATTTTATGCCGGCAAAGCCACTGGTGTTAAAAAACAGGTTAAGGTAACGCGAGCATAAAGTGAAAACAAGCAAAGACCCCCGTCATTTGAAACGCATTAAAATAATGCAGGATTTATTCGCCTGGGCTTTTCAAGAGAGTGCGGGGCTACAAACTAAAGAGGCTTTGGGAATTATCCAACAAATCCAGAAACTAGACCAGTTAATAGCTAAATCCGCTCCTGCTTGGCCAATTGATAAGATCAATAAAGTCGATTTAGCTATCTTGCGTCTTGGCGCATTTGAGTTAATAATAGAAAAGGCGGCCCCCCCAAAGGTAGTTATTGACGAAGCGGTGGAACTGGCTAAGGAGTATGGCGGGGAAAGCTCTCCCTCCTTTATAAATGGTGTCTTGGGGAAAATGGTGACAGACGAGGATATTAAAATACAATGAATCAACAAACTGAGATAATTGATGCAATCGCCAAACATTTAGGGATAACTGCAGCGGATATAGAGCAGGATGCTTCGCTAACTGAAGATTTGGGGCTGGGAGCAATTGAGATGGCGGATTTGTTGAATTACATCTCTGAGAAATACTCGATTACTTTTGATCCAACCGAAACTGAAGATATTAAAACAGTTAATGATCTTGTGGTGACAGTTGAAGATTTATTACTTGAGTGAGCAGAGAAAATGAAATTTGATCAGGAATGGCTAAAAACAGCGCTACAAGATAGTACTAATACTATATACCAGACCGCATTTACCCACCGGTCTTTTTTAAATGAATCACCCAAATTAACTGAGTCTAACGAGCGGTTAGAGTTTTTGGGGGATTCAGTTTTATCATTTATTGTCTCCGGATATCTTTATGACAAGCGGCCATCGGACGCGGAAGGTGATTTAACAAATTTAAGATCTTACTTGGTAAAAACTCCCTCTTTGGCCAAAGCGGCTAAAAATCTACATTTGGGCGAGTACCTCAAGTTATCTAAAGGCGAGGAGATGTCTGGTGGGAGGGAGAATGTGCAGTTGATGGCCAATACATATGAAGCCTTAGTGGGGGCGATCTTTTTAAATGATGGCTTGGATATAGTCAAAGATTTTATCTACCAAACTCTGCTGCCTCTGTTTCAAAAAGAGATTAATAGTGGTCCTCCAAAAGATGCTAAATCCCAATTGCAAGAGATCTCTCAAAATCAAACTAAGCAATCTCCAAGCTACAAAATTATTAAAACTCAGGGGCCAGATCACGCTAGAAAATTCACCATTGGAGTTTTTTTAAGGGGCAAACAATTGGGAGAAGGGACAGGTCTTTCTAAACAGATCGCTGAAGAAGCAGCAGCTAGCCAGGCGCTAGACCGTCTGGCTGATATGGGTGAGCTCTAGTTTTTTAATCTTGAGCTTGACGTAGCCTCGCGATTTCTTTATACTTATCCAGATTATGCCAGCAAAGATCCGATTGATGCGAATTGGTGCAAAGAAGCGGCCCTTCTACCGGGTGGTCGTTGTTGACGAGCGCCGAAAGAGAACAGGTGGGTTTATTGAGCTTCTGGGTACTTACAATCCGCTAACTGAACCAAAAGAGATTAACCTGAACAAAGAGAGGATCGCTGAGTGGATTAAAAAAGGTGCCCAACCTTCTGATGGATATTTGCGGATCGTTGGTGAGGCCAAGCAACGAGCTCCTCGCAAACCCAAAAAAGAAAAAGCTGAAACTCCGGCAGCAGAACCAAAAGCAGCTGAACCTGAGACACCTGAGACACCTGAGACACCTGAGACACCTGAGACACCTGAGACACCTACTGAATCCTCTGATGAGGAAGCTCCTAAATGAAAGATCTAGTTTTATACATAGTTAAAAGTATCGTCGGAAGTCCTGATGATGTTTCGGTTGAAGAGCAGACCCAACCAGGCTCAGTTACACTGGTATTAACTGTTCATCCAGACGACATGGGGCAGGTGATAGGTAAGGGTGGACAGGTGATAAAGGCGATTAGAAAAGTCTTAACAGTCAGGGCGATGGCTGACAATGTCCGGGTTAATTTACAACTTTTTGACCCCAATCCAACTCCCCGGGAAGATAGCCCTAGTACTGAAGAGGTCCAGGGTATTGAAGAGGCAGGTCAGCAACAGGATCCAGAAGTTGCCCAGTAATTTATCCATGAAAGTTTCCATTATCACTCTTTTTCCTGAGATGTTTGCTAATGTTTTAGATGTCAGTATTCTAGGCAGAGCGAAGAAAAAGGGACTTTTGGAGACCGCACTCATTAATCTGCGCGATTTTGGTATCGGTTCCCATCAGCAAGTAGATGACCGGCCTTATGGGGGAGGGGTGGGAATGATACTTAGACCAGATGTCTTGGCAGAGGCTGTTAAGTATGCCAAAAAGGGTTCTAAATCCAAAAAAACCCTAACTATCTTAATGTCAGCATCAGGCCAGACTTTCAACCAAAAACAAGCGGGTGTGATGTCAAGAATTGATCATTTAATCTTAGTTTGTGGCCATTATGAAGGTGTTGATGACCGCTTTATAAAAACGTACATTGATTTGGAGATATCAATTGGAGACTATATATTAACTGGTGGCGAGATTCCGGCCATGGTGGTGGTGGATAGCGTTGTTCGACTCATCCCGGGAGTATTGGAGAAAGTGGAGGCGACTCAAAATGAGAGTTTTAGTAATGATTTACTTGAGCATCCGCAATATACCAGGCCAACTGATTTTGAAGGAGAACCGGTGCCAGAGGTATTGGTATCTGGCGATCATGCCAAAATACAGGAGTGGCGCGATAGCCAATCATTTAAGAGAACTAAAAAAGTCCGTCCAGATTTGCTGGATCATTGAAAAGGATCTGGTTTGCCAACTGGCCCGGTGCCGGTAAAGTCCTCAGATGGAGCGTTAACTGATCCGAATTTTTCTAAGGCGTTGTTAATTTTGGCCAATAATTCTTGGTCCGATTGAGAAAGGGGTACGAAGGGGGCATCAACTTCTCCAATCAAGCTGGGTACGGCTTGATAATAAACTGAGATTGTTAGAGTGGCGCTATAATTAACACCTCCCCTGAGTCCATTAATTTCGATATCTTTGATTTTCATCACCCTGGCAGATTCCCGCAGACTGTCGCCAAAGTTTCTCATCGATGTAAGCGGACCAACAACTTCCATGCGGATGGTAAAATTGTCTGATTTATCGATACCGCCAATTGAAGAGTATTCCAATGATAGAATTTGTATTGTATTGGCACTCGCTAAAATTTGAACTTGATTGATGGCGGCGGTCACCTCTTTTTCGGGAGGTAAAACCTTAATTGTGTTATTTAAGTCAGTTTTAAGGGCGGTTACATTAATGGCTTGAAGCTGAGTGGCTTTTGAGCTGAGTAATTTAGTTTTTTGTTCGATCTCTGTTTGCTGTTTCGCGTTTTTACTATATGTAAAAAGGCTTGGCACTATTAACAATGCGATAAGCACTAGAGCGATGAATGATGCCCCTGAAGGCAAGATAACTACTTGATATCTCTGATAATATTTTTTAATCTCTTTTTCCATCAGATAGGTGATATCTCAACATCAAAACGGATTTTTCCATTGCTTCCTTGAGACAAGCTATTGACTAAAACTTTAGAAAACTTTTTATTGCTATCTTGCGTACTAATGCTTTGAAAAAAATCATCTAAATCAGTGATATTTTCAGTTTCACAGTTGAGATCTAATTTACCTGTTTTATCGATACTCATGGAAAGTAGCTTGATGTTTTTAGGAAATATATCAATTAAGGTTTTAAAGGCCTTTTCTTGTTTGCTAGTTTCGCCCAAGATACCCGAGATAGAATTAACTCGCTGTTTTAAGATTGAGACTACACCCTCCTGTTCTTTGAGAGCTTGAACCTTTTCTGTGACCAGATCTAGCTGATGTTTGTTAGTTGTGAGGCTGATTTTCTGAGTTAGGCGAATAACTAGAGCAGTCAGACTAAGGATGGTCACGATAACTAAAATGGCGACGCTCGCCCGAATAGCCAGAGCTCTTTTTTCAATATCCTTTTCTAAAAGGACGACTTCGCTTGGAAGTAAGTTGATCTGAATTTTGCCCATAATAGTTAGTCTTCCCGAAGCGCAAGTCCGGCAGCTACTGAATATAGTGCCGCGCTAGCATTCAGTTTTGATTTAATGTTATCCTCCTTAGTTACAGCCGCCCAGGGATCAGCCTCCTGGACCTCAAGTCCGAGTGAATTAGCGAAATAAAGTACGACTCCTGGTAATTGTGCTCCCCCTCCTGTGAGGATGACTCTTTTAACTGCTTTATCCGGATTTTGGGCTTCATGAGCCTGGATCACTCTTTTGGCTTCTAAGACAATAACATCAAAAATTGGTTTGAGGGCTTGAAATAATTTACCTTCAAGTTGATCTTCGAGCAGCCCATAAACTTTCTTATATTCTTCAGCCTGAACTAGTTCAAAGTTAAAGGTTTGGGCGATCGCCCGCGTGAGGGCATTTCCGCCAGTGGCAATTGATCTGGTCATTAAGATAAAACCATCAGAAACGACTGCGTAGTCAGTAGTGGTTGATCCGAGATTGATGATTAGGGTAGTGGGGGAATAGGGGTTATTGCCAACCAGAGATCTCGAGGCAGCGATAAGCTCTGTTTCGATAGCTACGGGCTTTAAATCAGCCATGGTTAAAACTTTTAAGTATTTTTCAAGGAGTGCTTTGGGAGTGGCAATGACTAGAACAATGGTCCGGCTTTTGGGTCCTTTTTGAGGTGATCTAAAAATCACCTGATAATTTAAATTAACATCATTAATCGACATCGGCACAAATTCTTCGGCTGCGTATTTAATGGCTTGAGATAGTTCGTCATTGGTGAGGTAGGGTAGGTCATAAACTACTCGGGTAAAAATTCTGGACTCAGGCAAGGCAATAACAACGTCTTTTCCTGGGATTTTGACTTCGCTGACCAGACTTTTTAGAGCTTGGGCGACAGCGTCCAAATCTAGGTCGGCATCTGAGATGATACCCGGCTGAGGAGTGGCAATTGAGCCTAGAGAGACGATTCTCGGAGGTTTTTCTTTGTGAGATAAGACAACGATTTTGGTTGAAGAAAAACCAATATCCAACCCAACGACGTTTTTGGCAGCCATACTTTTATTGTAGAGTGTCTAAGACCAATTGTAAATTATTTGATCTGATAGGTACCTTTAACTATCGAGAATGACCCTCCGGGTCCGGTGGAAAAGAAGGTACTAATCAAGCCTGAATCATAAGTTAAGGTCGTCCCTGTACCCATATTAATCTGCCAAGCCACTGCTTCTTTGAAGTTGGCGTTGTTTGCCAGAGTTATTATCCCTAAAGGAGCATATAAAATGCCTGTTATTGAACTGTTTCCAGTATTGATGGCGTCCCCCCCTTGAGTTTGAGAATTATAGGCTGAAAGAAGAGTGAGGAAGCTACCTGGTTGCCCGGTGCCAAGCAAATTATCTGAATTTTGAAAGATAGTGGTTCCATTAACTATAACTACACCAGACGAGGATCCTAAATTAGGGTCCATCTGAAATACAGCTGAGTTGCCAAAGGTTAAATTACCAGTGATAAAGATTGGGGTAGTCACTGTGATGGTGCAGCTGTTTGAGGTAGTGACATTGCCAATAATTTTTCCTGGTCCCATTCTAGCCGGACAACCGGTGATATCACCAGTTGTGACTCCGTAGGCCTCAGCATCTTCCTGCCATTTGAGGATGTTGCCTTCAGAGATAGGCATGGCAATTGAGGCCGGGTCAGTGGAGTTGGGATGAGAGGTGCCAACTACTGTGGAATTAGATATAACTTGATAGTAAGCATCTTTATTGATGGTGATACCACTAATAGTGTTAGCATGAACGTTGCCACCAATAACTGAACCGTTGTTCATACTGATTGAGGTAGCCACACCACCCATCCAGGTCTTGAAGGACAAGTCACCACTGATACTGTTCCAGACCGGAGAACTAACTTGCCAATCAGGAGACCACATCGCAGTTCCATAAGTATATCCTTGTAATGTATCTTCAGACCAGGACCAGTAATTGTTGTTATCAGAGGAGGTATCGATCAGAATCCAATAGGTAGTACCAGCGGTTAGGCTGGGTGGGCTAGTGAAAGCGACATCGACAAAACCATATTGACTGGTCACTAAATTGGCAGTAAGTATTCCATAAGCTAGGATGTTATTTTTGTTAGGCTGGCCGCTACTATCTCCCAGTAACCGGACAGTTAGGTTAGGAGGGGAGCCAATTTTTTTTAACTTCAAGCTGACTTTATTAATTACAGCGCCGGTGCTTGGCTTAAAACTTTGAGCGATATCAAGTTGGTTGTTCCCGGATATATTTTTGCCGAAGAAAAAGTCCAGACAGTTGGGGCAGGTAGAATCGTTTTGTTGATCAGCCGTTGGCTGAGTTCCACTGGCAATAAAGACATCTCCGGTGATATTTTCATTATTTCCACCCGTAATATTACCATTGGAATAAACAGAGCCGTTAATGCGGGAGCCATTTCCCATCGACATACCACCATTACCTACTAACATCCCATAAACAAATGAAATGCCAACTCCTTTAGAAGCTTGGATTTGAATGGTCCTTTTAGATTTAGGATTACTTTTATTTGGCACATAACCGGTTGACTTAATGATATCCGTCGATGCGTCTTTGCTGGTAACTGAGACGCTAAAGGAGCCGGGGTCCAGGAAAGTTTCGCTTTCCCCAATGTAGCTACCTCCAGTGGCATTTAATGAGGCCACAGCTTTATCAATACCGGCTTCAGCTAGATTAGTTGCTTGGGAGACCTCTGTTGAATACTTAGTATTAGCACTAAATGTTAAAGAACCCCCGACTATGGCTAGGGTATTAATAATGATGAGTCCCAAGACAATTAAAGCCATAACCGCTACTTGCCCTGATTGAAAATGGTTTAATGTAACTTTCATTTAATTGTTTCTTAAGATGGCCTGCGAACTAGCACTAGCTTCCTCTGTGCCGTAACCTGCTTTGGTAGAGAGGTTAACGGTGTAGCTGATCTTACTGGCTACGCTTGGAGAAACCGGATTGCCATTTAAATCTGAATAAGAGAAATTGATTGAAGATAGGGTTGTTGCCAAAACTTTATTCATAGATTTACGGGAGCTGCTTAGATCGGGGAAAAGTAGCTCTCTTAGAATCTTTTGATTTTGGTTATCGGAGGTAAAAACTAGGAAATCTAGAGTGTTGTCAACGGGGTTGCCTGACGCATCAATTGAAGGAATCGACAGAACAAGCGTATTGGTAGAACTAATATAAGTTGGGTTTGTAGATGGATAACTGGGGGCGACTGAAGAGGCTGTTTTAATCGAGCTGGAAACTTCGCTGATAATGTCATTTAATCCGACGCCCTGGGCGACTTGGGCGCTATGTGTAGAAAACAAACCATTGTTTTGAACTAAAATTGATATCAGTAATATACCTACTACAGAACCGATCACTCCAACCAAGAGGACCTCGATTAAAGTGAAACCTCCGTTTCCTTTAAGAGCTTTGCTCATTAAGGTGAAATCATTTTTTGGCTTCATCTTAAACCTCCAGATGAAACTAGTGTGGTTAACTTAAAAGACTTGGGTGCTCCGTTTTCATCCCAATTTATAGTCACAGAGATATTTTTGGTTTCTTCATTGTTGGTGCAAACTGGGGCAGAGCAGGTGGTCACATTTAGAGATCCGGCTCCTGAAGGAAGCTTGGAGATGCGGGGATCATTAATAGTTGATTGCCCGAGGGCTAAATTGTCATAGGTTAAAATCCGGGCGTCTTCGACCGCTTTGGAAGCGATCTCTTTGGCCAAAGAAGTTTTATTGCTACTACCAACTAGCCGGATTGAATTAGGTATGTTGTAAATAACTGGAACGATAAAACCGATTAGCAGAATAACCAGTAGGACCTCGGCCAGGGAAAGTCCTCTCTGATTCAAAAAAATTCTTTTATCCATTTTTAGAGCTTATTAATTTGAGAAACTGAGTAGATCGCATAGTCAAAGAAGAAAGGGACGTCTTTGACATGTTTAAACACTTGAACGGTTTTTTGAGTTTGGCCAGCGGTTCCAACTGAGGTAAACAGCGAAACTTGAGGAGGAAGCGATTTGGTGGCAGCTGGAGCCACTGCGACAGGTTGGGAAGTTGAGGAGTAGAGCAGCCTAATTCTTAAAGCAATTGATGTCTCAGAGCTCGGTTTAATATTGAAGCCAGTAATTTTACACTTAAAGGTTCTGTCTAATGTGCTGATTGTAGGGGAATAGAGTGTATTAATTGTAAACGTGCTACACGCTGTAGGTGCAATGAAGTTATTGTTGGTTCGACGGCCGCCATCTTCGTCATAGAGATACTGGTATTTTTTGTATAGACCGGTGTTGTCCTTAGTAATTAAATTCACTTCCAAAGCCACTAGGTCGCCCACAGGTGTAGCTGGATCCTCATAGTAGATATCAATGGTTCCGCCGTCATAACCACTTGGATTAGTAGTGGCCGGTAGGTTAAGTGCGGAAAGGGCCATATTTGGATCAATTAACCAGTATTGCTCGATACTGTCTTTGCTCAGTTTGGGGTATTCTAGGGCCTGGCCAGTGCTCGGTAGATTACTGGCGACTGTGACTGTGTAGCCAGATTGGTTACCAATATCAGCGGAGTTTGTCGCTGTTTGATTTAGTAACGCCTTTTCAATACCAGCCTCAGCTGCTGAGAAGGCCCGGGAAGATTGTTCAGTTTTGCTAGAGATCGAGACATCAGAAAGCGAGCGCTGGGTGATAGTTAACCCGATGGTCAGCGCAACTAGCATGACAAGAAGCAATAAAATCACAACCTGCCCATGCTGGTATTTGGTATTTGGTATTTGGTATTTGGTATTTGTCATCGATCTATAATTATCTTAGCACGACGGATGTTTGAAATGTTGCACTGTTGGTTGAACCAAGCTGGTTTTCGAATCCGAGCCCAGTTCCTGAAGCGGGACCTAATTGAAAATAAATATTGACAACATCATGGTTGCCTGAATTTTTGATGACCTTAAAGTAGCCGTTGGTCACTGCTACCCCTGTTTTAGGATCAGTATCAGTTAGCTTTGAAGAGTTGGTAGCGTTAAACACGATATCTGGATTGGGAACTGGGTTGCAAAATTGCGATTCGGTATAGCTACTTGGTAGTGAATTAGTGTCTTGAGATATATAGCCATTGGGGAATGAACCGTTGCATGTGGCATCTGTTTTGTTACAAATCCTAAATCTGGTATAAGTGCCATCTTGATTGTGAACCGCGAGCAGATGGGCGTTATTGAAGGTGGGATCATCGGTGCAGGTAACACCAGTTGCGAAACGGCTGGCTTGATCGATAATATTTAAAGCGGATTGACCGTTTTGCTTAATTACTCCAATTAGCTGAGTTTTGCTTGAACCGCGAAAGGTTTGAGTTAAAAAAGATACTAAAATAACGCCAATTACCCCAATTATACTTAGGGCGACTAATACTTCAGCTAGAGTGAAGCCTTTCTGGTTCATATTAATAATTCGTTAAATAGGTCACAAGTTGCGATTTATGTGCTCCAGCTGAATCGGTCCAACTAACTGTGCTGGTAATTTTTTTCTGATCGATGGTATTTTCATCCTCAATCTTAATTTGGCGGAAGAAGCCACTGCCGATTGACTCTAAGCTAGTTTTATCGGCAGCACTTGAGGCCACCAAACAATTATTTAAATCAGTTTGACAGGTAGAATTAAACTTCCAATAACAGTACTGACAAGCACCACCAGAAAAAATATTTTGAGACCAAATGGTGGTGCCTTGAGAGCCGTACCAATAATAAGTAGTGCCGCCAGCGGTAATTGAAATGTTGTTGTTTTTGAGCGCCCGGAGTCGCTCGATACCTTCCTGGGCTAACTTGGTCGCTTGAGACTGTTTTTGAGCTAATTGACTATTTTTCAATCCGACAAGCGTGGTTATGACTAAGGCGGTAATTATTAGAGCTGCGATGCCAATGGTGATGGTAATTTCTAAGAGTGATTGGCCTAATTCGTTAGTTGGTTTTTTCATAGATCGCTCCTCCGGGATCAACTGAAACCGATTTAGTGTTGTTAGTTACTAGATGAGTCAGGGTAAATAGCGGGTTAGATTGGCAACCGTTAGTAATGGCGGCAATGTTTTTAGTAAATGTCACTTGCGGTTGAGACAATAAGCAGGTTCCAACACCTGTTGAATTGACTGTAATTCTGGTATTTGTCAGCGTGTAAGTCGTTTTTTCAATAGCTGGAGCAACCAAGCCCAAGTTAGCATCATTACATGTGGGTTGAATATAGAAGGTCGCCGAATTAGTCGCTCCAACCATCCAATTAGCTGAAGCAGTTGCTGTGGGCGATCTAAGGCATTTAAGCCCGGATTGGGCGTTTGATTGAGCTTGCCTTAAAGTTTGAATTAATTTATTGGTATCATTGGAGAGCTCCTGATCAGAGTTGAACTTTCTTAAATTGGGGACCACGGTCACTGTGACAATAGAAATAATGGCGATGGCAACCAATATCTCAATTAAAGTGAAACCTCGATCTCCTTTAAGAGCTTTGCTCATTAAAGTGAAACTAGCTTCGGACATTACCTTAAACGTAGCATATTTTTAAGCTTTGAACAAGCAATTTATGGAGATGTAACTGCGAAGTTGTAGGGGGCTGGTAGTGGGGAGCATGTCCCAGAATAGACTGGATTGGGTGTATTTTCTAGCTGAGCGTTTAGGCAATACCTGGTACAGTTACCAGTACATTGAGTTGGGGTAGCTGGTAGAGGAGCATAGGAATAATTATTGCCAGGAGTTGGAGCAGAAGGGATGGGAGCTAAATAGGCTGTTGGGCTAGCTATCTGCGCCAAGGTATCAGGATAGAAGCTGGTATCAGAATGGTATTGTTCAAGTGCACCTTGAATCGTTCTCAAATCAGATTGGCGCTTAGCATCTCTGGCACCTCTTTGAATTGCTGAATTGGATGTGATGACTACTCCAAAAACAATCCCGATAATAACAATCGCTACCAGCAGTTCAACCAGAGTAAAAGCTCTTTCATTTGGAATTTGGAATTTGGAATTTGGAATTTTTTCTCTGGGCATTAATCTAACTTTACGAGCTTTCTTAAAAAAAGACAAGTTTTAGAAAAGAGAGCCTGTGATAGCAAAGGTGTGCACATACCAAGTGATAATTTGATCACCCCAAAACAGCGCAATAATTCCTCCGAGTGTTAAGAAGGGTCCAAATGGGATAGTTTGCCCAAAACTTTTTCTTTGCAAGGCTAGCAAAATTACTCCGACGACTGACCCAAGCAAAAAAGCGGCTAAAATGGCTAAGATAGCATTTGGGAAACCCAAGACCAGTCCCATAAATATTCCCAATTTCAGATCGCCTCCACCCATACCACGTCCTTTAGTAAGAAAGATTAGGCTAGCAAAAAAAACGGTTACTATGACCGCTGCCAAAAGGGAAAATAGCTCTGGCGTAGCCATGATATAGGCATGTCTATAAAAATAATCCGAATGGGGAGGCAAAAGGAGTTGGCCAATTGAAGACTGGGCGATCGAATAATAGGCCCAGGCAATTTTAGCGATGGTCAAAATTATTCCATATACAAAAGCAATTGCTATTGAGGGATAGGTAATCCGATCGGGAATAAGACCGGTTTTTATATCGGTAATGAAGGTGGCGATTAAGACTCCGATAAAGACGGTCTTAAAGGCCAGGTCGGATAGAATAAATAGGCTGGGGAGGAGACTCAAGTTTTGGAGGGTGAAATTTTCCAAATTAATTTTTTCCAAACCTGATGTGGAAAATAGATAAGCGATGATTAAGCCGCAGAGAATCTCAACTAAGATGTATTCGACGGGAAGTCTTTTATGGCAATAACGGCATTTACCTCTGTTTAAAATAAACGATAGAATAGGAAAAAGGTCGTACCAGCTGAGCTTTTTTTTACAAAAGTCACAGTACGACCTCCCCCAAAACGATTCCTTTGTTAGTGCTCTACTCGCGATACAGAGAACTAAACTTCCTAAAATTGTACCTACTATAAAACCTAATATTAAAAACCAGACCATTTTCTCTTAGTAAGCACACGCTACGCTTCCCGGCATTGTAGTACCTAGCAAAGCAAGGCTAGACCCAACTTCATACTTCGCATTATCAGATCCACCATCATTTGACATCTTAGAATTTTGTTGTACAGACTCTAAGATTGTAACCATTTCCCAGGAACTTCCATCTGAACAGTAAATGTAGTGGTTACCATTACCTACACCAGTATTTGTATTGATAGGATCAATAGGCAAGGTTGGAACAGAAACACTTGTTTGTGTTCCTAGGTTAACTTTGGCCCATCCGGTACCAGCTGAGCTTCTAGTGCCTGTAACAGAGTTACCAGCACAAGAACCTGCAACTCCACCACAAAGTAAATATTGAGTTGAGTTGGTTGCTTCTTGAACAGCGATATTAATAGCCTGTTGTAAATTAGCAAAGTCAGAAAGACGTGCGGCATCACGACCCCGTCTAGTTAACTCAAGAGGATTGACAATAAGGACCACTACTGCTGCTAAGATAGCGATAATTGCTATAACGATTAAAAGTTCCACTAAAGTGAAACCTTGAGCAGTTTTTCTCATTTTAACTAAATCACCTCCTTTAAAGACTTCTTAAACTATTGTAGTCATAAAACTTCTTGGTCCGTCAAGTGGTAAAACCGCCTTAAGAAAAAGAAGTTGTGAGCTTATCTGCAAGCTGTAAGTTGCTGAAAGGTGTACTAGCTAAAGCTAGTAGTCAACTTATAAATAGGCAGGATGATAGATAGAACTAGGAAGGCTACACCGATACCGAGCAGCATTAAAACTAGCGGCTCGATAATAACTGTTAAGTTCTTAACCAGGCTATCAGTCTCTGATTCAAAATATTCGGCCAGCTTATAAGAGACTTCGTCAACTTTACCGGTTTCTTCGCCCACTCTGATCATTTGAGAGATTATTTTAGGAAAAACTCCGGTTGTTTCAAGCTGACTTGAGAAGGTTAACCCCCGCTCAACACCACGAAAACAATCTTTTAGGGCTTGCCGGTAAACTGAGTTGCCGATAACCTCTCCCACAATTGAGATGGAATCTAAAATTGGGATGCCAGCGGTTGTCAGTAAGCCGAATGTCCGAGTAAAGTTAGTCAGCGAGGTGCCCTTAATGACACGCGAAACTACGGGTGTTTTAAGTAGGTAAGAATCAAATGTAAACCGGCCTGTTGGAGTAGACACCCATTTCTTAAACGCAATAAAGCCAACTACGCCAAAAATTAACATCAGCCACCAAAAATGAATAAAAAAGTTGGAGGTACCAATCAAAATTTTGGTCGGTAATGGTAAATCGATGCTGGACTGAGAATACAGAGAGGTTAGCCTAGGAATCACAAAAAACATCATAACCGCCATAACCACAGCCATCATGACCAAAACGATAACTGGATAGATCATCGCTGATCTAATTTTGGAACGGAATTCCCGGTCCCGCTCCAAATTAACAGCCATCTGGGAGAGAGTTGAATCAAGTTTTCCAGATTGCTCGCCGGCTTTAACCAAATTACAATAAAGTGGCGGGAAAACTGTGGGGTGCTTTTTTAGGGAAGAGGCTAGATCTAGTCCACTTTTAATATCTCTGGAAACTGCTCCCAGAACCTCCTTGAAGGTCTTATTAGGCTGTTGGTCCTGGAGGATATCGAGTGCCTCGGACAAGACCAATCCGGCCTCAACCATGGTGGCCAACTGGCGGGTCATAATAACGATGTCGCTAAATGAGACTCTGTTTAAGTAACGTTTAAGAAAGCCCGCCCCTTCACCCTCTTTTTTTTCTTTGATTGAAATAACTACTAGTCCTTTTTTTATTAAAATTCTGGCGACTTGGTGGCTGTCGACTGTTTCGATAGTACCCTTGTGTTCGGCTCCTTGTAGATCTTTGGCTTTATATGTAAAAACTGACATAGTTTAGGTTTCTCGGTTTGGTGTTGGAGAGATTCCCAAGACTTTAGAAAGCACTTGTGGGCGGAGTGAATAGTTTTGAGCAACCTCTTGGGTAATTTTTCCTTCTCTAACGAGAAGCGCCAGTGACATCTCCAAACTAACCATGCCGGTCTCTGCTGAAGTTTGAATCAGATTATCGATCAGATGTGATTTACCTTCCCTAATCAGTGATTTCAAGGCTGGGACACTGAATAAAAGTTCATAAGCTAGCGCCCGTCCGGGAGAGATAGTCGGGATTAGTCTTTGGGAGATGATTGCTTCGATGACTCCAGCCAGTTGGATCTTGATCTGCTGTTGCTGATCTTCAGGAAACACATCGACAATCCGGTCAATTGTCTGAGATGCAGAATTGGTGTGAAGAGTCGCAAAAACCAAGTGACCAGTCTCAGCTATAGTCAGTGTAGTTGAAATGGTCTCTAGATCGCGCATTTCTCCCACCAAAACCACGTCTGGATCTTCCCGCAGAGCTGACCGGAGAGCATTACCCCAAGTCCGGGTATCACCTGAGACCTCTCTTTGAGAGATTAAGGATTTGGCTTTGGGGTAAATAAACTCAATCGGATCCTCGATGGTAATGATATTAGATGCTCTGGAGTGATTAATTTGGTTGATCATTGAGGCTAAAGTAGTTGACTTGCCGTGACCAGTTGGACCAGTTACCAAGATCAAGCCTTGCTTTAGGGTGGTAACCCGGGAAACCTGGGGCGGCAAACCTGTTTCTTCTAAGCTGCGGATCTTGATTGGGATCAGCCTTAGGGCGGCGGCTACATGGCCTCTTTCATGATAAATATTGATCCGAAAGCGGCCTTTACCTTCAAAGTCAAAGCCTAAATCGGCCTCCCACTCTTTATCCAAGACCTGTTTTTGGGTTTCACTCAAAAGGGGCACAATTAAATTTTGGGCGTCTTCATTGGTTAAGGGATTTAATCCCTCGATTGCTAACAGCTCGCCGTTTATCCGAAGTTGCGGAGGATAGCCGACTACTAAATGCAGATCCGAGGCGCTTCGGTTGATGACTAAATCAAGTAGTTGAAAGATATTCATATTAATCTTGAGCGACCCGTAACACCTCTTCCATGGTAGTGATACCCTCAGCTACTTTGAGATAACCGTCTTGCTTCATGGTAATCATGCCTTCCGCAACAGCTTGTTTTTCAATTTCACCTGTGGCTGCTCTTCGTAAAATCAGCTGCATAATCTTATCTGAGACGACTAAAACCTCGTAGATGCCAATCCGGCCTAGATAACCACTGTGACCACACTCATTGCAACCAGTGCCTTTGTAAAATTGAATTGGTCCAGTTGGAGTGAGACTTCCTAAAATCTGTTTAAAATTTTCCAGAACTTCTGGAGGAGGAGTATAGATGGATTTGCAATGGGGACACACCTTTCTTAAGATTCGTTGCCCTTCAACTGCATTGATGGCAGAGGATAGTAAAAATGGCTCAGCGCCCATATCGATCAACCTGGGCAGCGCTCCTGCGGCAGAATTAGTGTGTAGTGTGGAAAAAACTTGGTGGCCAGTTAGGGCGGCCTGAATGGCTAGATCAGTTGTTTCAGTATCTCGGATCTCTCCAACCAGAATGATATTCGGATCTTGCCGCAAAAAAGATCTGAGCGCTGAAGCGAATGTTAAACCGATCTGAGTGTTCACCTGAACTTGATTGGCTCCAACGATTTGATATTCAACAGGATCCTCAATTGTTAAAATATTAACCTTGGTGGTGGAGAGACGGGAGAGAATGGAGTAAAGTGTGGTGGTCTTTCCAGAGCCAGTTGGTCCACAAATTATAATCACCCCGTGGGGCCTGAGGAGTTGCAGTTCGAGATTTTTTAGAGCGCCAGCCCGCAGACCCAGCTCAGGTAGGGTAGGAGGTTTTTCGGATTTTGACAGCAGCCGCATTACTACCTTTTCACCAAAAACAGTCGGCAGAGTGGAGATTCGAAGGTCAATCTCTTCATTACCGAATTGAAAACTGAAACGACCGTCTTGAGGTAGACGCCTTTCATCAATTTTTAAATTGGACATGATTTTAACCCGGGAAACGACTGAATCGTGAACCTTTTTGGGTAAAATAATTTTTTCATGCAAGATTCCATCAATCCGGTAGCGAACCCTGGTTTGCTTTTCCTCAGGCTCGATATGCACATCAGAAGCCTTAGTTTTGATGGCGTATTCTAGAAGTTGATTAACGATGTTGGCAACAGGCGCCTCCCTAATAACTTCAGCTTCATCTTGGACTTCAGCCGATTGATTTTGAGAAGCATTGACCTCTTTAAGGGCGGAGACCACATCGGTGGTTAAATTTTGAGAGTACTCGTTTTTAATCGCTGATTGGATCTGATCAGTTAAACCCAAAAACCGCTTAACTTTAAGATTGGTCTTTTTTTCAATAAATTGGACTACTTGAAGATCTAGCGGGTCACTCATGGCAACAGATACCCCCTCATTGTCCCTATCAAAAGCAATGAGCTTATACCTGCTGGCAACAGGCTCAGGGATTAAGTTTAAAACTTCAGGAGAGATCGCTTTTCCTTCCAAAGAGACAAAAGGGACGCCAATTAATTGAGCCCGACCTTGAGCAATCTGCTCAGGGGCTGCAAAGTTATGCTCAGTAATAATCTGTTCAGCTAATTGACCGGTATTGATGCTTTCCAATTTAATCGCTGAAACTTGATCTGGCTTTAAGACTCCTTGTTCCAGAAGAACATCTTCGATGTTTAAAGGCGTGCTAGATTGATTTGGTTGCATAGGCAGTCGCCCGCTAAATTAAGCGGACCTTGCTCTCATTATCACGAATTTGTAGTTGTAGTGTCAATTGGTTCTATGGTACAAATCTTATTTGTGATAGCCAAAATAATAATCTCTCAATCACTTTTGGGCCGAGTTGAGGCGCTAAATCAAGTTTTAGAAGACCTGAACTTGCAAAGGAAACATCCTGACGTATTATATATAGAAGATGAGGCGAAGTTAGGAGTTGAACAAAGTCAGCAAATCCGCTCTTTTTTAAGTATTCGGCCCTATTCAGCTTTGGGGCGAGTAGTTGTTTTAGAATCAGCTCATAAATTAACCCGCGAGGCCCAAAATGCGCTACTTAAAATCTTAGAGGAGCCGCCAAACCAAGCGGTTATTTTACTGGGAGCTGCCAGCACTAGCGCGCTTTTACCTACTATTTTATCACGCTGCCAGATTGTCCAACTAGAAGATGCAGTAGAGGAGGACTCTAAATTTTTTGATCAGATTGCCAGTTTAATAGGTAAATCTGAGGCTGAACGATTCGCTTTTATTGAGAAACTAGAGGAAAAAGAGGTTTTTCTAGATGCAATGGTCGCTTACTTTAGACAAAAAATGATTGCCGATCCCAGCAAGTATCAATTTGCTCAAAAGTTACTCCAAGCCGAGGAGTGGAAAGAATCCAACGTTAATATCAGAGCTATCCTAGAATATTTAATGCTAGAGATGATGTAGGACGATTGAGGGGTAGTAATATCTGGGCATTTTAGGTTGATGTAGCAGTCTAATCTAAGCTATTTAGCTTGCATAATTTGGAATGATCTGGTAGACTAGGAGGCGTGTCAAAACAAGATCCAAATCAATACGGCGCCAAAGAGATCCAAGTTCTAGAGGGGCTTGAACCTGTTAGAAAACGCCCGGGAATGTATATCGGCTCAACAGATGAGCGCGGCCTTTGGGTGATGATCAAAGAGATCATTGATAATTCAGTTGATGAAGCGATGGCTGGGCGCTGTTCTAATGTTTGGATTACTCTGCATAAGGATTACTATGTGACAGTAGCTGATGATGGTTATGGAATTCCTTGGGAGATTCATCCAAAGGTGGGTAAGTCAGCTCTGGAGGTGGCAATGACTATTTTACACGCAGGAGGTAAATTTGGTGAAGGTGCTTACCAAGTCTCTGGGGGGCTGCATGGAGTCGGTGCATCGGCTGTGAACGCACTATCCGAATATATGCGGGTTGAAACTAGGCGTTCGGGTAAAACTTATTTTCAAGAATACAGCCAAGGTACTCCAAAAGCGCCAGTAGGGGAGGTTAAAACTTATGCTGATTTTAATTACCATTTTAAATGGAAGACTAAATCAGGTGTGCGTACCACCTTTAAAGCGGACAAAGAGATTTTGCAGGTAATCGAGCCAAAATGGGAAACAGTTTTAAGAGAAGTTAAGAATCGGGCCTATTTGGTCGCTGGATTATCTTTCCACTTATATGACGAAGAGTCAGATCTGGAGATTAATTACTATTTCGACTCAGGAATCATTGCTTTAGTCCGCCATTTGGATAAAAACAAAGCTTTGATTAACTCAATTCCGATTTATGTTCACAGATCACTTGAAAATGTCGACGTTGAGGTAGCTATTCAGTATACGGATTCTTTTACGTCTAATGTTGAGTCATATGCTAATGTCCAAGCGACCAAAGATGGGGGGACTCATTTGACTGGTTTTAAAACTGCGCTAACACGGGCGATTAATGATTATGCCAGGCGCCAAGGATATCTAAAAGAAAAGGATGAGAACCTAACTGGGGATGATACTTTGGAAGGGTTAACTGCAGTAGTGGCGATCAAGATGAACTCAGAAAATCTGCAGTTTGAGTCTCAAACAAAAGATAAGTTGGGCAACGCTGAAGTAGCACCAATTGTTTCTCAAGCTGTTAAAGAAGGATTGGATACTTTTTTTGAAGAAAATCCTCAGGAAGCCAAAAAAGTGATTGAGAAAGTGTTGCTCGCTGCTAGGGCTAGATTGGCTGCTCGAGCTGCTAAAGATTCAGTCATTAGAAAAGGGGCTTTGGAAGGGGCCAGTTTGCCTGGTAAGTTGATGGATTGTCAGGAGAAAGATCCAGCTAATTCAGAGCTTTATTTGGTTGAGGGAGAAAGTGCTGGAGGAAGTGCTGGACAGGGTAGAGATAGAAAAACTCAAGCTATTTTAAAACTAAAAGGTAAGATTCTAAATACCGAGCGGGCTCGTTTAGATAAGATTTTGGAGTTTGAGGAGATTAAAAACTTGGTGATTGCGCTGGGAACTGGAATTGGAGATACAGTGGCATATGATAAGGTGCGCTATCACCGGATTATTATTATGACTGATGCTGATGTGGATGGGGCACATATCCGAACTTTATTGCTAACTTTTATTTTTAGATAGTTACCCGAACTTTTGAACCTGGGGTATATTTATATCGCTCAACCACCTTTGTATAAAGTGCAAAAAGGGAGGGAGTTTCAATATGCTTTTTCTGATGAAGAGAGAGATAAGATTGTGAAATCGCTGGGAGGATCTATAGTCACTCCAGCAACTGATGATGTAGCATTGCCTAGTTCAACTGCTGGCGATGGCCTAACTGCAGATGGGGAGGCAGCACCAGCTCCTAAAAAAGGCGCAACTATTATTATACAAAGGTATAAGGGTTTGGGGGAGATGAATCCAGATCAGCTATGGGAGACAACTATGAATCCGGAAAATAGAATCCTAAAGAAAGTTGACATTGAAGATGCGGTAGCAGCTGATGAGGTGTTTACTATGTTGATGGGTGATGAGGTGGCTCCTAGAAAAAGATTTATTCAAACTCATGCCAAACAAGCCATTCTAGACGTTTAGTCTGTGGTACAATCCACATCTGTAAATGGAAGTCGATCGTAATTACTTAATCCTCGAAGGTGGCCGGCCCTTAAATGGCAAGGTCAGAGTTCCTGGAGCCAAAAATGCTTTTTCTAAACAGATGGTAGCAGCTCTTTTAACAACCGACGAATGTGTTTTGCGAAATGTGCCTCAAGTTTCAGATCTGTTTATAATGACGGATTTGCTGCGATCATTTGGTGTCAACGTGGAAAAAATTCAAAATGGCAATGGATATAAAGATCCTTCAGCGATTGAAATATCAGCCAGAGAGTTAAAGCAACCACCGCTTGAGGTGATTGATGAATTTGCGGACAAAAGCCGAATTCCAGTTTTACTCTGGGCGCCAATGCTTCATCGCTTGGGATCTGTAACGGCTCCCGGTTTGGGAGGGTGTAATATTGGCTCAAGACCGATCGACTTTCATATCGATTTACTTACGCAGATGGGCGCAACGGTTGAAGAAGAGGCTGGAAATTTGATTTTAAGGACCAAGCGATTAAAGGGTGCCAATATTCGATTACCTTATCCGAGCGTTGGAGCAACTGAGCAAGGGATTAATGGTGGTGTATTAGCAGATGGAGTTACAGAGATCAAAAATGCAGCGATGGAACCGGAGATTTTTGATTTAATTCGCGCTTTGCAAAAAATGGGCGCGATTATTTATACCGATACCGATCGAACGATTACAATCGAGGGGGTTGATGAATTAAATGGTTATACCCATACAGTCATGCCTGACCCCATTGAAGCGGCTTCTTGGGCTTGCTTGGCAGCAGGAATTGAGGGAAGCCAGATTGAAGTGGAGAATGCTAGACAGGATGATTTATCGTATTTTTTGATGATGTACCGCAAGATTGGTGGATCATTTGATATTACAGACAAGAGTATTATTTTCTACAGACAAGGTGATTTAGAACCGACTGCTTTTAGAACTGACGTCCATCCAGGATTTAGAACGGATTGGCAACAACCTTTTGTGACTTTGCTAACCCAAGCCAGGGGTCTGTCAATTGCTCATGAGACTGTTTATGAAGAGCGACTAGGATATACTAAAACTTTGAATGAAATGGGGGCAGATATTCAGCTATATAGAAATTGCTTGGAGGGACCTGAATGCCGATTCAGAAAAGGCAATCTTTGGCATAGCGCTGGAATTAAGGGGCCAACGCCACTTAAGGGGATGGAGATGACTGTGCCAGATTTAAGAGGGGCTTTTGCTTATGTTGAGGCAGCTTTGATGGCCAACGGGCGATCTAAAATCAGACAGATCAGCAAAGCTGATCGCGGGTACCAAAATTTTGTTCCTAATTTAGAAGGTTTGGGTGGCCAGATTATTGAATATCGGGCGGCTTAAGATTTTTGAGCTTTAAGAATACCCAAAACTAGATCAGCTGGATCGAAGTCGCAATCGCCACCTTGGCATCTAGTTGCAACTTGGCTGATTAGTTCAAATCGCATGGACCCTTTAAGATCT
Source organism: uncultured Gammaproteobacteria bacterium (assembly GCA_964390595.1). Lineage (GTDB taxonomy): Bacteria > Patescibacteriota > Microgenomatia > Daviesbacterales > UBA10151 > CAYMIA01. Next base: position 54,482 of record CAYMIA010000003.1, on the reverse strand, counting down.
TCGTCAGGTGTGGCATTGGTTTCTATCAAGCCCAAAGCGTCTTGTATTTGTTTATTTTCAGTGTCTATTTGATTATACATACCTATAGCACTTCTGATCTCTGCAAATAGTCCCATAATATGAATATTAACATATTTTGCTCACTAATTCAGTTATAATACAGACATGGCACAAAAAATTTTGATTTCAATATATGGAAAAAATAGCGGATTAGTTGAGCCATTGATCCGTGAATTAGCTAAAAATTCATTGATTCCGGTTCAAGTTCAAGTAGCGGATACAGCTCAGGTAACTGATATTTTGGTCTGCACTGATGAGGCTGGAAGTAAGGATAGTCTGTTAAAGTGGTTTTATCAGACTCAGACTCAGATTTTGGTTAATTTAGAGGATCACACAAGTAGGGAAGCGCTAGAGATCTTTCAAAAAGATAAAGATAAGAAAAATTATCCCAATATTTTAGACTATTCAAAAACCAAAATCTTTTATCCCTTAGGAGAAAATTTAATAAACCATAAGTTGCTTGCCGCAGCAATTTTCCAGCTTGGTCTTTACTTGCAAATTGATCCAGAGATCATCCAAAAAAACTTCAAATAGCCTTAAACTGAGCTTGCACTATTATAGGAGAATCAGTATAATGGCTTAAGCCTATTTAGGCATTTTTTATATCTTCAATTATGGCTGATGGAAATAATATTGGGAAAATAGAACCGATCGAGCTCATCACAGAAATGCAAAAATCTTATCTTGATTATGCGATGTCTGTGATCGTTGCCAGGGCGCTCCCAGACGTCCGGGATGGATTAAAACCAGTTCAGCGCAGGATTATTTATGCGATGCACCAGCAAAATTTGCATCACACAAGCCGATACCAAAAGAGTGCTGCAGTGGTGGGTGAGGTTTTGAAAAATTATCACCCTCATGGAGATGCGCCAGTTTACGAGGCGATGGTGCGGATGGCTCAAGATTTTTCAATGAGATATCAGCTAGTGGATGGGCAGGGAAACTTTGGATCAGTTGATGGAGATTCGCCAGCTGCAATGCGTTATACTGAGGCCCGGCTTTCGGCAATTGCTGATGAGTTACTACGGGATATTAATAAAAACACTGTTGACTTTGTCGATAACTACTCAGGCACTACAGTTGAACCATCGCTGCTGCCAACTCAAATTCCAGCTCTTTTACTCAATGGTGCCTCAGGAATTGCTGTCGGAATGGCCACTCAAATTCCGCCTCATAACTTAGGCGAAGTGACAGAGGCTCTTTTGTATATGATCGATAACCCAGATACCCAAGGGATGCAAACTAGGTCTGATAATCAAAAGTCGGGTAAAGCGGCCGAGCTAAATGCCTGGAAGGACGATGTGGCTGGTCCTCCGACTGAAAGCACTGATGCTGTCGAAATTTTACATGCTATCAATGCTGAGAATCCAGCTGGAATTATTCAAGATCAATTTAGTTCAGTTGCTACCACCGAAGATTTGATGAAGTTTATTAAGGGGCCTGATTTCCCAACTGGAGCCTCAATTTATGATGCCTCAGAGATTACCTTAGCTTATGCTACAGGCAAGGGGCGGATTGTGATGCGGGCCAAAGCCGAGATTGAGGAAACCAAAAGTGGGCGGTTTGACATTATAGTCACGGAGTTACCTTACCAAGTTAATAAGGCGACATTAATTGGCCGGATTGCTGACCTGGTTAAAGACAAAAAAATTGAGGGTATCGCTGATTTAAGAGATGAGTCAGACCGAAAAGGGATGAGGATTACAATTGAACTAAAGCGTGATGCCAAGCCCCAATCAGTTCTAAACAATCTCTACAAACATACTGCGTTGCAGTCAGTTTTTAATGTCAATATGGTTGCACTCTCTGATGGAGTGCCCCATACAATGCCACTTAAAAGAATTCTTGAGGAGTTTATCCGTCACAGACAGGTGATAGTGAGGAGGCGTAGTGAATACGATCTGCTTGAGGCCAGAAATAGAGAACATATCTTGGAAGGATTAAAGATCGCGGTAGATAATATCGATGCAGTCATTCAAACCATCCGCGCTTCTAAAGACCAAGAAGAGGCTAAGGTTAACTTGATGGAGAAATTTAAGCTGTCAGAACTTCAGGCAGTTGCAATTTTAGATATGCAGCTGAGGCGGTTGGCTGCTTTGGAACGCCAAAAGATCGAAGATGAACTGAGAATGATCAGAGAAGAGATCGCCTATTTGGAAGATTTATTAGCACACCCGGAAAAGATTTTGCAGGTGATCAAGGAAGAGATTTTGAGGATCAAAGAAAAATATGGAGGAGAGAGAAGAACCCGGGTTTATAAACAGAAAGTGGGGGAGTTTTCAGAAGAAGATTTGGTCGCTGATGAAACAACTATTGTGACAATAACTGAGAATGGATATATCAAAAGACAGGCTCCTAGCACATTCAGAACTCAGAATAGAGGTGGCAAAGGTGTCTCCGGAATGACCACCAAAGAAGAAGATGCAGTATCGCATATTTTCTATACTAAAACTTTGGATAATATCTTATTTTTTACTGACCGCGGCCGGGTTTTCCAGATTAAAGTTTGGGAGATTCCTGAGTCCTCCAGAATCGCCAAAGGTCAAGCAGTTGTTAATTTGGTAAACGTTGAGCAAGGTGAGAAGGTGACAGCAATTTTGACTAACCGGGTGAAGGATCCAACTAAATTCCTCTTTATGTGTACCAAACAGGGAAATGTTAAAAAGACAGCAATTGAAGAGTACGCTAATATCCGTAAAAATGGCTTAATCTCTATTAATCTGGATGCAGGAGATCAACTTAGATGGGTGGTGCCAACATTTGGCAACGATGATGTCATTATTATTTCCAGAAGGGGACAGTCAATCCGTTTCTCTGAGTCTCAAGTCCGGGGAACCCACCGGGATACCTCCGGAGTCAGAGGGATTATGCTTGAGAAGGGGGATGAAGTTGTGTCGATGAATTTGGTCAAAGATGACAATAGAGATGTGTTGGTGGTGATGGAGAACGGTTTAGGTAAGAAAACAAAAATTGTGGCTTGGAAAAAGCAGGGTAGGGGCGGATCTGGAATCAAAGCAGCTCAGGTGACTGACAAAACTGGCCAGATTGTAACTGCTCAAATAGTTGATGAAGAGGCCGATACATTGGTTCTGACATCTAACAAGGGCCAACTGATTAAGCTAAATATTAAAGATGTCCCAACTTTGCAAAGACAGACTCAAGGTGTCATTTTAATGAGAATGAGAGGTGGGGAAGCGGTGGTGGCAGCAACTGTAGTGTCCTCAAAAGAGATCTCTGAGGCTGAAATTGAGAAAAAGGCCGCTGAAGGCGCATCAGAGTAGTATTTAGTATATGGTATGTAGTATATGGGGACGATATACTTGATTCATGAGTAAAAAGATATCAGTGTTTTTTATTATTTACTTTCTTCTCGGAATTTTATTTGCAATTAGTTTTGCTATTTATTACCACTGGGAGATATTGGGCTACTTTAGTCCAGGGTTTTACGCGGTGGTCTTTACTTGGCCATATCAGGCGATTGGCTTTGTTAAAGACTTAATGTACTACGGCCTCGCCGGCAAACCAATTTAACCCTTAATTTGCCTTTTGACCTACTGGCCTTTAGAATTTGCATGCATGATTGAAAATTTCAATGACTTGTTTGACGAGGGGGTTTCCCCGCTCTTCGGATCGCTCAAAGCCACATGAACCAGTTTTTAAAAGAATCAGCTAATGAATATTATGAACTTAGGAAAATTTTTATTAAAAGATTACTCCCACTTGAAGGTGCGGGTGGCGAGGAAATACATGACAGCTCCCCAAGCGAGGATGCCCACTAAGTAGGGGAGGACTTCAACCATGCTGGCGCCTTCGGTCGCGATTTTTCTAGCAGCGATATTAAAGTAGGAGAGCGGTAGATTATTGGCAATTGGCTGAAGCCAATTGGGGAAACTTTCTGTTGAGAAAAAGGTGCCAGACAAAAGAAATTGAGGCAATGTAATTAAGTTAACTAGTGGCCCAGCAGCGTTTTCGTCATTGGCCAGTCCAGCGATGAAAAATCCAAATCCCAGAAAGGCGATCAGTCCGATGGTCGACAAAAGTAACATTTCAAAAAAAGTTACCCAACCATGAGGTAGATAAAAATGAAAAACTAAAACTCCAACTATTAGGATCAGAGCTGTTTGCAGAAGTGCAAAAACCAAACGGCTGCTAGCTTGAGCAAGCAAAATGGTGATAGGTCTCGTTGGGGTGGCAAACATTCTTTTTAGAACCAGCATTCGCTTTAGCGCAATAAACCCAAAAACAGTTGAAAAAATAGCAGTTGAGAGGATAGAAAAACCGATCTGACCTGGGAGAGCAAAGTCAATAAATCTAAACTTCCGGCCAGAAATCTCCATATTATTTAGACTAATAGGTGGCTCTGCTACGCCAGCTAGTTGCAAATTAAATTTATCGACTATTCCAGAGACGATAGTACTGACAGCAGCAGCACCCATTGGGTTACCAGAGGTAGTGATTGTGGTAACTGAGTACTTAGGCGGATCAACAGAGATAACATCTCCCTTAATGATTCCGTCAATTTTACCTAGTTTTAACTGTTTTTCTAACTCTGGCTCCGGTTGATCTTTAAAATTAAAGGCTGGGTTTCCTGAAAGAGCCTGGTAGACTGGAGTTTGAGCAAATTGGTCTGTTTTGACAAGCCCTACATTATATTTTTGGCCACTTCCGCCTATAAGTCCAAAAATGCCAATAAAAACAATTGGAAAAATAAATCCAAAAATAAAAGTCCCTCTTGATCTAGCAGAAGCTAGGAAAGTATACCAAGCGATTGTGGCATAAGCCCGGAGTTGACTCACTGGTTTGTTTTTAACTGTTTCCATTAGATACTAGGCGCCTCCTCTTTGAGATTTTTGCCAGTCAGATGAATAAAGACATCCTCTAGGGTAGCATGTTTTCTGATGGCTGGCCTTTTGAAACCAGTTTTCAGCAAATCATCGATTAATTTGTGGGGCGTCCCGATTGTAACAATCTTGCCTGAATCCATAATTGCTAGGCGGTCACACAGTCTTTCAGCTTCTTCCATATAATGAGTGGTCATTACAATAGTGACACCCTCTTTTTTGATGATTTCAATCATGTCCCAAAGATTCATTCTGGCTTGAGGATCAAGTCCGGTTGTTGGTTCATCAAGGAAGATGACTTTGGGTTGATTAATTAGAGTGGAGATGATCGAGAAGCGCTGCTTTTGACCTCCAGATAGTTGTTGGAAAAAACTTTTTTTCTTGTCTGCTAGGTCAACTTTTTTGAGCATTTCCAATGGATTGATATTTAAGCCATACATGGCTGCAAACATATTAAGCAGATCAATTAGAGTTAGCTCCGGGTAAAATCCCGATTGCTGCAATTGGACGCCAATGCGCTGTTTAACTTCCCAAGCATGTTCTAAGGTATTTAATCCGTCAATTATGACCTCACCATCGGTTTGTTTTTGCAGGGTTTCCATAATTTCTAGAGTTGTTGTTTTGCCTGCGCCATTAGGGCCTAAAATGCCAAATAATTCACCCCGTTTAACCTCAAATGAGATATTCTTCACCGCACTAAAATCACCAAATTTTTTGATTAATTTTTTGACTTCAATGATATTGTCAGACTCGCCATTTTTGGCCATGGAAGCATAATATCACAAAAAAACCAAATTGTGCTACAATGCGCTCGTTATGGCAGGTGAAAAAGATACACTTTCTCCCTATGGAGGCACGCTAGCGGAAAATTTAGCTGAAACCCAAAAAGCCTTGGGAGAGGCCCACCAATGGATGAAAGACTGGTATGTTAAGTTTCAAGAACAAACGGGTTTAACGCCTGAACAACTAAATGCCCGTTTTCTTTTAAAAAGGAGCGGTCTTTATGTGTCTCCAGAATTTGTGGTCCACACAGATCAAGGAGATGGTATTTATTTGATAAATGATTTGGAATATGAAATGCCTTCTGAATTCGGAACAGTTAGTTGGGTCAGAATAGTCCACAAGAGTCATATTGGTACTCCAGTTGGTGCTCCTGATGGAATGATGATAATGACTACTGTGGGTAAGTTTGATGAAATCAGATGTATGTCGATGGGTTGGGCACTTGACGAATCAGACGTAACTTACATGAACATTAATTCTAGACACGGCAAGATTAGGAGATTAGTTCAAACTACACGGCCAGGCATCTTATTTGATGAACCAATATCTCAAACAAGGTCAGATCGGCAAGATTTAATTATGAATTTCAAGTACGGTGATGAGAGATTAATAGCTTGGAATGCAGAATTATTTCCTTCGAGCAGACAAGAGGAGGTAGCTGTTAATTTTCATTCAAGACGGGGAAGATTATTTGCCGGCCGCCTACTGGATAGGTATAACTTACCAGACACAATTGATGTACCCCAAGCAATGAGAAATATTATTGACATAAAACCGGCTTGGAGAAGGACTACGGAGTAGTATATACTCTTGTCATGCCAAAGATTGGAGCGCATGTTAGTGCAGCGGTTGAGCTGTCAAGAAGTGTGGCAAAAGCCCAGGAGATTGGGGCGGAGTGTACCCAGATTTTTATTTCACCACCCCAGCAGTGGTTTCAAAACAAGCACTCTGATCAAGAGATTAATGATTACAGATTAAAGATTAAAGAGGCTGGAATTGGGCCAAATTTTATTCATGGCACTTATTTAATTAACCTAGCAAGTACTAATCCTGTCCATGTCCAAAAAAGTATTGATTGGCTGATTTATGCCCTGAATATGGCAGTCAAGTTAGGTGTGCAAGGGGTCATATTTCATCCTGGGTCCCATAAGGGTGCGGGATTTGAGACTGTGGAAAAGCAGATTGTCCAAAGCCTAGTTGAGATCCTCAATCGGGTCAAGGATGACAACATTCAGTTAATTTTAGAGAATTCTGCTGGGGCAGGAGGAGCAGTCGGATCAAGTTTTTCGGAGTTTGGGAAAATTCTAAAGACAGTCAATGACCCAAGGCTCAAAGTTTGCCTGGATACTCAACATGCTTTTGCGGCTGGGTATGATGTTAAAACTTTAGTGGGGTTGCAGGATGTTTTAGAAGAGTTTGATCAGGAGATTGGACTACAAAACTTAGTGGCGATCCATGCCAATGATTCTAAAACTGAATATAAATCCAACCGGGACAGGCATGAGAATATTGGTGAAGGTTTGATTGGCATGGAAGGGTTTGAGAACATGGTCAACCATCCAAAACTTAGCAATATTCCTTTTATCCTAGAGGTGCCCGGGTTTGCAGATAATGGTCCGGACAAAGAAAATGTCACGCTTTTTAAATCTTTAATCCAAGCCAAATGAATGAGATTCAAGTTCCCGAATTTGCAAGTGAGTTATTGATTGGGCCAGGATATTCAGATCTAAAATATCAGTTCTTGGATAAAAGCCGCGAATTTAATTTGCCTTTAATTGGGATAGGTGATTACTCGGCAGTGCTAGCGTTAGATGACAAAAAAGTCTTTGCATTAGACTACTCAGGACGCTTTGCCAGGGATCCTTTGGATGCTAAGTTTGAATTTTATGCTCACCAAGTCTTACATGGTTTGTATCCCGATTTTTTTCCGAAATTTCATGGATCTTTTAGCGCATCACTTACTCCAGACGGGAAGCTGTTACCAGGTGGGACGGTGAGGGAGAGAATTTATCAGGGAGAAGGTAGTTATCGCACTTATCTGTTACCAAATGGGGATAGGGAGCGTTTGGTTGCTAGATCATATTCTGGATCTTGGCCACCTAGTGTATTTTTTCATTTAATGACCGAATGGATCGCCAGTGGGTTACCTTTAGACTTAGATGGTTTATCGATTAATTTTGGTCCTGGACCAGATGGGTCTTTAAAATATCTGGATAATATTGATGATGCCTATACTAATTTTGGGTTGCAAAAACTTTACGATCAGGGGAACTTAAAATGGTGGGATTTTGAACAATTTGCACAACTGGTTACCAAAGTTAGACCAGACCAGGTTGGACTGATTTTAGAATATGCTAAAAAAGCTAAAAAATATTATGTATTAAGTGCTTCAGCTTCAGAGTTGGCGTATTTACATCAAAAGTTTGGGGTTAAAATAACCGGGGAGGCCGTTGATGAACAGATGCCAGTTTTGATAAATGGCTTTTGCCAAAGTCGACAGAGCGCGGATGTTTTATATCAATCAAGGGATAGAAAGTTAGTTGAAAATCATATCGCCGTGCGTTTAGCCTACTTGAAGGATCAGACTGTTGATTAAGTGAGATAATGTTGACAAAACTTAGTCAAAAAGCGAAAATTAGGTATGAGGCTACTCGTCAGTTTACTGCTCAACGCGCTGGCTTTAATTATTACAGCCTATTTAGTTCCAGGCTTTCATGTTGCTGATTTTAAAACAGCGGTCTTCGCAACTATTGTTTTGGGGTTGGTTAACTTTTTGGTCAAACCGATCTTGCTTCTTTTGACAGCTCCTATTAATCTGCTGACTTTAGGGCTTTTTACTTTTGTGATTAACGCCATAATCTTATTTATAGTTTCATTTTTTGTCAGGGGTTTAACTATTGATGGTTGGCTTCCAGCGATCTTAGCGGCGATTGTTTTTTCTTTAATTTCAACTGCGATGTCGATGTTAATTGCTGATATTAGACCAGGTAAAAAGGTTAGGTAGTCTCCTTGCTTTCAATTTCTTCTCCGCGGCGTTTGCCATGGAAAGATTTGTGGACCTCTTTTAATTGGCGGTTGGTAACATGGGTATAAATTTGAGTAGTTGAGATATTTGAATGACCAAGCATCTCTTGAACTGACCTGATGTCTGCACCATTAATAAGTAAGTCCGTTGCAAAACTGTGACGCAAAGTGTGAGGAGTGGCTTTAATTGGCAATCCGATTTCCTTGACATACTTCTCAACGATACGTTCGATTGAACGGGTGGTCAGTCTCATGGCCTCACCATCATCTTCCTGACTGACTTTGCCTTGATAACGGATGAAGAGTGGCTTAAAGGCGTCATTTCGAGTCTTGAGATATTGCTCCAGCCAGTTAGTGGCATCATCAGAGATAAAAACTACTCTTTCCTTGCCACCTTTGCCGACGATTCCAAACTCCTGTCTTTTTAGGTTGATCTGATCACAATTTAAAGATGAGAGTTCAGAGACCCGCAGTCCTGTCGAAAAAAGCATTTCTAAAATTGCTTTATCACGCAAGCCCGCCTGGTCTGAAGTATCAGGAGCAGCGAGTAATCTATCCAAGTGATCTTCCTCTAAAACTTTAAGTGGAGAGGGATCTTGTTCACCTAACTCAACTTTTTCAGCTGATAAAGTGGGAATATCTAGGCGAGCCAGGTAGCGCAGAAAAGCCCGGAGAGCGATCATGAAATAGTTTTGTGTCACTCTTTTTAAATGCTGCTCGGTCTTGGGATCAGTGTATCTGGACAGATATAACCGGTATTTTCTGATTAATCCTAAATCAATTTTTCCGGCTTCAATATCGCCGGCAAAATCGACGAAACGGCGCAGATAATGATCATAGTTTTTGATAGTGCGCTGTGAGGCATTTTTTTCTAACTCTAAATATTCAAGAAAGTCAGTCACTAATTCAGAGAGAGTCATAAGACTTTACTATAGAAGAGCCAGTCCAAGAATTCCTAAAATAACTAGAATGCCACCTACTCCAGCCATAATGATGGTTGGGCTAAGCACACCAGAGTTAGGCAACATTTTTTGAGCTGAAGGAGTAGCTGTAGGGTTTGTACCAACGCCACCCTGGGGTAATGGTAGGCCGACACCTAAGCCCGTTTGATTACAGGCTCCTGTTCCAATGGTGTATGTTCCATTGGTAACTGAGTTTAGGGTGTCAACAACTGTACCTCTTTCAACCACATTTGAATCAGTGGTTTTATCTTTTTGATTGGGGTCAAAATCAAATGTTAGGTTGGTGGTGCCTGCTGGGGCATTATCTAAAGCTTTTAAAGTAATTGTGGCAAAAATGCCAGAGCCCTTGAATCCTTGAGAGACTGGAGCAAGTCCAGAGATACTAACTTTGCCAGCTTGCTGATCAACTGTATTTCCTGGGTAATCAGCATAAATTGTCCCATTAGTTATAGAGGAGTTATCGAGAGAGAATCTGGTAGTATCATATGAGAAGATGGCGTCTGTACCGTCAGTTTCACGCCCTGGATCTGAACTGCTCCCAGGATTATCTCTGGTATCAACTAAAATATTGACTTGGAGGCTGCAGCCCCGGTTAATAGTGGCAGAGGATGGACTAAATGATAAGGTTGAGGCGAATACGCTAGCAGGGCTAGCCAAAACTGCAACTGCCAATACTAAAGCGCTTATTATTTTTTTCATTATTTTATAGTTAGACTTAAGTTATCTACCTGGCTTAAGATATCTTTAGCTGAGGTTGATTCAACCATATTTGAATCAGTCGTCCGGTCTGGAGTAAAGTCAATTGTTAAATTGGCTATCCCAGCTGATTTGGCCTTCATAGTTAGTGTACCAAAAACCCCAGCCCCATTAAAACCATTTTGGGAAAGGGAAGTGATACCTGATATCTGGATCTCACCTTTAGTTGGGTCAAAGCTAGAAAATGGGTAATCGTTATAGGTGTTACCTTTGGCAAAAAAGGCGCTTGTGATTTCCAATAATTTAGGATCATATTTTAAAACTAGATCAGTTCCATCGGTCGGGTGTCCGCCAGTAAACATGCGGACTGAAACAGTGATGGTTTCACCAACTTGATACTCTTTTTTATCTGCCAGAAGAGTAAGGTGACCGCCAGATAGGGGTTGAAGTCTAGCAAAGACAGGGGTTGCTGATTTAGATTTATTTAACAATTTGGCTGCATTAAAGATCTCCAAACCAATGACAACTACCAGAACTAGTAATATTACTCTGATAACCCATTTGCCATAGCCTTTTTGATTTGGGCTGGAACTAGGCGCTGATTGATTGGTCTGAATAATTATTGGGCTAGTGGGCGAGCTTGGGTTGGTATCCATTTTTTCTACTTACTTTAAGCTTAAGATATTTCGACCTAAGTTTGCAAGAGGTCCTCCTGTTTTAGGGACTCAAGTTCTGACAAACCAGTTGTCCACAAGTGGCAGGTCTGTTAACATCGCAGCTGTCCAAAACCCGTCCGGTGACTTCACAACCACTAGGGACCACATCGCAACTAGCATGAGTGCAATTTCCAGCCGCACTGCTTTGAATGGCAAGGGAGGCGGGATTTGGGTCATCAGTTTTTCCAAAATCATATCTGAAACAAGCATAGTCAAATGAGTTGACCTTGTTGTCTAGATTTAGATCCGCTGATCTAGTTTGAGCAGATGGAGATGCAGTGCCAGACCACTGGTTTTTTAGTTCAGCATAATCAAATGTATCAATCTTATCTGAGAGTTCCTGACCCTGCGGGGTGATAAGATTGCCTAGAGGTAGTACAAAATCATTAAGTACTGTTGTGCCAACGAGTCCGGAGATGTTTGAGTCTTTGCGGAGTGTTAAAGGAGCTTTTAGCCCGATAATATATTTTTTACCTTCTTGGAGGAGGGTCTTTATTTCGACAGTGCCACCCTTTTTAATTTGAGTTTTTTCTTGAATAACTTTGGAACCTGGGCTATCTTCAATAATGCCTAAGTCAGCGTTATCAATGTCGGTGTTATTTTTGGCTTTACAGAAGAAATTAGTGCCAAGGGATAATTCTGACACTCCAACGCTGCAATGCTCCGTATCCTTCCTACCATCGGCGCGGGTCAGCGTTAAAGTATAGTCGGCTTTCTGGGCGCTGGACCCATTTGATTCGCTGGAGTTATTGACTGAAATGGCATTGGGGAGGGTAACTTGGACACTATCATTTGTCCAGACGGGACTCCCAAGTCCAGTTGACTGATCAGATGAACTTGTAGAAATTGTGCCTTGGGTAGTACCAAAGTTTTTGCCTTTAAAGGTGGCTTTAACCGAACCGCTGGTAATATCTAAGTCGCATTTCAAATTACTTATCTGCGGATCTGGACCGATGTATTTAATGCTTTCAATCTCAGTTTTAGTTTTGCCATCAGAGGAGGAGAATTCGATAATAATTGTTTTAGTGCCAAGAGCGTCATTTTTAAAGTTATAGGTAAACTTAGTTGGCTCAGTGGTGTAGGGCTTTGGTTCGGCAGTTTTAAGGGATTCATAGTCTTCAGCGACTTTATAGCTTAAAGTATAAATCGTATCTTTAATCTCGACTGTGGTTCTAGCACTATCACCACATGAGGTAACCCCAGCGGGTAGGGGAAGGTTGGGGGTTCCGCTACATTTAGTTTCATTTGAGGCAAAGGCATCGGCATAAACATAGTAAATACCAGATTTTAGTGGCGTCCAAGTCGCTGTAAAGGAGTCATCATTTCCGGCAAGTAGGGAGGTTTTGATTTTGCAGGTCTTGCTATCTATTTTAGACTCGCTAGAACAACCCCAGGTTAAAGGATCAGTTTGGTCCCGTTTGATGACTAAAACTTCACCCTTAGTTAAACTGGCCACATCAGAGCTAATTTGAGCTTCAACTTGGAAGGTAAGAGATTGATTAGTTTTGGGGTCAGAGAAAGAGCCATTGATCGAGGCGGTTGGGGTATCTGATGAAGGTGCGCCACTAGAACCACTCGGACTACTTGGATTATTACTTGTGTCTGGTGAACACTCTAAGCTGCAAGTATTAGCTTTAATTTGCTGGCACTCCGCTGTACCGCCAGGAAGCCCGCCATTGCAGTAATGATTGGCAATTTGCACATCTGAGCAGGTCTGGGTACCAGTTAAAGTTTGATAATTTTCTTTTAACCCATCCTTGGAGTCAACGATGCAAGTTGCGCAACTTAAGGAAAGAGAAGGGGATTGGCGTTGCAACTGACAAGCTCCTCCTGTACCAGGGGTAGGAGTAGCAGTGTTAACTACTGGACCAACATCACCAGCAGCGCAACTAGTTGGCAAGGTAACCTGTCCACCACACTCAGTTTGGCAATATTGATTGGTGACATTAGCACACTGGCAGGTAGCAACAGGTGAGACGCCACCATTACACCAATGATTGAAGTCCTGAGTGGAAGTGCAAGTTGTATGGTTGTTAGCGTTAAAAAATGGCACCACATCTGGACGCTTGTTGCTTAAGCAAGCCACACAAGCTGCCGATCTAGTTGGTGTTTGATAGTTAGTGGCCAAATTACAGGAACCACCTGACCCACCTCCAGAAGTGCCACCCGACGTCCCACCAGTCCTGACGCACTGATCAGTACAAGTGTTAGCACAGTTAGGGGAAATTGAGGCGGCTCCAGCACCACCTTGCTCTTGTCCCCATTGTTTAACAACTTGGCAGAAATTATCAGTACATTGCGAGGGATCGGTGACTGCATAGGAATTTTCACCATCATTAATGGCTTTGATGTGATAGCACTTACATTGATAGCAAGCAGCTGCATAAGCTGTTTTGACTAAAGAGACTTGGGAGGTCTTTTTGGGAATGAGCTGCTCTGGAACGCTGGAAAAGATCGAGGCCGATGTGTTGCAAACGTTCAGATTTCCGCCAACTCTTTGTGAATAGCAACCTGGACTAAGGCATGCGGAATTGGCCTTGCTAATATCCTCGCACCAATAAAGGCCGGTCACCCCATTTCTATCTTTACAACTATAAGGGATTCTTTCACCACAAACACTGCTTTCATTAGAAAAAAGTCCAAGCACTTTTGTGGGGATTGAAGCCGAAGCGCTAGCGCTACTGGGAGTAAAGTTAGGCGGTGCTGGAGGGCCAAGTGGGGAAGTGATGGTCACTTCGACTTGCGGCTTATTTATAAGAACCTGGGCACCTTGAGTATCAGTAATGATATTTTCGCCAGACAAAACAATTGGGCCATTTTCAGCTTGGCTCTTGAAAACTTTTTGAGTTTGCGCTAAACGGACTCCAAAAGGAACCGCTAAGATTAAAATGAGTAAAATTAACAGACTGGTCAGATTCTTTTTATTTTTAAGAAGAGCGGCCAATTCACCCATAAATTCAGTATAACATCACAAGCAGATTAGGGAGTAGCTGTTGGGGTAGGGGAATTAGTTGCACTGCTGGTTGGCTCTGCTGCTACGCATTTACCGACTGTTGAAACGCTGGAGTTTACAGTATTAGCATCACAAGTTTGACCGGTTGGACACTGGGCATCTTTAGTACAAGCAATATTGGTTGTGCTAATATCAGGAGCAACTGGATCGTCATCACAAGCCCCGATATCAAATCTTTGGCAAGCATAGTCAAAAGAATTGACCTTTTTGTCACCGTTAAAGTCAGCGTTCTGAGGACCGCTACTAATGCCCCATTGTCTTTTTAGGGTGGAGTAGTCAAAGGTATCGATTTTATCAAATCTTTCTGGTGGGTTAGGGGTATAGACGTCACCGAATGGAATGATATAGTTGTAACCATCAAAATTATCAGTGCAATTACCCTGATTTTTAGCTTTAATGGGAATCAAGCTGACATTACCACCTGAAGTATCTGAGATATTTACTCCGGAGAGATAAGCGTTTCTTCGCAGTCCCTTTTGAGGTTTGACACTAATTTTGTACAGTTTAGAGTCACTAATGGTGGTATTTAAGTTAATCACTCCGCCATCCCGGTCGGTCCTTTTAGCGGCAATTACAGCTGAACTCGTGGCGAGAATTTGCTTGCCACCAACACCTGACTCAACAATTTTGACCTCAGTACCGGGGAGATCGTTGCTGTTAACGAAACGGCACATAAACCTAGGTCCAAGGTTGACCTTTAAAGTGCCTAACTGGCAAGTTCTGGTGTAGGTTTGGTCACCAATTTTAACAGCTGCTACATAGCCATCAGCGCCCTTAGGTGCGTTGCTAGAAATAGTGGCAGTGATTTGAGTATCACTCCAAGCAGTTATATTAGCATCCTGTCCACCTATTGTAACTGGACCTTGCTGGGTCCGCCCAAAGTTGTTGCCATTAAATACAAAGGTTAGCTTAGAGGTGCTGGTATCTAAATCACAAGACAGATTGTTAATTAATGGGCCTTCTCCGATATAAATAATATAGTTGGTAAAGATTTCAGACAGCTTGCCTGTATTATCTTTATACTGAGCACAAACTGTGACCCGGTCACCTGGAGTGAGGTTAGGAAAGTTCTGAGTTTGGGAGACAGGGAAACTAGTATAAGGCTGGAAGCTAACATTTAAAGTAGCCAGATCATTACAAGTCTTAATGTGGTCATTGGCCACAGGTTGGCCGATATAACCCCATCTAAAATCAGTCGTTTCCTGGTTTTTAACATGAACAATTACATAGTCTTTGTGGTCAGTAGCGTCACATCTAGTTTCATTACTTGGCAAGGTATAACCAATTTCACTGGCTTTACCTGTACACTTATTATTACTGGTGTCGATCGCATCAACCAAAACATAGTAATCTCCAATCTCAGTTGGTGTCCAGGCTAGAGAATTGGCTTCTTTGGTGGTGGGGGCTGTGGCAGTTTCGACATCAAATTGTTTGTATTGGGAAAGGGAGCGGACTTTACAGGTATCAATGGTTAACCCTGAAGTGGTACAAGCTTTAGGAAATTCAGTGCTATTGTTTTGATCTCCTGGAGGGCTGATTACTGAACGTTTACCAACCCCGTCATTGCCTGAATTAGTTTTACCATAAACCCAAACTTTATTCCCGATAGTAACCACTTCAGAGTTATAAATATTAGAACTGGTATCTTCAGTATCAAAACCCTTATAGTGGGAAAGTGAGGTCAGTACACAATGATCCCGGTCAAGTGCTGGCACAGCCTGAGCACAAGCAGTTGGAAATTCATCAAAAACTGTGGTGCTAGCGACTGAACGATGAGCTGGCCCTTCATTGCCAGTCCCGGCTTTACCATAAACCCAGACCTTAGTCCCAATTGAGAGCACTTCGAAGTTGTCGGTGTCATTATCAAATCCCTTAAAATGAGCTAGGGTATCTAAATGACAATTACTTTCGGTCATCCCAGCATCTTCGCAGGCTTTTTGAAATTCAGAGAAAATGCTAACACCATTGGGAGTTAGGACTTTTCTTTGCCCCGGACCTTCAGTGCCCCGAAAAGCTTTGCTATAAACCCAAAGTTTATTACCAATTGAGATTGCTTCAGTGTTAAAGTTGTCACTACTCGGATCATCAGTATCGAAACCTCTAAAATGGGCGAGAGTGTCTAGATGACAGTTGCTGGCATTCATCTCTGATGCATCACAAGCTGTTTGAAATTCTTGGTAGACTGGAACACCTGTTGCAGAGAGCAGCACTTTTCTTTGACCAATTCCATCCGTTCCTTTATGGGCTGTACTATAGACCCAAATTTTGTTTCCAAGTGTAAACACCTCAGTATTATATAGATCGCCATTAAAATAATTATCTCCGCCCTGCAAGAAGCAATACCGGCCATCGTGGTTGGCGGTAGTGTAGGTCACCCAGTTAGGATCGGTTGGGTTTCTGACAAAGGAGTTTGTGGCTAGATCATTGGAGTTAGGATGGGTGGTTGAGTTAAAATAAAAATCCACAGTGGCATTAGGGTAAGCGGTTGATCCAGTTGGGTTACAAAGGTAGCTATAGGTGTGATTGGGGTTGCCATCAGTCCCTTTTTTGACTGCCACAATTCCAAATTGTTGGATACCATCAGCATCGTTCATACTGGCTTTAAATGTGCCTGCTGGAATGGGTTGATTTAGAGCAGCATCCATTTCTCTAGCAGTAGATCCATTAATATTTAAAGTAGCCCCAGGAGCGCTGGTCTGAGCTGATACTGCTGGAGTTAGAACAAAGAGTAGCAAAAGAGTTGCCAAGAAAAATCCGGATTGTTTGATTATTCGCATGTTCTTTATTATTGTCATAGTTTCAAGCTTTCATTCAATACTAATGAATACCCATATAAACTGTGTTCGTTTGACAAACTGGGGCGCTGGTGTTGCCATTGTTGGCAACAATTATGTATCGACTAAATGTTCCACCGGTACCACCTCCGTACGCTGAGGTTGGATAAGCCGGGGTTGAAAATGTCCCTGAGGCAGCAATATTACCAACACTGGCTGAAAGGGGAGAATTACTACCATTGTCCGTACCGCCAAAATGCAGAGTAAAAGGACCTGTTCCAGACAAATTACTAGAGGTGACTGCAAAGGTAGTTGTTCCTCCAGAAAGAGGGATACTCAAAGGATTGCTGCCAGTTGGACTAGCTCCATTAAGAGTCAGAGTACAGCTAGAGCCCACAACTACTATAGTAACTGTGGGAGTACATTGAGTTTCTCCACCAGAATATTTGATCTTAGCGTATCTGGTATATGTTCCTGGTGGACCAATTTGGTTGCCTTTAAACGCCTCTGATGTCCATGTAGAGGTGCTTGGGGGAAATGCAACAGGACCGGCATATTGGACTTCTGTAATTGCTCCTGGTCCATTATATGAACCTGTTCCTCCAAACCAGAGTGTTGCTCCCGCGGGGACATTTGTCGGAGTAACTATATAGTGATGATCCTCAGTTAGCCCAACTGTTGGTTTATCAACTGAGAAGGTGCAAGCTGTTGGAGCAGATGGAATAACGGGCACACTTACACCTGTTCTACTGCCATTTAAGGAACTGACTGTCCCATCAGCGAAACCAATCTTAGTGACAGAATCAACGGCATCAAACGAGACGTCAGTTTTAATTAAGTTATTGACAGTATCGTTTATTAAACTGCGGCTATTGCTGATAACTTTGAAGTTTATTTGAGCAAGAGCGATTGTTCTATTTGAGATATCAATTGGTGGTTTAAATTGGCTGTTTTCAAAAGCCACTGCAGCTAATCTGATAATCCCACCATTGTTACCGCCGGTAGTAATGGTAAGGAGATCCTTTCCCTGAGTTATTGGGTGAGTTGGTAGCAAAGAATTGCTTGGAGAATAGTCGATACTTTGGACAGCTAAGACTCGCTGATCATATCTCATTCCAGTACTGACACTAACCACATTAACCCCTCCGGATAATTCAACAACCACTCCAAAAGTTTCATCCTTAGCCCAGTTTTTATCTGATTTAAGAAGAATTAAATTTAGAGCTCCTGCACTGGCTTTTGGCTTGAATATAGTTGGGTGAGAAACTAAATATAAACCAATTATTATCGCACTAGTGATAAATATAACTATTCCAACCTGTAATTTATGTAATAAGATAATATTTAAAAAATCTTTCATAGTCTATTCTTTATGAGAATACAAAACTGCAAAGTCGCCTGAATCAATAGTGTTGTCTTGATAACTATCTTCTATGTTACCAGTCCCACTCGGATTATCCCAAGCATTTAATAATATCTGAGCGTCGGTTGCGTTGATATGACAGTCTTGATTTAAATCACCCACTGGATAAGGTGGGCAATTCGCTGAAGTAGGATTAGGAGGAGGGGCTATTACTTGGACAGTTATTGATACTGTTTTGGTAAAGTTCGTATTGATTTGTTCGGATACTATGGCTGTTCCGCTATAAGTGCCTACTGGAACATCCGCTGCAGCTGTTATTTTGGCATTAACGGGGGTGGTACCTGCAAAGATGGCTGCAGTTTCAACCCAATGTATTTTTGGATAATTTGCTCCATTAACTTGAATTGGGAAGTTATTAAGCGTAAAACCATTTGCTCCGCCAGTTGGGGTAATTGTAAGTGCATCGGTACTGCCTGCCTGTTGTACAACAATTGGGTTAGCAAGAACGTTAACGTTCATTCTGGCTGTCCCAGGGGCTTGGCTGTTCAGCACAATTTTGTCTACCCGTAAGTTCCGATCACAGACGCCAGGTTGAGATAGATCGTTCACAAAACTAATTTCGACTGTATGCGGGTTTCCATCTAGTGTTGGAATTGTCGGGTTATAACCGCCATATAAACCGCCACTAGTTGCTGCAGCAACTTTCATTGTTCCAACAACAGTTCCATCAATTTTAACAGTCATATCAGGAGCACCATTTGGATCGTTAGGACAGAGCTCACCCTTAGCAAAAATTATCATTTGATCACCAGGTCCAGCAATTTTACCGCTAGCAGTAGTATTACTAGCAAAGGCTAAACCATGACCATTGCTGGCAATAGAATCAGTATAAATTGCTGCTTTACTATCTGGATGAGTCATATATTCTGCTTCCAAGGTGGTTGATGGGGCAGGTATGACTCCTACACAATCTGGGTCAGCAAAATCAATTTTCCCATCACCGTCGTCATCCACATTATTGCTGCACAAAGCCAGGGTATTTTCGACAGCTGTTGATGCCACACAAGTTCCACTGCTGTTGCAAGTACCGGCAACATCATCGACTCCTGGAACTCGACATGCTGTTCCATTGGATTTGTTAACTATTGTGCACTGGTGATTTGCATAGTTAAAGTTCTGGCATACCCCAAGCGCAACAGAGGTGTTGCAAATGGGACTAGTGCAAGTATTACCCAGACAAGCTTTATCATCAGTACATTCACTATCTCCTGTACAGGTTCCTGCAACAGCTGAGGCGCAGCCTTTTTCTAAGCCAGTTTCAGTTTTAAAACAACCTCTGGCATCTTCGCTGAGTGTAGGACAAACTAGATCAGTGGTATCATGACCTCCTGTATCGTTGGTGCACCATTGAGTACCGTTCCCATTACATTGTTGCAAAAATCTACCACAAACTCCTGAACCAGAAGATGAGGCAGAAGCTGAGGCTGAAGGGGCAGCTGGAAGGCCATAATTAGAGAAGAAATTAAAGGTAATTGTTTTGGATTTGCTATACCAAACATGGGTATTTGGATCTTGAAAGACATCACCCTCATTGGGGCCAGAGAAGGTGATTGGTTCGCCCTCTGCTCCAGATTTTAGTTTTTGTTGCAATCCAACCTCATAAATTCCCACTGGAATACCGATTAAAATGATAATCAGAACGATAATATTAAATAGATTCCGTCTTTGCTTTATAAAGTTAATCAAATCACGCATAAAAGCCTAAAATCCTAGCTATTACTATCTTGGCTTAAATTGGGCAGGAATGTCAACAGCGTTTTACTGACAGACACTTTGGCAGGTTGAAGTTTTAAGTTGACTGCAACTGGTTTGATTAAACTCAGTACACCAGTGAGTAATAATTTTTTGATTGCTGCAATTACTTAAACTAAAGGCATTATATGCCCCCCGCAACCCAGTTTGTTGATTTAAAATGCACTGAGCGCAAGCGGCAGAAATAGTACTGGCTTGAGTTATTTTACAGGTGGCATCGGAAATTATAGGAGTGGCGGTTGGGACGGCAGAGGATGGGGTAGGAGTAGGCAATGGGGAAGTGGTAACTAAACAACTAGTTTGTTGGCTTGAGCCATTGCGGCTTTTTTTAGATAAGTTTTTTAAACCATTGATGGTTTCTGGCAAAATAGGGGAAAGGTCTCTATTAAACCAAGCTTGATCGCCCCAATACCCATCTGGATTAGGAATACCCAGCCAAAAAGCAGTATTAAAAAAGTAAGGTGAGGTATTATTCATTTGGTACTGGGCAATTCCCACTGTTACATCCCGATGCCAAGCAGCATCAGTGGTAGGGAATCGGTTATCCTGATTATCTATCCCAACTCTGGTACCATCTTCGGTCGCTAAAATTGGAATACTCCGGCCTAAAAACTGTCTGATAATATTGTCATAAAAGCTGAACTGCAGAAAGCCGTTGCTGTCCTGGGTATAAAAATTGATTGAGCCATCACCATTTTTACTGTTGTCATGGTTTAAATCGTAGTTATGGACTGACATAACAGCTGGTTTATTATTGCTGTGGGGAGTGTCAAATAAGGCTAAACAATTACTTTCTGTTCCGTCGGCCAGAGTGCAATTATTTGATTGCAACCACCCAAAAGAAGCTCTTAAAAAATTTAGGTCGTTATGATCACAAGCAATTCCACCAGGTGCAAGAGCGGGGAAGAGAGGAATTCCACCCTTCCTTTGGATATTGGCGGCATCTTGAACCCAGGATTGCATAGTTTGTGAGACTGCGGTATTGCAATCTGATGGCATTTGACCTTGCCATTCGATATCGATATTAGGTTCATTGGTAGATTCAAAATAAGAAACTCCCTGGGCTACATAGCTTGCCACTGCATTAAGATCAGATTCGGGTAATGGATTGGGAACAGGTCTGTCCCGATATAGCCGGACAATTGGTTCGATATCATTGCGTCTCATGATCCCGGCAAACTCCACAGCGCTAGCGCCACTGGCTAATACTTTAATCCAACTAATCCCCATATCTTTGAGCAGACAGACCAGATTTTGAGCATTTTCTCTAGTATAATCGCCAGTACTACCTGACCAATGGATGCCAACTCCAGTATCAAAGGCGGGGCGGTGAAAGATAGTTGTATCAGTTGGTTCGGCGGCTTTGCCTTTAAATATTTGAGGATGAGACGCCAGGTAAACTCCTAGAGGAATTGCCAGCAGAGCGATTAGAATTATAATTGCACTGATTAATTGTTTTTTAGTTAATTCGAATTGGTTAAAAAGTTTCATTGACAGCTGCTCCCACAGCTTTGTTTTAAGGTTTGACAGGTAGTGGGGTTAAATTCCTGACACCAATTACTTATGATCTTCGATGCACTGCAACTTTGCAAGTCAAAGAAATCATAAGAGGCTCGCAGCGCTGGCTTGCTGGCTAGAATACATTCTGCACAACTAGCTGATATAGATGCGCTAGTTATTGGACAAGATTCACTTGAGTCACTTGGCCCAGGGGTGGCCGATGTGATAGGCGAGGGGGTTGGAGTAGCACTTCCCCCAGGAGGCGGAAAGGAACCGTTTTGGCAAGAAGGGACTAGATAAGCGGCATCGATCCAGTTCATTGACCAAGTGATATCGGGATAGCCTGTGACTTTAATAAAAATTGTTACTTCAGGATTAGTAGCATAGAAGGTAACTAGGGGATTATTTCTATCCCCTAAAAACCTCCAGCCCGCGAAATGTCTAGCATCATAATCAGCTTGGCCACCAGTACTTCGGTCTCCCCAAATTACATCAGAGGCGTTGGGATCTGTGCCACCATTTAGGTCAACTCCAACTTCCTTGAGTGCAGTCCAAGCGTTATCAACCCGCTCTCCAGTGCCGTCTCTATTACCAGAGACCCGCTGGGCAACTCCATAAAAGGCATGGTACCAGTGGCCAGGTTGAAGACCACTAACCGTTTGATAAATCCCACCAACTGAAGTTCCAGAGACCTCAATCCGGACGTTTCGGCCAAATGGATTGTAGCCAGTTTCTTCATTGACGCTAGCATTACCTGAGATAAATTTAGTCCAACCATTTGGTACTCCACCGGTAAAACCACCTTCGAATTGGCCATTTTGAAGGATACTTCTTTTGGGATGATGTTCAAGATCATTACACTCAGGCGCCAGTGGATCAGGTTTGATTTGATCGGCCCGGCTGCGGATAGTTTGCTGTCTTTGAGTTGAGTAAACGGCGAAAGCAATGCCAATAATCAAGCCTAAGATCACAAGCAAACCAATTAGTTGCTGTTTACTTAAGCTAGAAAAAAACGACATACTGTTTTTATATTACAATATTTCCTGAATAAAGCCGAATTTATATTGTGCGACAACGAAAATACTTAAGACTTTGTTCCGGTAAAAATTCATGCAGATTGGATTATAGAGAAAAATTTATTGGAAAATGAAAAATTTTAAAACGGAAACCAAATTTGTTATCTGGTGACTATTAAGAACACAGATGATATTTTAACGGGTTGATAGCTTAAAATATTGATAAAATCTACTTTTAGTGGCTGTTTTATTAGTAGGTTTATTAGTTGCAGGCTGGCTAGCCACGAGGCCCAAAATGGCCCCTAAAACGGTTTTTAGAGGGGGATGATGACTATTTAGTCATCTATAGATTAGGCCGCTGCAACAGTCTAACCCCGATGTGATACCTTTTGGAATTTACCAAATATTTACATTCAAAAAACTAGTAGGAAATGGACCAAAAATGAACCTATTATGTAAACTTAAAATTTGAATCAATTTCAGCCTTGGGTGCAGATCTTAATAGACGTGACCACTCCTCCTCAAAATCTAGCTTCGCGATGTCGCATAAGCTACATTGTACGACATGATATATCAACCAGCCTTGGCTTGTGTCTGAGTGGAGCGTAATAGAGTGGCTTGAGCCTCAGAGTGACGTAAACATGCACGCTTGCTTTGTAGCTATCTGCATGTCTTTATTTGCTGCTCCCTTCTCCCAGAGAGTTAACTGGCTTTTTTCACGCGTGAAAACCGATAGTAATCTTGACTAATACTTTCGGGTTTTTGCTGTATAGGGTACCGGATGGAGTATCAGGCTACCTCTCCTCTGTGTTTTGAGTATAGATGGGAGTATATTTAGCTTCGTTTTGTGCCTAATTGTAAGAATAATTGAAGAATGGCTTATAGTTTTCCACAATTGAATCTATTGACTGTATCAAACTATATCACTACCCTTTTCACGGTTTTTGCGGGAATTTTTCACGGTCCTCTAGCCTGTCCATTGGGTGCTCAAAATAGAAAAGATCAATACCCCCAGTCCAATTCCAAAATATTCCCAGATGATCTGCTTACTAAGACGCTCCCTCATGACCTGAGTCACTACCCCTACTATAATATATAGAACAGTGGACAAGGCTAGTGACCAGATGGTTGGAGCGACTGGCCAAAAGGATAGCGCCAGGGCACTCTCTCCTACTACTAGCGAGAGCAGGATGCTGAGGGTGAGGATTTGGGCAGTTAATTTCTCCATCTCCATCGACCAGAGTATCTGCATAACTAGCGGGAAGCTAATTAGAAACACTGCTACCCCATTCCAATAGAAAGGTAGTTTTAAAGCAAAAACGACATTATATAAAAAGAACGAGGTTACTAAAGTAAACAAAAAGGAAACTGTTGATGCAGCCCGATATAATGGGATGGTTCTAGTGGCTGCGACGTTAAATACATTTTGAGCTAGCAGCAGACAATAAAATGAGATGCCAAAGGCTAGTGCGACCGGAATCCGGGTCAGCCAACGGATGGGCAGTAAAAAATAGAAGCTGGCAACTGCTAAGGTAAACATAACGGGTAGAATTAACAGCACTGCCGCTTTGAGCTTGGTCATACCCTCCCAAAGCGCCCAAATACTAAACAAAAATGAGATGATTGATAGCCCAACAATGAAGCGGCTGCGAAGGAAAAAGACATTGATCATTTGAGTTGATATTAGTCCTATAGTAATTAGTATAGAGGCGATAATAATCTTTTGACGCTTCGAAAGACCTAAGTTCATAGATGTTTTTTTATTTAGATGCCATTTTTAAGACATGGCAGATGGCGATGGCGACAGCATCGGCTGCATCGTCGTTGAAAGATTGCTTTCTCTTTAATCCTACCATAGGTCGGGACAACTCCATAGATTTTTCACCATTTTTTCCGAGGAATCTTCTGACTCCCTCATGGACCTGTTTTTTATCCGCCCTCCCCGCCCCTGCCACCATTAATTTAACTGTTAATCCACTGTATTCAATGATAGGAACATTGTGAATACCAGCTGAAAGCATGATCACTCCCCTAGCCTGTCCGACTGAGATGGCAGTTCGGGTATTGGCACCAAAAAATAACATTTCAATAACGATGGTTTCTGGCTGATGTTTAGTAATAACATCCTCCATCTCATGATGAAGCTGGACTAGGCGCTTTTCCATTAGGGTATCTTTTGGTGTGGAGATATAGCCGTAATCGATCAGTTCAATTCCGTAGTCGAATTCCCGGCCTAAAATATCATCAGGAACTCGGATAATTCCATAACCTGTGGTGGCAGTCCCCGGGTCTATACCTAATATAATCATGAGTTAAATCACATTATACCAGTTCAGCGGGTATGTCAAAGTTGGCATAGACTTTTTGGACATCATCATGGTCCTCTAATTTTTCCGCAAAGTTCAAAACTTTTTCTGCTGTTTCACTGTCAGTTATTTCAACAGGCAGATTTGGGATGTAGGAGATGGTTGCTGACAAAGCGGTAAAGCCTGATTGAGTAATATTTTTACTCACCTCGTTTAGC
Organism: uncultured Gammaproteobacteria bacterium; assembly: GCA_964390595.1. Classification (GTDB taxonomy): domain Bacteria; phylum Patescibacteriota; class Microgenomatia; order Daviesbacterales; family UBA10151; genus CAYMIA01. Next base: position 29,398 of record CAYMIA010000003.1, on the reverse strand, counting down.
TTGTTGGGATCTGTATAAACTAGGTATTTAGTCTGACCATTTTCCAAAAAGTCCTCAACTTCATCTGCACCAAGATCTATTAACTCTAAAATTTCATCTTCCACTTCTCTACTCCTCGTTAAAACCTTAATCTCTCCCTTTTTATCAAACAAATAAGCGGTGCTACCTGACGCCCCGAGAGCTCCGCCAGCTCTTTCGAAGAGATTGCGCATCTCTTGAAGGGTCCGGTTTTTATTATCTGTGACTACCTCAATAAAAAAAGCCACTTTGCCCGGGCCAAACCCTTCATAGGTAACCTCCTCCAGCATTTGACCTGGCAACCGTCCTAAACCCCGGTCAACCGCTCTTTGAATATTTTCTTTGGGGAGATTAATCGCCCGGGCCTCCTCGATCGCCATCCGCAAACGGGGATTGGCTTCAGCATCACCTGAATTACCTAAACGGGCGGCAATAGCAATAGCGTTCGCCATTTTAGTAAAATTCTGACTTCTCTTAACGTCATTGACCCCCTTAGCTCTCTTAATAGTCGACCACTTCGAATGTCCGGACATAGTTACTGATTTTACTGGTTCTTTTAACGCTTTTCAATTAGTGATGTACTTTGATGCGTTGACAAGAATCCCGGGTTTGCATATACTTGCTGACTAATGGACGAAGTTATTCAAACTACTTCAACTTCATCTTCTGCCAACCCTCATTTACATCAGCTTGCCATAGAAGCAGCGCTGCACAGCAACTGGGGTGAGGCTATAGAATTAAACGAACAGATTATTGAGATGGAACCCACTAGCACTGCTTCGTTAAACAGACTCGCCCGGGCGCTTTTTGAAATTGGCAAGTATTCGCAGGCCAGAAAAATTTACCAGGATGTACTTTTACTAGATCCATATAATATAATCGCACAGAAAAGTTTAAAAAAACTTTCGGCCTTTAAAACAGATAAAGAGATGACTGGGACAATCAATCATAATAATACGCTGGCGATACTACCTTCGATGTTTTTGGAAGAGCCAGGAATAACTAAAATTGTCAGTTTAATTAAGATCGCTGAGCCCCAAAAACTGTCAGCTTTATCTTCTGGCATTATGGTCAATTTAATTCCGAAAAGCCGGGGTATTACAGTAACGGGAATGGATGAGACTTATTTGGGAATTTTGCCTGACGATACCGCGTTTCACTTACTTAAGTTAATTAAGGGTGGGAATAAGTATTCCGCTTTTGTGAAGTCTATTAAATCAAATGGAGTGACTTTGCTGATCCGAGAGGTTTTCCGCTCGAGGAAGTTCCGTAATCAACCGTCATTTTTGGATAATGCTAAGGTCTTAACCTATTCATCAGACCACTTAACAACTAGCCAGGAAGAGGTTGATGAAATTGTTGAAGAGGTAGAGGAATTTGAAGGCTTTTCAACTTAAGAACTAGACTGAAACCAGCCTTAAAAATAGGTTGGACGGGACTAAAAACTTGCCCACTTCTTTGGGCTTGAAACCTCTTTTTTTATATAATTCATAGACCGCAAGCGAACTTTTCTTTTTCTGGTGTTTAGTTAGGCTGGTGTATTCAGATAATTTGTCGGTCAGTATTTTGATCATGTCAACGCGGCGCTTTGGTTCTTTGGCTGCTACCCCGGTCCGGATGGTGACTTGAAAGCTGTGTTGGCTATCTTGATGGGGTCTGGCAGTGACCTGCCATAAAAAACCTTCATCAGCCACTAGTTTTAGAAACCCGCTCAAGTGCTGAGGTAGGTTTAGTTCTAAACTTTGATTTGATTTGGGGCTTAACTCCAATGTTTGAGTCTGGTTGATATTAATTTTGGCTGGATACTCCTCTATTTCAATTGGAGACAGTTGTGGGATTTGATTAATTAGGGCCCGGGGGGCATAAATTACCAAAGCTTCACTATCTTTCCTCCATATTTTTTCAAATGAAACGATATACTCCTTTTCTAAACTGAGGGCATGTATTTTATCAATCAATTCAGGGGTTAAGGCGGGCGGATTTTGAATCCAGAAGGAAGCGTAATCGTGGCTGCTTTTGGGAAACTCGTGAAAGTCCCGCAGAGAGGCCCAAGCCAGAAAAAACGAGATTAGAAAAATAATAACTAATACCAACAACCAGATCATAGCACCAATTGTAGCAAGATCTTTTTAATTTAGCGAGCGTGAACTGCTTCAAAGTAGTCTTCGCCCACTATAACGTTGATTTGAGCACGGGAGGTGGTGATTTTAGGATCGGTGCTGGCGCACTTGCTTTTCAAACATTGAGGCGCGAACAGCTGAGTAATTCTTTTAGAAGTCTCTTTTTGAGGATCAGTTGAGGTGACGATCGAGGTTTTCAGATAATTTTCGGTATTTGAGGTAAAAATAACGTTTCCACCCATATTGGTAATGGCACGGGAGAGCTCGGTAGCTAGTCCAAAATGACTGGTGGCGTTATAAACAGCGATGTCCATCCCCTCCCCTGTAAAGTTCGGGTCAGCCATTTTTTCCCGGATAAATGTGTCTAGCGCCACAGTATTGATCCCTAAAACACGGGATGAATCTGGCAGGAGTTTGCTAATTGTGATCTCTGAGCTGGCAAAGTCGAGGACTTCTTGTTTATCAGCCCGTGTTGAACTAAAAGCTTTGAGAATTCTGACTGCCTCAAGCGGAGTTAAGTCAGTTTTAATCTGCCTGACCAGCGAGATGGTACTGATCGGATTAGATTTGATCTCCCCCAAAAGTTTGTCAACCGGTTTAGAGTTTTGATCTAAGGTAATGTAAGCGTCCATTGGCAGGCCAAGTAATTTAGTTAATGATTCTTTGAGCAGCTCAGATCCCACAGGCGGATTTTCACTTTGGCCTAAGTCGTAGACACTACCTAAACTCCATGAACCATACCCCTTTGGTAATTCCATATAGAGGTTATTTGGGAGATTAAGAATAGTCATTTTTTGACTTTGGGGATTATATGAAATTACTGAGATAGTATCAGTTTTGAAGGCGATATTAATGTTGGAGCGGCCATCCCAACTGGCAGTTTTTTTAACAAGCAGATCTTTGGTTATTGGTTGATATAAACTGGTCACCCATTCAATGATTTTTCCAAATAGGATAATCCCTATCACAATAGATAGAGCGATCAAGGCCAGTCTGGTTGGAGACGAGCCTTTGGGCGATAGAACTTTTTTTGGTTTTTTGACAGAGTTTTTTCTGGGCATGGAATTTTTAGATTCCGTCTGAAGACTAATCTATCCTGCTCTGCTCTTTAAAGGATTACCACTTATCTTTACCTTTTTTGATGATCGAAGGTGGAGTAAATACTGGCGCAATTGAGATGGGTCTTGCGCCTTGTCCTTTCTTTTGCTTCTTTTTCTCACCTTTAAAGAAAGATCCATCAGCCATATTTCTATTATCCTGCTGGCTGTGAAAAATGTCAACAGGCTCAGGGGTTTTCTTTGATATAAATTCTAGGCCAATGAGTTTTTAGCTGGGTAACTAAAAAGTCAGCCGAGACATCTTCAGGAAAGATGACATAATCGGCGCCAAGCTTTTTTAAGTCATCGACATCGTCATGTTCACTGGCCCTAACAATAACTTTGGATTCGGACCTTTTTCTTTTAAGATAGGCGATTAGAGCTTTGTTGTCATCTAAATTAGATGAGGTGGAGATAACTAATTTGGCAACTGGAGTTTTAATTGTGTCCAGTACGTCTTCATCTCCTAAGTCGCCATAAATAACTTTAATTTTTTGTTTGAGAAGTTTTTTAACTATCTCTGGATTAAAATCTAGGACGATAAAAGGGATCTCTTCTTTTTTTAGAAAGTCGACTATCGGGCCACCAATCCGGTGGGCACCAATAACTACGACATGATCTGAAAGATCATGGTCTTCTCTTTGCTCCTGATCATGGAATTTGCCACTTACTTCAAAGAAATTCAGTAGCGGTTTGACAATTGGGTAGATTTTCTTTGATCTAGATATCAAAATAGATGACAGAGTAATGGTAATTATGGTGGTCATCGCCATGATTGATAGCGCGCTTTGATCGACTATACCAAACTGAACCCCAACAAGTAAGATAATTAGAGAAAACTCAGATATCTGCGACAGATTCAATGAGGCTTGAAAGATAGTATGTCTTTTAAACCCAAAAGCACCAAATAAAAGTAGATAGATCAGTGGTTTGACAATTAGTGCGAAAGCCACAAAAATGGCGATTAGAGTGATATGCGCGGCAACTGCTTGTAACTGGGACTGAGCGCCTAAATAAACAAAAAAAAGTATTAAGAAAAAATCTCTTAAGGGGCGGATCTTGCCAGAGATGTGGTAGTGAAAAGGAGAGGAGGCCAGCGCTACTCCGGCCAGGAACGCGCCAATGACTAGGGAAAATCCAAGCAACAGGGCAATTGATGTAAATACAAAACACCAGGCTATGGCAGTTAAAAAGAGCAGTTCACTGGACTTGGCGATTACAGTGAATATTTTAGGCAGAACAAAGCGCGACAGGAGGTAACCACCAATAATTAAACTTAAGCCCTTTAGAATTAGTGCGATGATAGGAAAACTGCTTTGCAATCCTAGGTTAAAAGCGCTCGACCCAACTGAAATAAACATTAGAACCAAGACGGCGATGAGATCCTCTAGAAGCAGCACGCCTAAGGAGAGTTTGCCATAAAGTGAATTAAGATCTTTTCTTTCTAGTAACAGCTTAATCACCACTATGGTTGAGGAAAAAGATAAGCCAACTCCTATGTAGAAGGCTTGCATTCCAGGAAAACCAAATAAGGAGGAGATGCTATAGCCGGCTAGGGCTGAGATTAAGATTTGAAGCAGACCGACTATTAGAATAGGCTTTCCCAGTGCTCTAACCTCACGTAGATCTAGCTCCATGCCGATTAAGAAAAGTACAAAAGCGGTTCCTATTTCAGGTAAAATAAAGACCGGTGAATGTTTTAAGTCCAACAAACTGACTGAAGAAAGCACCATGCCAACCAATAAATAAGCCACCAAAAGGGGTAGTTTGAGTTTGCGGACAATAAATCCAAGTAGAGAGGCCAGGGAGAGGATGATTGCTAACTGTATAAATATATTCTGCATTTTGGGCTAGGATCTACTCGACTTTTTGCAGGAGATTTAAAGCTGACTGCAAATCATCTGGCAACGGACTTTCGAAATTTAACCGCTGCTTTTTTATTGGATGGTCAAATTCAATTTTACTGGCGTGCAAAAATTGTCTGGGACACCAGCGGTGATCCAACCTGACGGTTCGCCTGCCGGTGTATTTTTGATCCGCCACAATCGGATATCCAATATACTTTAAATGTACCCTAATTTGGTGAGTCCGTCCAGTTTCTGGAAAGGCAGAAATTAGGCTAAACTCTGAGTATTTGCTGGAGCGCAGTTTTTTAAATTGAATTTTATTAAACTCTTCAAAGAGGTCGTTTAAGGTTTCTTCGCTTAGTGCTAGCTTCTGCGTTCTTTTAAAACGGGTGACTGCCTCCTTGCCTACTAAATTAGGATCTCTTTTTTTATCAACTACCATAAACTTTTCCCGCTCAGAGGGGTTGCGGGCAATCTGTTCCACAATCCGCCCTTCCTCATCAATTATTCCATGAACTAAAGCGGTATAGACTTTTTTGATGGTCCTCTCCTTAAACTGACTTTGCAGAACTTCAAGCGCTTGACTAGTTTTGGCGGCAAGCAAAATACCCGAGGTGTCTTTATCTAGTCTATGAACTACCCCTCCCCTTTCTAGGGGAATTTGGTACTCTTCTTGAAGTATCTGAGCTAAAGTAATCTCTGTTGAGGTAGTATTAGGATCAACGATTAGACCGGCTGGCTTGTCAATGACCAGCATCGCGTCATCACTATAGAGGATTTTTAGCTTCACAATTTAGGATTTTAAATAGTTGTGGATTTCATTTAAAACTTGATCTGGGTTGAGAGCAGATTTGATAATATAGCCGGCTGCACCCAAATCAAAACATTGTTTGATAATGGCGTCCTGACCCAAATTTGTCAGGACAACTATTTTGCCATTGGGTTTGGCTGGTGGATTGACCTTATTTTCGCGCAGAATTTGGAGACCATCTTTTTTGGGAAGCATGATATCGAGCATGATTAAATTGTAACCACCATCATGGATTTTAGTCACAGCGATATCGCCATCCGAGGCCGAATCAACGCTAAATCCTTCGGTTGTTAGTAGCTCTTGATAAAACTCTCTTAAGAATTGATCGTCCTCAACTATTAAAATTCTAATCGAGCTGTTTTGAGAAGCTAAAGGCGCAACTTTCTTTAGAGGGTCAGGGTTATTTGGTTCCATAATTATAAGTTATACTATAAAGGCTATTAGATAGCAACTGGCTCGAGTATTTTAGCCTCCCCTTCGACTTTATTAGTAAATTGACTGGCTTTGGAAAGATTAATCTTAGTGGCGATGGGTAGAGAGAATGTGAATGAGGTACCCTTTCCCACTCCTTCGGAGCTGGCCCAGATCTTTCCACCCATCAACTCAATCAAACTTTTGCAGATAAACAGCCCTAAACCAGTCCCTCCTGAGGTAGCGGCAGCAACATAGGAGTTATCTAATCGACCAAACTTTTTAAACAGACTGGATAGATCATCTTTGGAGATACCAACACCTGAGTCTTTCACTGTGGTTTCTAAAAATTGCCCATCAGTAAAGAAGTTAACTTTGATAGTTCCATCAGTTGGAGTAAATTTCAAGGCATTTCCAAGCAAATTCAAGAGCACTTGATGAACCTTATCTAGATCAGCAAAAACTTGAGGAATAGAGGTGGTATCCATTTCTAAATGGAGGTTTTTTTCTTTGGCTCTGGCAGTAATTTCCATTAGACAATCATTCACTAAAGTTGACATATCAAAAGCCTTGGGAGATATTTCAACACGGCCAGATTCGATTCTGGAGATGTTCAACATATCATTAACTAAATTAATGAGGCGCTCAGTGGAGATTAAGGTCCGGGAGAGATACTTTTTAATCCGGTCTGAGAGCGGAACATCTGGCCTATTCAGGGCCATCCAAGCATAGGATCTGATAGCGGTCATTGGGGTTCTTAGTTCATGAGAGGCGATGGAAACAAAATCATCTTTGAGTTTATCTAACTCCTGAAGTTTGGTGTTAGCTGCCTGAAGCTCGGAGGTGGCTTTTTGAATCTCTTGAGTTAAGGTCACATTAAACTTTTTGATTTTGTCATATGACTGAGCATTTTGAATCGCCACTGCAGCCTCTGGAGCAAAGATATTGATGACTTTAATATCCTGTTCTGAGTAAGCATCTCCTGAGGATTTATCACCTAGGAGCACTAGTCCAATCACTTCATTTTTGACTTTTAGAATTTTAGAGACTGAGAATTCCATATCACGAAGCAATTGCTTGAGAGGTCCTTCATCCAGTTCATCAAAGATGATAGTTTCGTCCTTATATAAAAATGGGATAGTTTGTGCAAATGAATAGACTGGTTGGTGCTGATAACCCTCCCAAACGACATCATAGATTCGGCCTTGATCTATTAAAACAATAATTCCTTTAGAGATCCGCATTTGAGAGATTAAAGTCACCAAAATATTATTGGTTAAAGTTTTTAGTTCGATGGTTGAACTCATAATGTTACTTAGGGTAGACAGAAGCTGGTTGGAATCATAATGTCCTTTAAAAAAGATTTTATCTGTCAGTCTTTCAACGACTTGTCTGACGCGATCAAAGGAAAGAGCTACTACAAGTGTGATCATGGCGTAGATGACTAACTGATTTAGAGTTGATTGAAATTTAAAGAAAAAGGAGCTTAGAGAATAAGTTATCACTACATAGAACAAACCCATTATGGTGATTAAGAGTGAGTATGCAACCGTTCGGGCAACAACAAAGCCGATATCGAGGAATCGATGTCTGACTATCGCGTAACTGATAAAACTGACAAACACAACAGCATAGATTGGTAACAGACCGACAAATTGAGTGGTATGCAGTAGCACAACAAATATTAGATTTGTTGTCACTATGGAAAGGAACATAAATACTGCCCCTAAAAAGAGTAACTTGATCTGAGTTTTCTTAACGCCTGATGATCCGATAAATTTTTTTATCAGAAAGAAGAATCCACCTCCAAGAAAAATGAATGTATGTAATAAAAAAAGCGCTATCCCCGGACCTGGAATGGGCTGGGTAGTGTGGGGTTGAATGCCAGTAAAGACTATATTCAGCTGGACTAATGGGATCATAATGACAGTAGAGATTAATGCTATCCAAAATACTTTAGGTTTTAAACTTAAGTTTAGATTGGGAAAGGCATTCATAAAAAGCAAGAACGTTAGATTAATGATCAAAGCGATGGTGATGGTCATTTTAATCCAGAAAAAGGTCCATATATCTGCTGTTTGGTGAAGAGCGAAGTAGTTAAAAGCTAGATAGGCGGCTAGAGAAAAAGTAAAGAAAAAGAAGTATTTGTTAGTCTCGCTTTTTAGATTTTTATTATAGGTAAAATACCCTAGGAAGATATTTCCAATGGCTGATGCAATAACTCCAAGAAGCTCAAACGAGACCATACCTTTATCATACATTAACTATAACTTCTTGAATATCTCTTCTTGGACTATGATGAGGCACTTTTGTTGAATAGCCTAGTCTGGCAAAAAACAAAGGTTTTTGATCTGTTGCTATAATAGACTTCAGTTTTTGATTAGAATCTGGGTGTTCGATAATTGATGCAAGCGGAGCTACTGAGATCCCATGTTTGGTACAAATTAAGTTAATTAGTTCAAAAGTTTGGCCAATTTTAATCCATGCTTCATGATTATTTACCCTTGATGTTATGACCATGAGAGCGGGAGAGGAACTGACGAGCTTTTTATCTAGATTAGCTTGAATTTTAGCGGGCATTTTTTTGATCATCAGGGGGGCTATAACTGATAATATTTCTGGCATACCAAAGCCAAATAAAGGTATGCCATCGTTCGATTTGGTAAAGACAGAGCGGACCCAAACTGACAATTCATCCTTAAATATTTGATCATTGAAGGCAAAAACTGTTGCTTCATAGATGAGTTGAGATATATCTGCCCTAATTCTGAGGTCACTCGTAAGGTAAATCTTTATTAACGGATCTTTTGAGGCGTCTAAAATTTCTTGAACAATTGATTCCTCAATTGGGCGCTTTAAATATTTATTGCGGTTGGTTACGCGTTTGGTTAAAAAAGGAAATAACTCTGGACTTGTTTTTTTAGACTTAGTCAGTTTGATGCTAACGGCCACGTTTTCCAATTCATCTTCAGGTAAATAGCTAACATTATACTTATAACCAAGGCGAGAAGCGGCTATAAGCAAATTGGTGAGGGCACACCCCAAGCTGATGTATAGCTGCCTATCTGCACGATCAGCATATTCCAGACGCCGAGTAGAATCTGGGAGAATTTTTATTTCATCCTCTCCTAAGTAAAACTTCCAAGGTTGGGTGTTATGGCTACTCGGAGCTAAGGTCGCATATCTCACTAAATCAACCATCGGATTTGCGGAATTGTCTGAGATTTTGGTTTCCCACAGAATATAGGGCTCCTTTGGTATCATATTTTTAGAATCCTCCGGATCTTATTAATTTTTTCATCGATTTTCTTTTTATTCTGGCTAGAACCCGACTCTGAGTTAAAGATATTATCCAAGGATATAATATATCTGCCACTTTTGACACTCTCCCCTAGTTTGATTTTTTTAATAATAGTTGCTATTGCCCCGCCAGAAATTGTAGCTGTAGCACCTAACTGTGGCCAGGTTACGATTGATCCACCAATAGACATCAAAGACTCAAGCATCCGACTGGAGTTATCCTCAAATCCGACTAATTTAATTATTAGTTTCTTCTTCTCTAGATCGCTTAGTTTAGAAAATGTAATTTTATTAACATTGGGAACTCGGCCCAGGAATGGTTGCACTTCCCTATCGGTATCATAGCGCTCTATATCAATATGTATATTATCACCGACATCAGCGGCCGATATTAAAGGTATTTTACCTTCTTTGGCTAATTTTCTAAGAAGAACCTTGCTCTCGAAGTCGTCGATTTCATCAACAATAATTGCGGGGATTGGTTCCTTTTTAAAAAAGTTTTTGATCGATTCGGGATCAGTTTTAGTGGATGAAAAAATTTTCGCGAAGGGATTAATTGCTAATATTTGATCAGCAACTGTATCAACTTTGTATTTACCCAAATCATCCCAACCATAGCGGAGTCTATTTAAATTTGATGCGGAGATAGTATCGGGGTCAATTATTTTGATTGCATCAGCCCTTGATTCCATCATCCAAGTTAGGGCGGCGTGGCTGCCGACGCTTAGGCCAAAGAAAGCCACCACAGTATTTCTTAAAATATTCTGCTCATCAATAGTAATGAGCTGTCTGTTTCTAGAAGTTGTTAAATCAAAAAAAGCTTTCTTGGATGGAATATCAATATTGGTTTTTTTTGAGGGCAGATCAGTTTGATTTTGAATTTTATTAACCATCATTTGATAGGAAAGTTCATCAAATTCAATAGAAGGATGCCTTATTTTGTAAAGTTCTTTTAATATTCCCTCTTTAACTTGGTCTTTTTTAATTTTCATTTTATCCTGTCTTTTTTATTTGGTCTTTTGGGAAATATTTTGGATCGGAGTGTTTGTGTAGGAGAATAAGTGGGCTGGCTTTATCCCCCATTTCACCCAAGACATAGTTGTACTCAGTGTTTATTTTTCTAATCTCATCAATAAAGATCTGTTGGATCAGTGAAGCTAATTTTTTATTTTCTTTAACTCCTTCTTTCAGCTCAACCCTACAAACAAGCCTGGGGTTGTTATTATCATCTGTGATCATTTCCATTAAAAACCGGCCAGATATGTGTGGCTGAAGCTGATTATGTCCAAGTGCTTGCTCAACATGCTCGGAGTAGACATTAGCGCCATATATTTTGACCATGAATTTATCCCGTCCAAAAAGATAAACAAATGGTAGGCTCCCCTGTCCTAAATTTTGACTGAGTAGCTCTTTCATCTTTTGATTGCTAATCACGCCACCGGTGTCTTGAATGTTATACCTAATGAGTGGGCAACCAGTGTCTTTGGTAATCACCAACTCCCCTGCTACCTCTTCAAAAAAGGTTAATCTGGGATCATAGTTGTAGAGAGAAGGCACCCGGTTTTCATTAAAAAGTGCTTTGTTTTTAACTGAATCCTGGGTAACTATTTGGCGGATATTGATTGACTCAGGTGTTTCAAATCCCATTAATGCAGCGTCAGCGGAACCATACAGATTAATAAAATTATTGGCCTTTTTTGATCCCAAAGTTTGATTTATAAAGGAGCGCCAGTTTTCGCTCACAGCTTGGCCTGTTCCCAAAAGCTTAATTTTATTTCTGACGCTTTCAATATCTGAGTTAGCAATTGCTTCGACTAATTCTTTCAAAAAAGGGGTATGTCCAGCAATGATGATCTGATCAAAGCTATCTTTGAGTGATCTAATTGAATCCATAATTGGTTGCGCCGAGTAGCCTGGCGTCATGGTTGTTAACTTGTAACCTTTCCAGGAAACCAAATTGGCGCTTGCCAAAGTAAAGGTACCTGCAATCCAATTACCCATAGCAAAACCAACAATTAAAAGGGTTTTTAGCTGATCTATTTGAAAGACCTCTTTCAAAATTAGCTCATGTGCGTAGGCTCCTTCGATTTCAGCCTGGAGATTTCTGGGCCAAAAATGAGGAGTGCCGGTAGTCCCCGAACTGGTAGAGATCATATGTATGTGCTCTAGCGTACCTTCAAAACAGCGGTCTTCTGCCGGGTATTGATCGATATAATTTTCTTTAGTAGTGAGGGGAACTTTTGGATAATCACTAAAGCTTTGAACACTTTTGGGATTGAAATGGTTTTTTTTAAGAAAGTCCTGGTAAGCTGGGATCTCTTGGGCAGCCCGGGAAAAAAGAGCGAGGACTTTTTTTTCGGCTTCTTTTGCTAAATCTTCCTCGGAAGTAAGCGAGTTAAAGTTAAAATCAGTTAGCCAATCAGATAGTTGCTGTATAGTAGGCTTTGATGTACCCATTAATTTGTAAATTCATTAAAGACTTGCTCTCTCATTAGACTAATTAATTCACCTGATATCAATGATTGATAAACTGCCTCGATATCATTATTAAGAGGTCTTTCCTTTTCAACATAGACAGTTTTTGACCTGACTAGTTCATAGATTGGTTTAGTTTTAACTGATAAATTATTAGGGCCACCTAGAAGATCAACAGCTTGAGTGATTGCTAGGAGGTTTTGAGCGATTGAATACCGGACTAACTTTAGATTTTCTAAGCCTAAGATTCCAGAGGTGAGTGCATGGGAGGTGACATCCTGGTTCATCTCTTCGTGAACTCCAAAAAAAGTCGTCACTGGGATGGAAAGGAGTGTTGAGTAGACCTCAAACATCCCGGATTGAATTTGAACCCCTTTAAAAACACACTGAGTGGGGGCTTTGCGGTCAGACAGATTGGCTGGCAGACCATTATTTTCATCTGGATTGACCATCCGGGCCAGATGACGATCGTTTAATTTAACGATTTGGGTCATAGTTTTTCTAAGTCCGTCCATTGATTCGGCCATGTGCATGGCCAAGAAATTACCACCACTCACCCATTGCCAAGGTTTTTCTCCAGGACTGGCAAACTCAGGAGAGACCCAGAGTGGATTGTCTGAAACTGAGTTGGCGTTGATGGTGATGGTACTAAATATAGAGAGTATTTTTTCAAAGTTAGGAGCGTGATATTGAGACAGACAACGCAGGCTATAAGCATCCTGGACGTTAACTCCCTTGGGTTTGATTTTATGTCCATCCATCTCCTGATAGATTAGTTTGCTTGCATCTAGCAGATACCTGTAAATTGAGGCGACCTGTTTTTGCCCAGGATGGGGCCGGACATCAGAAAGCAAAGTATGGAAGGACCGGTTACTGCCTCTTAAAACCTCAATCGACATGGCGCCAGTGATACAGGAAACCAGTAGCGCTTGGAGCGTATCCACGGCTAGGATAGTCGCTAGGGACGTTGAGAAATTATCGCCGTTGACAAGCCCCAAACCAGCTTTGGGATCTAGCTTGAGGGCGGGAATACCAGCTTCAGTTAGGGCCTCTTTAGCTTCTTTAATGACGCCATTTTTATCCCAAACTTTGACTCCAGAAAGTTGTCTGGCGGCACTTAAAACCCGGCAATTATGGGCCAGATCTCCTGATGCGCCAATTCCACCGTACTGGCTGACGAGTGGAGTAATTTGGTTGTTTAACATTTGACGATAGATCTCCAAGTCTTCAATCTTGACCGCGCTAACTCCTTGCATCAGCATATTTATTCTGATTAACATTGCGCCTCTAATAATTTCTTTGTCAAAAAGTGGGCCAACCGAAACATCGATATGAGCGATGCCTTCTGAGATCATTTTGGCGAGTTCGATTCTTTGATCAGGAGTGCCATCTGTTAAAACCCTAGACGCTCTGGCGCCGTACCCGGTATTGCAACCATAGATGGGGATGCCTGCTCTAACGTCTTTGATCATAGTTTCATAGCAAGTTCTAATCCGGTCTAAAATCTGTTTATTTTGGGTAAATTTGACTGGGGCGTTATAACGGGCCACCGCAATTATTTCTTGAAGGGTCAGCGTTTTGCCAGTTAGAACAACCTCCCCGGGGAGGTTCCTAAATTCTCTATCTATTTGAATCAGATTTTTCTTAGAAAAATCTTCGAGTGTTTTTCCCACTTTTTTCATAATAAGACTAAATATTTTTAAAATACAATAGTGACATCTATTATATTTGACTATGGGATTACTTTCAAGCGCTAGGCTTAACGGAGTTTTACGAACGGGCGACTTTTTTGGAGCAGACCATACAAAGTGTGGCAGTAGGAATTGCTTCCAGGCGCTCGATTTCGATCGGTTTACCACAATTTTCGCATTTACCATATTTGCCAGAATTTAAATTAGCTAAGGCTTTTTTGGTCTTTAAAAGGAGGTCTTGCAGATTTTCCTTCATAGCAGTCGCTCTGGTATGAACTTCAGCCATCCAGGATTCTGTGCCGGGTTCTAAGCTTTCAGCTAAACCATCAGATAAAACTGGATCGTCTTTCTCGATTCTTTCTAGATCTTCCTCAACTTCTTTTTCTTGCCTAAGTAAAACTTTCTTAATTTTTTCAAAACTTTGGCGGGGTAGATTTAACATTTAATTTTTTAAAAGTTTCCTTCCATTTTCTTTTTATTCCAAAGTAGGAATTTGTTTTAAGATTATACCATTGCCTCTTAGCTTTTGAAATAGCTGCTTGGCGGCTTTTTTGGCTGGTTAATAATTTTTTCAAATACCAACCAATATCGGAAAAACTAACCTTAGAAAGCTGCATGTAGAGTCCAGTTCCGATAAAGATCATGATTAGAGAAAAAATATGACCCAGTGATAAATTGACCCAGACTTTTTGAGTATCGGCCCGGAAGAATTCAGTAATGAGCTTAATTGCGCCCAGCAGAATTAGAGTTTGGGCGGTAATTATGCCAGATAGATGAAATCTGACGCTTTGTTTCCATAGATAGATAAATAAACTCAAAGTGACTAGAGATTCAAACAATTGAATGGGAAAGCGTTTGCCGATTAAACCAACTTGGGTAACAGACAAAAAACTCTGGCTGACAATTCCAGGCTGACAGCTGCTCAGCAAACAACCAAAATCGCCTAAGACTAGTCCGATTAAAAGCCCTAAACTCACAAAATCACTGATTTGGAGAAAATTTAAATGAAATTTTCTGGTTAAAAAAACCAACGCAGCGATTCCAGCGATTAGCCCGCCCCAAAAGGATAGTCCGGAAAAACGTAAAAACAGGATCATTTGAAGAGGCCCGCTAAATTGACTTAAATGAAAGGCGATGTAATAAATCCGCGCTCCGATCAGACTGATAATGGAAATTCCCAAAACTAAATCGATGATCCGCTCTGGTGAGAGCTCATAAACGCGGGCGATCCGCCAGACCGCGAAGGTTGCGGCCAGAAAGGCCAGGAATAAGAATAGTCCAAAAGAGGTGATGGCAAATGTCCCAACTGAGATGATAACTGGATGCATTTATTGCTAATACTAACCTAAATAAAGCTTGTTTGTCTAATTTACACAACCTGCTATAATAACTAAGGTTGATTTAAATCAACAGATTATGACTGCTACTGCACACGCATTAGTGGGCGGCGCGATTGCTTACGCTGTTCCAGACCCTTTAATTGGAGTAACCTTAGCTTTTATCTCTCATCCTTTTTTAGATATGATCCCCCACTGGGATGAGGGCCGGGGCTGGCGCGAGAAATCAAAGATGCATTTATTTCTAGAAGGCGCGCTTGACTTAAGCCTGGGGCTAGCTCTATCTTATGTAATTTTTGGCAGAAATATGGATCCGATCTATTATCTGGTGGCGGTTTTCGCGGCTTGGTTTTTGGATTTGGCTCAAATTCCTTATTGGTTTTTCCACTGGAAGTTTCCACCTTTTTCTTGGATTTATAGTCTTCAACACCACCTTCAAGGCCGGGCCACTCCCCTTTTTGGAATTTTTACCCAAGTGGCCACAGTTTTTGCAGTCTTTTTAGCTCTTCAGGTCTTTCATTACTAAAGTTTCTAAGAAATTTTGAAAATCCTGACCGATATCTTCATGTTTGAGAGCTAGTTCGACCATGGTTTTGAGATATTCTAACTTGTTACCTGTATCATAGTATTTAGCATTTTTGACCTCAACTGCAAAAACAGGGACGCCTTGCTCTTGTAATAGATTGATCGCTTCAATTAACCAGATCTCTCCGCCCTTACCTGGTTTGAGTTGTTTTAGGGCAGCAAAGATCTCTGGAGGTAAGATATAGGCTCCGAGTAAAGCGATGTTAGAGGGGGCTTGACCAACCTCTGGTTTTTCAACGATGCGTTTAACCTGATGAACTCCCTCCTCAACTGGACTGATATCAGCTACCCCATAGCGACTCAAAACAGTTGGGTCATCGATTTTCATTCCGGACATGACAATACCACCATATTTTTCATAGGCATCGATCATCTGAGCGAGCCTGGGTGGATCAGAATAAATGAATTCATCTCCCCAGATAACGACAAAGGGTTCGCCATCTATGACTGGCTCAGCGGAAAGGACTGGCGAGCCGTTGCCATAAGGGCCTTTTTGGCGGATGTAGATAAAATTAGCTAGTTCAGAGATTTTTTTAGCTTCTGCAAGTAGTTCGCCCTTATTGGCTTTGATTAAATTTTGAGCTAAATCCTCGGTTGGATCATCAAAATGATCTTCGATGGCGCGTTTATTGGCGCCGGTGACAATAACTATATCACTGATGCCTGAAGCGACTACTTCTTCGACAACATATTGGATGACAGGCTTATCCACAATGGGCAGCATCTCCTTGGGCATAGCCTTGGTCCAAGGCAAAAACCTGGTTCCAAAACCTGCAGCAGGAATAACGGCTTTAGTAATTTTCTTCGGCATGAGTTTTAGTTTAATAAATTAACTCCTAGATAATCAAGAATTAGAATTTATATCCCACACCGGGTGTGGGATAATTAGAGGATGGAGTTTGCAACAGTTCAGGCATTTGTGGTTTATGATGGTAAAGTTTTGATGCAGCAGCGTGATGAGAATGATCGGAATCCTCATAAGTGGTCACTGGTTGGTGGTGGCCGAGAGCCTGGAGAAAGTGCAGAGCAGACCCTTTTAAGAGAACTCGATGAAGAGATTTGCATCAAGCCATCAAATTACAAATTCCTACTTAGCAGACCTAGTTTGCATCATCCAGGTGAGCAAGTAATGGTTTATTATGTTCGACTGACCCAGGAAGAGGCAGCTGAAGTTAGAATTGGAAATGAAGGTTTGCAGCTGAAATTTGTCCCATTAGAGGAGATTTCAGAGATGGACTTGGTGCCAAGTTTAAAGAAGTATTATGACGAGAATAAAGAAACTGTTGATTCTCTTTTGAAAAAACTCTTAGCTACTTAACCCGCTCGACATATTCGCCGGTTCTAGTATCAACTTTGACTTTGTCACCGTCTTTCATAAACATGGGCACCCGAACCATTAAGTCGTTATCCATGACTGCTTCCTTGTAGACATTGGAAACTGTATTCCCTTTTTCACCAGGGCCAGTCTCTTTAATTTTATAGATTATGCTGTTAGGAAGCTCCATTCCTAATGCCTCGCCTTCGGCAACGATCAAGACTACTTCTAGCCCATCTTGCAAAAATTTGGCATGATCCCCTGCTACTTCTTTGGGGAGAGCGAATTGTTCATAGGTTCCTGGATCCATAAAATTTAGATTGTCATCATCACCATAAAGGAATTGGGCTTTTTTCTTTTCCACATCTGCCTCCTCTACCCTAGCTCCAGTGATAAAAGATTTTTCAGTTTGGGAGCCAGTTTTTAAGTTTTTAACTTTGAGTTTGACAGTTCCTGAACCCCGCCCCATCTTAATGTGTTCAAAATTGAGAACTAAATAGAGGTTGTTGTCCTCTTTAAAGACTGCACCATTTCTCAGATCATTGATGTTTAGCATACCGAAAATTTTAGCACAGAATTGTTGAGTTTGCGACTACAAATTTACATGCTGTGGTATATTTGCCCAATTTTACTTAAGCCAACTACGTTGATGGAAGGAGATTTACCGGGTAAAGGAGGTAATCCTAAAAACTCGTGTAGGCCATCAGGAACAAGGCTTGGTGTTCTGACTTCAACATCTGTCACATCTTTGCGGCCATTAAAAGTAGTAAATAAGTGACCATTTTCTTCAACTACGTTGCTACGAAATCCAGCTGCTAAGCTGTCATAAATTCTAACATCAATACCCCCCTTTAAGAACCAACTCGAGGAGTGCCTGGAACAAACATGTAGCAGATCCCCATCTCCAGAGTTGACTACCTTAGAGGCAAAATGGAAGCGTTCCCAGGCTGTTTCTTGTTCTTCTTCTAGCCAGCCTTCCTGATAAATATATCTTAGCTGGTCTAATGGTAAAGCTAATGGAGGGTTGGGATGGGAAAAACTACATAGACCTAGGGATCTGTCTGCCAGCCTTTTTCTTCTTTCTTGAGTTAATGCTTCTAGAAGTTTCTGCCAATCTTGGGCAATTGAGTCTTTGAGTGCTTGAGCTTCCCGTTCATGCCGGGCAATTTCTGCAATTCGAGCGTTTCGATTGGGTTCTGAGTTTCTAAAGTTTTCCAGTGCTTGTTCGAAGTCTATAGTGGCCATAACAAAATATAGTTTTAACCTATAAAAGATTAAAAGTCAACCACTTATCAACTCAACTAGGGTTTTTAGTGCTACTCCAGTTGCACCGACTCCACGGTAGGGCTTAGGTTTCATATCCCAGGCTGTACCAGCCAGGTCTAAATGAATCCAGGGAGTATTACTTTCAATGACTTTTTCGATAAATTTGGCAGCTGTGATTGAACCAGCTGTGCGGTGACCCATCGATCCCCCACCAACATTTTGCATATCTGCAAATTCAGATTTAAGATATTCACCGTATTCTTCAAACATTGGCAGTTGCCACATCTTTTCACCAACCTTGGCGGAGCTAAGAAGTAGTTCAGATACGAACTGATCATTATTGGAGAAGATGCCTGTTGCTTGATCTCCAAGGGCCACGATCATGGCACCGGTTAAAGTGGCTAAATCAACTATTTTGGTGGCCTTGAAATCTTTTTGAGCAAAAGAGAGGGCATCAATTAGAACCAACCGCCCTTCAGCATCAGTGTTTAAAATCTCCACTGTTTTGCCGCTGTAACTTTTAACTATATCGCCTGGGCGCATCGCTTTACCGCTAGGCATATTCTCTGCGACCGCCATTATAGCAACCACATTTACTTTGGCATCTAGTTCTGATAAGGCTGAGATCACTCCTAACGCGCTGGCTGCGCCTAACATATCATATTTCATTTCAGGGATAGCTTCGCCAGGTTTGATTGAAAGTCCACCGGTATCCAGAGTAATACCCTTACCTACTATAGCCCATTTGTCTTTATTTCTGATATCGCCATCATATTCTAGGGCGATCATGTAAGAAGGTTCATCCGAACCTTGAGCAACAGCTACAAAACTCCCCATCCCTTTTTTCTTAGCCTGATCTTCGGTTAAAACGGTGATTTTGAGTTTGTTTTCTTTGGCGAGGCGTTTGGCTTCATTTAAAAAGTAGGTTGGGGTCATGATATTGGGTGGAAGATCGCCCAGTTTTCTGACCAAATTAATTCCTTCTGAGATTATCTGGCCTTTTTTAATGCCTTGTTGGTAACCATTTTCAGCTTTGGGAACAAGTAGCTCAATGGTGACGAGTTTAGGCTCTTCTGACTCAGCTTTCAGTTCACTTAGAGGGTTAAAAGAAGCGATTTGAATGCCAATAGCTGCTGCCTCAGTCACCTGTGGAGGGGTAAATTTATCCAGGGCTGGGACACTGATGGTAGCGAGCTTGGCTTTATCTAGCAGATATTTAGTCGCTGAACCAAACCAATTTTGGAGTTTGCTAATATCAAACTCTGGCTTTTTACCCGCTCCAACCAAAAGGATCTTTTGGGAGGGCTGATAAAGCAATTGAGTTTCATACAACTTACCAAATTTGGGGTTTTCTTTTTCAAAGGATTGAATTAAATCAATTCTTTGACTAATAGGTTGATCTTCAAATTTAGCGATGACTAGGTAATCACTTTGAGTATCAATTAGAGGTTTTGCAACCAGCTGAATTTTCATAGCTGTTTAAATATATACTTGAGGCTGTATAAAGTCAATGGAAGCTGATATAATTTGTGATTAACCAAAGGGTCTAATGAAAAAAATAGCTATATTATTTGGTGGAGTTTCTGCTGAACATGAGGTCTCAGTTATTACCGGTTTACAGGTACTAGAAGAAATTGATAAAAAATTATTTCAACCGCTGGTGATTAGACTTGGACAGGATGGTCTGTTTTATTACTATCCAAGAGTTCTAAATAGGAAAGATTATTCAAAAACCAAACCTTTAGTTGTTAATTTTGCCAGGGAAAGCCAAAGTGCTTATTTTCAAAATCAAGATAACCTAAACAGGAAGATTTATATAGATGGGGCATATTTAGCTTTTCATGGTGGCAATGGCGAATCAGGACAGGTTCAAGGCTTACTAGAAGTTTTGAACATTCCCTATACTTCAACTTCACTTGAGGCTAGTGCAATTGCTATGAATAAGGTGCTCACTAAAGAGGTGCTACAGAGTAATGGCATTAAAACAGCACCTTGGTTGAGAGTTTTTAGCGATGAGGTTAAAGAAGATACCGATAAAGTGGTCACCAATCTCTTGGAAAAATTAAAGTTACCCTTGATAATTAAACCAGTTCATTTAGGCTCAAGTATTGCCATTAATATCGCTAAAACTCAGGTGGAGCTGAAAAAACATCTGCTTGAAGCCAGTCAGATTGATAGCGAGATTTTAGTTGAGAAATTTATGACCAACATTAAGGAATATAATGTAGCGGTTAGGAGGGTCAGTGGTCAGATCGAAGCAAGTGAGGTGGAAAAGCCGATCTCTAAAGATGCAATACTATCTTTTGCTGATAAATACCAAAGCGGTGGACAAAAGTCAGCCGGAATGGCTTTTTTGGACCGAGAACTGCCGGCCAATATTTCTGATAAACTGGCTGATGCTTTGCAAGGTCTAGCGATTGATGTGTTTAAATTGATCAGAGCTAAAGGGATGCTTCGGGTGGATTTTATGGTCGCTCGCGAAGAGATATTTGTCATCGAAGTTAACCCAATACCTGGATCAATGGCTTTTTACCTTTGGGAAGCCAGTGGATATAGTTTTAGAGAGCAGATAACACATTTAATTGAGCAGGCATTTAAAGATAACGATGAGAGGAACTCGAGAAAATTAAATTATGAGACTGATATAGTTGAAAAGTTTATTAAAAATACAAGTCGTTAAGTTCGGGCTGCATTAGTACTAACCATTTTTTAGGATCCAGGTCGGTTAATTTAGTTTTGGCGTCTGGCATTGAACTCGCTTCAATAATTTTGTCGGAATATTTAATCCCCTTTTTAATTTCTGGATTAAAAATTGTTCGAAGCAAAATAATTCTATCAGCCGATTTATCTAAAAATTGGCCAAGATGGATATTACCCGCCTTATTCTCCTTTCCTAGTTCGGGGATGCCTCCGGTAATAACTGCTAAGCTTTTCTGGGATTTTTTAGCTAACTCCTTGGCGTATTCAATCCCTGACTTAGCTGTTGTTTCGCTGATATTGTAAGAATCATCTATGACATCAAAATCGTTCACTTTAATTAAATTCCGACGCCTGTTTGGTGGGGTTAATTTTTTAATGGTGTCATCAATAATATCTTGAGGAATATTAAGAACTTGAGCTACTTCGAGTGCATATTCGAGATTGGATCTTTTGTTTTGAATATGAATAGCATTAGGTTTAGCATATTTAAAAACTTCTTTTAAAGCAGTTGCTAAATTTTGTTTACTACCAAATCGTTCCAAGTGCTGGTCAGCAATATTAGTTAGGACAGAAATATCAGATGGGGTGATGGCTAAACTTTGTTTAATTTCTCCAATAAAATAAGTGTCGACCTCAACAATCAAGATCTGACTAGATGGATCGAATTTAGTCAAAATCCAGTTGGCAATACCGATTGGTGTGTTGATGTTTCCTGGGATCATTTGAGTTTTGTAGTTGTATTTGATTAATTCATAAATAAAGTTTTTGGTTGTAGTTTTGCCGAAGCTACCAGCAATAGCAATAACTTTGATCTGATTGCCCAATTTAGCAAAGTAATTGGCGGCTCTTTTTTGGGCATTGGTTTTCATTAAATTGAAGGCCGGTTCAAGAAGCGAATTGACTAGACCAACCCAAATTGGAGTTAATGGTGGAATTAGAAGCGATGGGAGTAGAATCAGATAAAAAGTAATTTTCACTCGATCGGTCCATTTTAAATGGTCTCTAACTTGAAAATTGCGACGCCAAAAAAATCTTTTGAGCCTTTTAAAATATCTGGGAGTTTCATACTCCTCTAGTTGAAGAAGATAAAGAAAATCAGCTAAAGGCCAAATGATATTACAAACTTTTGATAAATTTTTGAACATAGCCAAAGAAAAGATTTGGGTTTTGTAGATATGAATTATGACCGACATTGGGGACAATTTTTATACAGGATTCTTTAATTAATTGCTGCATCTCCTCCGCCACTTTAAGGGGAACTTCTTGGTCGTTTTCTCCCCAAATTAGCAAAGTGGGAACTTTGATATTGGTTAGAGATTTAGTTTGATCATAACTCACTACATTTCGAAAAATTAATCCTAAATTTTCTTGTTCAGCTGCTTTTAAATCTGACGATAAGAAAAGCTGTCTCATTTTAGCTGGCGTTAAGTGTTTTAAGGTTTTATAGGCACTAATTTTGAATCTGACAGCGATCGAGGGGCGACGCAAACAAGGAGCTCCAGATAAAATTAAAGCTTTGAGCCATTTGGGGTTTTTAGAAGCAATCTCAGCGGCAATTCGGCCACCAAATGAATGACCCAACAGGATAGTTGGAGTATTTTTGTCGATTTTATTGCGCACCCAATTAGCATATTCAGGGACTCCCCAATCGGGTGAGACTAAGGGCTCTTCACCAAAACCCGGCATATCAAAAAAGTCAGCATTTGAACCTAGTTTTTGGGCTAGAGACCTCCAAAGTTCTCCATTATGTCCCCAACCATGGAGAATAACAACATTCATGCTGATATTTTAGCATTTAGACTACTCGTTAGCATCTTTTTACTAAGTTTGCTAAAATACACTACATAAGCCGAGGTGGGTTGAAGATAGTGACCTATCTTTAACGGGTTACCTACAAGCGATTGCTTCAGAGCAATCTTAAGATCCAGGGTAACCCAGGAGGAATGGTCCATTCCATGCTGAGGCTAATACTTTAGCCGAGGTGGTGGAATGGTAGACACGAAGGTCTCAAAAACCTTTGGGCGCAAGTCCATGAGGGTTCGACTCCCTCTCTCGGCACACCGACTGGGAGGCGAACCAGGTTCGATTCCGATGTACTAATCGGAACAAGATCGTTCCAATGATTCATCATGGAAGGTAGCCTTACTCCCTCTCTCGGCACACCGAACAGGGAGGCGAACACAGCTTTGTTATGAATGATGAATATTTAGATTTAGTTGATGAGAATGATCAGGTAGTTGGCAAGGAGCTCCGATCTGTGATTTATTCAACTAATAAATCCAATTACCGGGTCGTTAATGCTTTTTTAGTCAATTCCAACGGCCAACTTTGGATTCCTAGAAGAGGCCCAAATAAAAGAATTTTTCCACTTTGTTTAGATATGAGCATGGGCGGCCATGTTGAGTCGGGAGAAAGTTATGAGGAGGCATTAAAAAGAGAGGTCAAAGAGGAGTTGAATATGGATTTAAATGTGATTCCATATGAGCTGCTTGGGCATTTAACACCTACGCAAAATAATGTTTCAGCTTTTATGAATGTTTATGAAATCAAATCAGACCAGGTACCGGATTTTAATCCAGATGACTTTGTAGAATTTTATTGGTTAACACCTGAGGATTTCATGAAAAAGCTCGCAGCCGGTGAAAAAACTAAGGAAGATTTACCGAAGCTCATCAAACATTTTTACAGCTCCTAAGCGGCTTTTGCAGCGCTGGATTCAGATTCTTCAGATTTGGGTTTAGGAGGAATGCCAGAGGCGCGGGCTTTTTCCATGCCATAGAATTTGGTGCGTTCACCTTTGAAGATTAGATCAATCTCCCCCATCGCCCCATTCCGGTGTTTTTGAATATCTAATTTAACATGTTCGGGTTGATCTTGATCTTCCCTGTAAATAAATATGACTACGTCAGCATCTTGCTCGATCGCGCCTGATTCGCGGAGATCGGATAGTTGTGGGCGTCTATTACCACGCGCTTCAACGGCTCGGGAGAGCTGGGAAACTGCAAAAACAGGCACTTTTAACTCCCTAGCTAGGTTTTTTAAGCCCTGAGAGATCTCAGAAACTTGCTGCACCCGATTGTCGGCATAACCTTTGACTTGGACCAGCTGCAAATAGTCAACGATGATTAGCTTTAAACCATGCTCCATCTGCAACCTTCTAGCTTTAGTCCGGATCTCAGACAATGATGCACCTGGAGTATCGTCAATAAAAAGTGGGGCTTCCGCTAATTGCCCCATGGCATGGGAGAGTTTGTCAAAATCTTTTTCATCAAGCCGGCCAGTCTTTA
This sequence comes from uncultured Gammaproteobacteria bacterium, assembly GCA_964390595.1. Taxonomy (GTDB): domain Bacteria; phylum Patescibacteriota; class Microgenomatia; order Daviesbacterales; family UBA10151; genus CAYMIA01. The sequence continues at coordinate 5,138 of CAYMIA010000003.1, read as the reverse complement.
ACTTCCAGGAATCGATATCAGCTTGGGCGACCAGCAACCTATCCACGAGTTCTTCTTGGCTCATCTCGAGGGAGAAAAATCCAACTGGCAAACCTTCATTGACAGCCACATGTTGGGCAACATTCAAAACAAAGCTAGTTTTTCCCTGACCAGGGCGGGCGGCGAAGATAATCAAGTTTGAATCTTGCAGACCAGCCAGTTTATGATCCAAGTCTCTAAAACCAGTTGGCACACCCCGGAGCTTATTAGAGTTTTTTTGGAGCTCATCGAGCCGGTCAAAGCTCTCTGCGATTGCATCTTTGAGCTGAATAAAATCCCTTTTGATGTGTTGCTGGGAGATCGAAAAGATCGATTGCTCACAATCTTCAATCACATCGTAGACTCCAACAGACTCATCATAAGCCTCCTCAATAAAACGGGTGGAGCTAGAAATTAAGGCGCGGCGGAGAGCATGCTCTTTAATAATCCGGGCATAGGATTCAATATGGGCAGCTGTGGGAACCATATTGATTAGTTCCGTCAGATAAGCTGATCCACCGACCTTATCTAGCATACCCTTGGCTTTAAGCCGCTCTGAGATGGTGATTAAATCAATCGGTTCGCGCTTTTCAAACAGCTCTAAGATAGAGTTGTAAATTTGGCCGTGTTGTTCACTGCGGTAGAAATGACTAGGATCAAGCATTTCAGCGATGTTGATAATCGCGTCTTTATCGATCATTAATGCGCCGAGCAGGGATTGTTCAGCATCAATGTTTTGAGGAGGGAGCTTGGTAGCTTTATTGCTCACAAAATCTGAGGCCTTGGGAGCTGTATTAAAAGTAATACCAGGTTGCGAGGTTATAGCCATTTTTTCTATGCTTTTGTCAAAACCACGATTTGAGGCTCTTCTGGTAGTTTATCTACAGTGATTGACAATTTGGCCTGAGGCTCAATGTTTTCTGAGGCCATCTCCTTTAAAAATTGGTCAACTTCTTCTAAGGGAAACTTTAGACCAGGCAAATTGTAATGCATCGGAATGATAATTTTAGGCTCAAGTTGGGTGACAACTTCAACTGCTTCTTTAGAGGTGATGGTATAAGTGCCGCCGACTGGTATTAGCAAAATATCGACGCTACCGATTTCTTGGACCTGCTCTTCAGTTAAAAGGTCGCCTAAATCACCGAGGTGAACGATGTTTAACCGATCCATTAGCAGATGAAAAACGGTGTTTTTCCCCCGCTCTGATCCGGCTGTTTTATCATGTGGAGTGGTTATGCCATTAATCATGACTCCTTTAACCTCATATTCTCCAGGTCCGGTGATTTTTAAAGCCTTCTCTCCGGCTGCGGCTAAAAATGAGTGATCGGGATGATCATGAGTTTGCAAAACGATATTAGCTTCTGTGTCCGCAGGCTTGGGAGCTTTTAATCCAACCATTTCTGGATCATATGGATCAATCAGAATTGTGGCATCCTTGCCTTTTAGCTTAAATTCGGAATGTCCATACCAGTAGATGTCCATCGTCCTAGCATTCTAGCAAAGAGAACAAATGAATTACAAGTCACTTTTTAGGCTTTCGTAATTTGGATCAGTCTGTTAGTATAAAGGATATGAAAAAGGCTGCTCCCCAATCTAGCGATGAAGCGAAGAAACAGCCAGATCAGGTTGAGGTTGATGATATAGCTAAGGAGACTGAGATAAGTGAGCCTAAAAGAGAGACTGAGGTAGAAAAATTAACTCCACCAGAAAGAATCGATCAACCTTTTTTCGAAGTTAAAAAACAGCTGAATCCAGGTGATATTTCATTTAGAACTTTTATACTGACCCAACTGCTTTTGGTAGTAATTGTGATAGCTGGAGCGCTTTACTTGCGGTTCTATTTGGACCAAGATTTCCCAGCCTATAACTGGGCTAACAGTGGGCCCGTTACTACCATTCCTCATAGTTTTAATCTACTGGTAGCTACTCCCAGTGATAATTCTGTGGTGTTTGATCAAACGACAGTGGTTTCTGGTACTTCTGTGCCCAATTCAATTGTTTTGATCACTTCAGAAAAAGGGACAGTTGGTATTCAAGCGAGCGGTCAGGGGGAATTTTCCAAGGTGGTGGACTTAAACACAGGTGTTAACGAGTTAACTGTTAGCGCTTTTGATAGCACTGGTAACTCCAAAGCTGTTCAGCTGACGTTGTATCGCTCGGAGGAAAAACTATGATAAAAATGAGCAAAGCTCTTGCTAGCGCAATGACAAATTTCAAATTACAAATTACAAACAATTTCAAAGTTCTAAATTCAAAGTTCAAGAGTTTTGATATTTGGCATTTGGCCTTTGGCATTTATCTAGTATTTGGTGCTTGGAGTTTGGTATTTATCCAGCCTGTCCTAGCTCTGGATGCTTCTGCCTCTGCTGAGGCATCTACATCAGCTGATGTAACTGACAAGATTAAGCTGATCAAAGAGGAGGTAGCAAGCAAGGCTGCCAAACTAAAAGTTGAGGTTAATCAGAAGATGCAAAACAAAGTTTTTGTTGGATCTGTCACCCGGGTTGCTTCAGATAAAATTATTCTGAATACTAGAACAGGAACTTACTCAATAGTCATCAATGAATATACACTTTATGGTTCAGATGATCCTAAATTTAAAAAGTATTCTTTTAAAAATGTTGAGGAGGGAGATTATATAGCCGCCCTGGGAGATGTGGATGATAAAAACATTATGACTGCCAAAAAGATTCAGCTTCAGGTTACGACTAAGGTCTCTCCATTAGTTCAGTTTTGGGGCAGAGTTCAATCAATTAATGGTGGTGGGTTGCAGATTCTGAAAAATGACAACTCTATTCAAAAAGTAATCACTACTTTAAAAACCAGTTACCAGCAAGGCATAAATGAAGCTACTTTTGCTGATATCAAACAAAATTTATACATCGCTGGTGTTGGTAAAAAGACCGCTGATCAGTTAGTGGCTGATTTTATCTACATTACCCCAACTGGCTCGATCAAACCAGAAAAAAAGCCCGCTTCTCCAGCTGCCTCAATAAAAGCTACGGCAACTCCTTCTGGAAATATTAAAAAGAAATAGTTGCTGATAAGTGTTCTAAAGCCGTTTAATTTGCACTAATTTTTTTAATAACTCTATTTCTTCTGATTGGGTTCCGATAATTCCTCTAAGTAATTCAATTTCTCGCCTAAGTCTAGTTTCTTTATCTTTATCTGCCTCTTCTTTAGTAGTAAATCCTTGTTCTGCTATTTTAGGAGTATTGACCTTGGTTGACTGAACAGGACTAGGTGCTTTGCTGTAAAAAACTTCAGCTGGTATAGAAATAATACCTATTCTAGGTAATTCACCTTTAATCAAAAATGCTCTTAAGTTATTAGGTGATTGAACTATACTATAAAGACAAGTTCCCATTAGTGAAACTAAATCAAAATAACCTAATTCTGGCATGGTTCTTTTGTTAGGTCTTTTAACTAATTCATTCATATCATATTCTTCGATTTTTAATCCCTGCTCTGGACCCAACCCCCATCTTCTAAAATGAGGTAAAAATCTTTCTTGAGCAAGCCAAGATTTAAAAATAACTTCTCCAGAAGGAGGTTTTCTAGATTTTCTTTCCTTATCTAAATCTCTCATAAATCGGATTGTCTGGATCTTTGGATCCCTTGATACTCTTGCTACGTGTAGTTCAAAAGTTCTAGGAGAAGCTTCGTCTACCCAAACTGAACTTTCTATTGGAGAATAGGAGCCTCCAATTGCATAGAAAAAATTTTTAATATTCGGACCTAATTGATCTTGGCAATGTTCTAGCATTACTTGATCAAAGGTGTAAACCTTACTAGATATCATTTTATGCACAAATTTATGAGCATTGCCCTCCTTACATTTACCTAGATCTGCGATGTTGGCGCCATCGACTATTTTTCCTGCTGGGCTGCTCCATTTATCATCAATAGATTGAAGAAGATGTAGTCCATTATGAACTCGGGGACTAACTCTAACTTTACTTGGCATAGATCTGACTACATCCCACCATTCTTCTGCTAAATCATAGTCTAGGGATAAGCGCTTTTTTAGTGCCTCATAGGAATGTCCTGTCGAAGCTAAGTCAGCTAAAAAATTTGGAAAGTATGATTCTTGGGCTTCAAATACAGCTAGAAGTTCTTGAAATGCCATGGGTGGATTATAATACTAACTCACTAGTTTTTCAAAGATACTTGAAGGGCACACCAAAATTAACTAAAATCGGTTTTGCCGGATTCGAGGAAGGCTTCGGCTTCTGAGCGGTCTTTGATGACATCAACTGCGCGCCAGAAAGTTTCATCTTTAAAACTTAAGAATTTTTCAGTCTGAATTTTGGGGAATGTTTCTTTTTCATGGTCACCATTTTCTGGAAGTAAAGGCTCAATCTCTTTATTGAAGACATAGATTCCTCCATTAATCCAATAAGGCAACTGAGGTTTTTCTTCAAATCCTAAAACATGATCGTTCTCATCCGTTTTAACTATTCCCCATCTGGAAATATAGGGCACTATTAAAATAGTGACTGTGGGGTTTTGAGCTTCATGTTGAGCGATTAATTTAGATAGATCCATGTTGGTTATAATATCACCGTTGGTGACTATGACATTTTCAGCGTCTTGGAGAATTTCTTGCTCAAAAGCTTTTTTAATGGCACCGCCTCTACCTAAAGGGGTTTCTTCAATTGAATAGGCAATTTCTACTCCAAATTTACTGCCATCACCAAAATAGTTCTGAATGACTTCATATTTATAGCTGCAGGTAATTACAAATTTGGTTATGCCATGTTTTTTTAGCCACTCTATTTGATGTAAAAGAATGGGTTGGTCTGCTACCTCGACCATAACTTTAGGACGGTCATCGGTTAGAGGACGCAGTCTCTCCCCTTTTCCTCCTGCTAGAATGATTGCATGACTTATCATTTTCAGATTTTAAGATTACACTGTTTGCAATCAAGAATCAATTGCTTGATAATATCAATTTATGCAACTGGTTGAGGCAGGAAAGATTGATTTTGAATATACAGGAATGTTTCATCATGAGATAGTTTGCCCACCTGAAAGGTTGGCAGCTTTGGCTAAAGCAGCTGACTTAAGAACTAATTTTAGAATCATTCGAGGTACACCTGAAGATTTAAGGGAGTATG
>CAYMIA010000002.1:22551-110723 GCA_964390595.1 uncultured Gammaproteobacteria bacterium | reverse complement strand
TTAAGAACTAATTTTAGAATCATTCGAGGTACACCTGAAGATTTAAGGGAGTATGAAAATTCAGTAACTGGATATATTAATTTAAGTTACGGCATGGCGACCATACAAATTAATGATGAGATTGTGGTGCGATACCTGAGAATGATCAGATCTTCAGAGAAACTGGAGCATTTTGTGAGAGTGGTAGATTTGAATTTAAAATTGCGACTTTTGGAGCTAATTGGTGAGGAGAAGGAGCACCAAATGTTTGAGGGGGTAATGCATTGGTTACGCTTACCAATTTTGGGCCCATTAACTGTGACTGAGGAAGATCACCCATATCTAATGTCAATGTCTGATTTAAATCCTGTTAAACATTACAGATCACGAAGAAGAGCTAAAACATTTTTAGATAAAAATGCACTTTTAGAAATTCGGGATTAGCCTCAGAAAAAGAAAAATTTTGACAAACTTGCCAAATGTGTTATAATTCTTATGTTGTGAATTAATGAGAAGAATTTATTCTTCGAATATAATTATCATTACTGAAGTTAAATTAATTGCAGACCCGAGAGGGTCTTTTTTTATGGGTAAATTTTCTCCAGGATTGTGATATTATATTTCTATGAGCAGCCAAACAATAAGAGAGCTCGAACAAAAAACAAGTGACTCTGATCGTGTAGCCTCACCTCAAGAACATTGGTTAGTAGGAAGCAGTATTGGAGGTCTGGTCCATTCACTAGAGGATGTATTTGTACCCGTTTCAATACTAGAAGCGAGAAAACGAATCGAAGAAGAAGCTGAATATTTTTCCCGGTTTAAAGAAATGGAAGGGATTGACGCTGCCCTGTTTGACAAAGAGTTAGATAAGATGCGCGCTGCTTTACCAAAAATTATAGAAGAGGCAAATGACGCTAGAACTGAAATGGGGTTTTATTTCAATCCTGCAGTTGGATCTTATCTAGGTATGAAAGGAAGAGCAGTTATTGGACTTGCACCCATAGATTTGGAAACAGGACAAAGTTTGGCTGACCCTAAAATACTAGGAGAGTTAGATGAAGAGACAGGAGAAATTAAGCGACAAGATGAGTCAAAGGAGTTCACTAGGAAAATACGCGATTGGGTGAGAGAGATCTACGAAAAGTATCCTAATTTAACATATGGTTTTTTGCCATTAAGAGAGGGCTTGCCTAAAATCGAAGGAGAGGCCACAGGAAAAATAGAACAAAGATAACCTCAAATTCTGATATTTGAATCAATTTTAGATATAATGAATCAATGAAAACACAGACACCTAAGGGATTTAGAGATTTTTTACCCGAGCAGGCTTTGGCCCGGCAGTTTGTGTTGGGGAAAATTACTGAGGTTTTTCAAAAATTTGGCTTTGATCCACTGGAAACTCCCACTTTAGAGTTTGAAGAGACTTTAACTGGTAAGTATGGCGAGGAAGAAAAACTAATCTATAAATTTGAAACCCCAGGTGGAGATAAAGTGGCACTAAAATATGATCAAACCGTGCCATTGGCCCGGGTGGTCGCCCAATATGGTCCAGATGGAGCCCAGATTTTGCCAATTCCTTTTAAAAGATATCAAATTCAACTGGCTTACCGTGGCGAGAATACTCAAAAAGGCCGTTATAGGGAGTTTTTGCAATGTGATGCTGATATAGTTGGAGTCTCTTCTCCCCTAGCTGATGCTGAGATTTTAGGGATGGTTTATGAGATTTATAAAAATTTAGGATTGGATATTTCGATTTACATTAATGACAGATCGCTTCTTTCTGGAATTGAACCCAAATATTTAGCCGCGATCGATAAGCTGGCCAAGATTGGTGAGGCTAATGTGCTGCGTGAGTTAGAAGAAAAAGGGTTAAATAGCAAGGAGGCGCTAGATTTATTTGGTAGAGTTCAGACTATGCAACCTTCGGATAACTTAGTGCAAGCAATGCAACTTTATAAGCAGTTGGGTTACCCTGAGGACTCAATTGCTTTTAACTCAACTATGGTCAGAGGGTTGGACTATTACACAGGGATCATCATTGAAGCAGTTTTGAAATCTGAACCCAAATCTTCATCCTTAGGTGGAGGCGGACGATACGATCAAATGATTGGCAAATTTACGGGCAAGGATCTGCCAGGAGTTGGCTTTTCAGTAGGACTGGATAGAACGATTGAAGCGATGGAAGAGGCTGGAGTTTTGAAGGCTCAAAAAACCAACTCTCAGGTGCTAGTGACTGTTTTTTCTCCTGAATTAATAAAGAAATCTTTGGAGGCAACGCTTCGACTGCGCTCAGCAAATATTGGAGTTGAGTTGTGGTTGGATCCAGAATCTAAGATGGAAAAGCAGTTGAAGTATGCTGATCAAAAAGGGATTCCATATGTTATCATCATCGGTCCTGATGAGGCAGCATCTGCAGAAGTTGTCTTAAAAGATCTGCAAAGACGGACTCAAGAAAAAATGTCCCTTGATGAAGTGAGTTCTCGACTTTCCTCCAAGCAATAATTTACAATTAGATCTGTGAAATCAAAGATTTATTCTATGCCCCTTCCCTATTTGGCGCTGATTGCAGCCAATATTATTTGGGGGCTGAACTTTGTGGTTGCCAAAATTACTCTGGGTGAGTTCCCAGTTATGAGCTTAGCTTTTTTGCGTTTTGCTTTTGCTGGGCTGCTCTTGGCACCTTTTTTATTTTCTGAACAATCAAATGCCAGTAAAAAAGAGCAGATTAAAATCGCTGATATCCCCCGCTTTGTAGTAGCAGGTCTGTTTTTAGTCAGCTTTCATATTAGCTTGTTTTATTTAGGACTGAGCCGGACTGAAGCTATTAATGCCTCAGTTTTATCAATGATTGTGCCCATTATTTCAGTTATTGCTGGGTGGATCATTTTAAAGGAGAAGGTTTACTGGATTAATCTGGTTGGCTCTTTAACAGGTTTGTTTGGAGCTCTAGTGGTGATTGGGGTGCCTTTGCTTTTATTTGGAACTGTCACCACCTCAACTCTATTAGGTAATTTTTTGATAGTACTTTCTAGTATCTCTTTTGTAATTGGAGCGCTGCTTTGCAGGCAACTGCTTAGAAAATATTCAGCCTTGTCTGTGACGGCTTCGCTTTTTTTGATCGCAGTGGTTAGTTTTTTAATTCCAGCAGCTAAGGATTATCTAGATAATCCCAATTGGGTGATGCATGTCTCAGTTTTGGGACTCCTGGGCTTTTGTTTTATAGTACTTCTTTCAACTGTGTCAGCTTTTTTTATGTATGAGTGGGGAGTTAAAAAAGTCGGTTTGATTCAAGCGGATTTAGTTCAATATATTCAACCAGCTATCGCTGCCACTCTAGCTGTGCCACTCCTAGGAGAGAGGATCTCTTTTTCCTTTATTATTGGGACTTGTTTGGTAATTTTGGGTGTTTATTGGGGGACTTTAGGCAAGCCTGATCACCATCATCACCTTCTTAGACATCACAGGAGTTGAAATTCTAATATCTTTCGAGCATAATTCACCTTTATATGGCAGAACGTGGACCAGAAAAAATCTGGCAAACCCAAAAGAAATTGGCGGATAACTCCTAGTCGACTGGCAATGATTGGCGGTGGTTTATCTTTTTTGGCAGCAATTATTTCAACTCAGTGCTTGGCTGAAGACGCTTCTAAGTCTGCTGGTTACGGAGAAACTTCATTAGTTCCAACATCCCCTTCCCCTGCTCCTACAAGAGCTGCAATTTTGGATACTGCGACAGCAGGAGTTGGTGAGAGTTCATCCTCATCAAGCGAACAGCTTAAGTTAGAGGCTCTTAGGCTAAATGATGAAAAAGATTTAGGTAGAAAAAAGTTGCTGGTGGCTGAATTTACTCGAACTGTTAGTTCTTATCTGGATTTTGGAACAGATACTGAGGTATCAAACTTTCTTCAGACGGTGCCTATTCTCGGGACTGCCAACATTGATCATTATTTTAGCGCTATTTCACCTTTTGAGGATCCAAGCTCTAGCCTATGGGAATTATATCTACATCTACCTACCAGAGAAGAACCGAGAGAGCTGGCCTTGAGTGTAATCAGACGAAGCAATTCTTTTTTAAGTATCAGAGGGTATAAGGATAGCAATGGACTGTTCAGAGGACCTGAGGGAGTCAGAGAGCTGTCATATCCTGATCTGCTTAGAAATGCTAATGCAACAGCCCGCTACAAAGACTTGCTTTGGAGAAGAGTTCAGCTCCCAGAAGGCAAAGAAGCTGTTCAGGCCACGAAAAAATCTGGTTCAGGTGATATAACTTATGTTTTCAGACCTGATGGGGCTTTTTTTGCTGAAGTTAGTTTGGTAAAATAATTTGACATATTTTATCTTTTAGGTTAATGTAGAGCAATGCCAGAAGATACTCAAGGTCAGCCAGGAATAACAGCTATAGAGACTCCTAACCCGCTTCCGACAAATGAACATGAACCTATGCCAATGGCTACTCGTGCACCAGAAAATCCGGCTCCAGTTTCCCAATTTGAGGTTCAGCCTGCTCCCCCGCCGACTAATACTGAGGCTCCTCCAGTTGCGCCTTCAGTTCCTAATTCAGACCCAATTCTTGTACCAGTTCCATCTGCATCTGAAGCTGTGGGTCAGGATTTTATGGCTGTGCCCAGAGCACCCGGTGTAATTGACTCCCCTACTGCAACAGCACCTGAATCTCCAGTTGCAACCCCAGATGAGCATAAATCCAACGGGTTAGTCCAATTCTTTAAAGATCTTTTGCATGGCGGATAGGTTGAGGGCAAACAGCGCGCTTGATCCTAGGCTCATTTCCTGATACAATACTCCAAATGAAAGCAAATATTCATCCAACTTGGTTTCCTGAAGCTAAAGTCGTTTGTGCTTGTGGCAACACCTTTGTAACTGGTTCAACCCAGGAATCTATCCGCCTGGAGATTTGTTCGAAATGTCACCCCCTTTATACCGGGCAACAAAAATTTGTGGATACTTTAGGTCAGGTAGACCGTTTCCAGAAAAAGCAAAAAGAATCAGAAGAGAAGGCTCAAGTGAAGAAAATTATTTTGGAGGCCCGTTCTCAAAAAGTTAAGAAAGAAAAAACTGATAAACCATCCCTCAAAGATCTGCTCATGCAGGCCCGCAAGAATTTACATTCCTAGATTATTCACTTGAACGATTATTTAAAACAACAGATCGAAGAGATAGATAAAAAAATTGAGGCCAATCAGGCGTTGCTCGCTGATCCTGAGCTTTCGGAGTTGGCACAAGCAGAGATTACTGATCTAGAGTCTCAAAAACAGGAGTTGCAGGATTCTGCTACAACCCCAATGGAATCGACCGGTTTGACTGACTCTACTGACGAAGTTAATCCAAATATTGCTAATGTCGAAATCCGCTCAGCGGCTGGTGGTGATGAAGCTGGGCTTTTTGCTGGGGATTTGTATCGGATGTACACCCGGTACGGCGAGGAGAAGGGTTGGAAAGTTGAAGAGATCGACCGGAATGAAGGTGGATTGGGGCAGATTAAAGAGGTCGTCTTAAGAATCAAAGGTCACGGCGCTTACAAGGAGTTGCAATTTGAATCTGGGGTGCATCGGGTGCAAAGAGTGCCTAAAACTGAATCCTCTGGAAGAATCCATACTTCTACTGCCACTGTGGCAGTTTTACCAGAGGTAACTGAAAATGAGATTTATATTAATCCAGCTGATGTGGAATTTGAAGCTTTCCGGGCTGGTGGGGCTGGAGGCCAGAATGTCAATAAAGTTAGTACAGCAGTTAGAATTAAGCATATTCCATCAGGCATTGTAGTCACCTGTCAAACTGAAAGATCTCAATTGCAAAATAGGGAAAATGCGATGAATCTACTTCGGGCTAAACTTTGGGAGATTGAACAACAAAATAGTTCGAACAATATTACTGCTCAAAGATCTGCTCAGATTGGTAGTGGTGATCGAAACGAAAAGATCCGAACATATAATTTCCCCCAAAATAGAATCACTGATCACCGAATCGGTAAGTCTTGGCATAACCTAGAAGATATCATGAATGGTAAAATCGGTCCGGTCATCAAAGCTTTGCAAGAATATGAAGGATGAGACACCCGCGGCCTACTCCAAGGGTTGGGTTGAATTTTACAAACTAAAGTTTAAAGTTAGCCCTGATGTGTTAATCCCCCGCCCGGAAACTGAACTGTTAGTGGATGAAGTTTTGAGATTAAAACCTTGTGTAGTTTTGGATGTGGGGACCGGTTCTGGTAATATTGCCATTTCAATTGCTAAGAATTTGAGCCTCCACCTCCGAGGTGGAAAGCTAAAAGTGGTCGCAACTGATGTCTCAGAAAGAGCTTTGGATGTGGCTAGGCAAAATGCCAAATTTCATCAAGTTGAAGATAAAATAGATTTTGTTGAAAGTAATCTACTTTCAAATGTCATCTCTTCGAGCCTGAGCGTTAGAGCCCGCCTCAGAGCCGATGGCCTGAACTACAGTGAAGGATATATTCTTCGACAGCACCCTCAGAATGACAATTTTATTATTGTCGCTAATCTGCCTTATATTCCCACAGATAGGATTGATCATCTCGATTCATCGGTTAAAGAATTTGAACCTCATTTAGCCCTTGATGGTGGTGAAGATGGATTTGGACTCTATAGAAAGCTATTTGAACAGATGAGAGAGAAAAATTTAGTTCCAAAATACCTAATCGCTGAGATTGATTATACCCAGGGAGATTTAGCAGTTGCTGTAGTTAAGGAATATTTTCCAGAGGCTGAGGTTGAAGTTAGGTTGGATCTCGCACATAGGCAAAGAATATTAGTTGTGACATTTGTCTCCTTGTGATCTTGAATTTTATTGGTTTGGGGATTCAGCTAAGGTGGCGGTGATTGTACGGGTTTTGCCGGTTGGAGCACCATTGCTGCTGGTATCCTGGCCATTATCAGACCAGATATCGAGAGTGACAGTTTGACCAACTTTTTTATTGCCAACCACATCTGAGATCTTAGTTTCAGAATCAACTGCTTGATTATCAATTTTGGTGATAATATCACCAGCTTGGATGCCAGCTTTATCAGCCGGTGAGTCGGGGACAATTTCTTGAATATAGGCTCCTTGAGGGACTTGATTGAGCAAAGCGATATCTCTGGTCACAACCCGGTATCTAACTCCTAAAAAGGGTCTGGAGATGGTACCAGTTTTGGCAAAGTCATCAACTAATTTTTTAACTGTATCAATCGGGATGGCAAAGCCAATATTTTGAGCCCCCTCGGTGGTCGCGACATTAACGCCAATGACCTGTCCAGATGAATTTAGAAGCGGGCCGCCGGAGTTGCCAGGGTTAATGGCCGCATCAGTTTGAATCAAATTGCTTAATTGCTCAGTGTTACCACCAAAAGGATCCCCTGCAGCGACAGACCTACCTAGACCAGAAACTACACCTGTGGTGACTGTATTATCAAATTTACCGAGGGCGTTGCCGATCGCGATCGCCAGCTGGCCAACCTTAAGTTTGCTGGAATCCCCTAGCTCTAGCGGTTTGGCACCATTGATTGAATTGACTTTAACTATCGCTAAATCCTGATTGGGATCCCTGTAGATTTTAACCACATCGAGCTTTTTACCATCTTTGGTGACAACTGTATATTTTAGACTAGAGTCAGCCACGACGTGTTTGTTGGTGACGATAATGCCTTGGTCAGAGACGATAAAACCGGTGCCAATGGTGCTTTGCTGATTTTTAGGGATGGCAAAAGGATCAAAGGGATTAACTATTCTTTGGTTCACACCAATTGCGACCACTGAGGGAGAAGATTTATCAACCGCAGCAATGACTGCATTTTCTTCCTGGACTACAGTGTTGGTTTGACTGTTTTGAATGATGGCTGAGTTATTGAGATGAACAGGTAGTTTACCCTCTGCTGCTAGTCTAAAAACACCTATGCCAGTTAAAGCTCCCAAAACAATAATAAAGATAATATTGAGTGGTTTGATATTTTCCAACTTCATAAGTACTTTCCTATTTTAAACCAAATTTCACAAACTTCAACCTGTAAAAAGTTTAATCGAGTTTCCTGAGAAAAAGCTTAAAAAGCTGCTAGGCAGTGATGTGTCGATTTGCAAAATATTCGTCAATAACTTCCTCCATCAGGCTTCTAAATCTATCGGATCCGGATAGTAAAAGTGGGGTATTTTCTCCAGTTTGGCCATACTGATGCTGATTTTCTGGAAAACCTAAGTCTGAATCTGGAGATTGATTGGTTAAACCATTCTCTTGCTTCCATCTTATGAAAGCAGTAGTTGGATCATCCCCTTCATAATAGACAACCTTAGATAGCTTTTGAGATGGATTTTGGCTTATATAATTTTCCCAGAATTCTTGTGAAGGGATTGTTGTTTGGGCTTCAACAAATAAGATGCCGTTAGCGGATAAAATTAATCTAGAGTAATCATCGATTGTATGGGGAGTTCCATCGTACTGTTTAATTCCCTGCAATTCATTTATTTTCCCTTTTCTAAGTGTACTCATAGCATCTTCTCTTAACAAGACTTCCACTAATTTTGGATCCGTCACACCAAATTCTTGGGTCAATTTAGTTCTGTAAGGATCTAGTTTAGTTTGAAAATCTTGTTCTTCGTCTGCCCTAAATTGAACTTGGAGTTGATGTCTTCTTTCATAGAATCGATCATCAAATCGACCTTGTGATTCGACTTGAGCTTGTTCATAGGCCTTCTGATCAATGATATGTTCAAATTCCTGGGTAACCCTACTTATATCATCTGTTAATTGATCAAACTCTGGATTTTCAGCCACTTTTCTTAAAGTAGATATGTACTCTGCATTAACTCTCGGGCGACCTGCTTCATCAAGTTGATATCTGGAACCAGTTCTGGGATCAACTCTAGCATCTTTAGGAATAAAGATTATTCCAGCATTTAAATCCATGCCTTTTTGCTCTTCAGTCCAAACCCAGACATCATTATGCAATGCATCAGCAGTACCTGTTAGGTTTCCTCCGGAGAAGTACTCAGAAGCAATTAAGGAGGAAGGGAAAACAAAGAAAATTTCATTTCCACGCTCGCACCCATAGTAAGCATCAGAAACTGACTCAGCAGCAAAATGAATTGAACCAAAGTCAGCATAACTACCAGATTCAGGTTGATAGATAGGATTAAGCATATTATCTAGATCTCCTAAAGCTTTTTGTTTGGAATCAAAGCTAGCGACTCTGGCATCTAAAATTGTTCCTTTTTTCAAACCCTCTTTCAGGAAAACTCCAATACCTGATCGTAATCTCCCATCTCTGACTGCTGCCATAAAACCATCGTTGTACTCATTCATAGTTGCTGTATATTCACTATTGGCTTTATCGACAACCCCCTGCCTAGTAACATGAGTGACCATTTCACTGGGAAACCTTCTTAGGAGAAGCATATAATCTTCCATCGAAAGAGAAGCTAGGTGTTCTTCTGAAAAGTATCTTTTGATCTCTTCTTTTGAGTATGGGGTATCTGCCCATTTTTGTTTTTCTTGATCATAAAAACCATTGACCATTTTTCTAGCCTCCGCAAACTGTTCTGGAGTAGCTGAACCATTAAGCTGTGCAGAAACTCTTTGTTCCTCAGCTTGGATGGCTTGGGCATCAGCTTGAATTTGGGTAATAACTGCTCTGGTATCTATTGAGTTAGTGCTCAAATTTTTCAACTCTCTGTGATGAATGACCCGACTAAACCAGGATTCAGATAGATTAGAAATTAAGGTCTCTTGGCTAGCTAGTTGTTCTAATCTGGCTGTCAGCTCGGTGAATTTTCCAGACCATTGCTCATTCAATGAACTGCTTTGTTCTGTTAGGCCTTTCTTCTGAGTAAAATACTCTCCCCTCTTGGCTCTGATATCCTTTGCCAATTGTTGTCTTTGCTCAGGCGATTGATCTTTAGAAAATTGGCGAATGAATTGAGGTTGAGTAACAATTGCTTCTTCGGGAGAATTTCCACCTTCTGCCATACTTTAACTATAGCAGGATTTAGATTTGAGAATCGATAGTTTCTAATGCTTTATCGAGTTGAGGATCTTTGGCGGTGTCATCGCCAGCGTCGACTTTGACATCTGGGGTTAGGCCGATGGTGTGAATCCAGCGGCCGTTGGGGGTTAACCATTTGGCTGTTGTAATGTGAATGCCAGTTCCACCAGGTAGATCTTGGGATTCTTGAATCGTGCCTTTACCAAAAGATTGTTCACCAATAAGAGTGCCTCTTTTATTATCTTGAATGGCACCTGCCACTATCTCTGAAGCAGAAGCCGAACCCTTATTGATCAAAACCACTAAAGGCAACTTTAGAAGCTTGCCTAGTCTGTTCACTGGATAACCTTGACGGACACCTTCAGAGTTTTCTTGCTGAACGACATTACCATGATCGATAAACTCTGAGCCGATAAAAACAGCGCTATCTAAAAACCCACCCGGGTTATTGCGTAAATCCAGCACGACCCCCGAGGGGCCACTGGCCAGTGCGTCTGAAACGGCTTGATTCCACTCATCATCAGTCCGCTCGCCAAAGCGGCTAAGTTTAATATAGGCGATCTTTTTGCCAGAAGTAGTTGTTTTGGCGGTGTATTCCACGCTTTTAACAACGATCGTATCTCTGGTCAAAGTCACGTCTTTGGGCTTGCTATCACCGTCATGGTAAATTTGTAGAGAAATCTTAGTACCCTTTTGGCCACGGATTAGATTGACAGCATCGGGCAAAGTAATGCTGCCCGCGTCTTTGCTATCAATTTTGAGGATTAGATCGCCTGGTTTGATGCCAGCGCTATCGGCTGGAGTACCCTTAAGGGGAGCGATCACAACTAAATGCTTATCTTTGTCATAACCCAATTGAATACCAACACCTTCAAAGCTACCACCAAGCTCTTCTTTGGTGGATTTTTGGGACTGAGGAGGCAGAAAAACTGTGTATGGATCACCAACCGCGGCGACCATCCCCTGAATGGCACCGTAGTACATCTTTTGAGGATCAATGGCTTTTTTATCAACGTATTCTTTAGAGACTAAATCCCAGGTATCCCAAAAAAGCTTAAAATCGACGTTGACGTTTTGAGGGGGTTGTTGGTTGGTGACTTTAATATCGGGGTGGTAGTTTTGCCATTTGACACTAAAATTCCGCTGGCCGAGTTGAAAGCCAATCACGGCTGTCAGAAGAGCAATTACTACTGTCATGCCATTTATTTTTTTAAAAAACTTCATATTAGCTCCACATTTGGAAAAGGCACTTTTATCTTGCGGCTTTGGGTATCGATTGTCAACAGATAAGTTGTGATCCCCGAGTCCAAAGTGGTGACTGTTTGGTCGATTCCAATGATCGTTCCTTGAGTACCCATGAACGGGGGTGAGATGAACCTAACTTTTTTACCAAGCTGCAGCTCCCCTACCACGATTTCTGGAATTGACTCCGGACTTCTGGTGACTGGCAAGATCACTTTCCTGAGTGAGATTATACTATTAGAATCGGAGCTTGGCAATAAGATTTGAGCTTGATTGCCTGACACAAAAACAAATTTGCCCTCAAATTGCTTTAAAAAATCATAAATATCGCCTCCGATCGGAATTGAACCGAAACCTTCAGTAGCGACAATAGAGACGGCGTTATCAGTAGCAATGCGTTTGGCGGGATTAATGCTGCCGGCCATTGATTTAAAGTCGCGGGCGTTTAACCCACCAGAGATGATTCCGCTAATCCCAAGCTCAACTGCCCGTTTCAGAGAGTCGCCATAAATTAGCGCCCCGACAACCAAGATTTGACCACTCATCGTTGACTGGAGTTGAGTCCGGCTAGCTAGATTGTCTTTACCATTTAAAAAATGGAGGATCCCCTCCCTGGTCCGGCCACTACCAAAGATTCCTAAAATTTTGGTAGCTAGGGTTCTGATGATGACCTCGTTACGGATTGGATCAACATCATCGACGATCCCATAGACGCCAGCTGAAAAAGAACGCTCTTTTTCAAAGAACTTTAAGCGCAACATGCCGTTTTCACTATTGTATTCTTCAAGCTCCGCATCAGTGGGACTTAAGATCTCTTTTTTACCAAAGAGGGTTTTGCGCATAGCTAAAAGCTCTCCTTGATAGATAATCTCGCCCATTTTTTTCTGCAGATATTTGGTCGCCTCCCTAGGGTTAACTTTAAGTTTTTGAGCCAAATTAACTGATGAATAACCAGCAGAGACCCGGTACCTGCCGAGGGTATCTGATGAACCAACTTCCTCCCCTTTTTTGACTAACAGGCTGCCACTGCCTGGAAGAGCCCTTTTGATATGGGTTGGCGTATTTACGATCATCCGCTGTCTTAAATTGGCGTAAAGCATATTTACCTAACGTCTATGACTACCCCGAGCTTGCCTCCGGAGATGATAACCTCATCACTATCGTCGATCTTTAAAGTTAAATGGCGATCGGTCAGGGGTAAGATGGTAATACTACCCTTGGAAAAAGAGTAGTTTTTTTTATCCAGATTTAAATCGATGGATTTTTGAGGGTCTTTTTTTAGTTTGATGGCTGAGCCAATGAGTTCGTTTCGGCCATTTTGGCGGGTGAAGATCTGAATGATTCCGGTTAGATTAAGGGCATCGATAAAGATTGAGACCAACCTGGAGATAGGTGGGAACCGAACCATGATCTCGCTGGGGATAATGATTTTATTGACTAGATTAGTATTGGAATACATATCTGGAGTGTTTTTGATGATCTGTTTGAGTATCCCGCAGTCAACATCAAAATCATCTTTGGTAACAGAGATCGTCTGAGGATATAAAATCCGGTTAGCTAGAAAGTTTTCTAGTTCATGATCTTCTCTTTGGTGAGTCAGAGTTTGATTTAGATCAGCAAAATTAACATCAATAATATCTGTACTCTCAAAGACCCCAGTTAATTTGGCCATATAAATAGTATAACAGCGAATTAGTTATTTAGTGAATTGGGAGGATTAGACGCGGGCGACAAAGGGCATTAAGCTTAAGTGACGGGCATACTTAACTTGTTTGGAGACAGCCCGTTGGTGTTTATTACAAGTACCAGTGCGGGCCCGGGGGACAATTTTAGCCCGGTCTGAGACAAATTTGCGTAGAGCTTGAGTGTTGGTATAGGTAGGCAAAGTGTTGGTCTGGCAAAAAACACACATCTTTTTGGAGATAAGCGATTTTCCTTCACTTGGAGCTGGCTTAGCTGGCGCCTCCGCAGGCACATTTTCTTCAGTTGTTTTAGCTTTTCCAACAGTTTTTCTAACTGGCATAGAGCAAATTATACATAATTTGAGGTCAAAAGGCAAAAGGTAAAAGTTGAAATATTAAAAGGGTAGATCTTCGAGTTCTTTGTCGTCGATTTTTTCATTGTTGCTTTCAACGGGAGCTGGCTCAGGAGCTGAGGTATCCTCAGAGGTGGTGTCTGCTGATTTTTCTGATTCATCTGCTGATTTCGCTGATTCAACTGGACTTGCGGGCATTTCATCTGTAGATCTGGAAGGGATGACTTCTTCAGTCACGGTTTCTCCCCCAGCTTCATAAGCGCCATTTCTGCCTGAGGTAAGTAAAATCATATCTTCAATGACTATTTCTGTCATCTGGCGTTGCTGGCCATCTTGGCTTTGCCAAGAGCGGTTTTGAAGCCGGCCAGAAACAAACACCCGGTTGCCTTTTTTCAAAAGCTGGTTGCAAAGTTCAGCCAGTTTGGCCCAGGCAACAATCCGGTGAAAATCAGCTTCTTCTCTTTTTTCACCATCAGAGACAAAAGTACGGTTGGTCGCAATTGAAAAGGTGCAGACTGCGCTGCCAGTTGGGGTGTAGCGGAGTTCGGGGTCGCGCGTTAAATTACCAATTAATTCGACTCTATTCCAAGATCTCGTTGCCATTTAAACTTATTCCTTAGTCTCTTCTTCTGCCTCAGTAGTTTTTTCTTCTTTGACAGGCTGAGCTTTTTTACCTTCTTTGTCTTTTTTTATCTCTTGTCTGATTAAGAGGTAACGGATTACATCCTCGTCTAATTTGAGACTTTTGTCAAGCGAGAAGATGGTGCTAGGGTCAGCTTCAAATTCATAGTGGGCATAAAAAGCTTTAGTTTGTTTTAAGATTGGGTAAGAGAGATCCCGGTTGCCCCAGAGATCTTCCTTATTTAACTTGCCAAATTGTTTGGTCACTCCAGCCAGTAGCTCTCCCCTAGCCTTCTCATCTAAATCATTTTTAACTACTACGGTTAATTGGTAACTATTCACGAGGCTAATTGTACTAGCTAATGAGTTCAAATTCAAGAATCAGAATCTAATTGCATTGAGAGGTGAATCGCATTATAATCAACCAGTATGAATGGACAGGTGGAAAATAAACCTAATGCTAGAAAAGAGTTTCAAGCTCAGTTTGATAACTTGGTTCAGGGAGTTAGGCGTGGGGCTAGCTCAATCTGGAATTGGGAATGGGTGGAGACTGGAAGTATTTTTTCCTTATATGGAACAGCGGCCATTGAGTTTCACCAAACTGCTGAAGCATTTTCCGCTGGTAGAAATTATGATTCGATTGTCCGTGGATTATACACTGCAGGGGCAGCGGTTTATGGCGTCCTGAGGACTTTTCAATTAAACGCGGAAAGAAATCGATTTCGGGCTGAAAATCACGAACTTCGGGAACAATTACAAGACTCGCGTTCCCGTGGTAGAAACAGATTTAAAGTAACTCGCTAAATTCTTGTCTATTTTGGTTGGTGGGTGTAGAATTGATCTTATGAGAACAGAAAGAAGTTCAAATTGGTTTAACAGGGTTGCAGATAAAGTTGTTTATGATTGGTATTTGGATCGAGGTGTGATGACTTATAATCGACTGACTCGGAATGGTTTAGTTTATCCAGTGTTAGAGTTTTTCAGAGGCAACTATCCTGGGATTTCAGATAAAGGTAGGAATAGGATGCATGCGGCAGGTGTTGGTGCAATATCAGGATTAGGACTTTATGAAGCTGCTGCATTTTCTCAGATAGGAGAAACCCCAGGAGCAGTATTAATTGCTGGATTTGCTGGAATATATGCCGCACTTAGTTTAAGACACAGGTCAACCAACTAATTACTTACTAAAAATTCAATGACATCGCCATCTTTAACTTCATAATCTTTGCCTTCGGTGCGGACCCAGCCTTTGGACTTGGCATTAGCATAGCTGCCAGCTTCAATTAATTTATCATATTCAATGACTTGGGCTCTGATAAAGCCTTTGGTAAAATCAGTGTGGATGGCGCCAGCAGCTTCAGGGGCTCTACTCCCCTTTTGGATGGTCCAAGCTCTGACTTCTTTTTTGCCCGCAGTTAGAAATGAGATTAATCCTAGTAGATGATAAGCTTTGGTGATTAGTCTTTCCAAACCTGTTTGCTCAATTCCTAACTCTTTTAGATATTCCAATTTTTCTTCCTCAGATAAATCAGCTAACTCTTCCTCTAGCCTAGCACAGATGACTAGGGAGTTGTCATCAAGTCCCCTTTTGTCATCCTGAGCACCTCCCCTGTCATCCTGAGCGGCGAGCGAAGGATCTCTCAGCTTGTCTGAGTAACCGTCTTCACTAACATTATAGACATACAAAACTGGCTTCAGTGATAAAAGGGGCAAAGTTCTGAACCAAGCTCGGACCCGTTCATCACCAATATGAAAATGACCCAGAATTTTCCCATCATTTAAGTTATTTTGACCTCCACCTAAGTCATCCTGAACTCGTTTCAGGATCTCTAATTTCTCATTTTCTAGCGGATCTTTGGCAGCTCTGGCTTCTTTTTCCTGAGCTGCTACTAATTTTTCTAAAGTTTGCAAGTCTGCTAGGCCTAATTCTGTTTCAATAGTTAATCTATCTGCATCAGGGTTCTCACTCCCCTCTCTAACAATATTTGAATCTTCAAAATCTCTTAAAACATGGACAATGGCATCCACCTCTCTAATATGAGATAAGAATTGATTACCCAATCCGGCCCCTTGGGATGCTCCTTTCACTAAACCAGCAATATCCACAAATTCAACAATTGCAGGCACCAAGGGAGGCAAGTTATCCATCTTTTCTTCATTCTTTACTAGCTCCGCCAACTCCCCTAACCTCTTATCAGGCACAGCCACCACTCCAGTATTCGGTTCAATGGTGGCAAAAGGATAGTTAGCACTCAAAGCCACCCTTTTTTTTAATAGAGCATTAAATAAAGTACTTTTTCCTACATTAGGAAGACCAACTATTCCACATTTTAATGATGCCATGAGAGAAATTATACCAGGAATAGTAAATAAATCTTGAATTAGATATTGTAAGAATGAATATTTGACTATAGGGTAACTATTCAGTATAATAAATGCCTATGCCAGCAACTGAATCAAAACCAAGTGCGGAAGAAGTCTTAGCTCAAATACAAGACTTAGCAGCTCTTTCTTTGGTCGATAAGCCCGCGCTCAGAAACTACAGAATTGTTAGAGAAAAGTTTAGAACAATATACGAAGATTTAATCCCTGCATCCGAAACTACTATTACTGCTGAGACTTTGAGAGCTAATGCCAGAGGAACTTATTTAGGTGATAATTTTTATGGGATATTAGATGCAGTTTCTGGATTGAGGGTGCCTAATACAGATATACCCTTATTTCTAAGGGGTGGTAGCTATTCTTTATTTAATGAAGATGGAAGTTTCGTGGATTTCGTTGAAGAGAGAGTTGGATTGGTTTATGAAAATAATCACAATGCTGCAGCCTATACCTGTACTAAACCAGCTGTCCTTTATATGCTGAGAGCTTTAGAAAGAACTCCTGATATCAGTGATAACGGAAATACCCGCTTAATCGCTAACTCCTTGAATTTACCAGAAGGATCAGTAGTTCATATGGGTGGGTTAATAGTTGCCTCACCCTTTTCTCAAGAAAGAAAATGGGTCATGGGAATTAGTTCAGCCGAACTAACAGAAGATGCAATTCAATATCTCAAAAGAACTTTTATTGAAGCTGGAGCAATTCATTCGATTGATCCTTCAGGCGATGATGGTCACTTCACTGCAGCCGGGTTTATGGACGAATTAGCCGGAAAAATAGCAGTTACTCACCTAAGAGGTTATGATGAAACTCAGTTGCAAATTATTGCTAATAGAGAATGGTCTAGGCTAATGCATGCTGCAATCCCGGGTCCTCTTCCTCCACAATATCATTAATTTTCATATTTTCAACAATGTTTTAATGTAGAAAATGTTGATTTTCGTCCACGCTAGCCCGGCTGACAAGCTCATGGGGGATTATAAAAGGTTTGATGCGTATCTCCTTCTCTTACTTGATTATAATGTTCCAGTGATATTATTCGATAAGCAATGAATAGCTGTATCCACCTAAAACAAGCTAAAGAAGATGTCACTCCAAAAACTCCTGAGGGTTGTGAGGAATGTCTCAAGGTGGGAGATGAATGGCTGCATCTGAGACTCTGTTTGACATGTGGACATGTTGGTTGCTGTGATCAATCTAAAAATAAGCATGCCACCAAGCATTTTCATAAAACCAAACATCCAGTGATCAAGTCTTTTGAACCTGAAGAGAGTTGGAAATGGTGTTATGTGGATGAAATCATGGCTGACTAAACAAAAAATATTCAGGATTTAGAGGCTGGAAGTATGAAAGAGATTGCCAACTAAATAGGTCACTATCATAGCAATAGCACCTCCAGACACCACCCTAATTACTGCCCGCATGACACTAGCCTCACCAATCTTGGCACTGATTGTACCAGTCAGGGCCAATGCGATTAAAACTGAAATAAAGGTGAATGGTATCCGTGAATTAACGGGAAGCAACATAATCACAATTAGTGGGATGACTGCCCCAATTAAAAATGAGGCCGCTGAGGCCAAAGCTGCGTGCCAAGGATTAGTCAAATTGTTGGGATCTATCCCTAATTCAGCATCAACATGGGCAGCAAAAGGATCTTTTTCAGTTAGCTCTTTTGCTACTTGCTGGGCGGTTTTGCGGCTCAGACCTTTTTTCTCATAAATCTGGGCTAATTCTTTTAATTCTTGCTCATGATAATTTTCTAATTCATACTTCTCTTTTTTTAATAAAGCCTTTTCGCTGTCTCTGGAGCTACTGACTGAGATATACTCCCCTGCAGCCATGGAAATTGCTCCGGCGATGATCCCAGCCAGGCCAGCTGTCAAAATAATCTGGGTGGATTCAGTGGCTCCTGCTACCCCCACTACCAGTCCGGCCACAGAGACGATCCCATCATTGGCTCCTAATACCGAGGCCCTTAACCAATTGAGCTTAGTGCTAGAGCTAGAGCTGTGCTGTTCTGAGTGATATGACATATTATTTTTTAAACTGTTCTTCAATCCTTAACAGTTGATTGTATTTGCTAATCCGCTCTCCCCTGCTTAAGCCCCCAAATTTGCATTCAGCGCTGCCGGTGCCTACCGCAAAATCAGATATAAAATCATCGTTAGTCTCCCCTGCCCGGTGGGAGATAATTGGGGTCCAGCCAGATTGTTTAGTTAGGGCAACTGCGTTAAGTGTTTCAGTGACTGTCCCAATTTGATTTAATTTAATTAAAACAGCGTTGATGGCTTTTTGCCCAGCGGCTTGCTGGATTCTCTGAATATTTGTGGTGACTAAGTCATCGCCAACAATATGATGGGTTTGTCCAAGTTGTCCGGTTAGATATGACCATTCTTCCCATAGATCTTCTTGGTGCATATCCTCCAGGGAGATAATGGGATATTTTTTAGCCCAGGAGATAATTTGTTCACTCCACTGCCTGGGAGTAAAACTTTGACCTTTTTCACTTTTTAAAACATAACTGCCATTCTCAAAAAATTCTGTGGCAGCACCATCAACAGCCAAAAAGAAATCTTGACCGGCTGTAAAACCTGCCCCATTAATGGCATCTACAAGCAGCTGAAAGGCTTCTTCGTTGGAACTAATCTCTTTAGGGCAAAAAGCTCCTTCAAAACCTAAGCCTGTGGAATAACCTTTTTGGCTTAGGATCCCCTCCAGACAATAAAAAATCTTCACTCCAGCTGCTAAAAGTTTGGAGAAATCTTTAAACCTATCTTGGCCTGGCATGATCATAAACTCCTGCAGGTCCGTTGACCAGTTGCCATGTTTCCCCCCCTCTAATAAAAGAATCATTGGCCTAGGAATTTGAAATTGACTGTTTCCTGCTAACTGACCAATATACGAATAGAGGGGCATATTTTGAGAAAGGGCGGCGGCTCTGCAAACAGCCATTGATACTCCCAAAGTGGCATTTGCTCCCAGTTTACTTTTATTGTCAGTTCCATCTAAGTTAATCATGATCTGATCGATCTCAGTTTGATTTTCAGCCTCCCGCCCAACTAAAGCTTTAGAGATATCTTGATTAACATTTTTAACGGCTTTTAAAACAGACTTACCATCAAATAAATCTTTGTCACTATCGCGTAGCTCAACTGCTTCATGGGAACCAGTTGAAGCGCCAGAAGGAACAGCCGCCCTTGCTGTGGTTTTATCATCCAGGGTGACATCTACTTCGACCGTAGGGATTCCCCTGGAATCTAATATTTGTCTGGCGGAGATTTTACTAATTTTCATTAATGCTTTCTTTGATATAAATCTTCTGCCCTGGTTTCCCGGTTGATAATATTGCCGACCTGATCAAATTGAAAAATTCTAATCTCTCCAAAGTTAAGTTCAAATTTAGAGATATCTTTATCTGAGATATTGTCAATATATTTAATGAGCGCTCTCAAGGTATTTCCTGAAGAGACCACTAAAACATTTTTGCCCATTTTTAGATCTTTCATAATTTGATCTTGATAAAAAGGAACTACCCGGCCATAAACATCCTTCAGACTCTCCCCTCCTGGGATAGGAGCGTTAAAATCACGGCGCATTTTTTGAAATTCTTTTTCACCCAAACTGGCCTCAACATCCCATTTATTTTTTCCAGTAAACATACCATAATCACGCTCATTTAGAGCTTTATCATGAACGATCGGGCAGCTTAGACTTAAGCTGTTGCAGATTTCTTGGTAGGTTTGCTTAGTCCGGGAAAGTTCAGAGGTATAGGCAGTATCTATTTTTAAATCTTTGATCGCCTGAGCTGCCTGCCTGGCTTGAGCCTTCCCCTCTTCGTTCAACGGAATGTCGGTCAGGCCATGCCAACGCCCCTCTTGATTCCAATTTGTTAAACCATGCCGGACTAAAATTAAATAAGCCATAAATTTATTTGACTAAGTTCTTGGGTGAACCCCCGATATATCCTTTAATATTATCCACTGTTGCTTGCAAAATAGCCTCTTCGGCCTCATTGGTATTAAAAGCGGTGTGGGGTGTAATGTAGACATTGGGATTTTCCATCAACTCCATTGTGGCGGGATCATTGGATAAATTTGTTTCGTCCTCAAGAACATCTAAACCCGCTCCGGCTAAAGACCCCTCCGAGATGGCTCGACTTAAAGCACTTGTTTCCACCACATCCCCCCGGGCGGTATTTATGATGATAGCTCCTTTTTTTGATGCAGAGATGTTTTCTTGATTGATGAGGTGGCGGGTTTGATTGGTAGAAGGGACATGAATAGTGACAATATCAGACTCTTTCAGAAGTTGCTCTAAGTCGACATATTCAAAACCTAGACTGCTAGCTAATTCCTCCTTTGGATAGGTATCAACAGCTAAAACATTCAGACCAAAGCCTTTGGCTATTTTAATTACATTCATTCCTATTTTCCCTGTTCCGATCACACCCAGAGTTTTGCCGAACAAGTCAAAACCTTTGAGACCTTCGGAGTTAAATTGTCTGCCTACTTTTACTTTTTCAATGGCCTCTGGAATTTTTCTGGATAAAGATAGTATCAGCCCAAAAGTGAATTCGGCGACTGTATGCGAGCCATAGTCAGGGACATTGGAAACTACTATATTTTTTTTCTGGGCATGTTTGATATCGACGTTGTCAAAGCCAGTTGATCTAAGAGCGATCATTTTTAGATTAGGAAAAGCATCAATTACTTGGCTAGTTATTTTAGATCGGACAAAGACCGAGATGATATCGGCGCTTACATCTTCCGGGATATTTTCCTCGTTTAAATCCTGATCAAAGAAAGTAACTTCATAACCAGTTAGCGAATTTGAATAATTAGTCTCTTTTTCTTTTCCATTAAGTCCAAAAAATGCAATTTTCATTAGTCTAAGATTAACTCATCTTCGAGCTGAAGTAAATTGCTGTTTCGGTTTTGTCAATTTAAAAAGCTGATTCGGGTTTGAGGCCTGGGCGCAGCACTTTGAAGGAAAGGTAGAAGCAAAGAACCATTAAGGCACTGCCCACTAAAAAAGGAAAAGGAATGGAGATTGTGGCAAAAACTCCACCTAAAATGGGACCCAAAATCATACCGATACTTTGATAGGAAGAGTTAAGACCCATAATTGAACCCTGGGACTTAGGGTCAGCTTCCTGAGAAAGAATAGCTGGAATCAGAGTTTGAGCGATGCTGTTGAACATCGCCAGAATGATAGAGGCTAAAACAAAAAAAACAACTGATCTGGAAAGAAACATGATCAAAAATGATAGCCCAGTAAAGATTAAACCAGTTGAGAAGGTTTTTTTGATTCCTAAAAATTTGGAAAGGCGGTGGACTAAAAATGTCTGAGAGATTAGTCCAACAGCTCCAAATAGAGTGAACAAAATGGCATTTTGGGCTGGCATGAGATGCAAAATTTTAATAGTAAAGGGCTGGAATCCATAGATAATGGCACAAGCAAAGGCCAGGAAATACAGAAGTGAAATAATAAAAGTCATCCCCACATTGGGATCAAATAAAGTGTGCCAAAGCTTGGGAAAATCAAAGAGCTTGCCACCTTTAACCTCACCCATATGTTGATTGGTTTCTGGCAGATAAAGAGCGGTTAGAACAACAGCCACAACTGTAATCAGACCAGCGATCATAAAAGGGATTCCTTGACCCAAACCCACTGTAAAAGCAGATATGGCTGGACCAAAAACAAACCCAAAGCTAAAGGCTGAACCAATTAATCCAAAGGCTTTGGGGCGCTCCTCAGGTTTAGTTGAATCTGAGATAACAGCAAAAGCAACTGGGATATTACCTGCAGTTAGCCCATCAAGACAACGGGCAATTAAAAGAAAGATAGCGCTTGGCGCGAAAGCCATCATAAAAAAGGAGATGGCTGTACCAATAATTGAAATTAGCAACATTGGCCTCCTGCCATATTTATCTGATAACCTACCGATGATTGGAGTGGAGATAAATTGACAGACTGAAAATGAAGCAAAAAGCAGTCCATTCTCAAAATCAGATAAGCCAAACTTCTTAGAATAAGCATACAGAATAGGAATAATAATCCCATACCCTAGCATGTTAACTAGTGCAATTAAGGCGATAATGAAGAGGCTGCGGTTTTGCTGGAACGTTTTGAGCATTTTATGATTATAACTAAAAAATGGTTAGCTGGTAAAGACTGGAAAAATGTCAGGACTTGTCCCGTCAGAAGACCTACACTATATAGGAGATTCTGGATTCATTGGAGAAGGGCTGGGAGTTGAGTAAAGATTAGTGGCTGGAGACGAGGTGGCAGTGGGCGTGGGATTTTCAGTTGGACTGGGTGTTGGAGAAACTGACATTAAAGGACTTTCAGATGGTGAAGGTGTGCTGATTGTAGTGCCAGGTCCACCACCAACTCCTGGGGTAAATCCAGAACCAGGATTATTTTGATTGTTTCTGGCGATGGCAAACACTGTTATGGCAACTACTGTGATTATCCCAATTATCAATGCTATCCAGGTATTAGCTGTCATTGTCATATGAGTATTATCAACCAAATACTTTATAGAAAGTTCAGAAACATTAAAGAAACAAGTAAGAGACTAAGATATCTAAGCCTAGGATTTATTAGCAGTCTAGGTGTATAATTGCCAAATGGACCTGGATGAATTTGAAAAAATTGTGGATGAGAGTGTCGGGAGTTTGCCTGAAGAGTTTAAAAAAGAGTTGGATAATGTCCAGATTTTGGTAGAGATTTGGCCAACAGAGGAAGATTTGAAATCGATCTTTGATCACCCTGGGGTGACTTTATTTGGCTTATATAGAGGAATTCCTAAAACTAAAAGAGGTGGTAACTACACTGGGGTTTTGCCTGATAAAATCACTATTTTTGCTGGACCAATTTTGAGATTTTCTCAAAATTTAGATGGTGCTAAAGCCCAGATTAAAAAGACCGTTCTGCATGAAATTGGTCATTACTTTGGGATGAGCGAGGAAGCAATTAGAAAAGCTCAGGAGGAGAATAGTTAACTTGGGTGCGCGGAGAGAAAGGCGGTGATTTTTTCAGCAATTTCTTTGGGA
Source organism: uncultured Gammaproteobacteria bacterium (assembly GCA_964390595.1). GTDB lineage: Bacteria > Patescibacteriota > Microgenomatia > Daviesbacterales > UBA10151 > CAYMIA01. Next base: position 87,417 of record CAYMIA010000002.1, on the reverse strand, counting down.
GTAAATTTATCTTTGCTCCAGTAACCAACTGCCCCTTCTAATATTTTTGGATCTTTGTTTAGGGACTGCGGAACGCCTTCAGGAACAACTGTTAAAAAGGCAACTGGGATATGGGAAGTCTCAGGCATCTCTTGGAGATGTTTAAATGTAGTCACACCATCCATGTCGCCCATCATTATGTCTAATAAGATGAAGTCTGGGCGCTCTTTGGCTGCATCAATAATCCCAACCTTGCCATCATTGGCAATGATTAACTCTAAATCTGAACTTTTAAATTCATCTTTATATATCTGTTGGAAGATTGGATCATCTTCGATTAGCAGAACTCTCATATATAATATAATACATCATCTTGGCAAGGGTAAGGAGAAGGCAAATACGCTGCCTTCGTCAACTTTACTATATTCCAGCCAGAGCTTCCCTTTCATGTCTTTAACTAATTCTTGAGAGATATAAAGGCCAAGCCCAGTTCCAGCTGGCTTATTAGAAAAGTTGTTGTGTAGTTGTTGAAATTTGCTAAAGATCTTCACCTGATTTTCTTTGGCAATTCCTGTTCCAGTATCCTTGACTAAAACTATTAAGTGTCTGGAATTTACTTTGGAGGAAACTGTAATGCTACCCTGCTTAGTAAACTTTAAGGCGTTACCAATTAAATTATGGAGGATTTGTCTGACTTTATCTGGATCAGCTATAGCTGGCTGATTACTTAAATCAGCAATTTTTAAACTAACTTTTTTTTGATCAGCGATGGGTTGCAATTCATTGACTACTTCAGTGATAATTTGGGAAAGATCAATTTTCACTAGATTCAATCTGACTATTTTTGATTCAATTTTAGAGGCATCAAGTAAATCACTGGTTAATTTGAGCAGTCTGTCGGTTGAGCTATTAATCATCCCCAAAGGTCTTTTTAGCTCTGCTCTTATCGGTCCATACTTTTCTAACAGAATCATACTGACTAAACCGCTGATGGCCGCCATTGGGGTGCGAAGTTCATGAGATGCCATGGATACAAATTCATCCTTAAGGGCATCGAGCTCTTTGCTCTTTGCAACTACTGCGGCAACGATCGCTTTGGTGATCGTGACAACTGCCATAAAGGCTTGCAAAAGTAGTAGCGATTCATTTTGAGAGGGCCTGGCGAACGGTCCCCGGTTTGACAATGTCCCCCAAATGGCAAAAGCGGATAGAATGGTGGTGGCAGTAACTATCTCCCTTAAGCCAAATCTAAAGGCGACCCAAAGTAAGATGGGAAAAATAATAAAATCAATGGGATAATTATTGGTTTGACCAAAGATAATCCAACTCACAAGTAGTAAAATCAAGAGTAATGAAGCTCTTTCAAATACTTTTCTTAGGCTCAAAGTCACTTGATATTGATTGCTCCAAATTAGGAATAATGGCGCTATAATTAAAGCACCACTGGCATCCCCTAGCCACCAAGTTCCCCAAATGGGAAGAAGATCTGCTTGTTTAGCCAAACCTCCTAAATATAAACTAGTAACTCCAATTGTGGCGCTAATGATTGGACTAGCGAGTCCAGCAAGCAGAGTAAACCGGAAGATATTTTCTGGTTTATTAAAAGCTAATCTGCCGCCAGCAAATCTGGCTACTAAAAATGCGCCAATTAATCCTTCTAAACTATTACCTGTAGCGATCCCAAGGGAAGTAGCAATATTACCTGCTGTAGTGATATTTGCTAAAAATGCCCCAATAAAAACAGCTGGCCAAAATTTCAAGCCATAGATTAATAGGGCAGCTATCGCTATACCTGTTGGAGGCCAAACAGCGGTGGCGCTGGCATTGACAAAAGCTAGCTTAAGACCAAGCTTGGCTGCAATAAAGTAAGCAACAATAATCAGAACAAAAATTGCTGATGTTTTAAAGTTCCGCCTAGAAATTATTGTCATTCTCTTAATTATACTTATTTTTCACCTATTTTTAAAAGTGACTTCAATAGTTTGTTTGGTTATTTGATCTATTGACATGAATTAAATGAAATGATAAAAACAGTAACAGCTCATAATAATTTTAAAAATGGCATCAGTTATTGAAGCAGTTGTACATTCTAAAGGGGTTGAGGTATTGGGTCCTGGTCCAGACCCCTCAGGATTTGTACCTTTGAAATACCGACCTGATCAGCCAATCAGTCCAATTGCCCTCAAAATCCGGACTGAGGTGGGTCCGGAGATGCGTTTTCAACCTACAGGCTCGCACAATGGTATCCAGGTGGCTTGCGATGTGGATCTGCCAAGCGCAGTTTTTCACCCAGGCAGGTCAACTGACTTTGATGAATTATCTAAACCGAGTTGGTACGCGGTTTTTGGGACAAATCCACTCAGGCCAAGTGAGCAAGACTTTGGGGAGTTAATAACGGTCCGTTTTCTGGGACATGCTGACAGGAATGTTTTGGCGGAGGCGATTGCTTCTCAATCGACGGAAATGGTGGAGCCTATCCGATCTCTGGGTAAAACTTCACATGGCCCTAAACGTGACTTACTAGCGATTGGGGGCTTGATAGAAGGGGTTTTTACTAATCTCGATGACAGATTTAAAGGAATGTTTCATGGAAGTGCGGCCTTCTTTGCTGAATTAGACACTGAACCATACAATGAAGGATTAACCAAAGTTCGGCTGGGCGCCGCAACAATCGGATCCGATGGATTAATCAGGGTGAGGCTTGGCAAGGAAATTACTGTTGCTGGAGAATCCCAAAAAGGATATAGTAGCGTCACTGGACAATTAGATTATTATCTAAGTAGGCTGGCTGAAATAAGCGCCTTTATGAAAACTTTACCTGACAGACAGGGTTGGATCATGGATCGTGGAATTACTAGTTTGCTTCTGGTAGATAAATTGAGTAATCTATTAGCTGATTGCTGGAGAGGAAGTATTTTATCAAAAGAAACGACTAGCAATTTTAGATTAACTGGAGCCCAAAGTAATTCTTGGGATGAGGTTTTGAAAGTATTACCTGATGGACTCGTTTCATCTGAAAGACAAAGAATTACCTACCATGTTACCCAAATCCGGGAAAGGCAAATGGAGATAGAAGCGGCTAGACTCGCTGCGGGTCTTGCCCCAGCTTCTGCTTAAGACCTATTTCAGATACTTCTTGAAAAAACTCACCGTGTTTTGCATCGCTTCAGTAAAACTGGCTCCAGAGATGTTGTGACCACCAGAAGGGTACTCAAAAAATTCATGAGGCACATTGGTGGCATCTAAAAGTTTATTTAAATTCCGGTTGTACTCAATGCTAACAGTTTGATCATCAACTGCCTGATCTAGCTGGATCGCGCCTTTTAAATCATTTAGGTAACTTGTTGGGGCAACTAGCTTCCAGAATGGATTTCCATCTTTTGGATCACCATAAAGAGCTCTAAGTTGTTGCCTTTGTCTTTGGCGCTCTGAATCAGCAGGTTGGGGCCTAAAGCTTGAGTCAGAGATACCATAAGTATTTAGATCTAAATAGGTATAGCCTGCTCCAGCCCAAATGACTACTGCTGGAATTTCTGGTTTGATAGCAAAACTTCTCAGTAAAATATTTCCTGCCATACTGTGTCCCCAAAATCCAACTTTCTTCGGGTTCACAAAGTTACTTGATTGCAATGCGGCATAAGCATTTAATGTATCAATTACATAATCTGAAGAGTAGTATCCCCCACCCGCTTGACCTTCTGAGGATCCGTGACCTCTCAAATCAATTTTAAAAACCACAAAGCCGTTGCGGGCTAAGTAGTCGACATAATTAACATAGCGTTCCAAAGTTTGATATTGATTGGGAGGAATATAGCCATGAACAAAAACAATAGCGGGCCAACCCCCCTCTGGCATCTGACCAATTGGTTTGGTTAACAGTCCATTGATTTTTAATCCATCTGAGGAGTAACTGGTGAGATATTCAGTATAGTTTTGATTTTTACTGACTTGAGCTAAATCTCCCAACTGACTTTGATAAGTTTGGTTCCTTAAATAGGGAATGGTCAGCTCTTGAAAGAGAAAAGGACTGGGAGTTACTGTAGGTTGAGATTTAGTATTGGTTATTTTTGAGAGGGATTGAGATTGCTTAAAAGATAGGCCAATCAAAATTGAGATTAGAATTGCAACCAGTCCTATAGTTATTATTAGATTTTTTCCCATAGGTTAATTATATACTGGGATGAGGTTGTTCTAAAAATTCAAAGTGATACCAGATTTTATTGTTTAGGTCGACACGGGAGGTTTTTTCTAGATTCCACTCTCCAATTTTAGCTAGGGACTGTTTAGTAGATCTTTCGACAAAGTCATACCATTGTTCATCTTTTTCTTGGTCAATTTTCCAGGAAAAAACTTCCAGTTGACCCTCTTTCATGGGTACAACCATCTCAACTCGACCTTCATTAACAACCCAAACTTCACCACTTTTGATTGCGATATTACTGGTCATTAACTCTTCAAATAATTTTTCTAACTCAGCTTTCCGAAAGCCGTAAACAAAAGCTGAAGGGTGATAGGCTGCCCTTTTGAACTTTTCTGGAAACTTGTCTTCAATCATGACTGCCTATCTTTTACCCTCTTATTCTACCTCATCTCATCCATCCTCTAAAGTGCATTCCCATACCCTTCATTTGCATTCCAGGTTTTATTAAAGATAAATCAATACCCTGGCTTTGCGCCCAACTTTTAAGCTCATTTTGCTCATCCGCAAAAGCCTGCTTCCTCTCTGATGGGGTCATATTTTTCAAAGCATCAGCTCCATATTTAGATTTCAAGGAAGCAAATTCAGTCAAAACAGCTTGCTTTTGGACCTCGGTGAGCTTGCCATCTTTAACTAATCTATCCTGAAACTTTTGTTGCATAGTGGTTTGGCGCTCGCTTTTGATCTGATCAAAAGCCGTCTGCACTTTTGATTGATCGATCCCTAATTTTTGGGCTAGCAGCGCAATTAAGCTGGGTCTGGTACCAGCCTGGGCAAAAACAGCTGTGGTGCCCATTGAAGTTAGGCCAACCGCGGTAATAACAGCTCCAGAAATTAATAGTTTTCGACTAATTTTCATTAACTCACCTCCCTTAGTGAGTCCATTTATAGCAGACTAAGCTGAGAAAAAACTTAGAATTACTTATTCCGTATGGTTTTAAGGGTACTTGGAGGCGACTTCTTCTGGAGACAAGACCTCTTTGATTGTATGATCATCATTGATAATTGTGACTTGTTTGGTGTGAACTGGGTCGCGACTTAAATTTTTGATATGGATAGCTGGGTGGACTGACCGCCAGAAATAATGGACAAAATCTTTGATCTGTTCACTACTCATCCCCTCCCCTTTGGCGCGCAGATCATCTTCAGCTTGATCCCGCCATTGCAAACTCATCTGATAGTTGGGAACATATAAAACGTTCATGAATTCAACCATTTGCCAAAGCAGTTCATAGTCTTCTAACTTTTTATTAACATCTTTAGCAAATTGCTGCGCCTCAGGAGTCTCTAGAGCTGGTAGGTTGGCCTCAAAAACTGACTCGTCTTCAACCATTCTAGCTCCAAGCATCCAACCATCATAAAAGATAAAATCCGGTTTTTTCGAGATGATCTGCCAACCATTTGGTAGATTTTCTTTGGGAACTTGAATACTTTGATTGTTGGCTGAAAAGATTAGACTTTCATGGTCTTGTTCGCTAATAGTTATATCCTGAGGGTTAATTTGTAGAAATCCGATCAGTTCTTTGGGTAATAAATGCTCAACAAGCGGGATGTCCCCACCCATCCGCTCCGGTAAAGGGATGTCAGATGATCCAACTGTTAGCGAAACCAGCTGCAGGGCTTTGGTGGTAAGACTTTCTTTGTTAACAACTAAATCTTCACTGACCACTTTGGCCTGGATAGTAGCTTCCCCTTCTAAATTAACCCACCTAAATCTTTCGCCATCTCCAAGGTTGGCACCTTTGTCATAACCTGAAACAATAATGGGTTCATTTGGTTCCATTTTAGCCAGATCTCTTAGGTTTAAAATGGCCAGGGGCAGATCGTGGGTGACTCCCCTTCTAATAAACCTGGGATCTTTTTGCCTCAAAATGCAAAGCTCCTGATGAGTAATATAGTGATCATCGATCGAAAGACTAACCGAGTTAAATCCAAAGTGCTTGATAAGAACCCCAATAATCTCATCTTGGGTAGTTTTGCCTGCACCTTGAATAGCGGAGATGCCAACGACCAAACCATCAGAGATGTTTTGTCTTTTGTGTTTAAGTAGCTCAACTATTTTATTTATATAAGGAAGGTAGTAAGTAGTTAAGTCTTTTTGGAGAGCTTCTTTTTTAATCTCTGGACGGTTTTTTAATAGCTCATCAAAGATTGCTAGATCATTTTCGACGTCAAAGTCCATTAATTTATTATAACTAAATTAGAGAAAAAAAGCTGTGAAGATTAATCTTTTTTGCCAGTAAGTAGGGCATCAATAACATCATGCGGAAGAGCAGCGGCATTGAGTAGGGCTTTTCTGACTAACTCTCCTGCCTCGCTACCTATTTCATCGGCGGCTTTAAGAGAGCCCGTTACAGCATGTTTGGCTAATTCCCCAGCATCAGAGCCGATCTTTTCTGCTGCTTTAATGGCACCTTCGACTGCAGAAACTGCAGCCTCGCCGACATCACCACCAACTGATTGGACACTGGTGACCACCCCGTGAGAAGCTGCTGCCGCTGTTTCCGTAACATCTCCTCCAACCTCTTTTACTCCCTCAATTGCTCCGGCTACCAAACCAGTTGCAGCTTGAGTAGCTGAAACACCAGCTGCTGAAGCGACCTTGACTCCTTCTGATACTACATTTCCAACTGTATCGAGGCTTGAGGCGGTAATATCTCCACCTGATTGAAGAGTATTCACTACCACATCTTTAGCCACATTCCGGGTAGTATCTACTACATCGCCGACACCAGACACAACGTTAGATAAAGCGTTTTTTAAATCATCAGTGATATTTGCCATCTGAAATTAATTTATCACAACCATTATTGCGGTGTCAAGGTTGCAATATTATCTTGTTTGTGCTATACTTATATTTGTTGATTTAAGAATTTGAGCTTTTCTTTCGATTCTTCCCTTCAAGTTACTGCATATATTACGCAGAATTGCTACAAGGTTAGCGGGTTTACATCATTGTAATTAGCTCCTAAATATTCATTTAGTTTTCTTTTTCAATTAGTTAAATTTTATTACATGTTTAATCAATCAAGGAACTTCCGTTCCTCAATTAGATCTGGAAATTCTTCCAGGAGATATTCATCTAATAGGCCAGTTAGAACTGGTCAGTCTTTTGCGGCTGACAGAACTGGCCAATTTAACAAATTTAGAGGTTTTAACCGCCCTCAAAAGCCCCGCAACCAAAGTAAGCTAACAGGAGAAATTGATTTATTTATCAAAAAATCTGTGGCTACTGTTGGAAGTGAAAACTTCATCGCCCAGAAAAACTTTACTGATTTTGAAATTTCAGATGCCTTAAAGGAAAATATCTTAAGGCATGGGTACTTAACTCCGACTCCGATCCAGGATCAAGCGATTGATCCAATTTTACAGGGCCGGGACTTAATTGGACTAGCCAATACAGGTACTGGAAAAACTGCCGCCTTTTTGATTCCTTTGATTGATAAGATTTTTAAAAACCGCGATCACAAGGCTTTAATTATAGCCCCAACACGGGAGCTCGCTTTGCAGATTCAAGAAGAGTTACGCAGTTTTTCAGCTGGGATGCATTTATATTCCGCCTTGGTCATTGGTGGATCCAATATGAGACGTCAGATCTATGATGTTCAAAGAAACCCCCATTTTGTGATTGCTACCCCAGGTAGATTGAAAGATTTAATTCAAAGAGACTTACTTTATTTAGAAGATTTTGATTTATTTGTCTTGGATGAAGTTGATTTAATGGTGGATATTGGTTTTATTCAAGATGTGAAATATTTTGTGTCTCTTTTACCAAAGGTCAGACAATCTTTGTTTTTCTCAGCCACAATTTCGCCTAAGGTCAAAGAGGTTTTGCAAAATTTTGTGAATGATCCCGTCACTGTTTCAGTCAAAATGCAAGATACAGCTGAAAATGTCGATCAAGATGTTATCCGGGTGGCTGACAAAAATAAAAAAATTGATCAATTACATGATCTGCTGATTCAAGATGGATTTGATAAAGTGTTAGTTTTTGGCAGAACCAAACATGGGATTGAAAAGTTAAATAGAGAGCTGGAGTTTAGAGGCTTTAAAGTTGGCTCAATTCATGGCAATAAAACTCAGGGTCACAGACAAAGAACGCTAGATAGTTTTAAAAGAAACCAAATTCAAATTTTACTGGCTACTGATGTCGCCTCCAGAGGTTTAGACATTGAAAATGTGACTCATGTTATCAATTATGATCTGCCAGAAACTTATGATGATTACATTCACAGAATCGGTAGAACCGGCCGCGCTGGCAAAACAGGCACCGCTTTAACTTTTGTTGAGTAACTAAGCAGCTTGTGGCACCTGGTGCATTTTTTCTAGAACTTGATTCACAGCATCTTTGGCGTTTTGCTTTATTTGTTCTAACTCAACTTGCAGTTTGGGATCATCTTGATATTCCCTGTCTACTTGGATCCCCAAAGTTTCTAGCACTCCACCTTTTTTGAAAAAATGAGGTTTGAGAGTGATACATAGCTTGTCATCTTGTTTAAGGCAGGTTAATGAATAGGTTGGCCCTTTATAAATTGAATTTTTAGATTCCCCAAGACTCGTTACCATTTTAGGTAAAACCCGGCTGGCAAACTTTTTGACAAAAGGATCTAAATTTAGCTGATCTGCCATTTGATCAATTTGGTCTTGAGGTCTTAAAGCTAACTGATTTGGACTTAAGAAAAAAAGATTTAAGAACTGACTGTGTAACTCAGAGTAGAAACCATCAATTTCTTGAAATAGTTTGGCTAATTCCCTAGCAGAGGTGTTTCTGGGCAACTCTAAATTAAGCGCTCCCCTAGTTTGAAAACCAGTCTGTTCTCTAAAGTGATCTGCATCCACTATTTTAGCTCCCAGAGATTTAAGTCTCTCTCCCATCTCGGAAGCTAAAACCTGCTCAATTTTTTCATAAAAAGGTTCTCTTAATTTGTCTCTGGCGGTAATTGATTCGCTGGCTCTATTTTTAGTAGTAAGGGTGGTTTCTCTGAGATTTTCAGCTAAGAGCAGATGGTGGATATGCCAGTTACTCCAGGACTGAGGACCGGGTTTTTGACCTTTTTGATTCCGCTCATTGATATTGTATCCAATTATAGTATTTGGTTGTTCCAGGAATGTTAGGGCAAACTCGCAAGCTGGCACAATTTGATCAACCGACATGTTAGCTGGAGAGTCAAATTTGTTATCTTTAGGACTAATCATAAAATGAGCTGACTGCTGAGCTTTGTTTTCAACATACTGACCAGTTGGAAAAAGTGCAAACCATTCGGGTTTGCTACCACCAATTTTGGCTAAAATAGCCTCTTCAGCCTTCATGACCTCCCACATCGCCTCAGGGTGGTTAGGGTCATTAATTTCTCGGCTATCTGAATTTAAACCTGGTGCTGTCACTTTAAGCTTGAAGGCGTCATTTTTTTTAAAATGATCCTCAAGAGAAAAAAATGGCAGTTCAACTCCAGTATTAGACATAATATTATCTTAGATGAATTTCAACTATTTTTCATGTTCCAAAAAATGTATTAAGCCCTCCCCTGTTAAGTTTCCAGCGCGGATCCGGGTAATTAACAAAAGATTATCTGGGTGGATCTCTACTCCAGGTAAGGTAGTGACTGCAGTTTTAAAGCCAGCTTCTTTTACTACCTGAACGGCTTGCAAGTCAAAGGCGCCATATGGATAGGCAAAAGAGACTATCTCTTTTTTTAACTCATGTTCTAGTGCTATCTTCGACTGTCTGACTTCAAATTCAACTCTTTTTTTATTTAATCCTTTTAAGTAAGCATGGGAGACCGTATGCGCCCCAATTTCAATTAAACTGCTAGTGTTAAGCTCAGCTAGTTGCTGGTGAGTCAAATTGTTGGGAAGATCCAGAAACCCTGGCACAACATAATTAATAGCCCTGGCCTGATATTTTTTGAGAATTGGAAAAGCATCAGTATAAAAGTCTCTGTAGCCATCATCAAAAGATAGGATAATTGGCCTGGCCGGCAGTTTGGTTTTGCCCGTTAAAATATCAGGAATATCAGAGGGGGTTAAAAAAGTAAAGCCATTTTGTTTTAAAGTTTTAATTTGCTGCTCTAGTAACCAGGGCTGAATATTTAAAGAGAGGCGGATTTTGTCTTTGGGATCTTTAACATATTCGATGTAGTGATAGATTAAAATGGGGATTTTGAGCTTAGTTGGAGTTGGACCAGTTAGGGGTTTGGGTAAATTGACAAGCAAAGGATTAGCATGAGAGGTGGCGAGCTTGGGATTTAGTTTTAAACCAACTTGATAGATTTGAACGTCACCAGGTAGTTTATCCATTGGACGGGTTTCGGATGGAAAATTCCTTAGGAACCATTCATTGATAGTGAACAGAAGGGATAAGATAACAAAGAGCACTAGGAGTGAGGATAAAAGATTTTTCACCCGGTATATCTTTTTTTAGCGTGAATAAAATAATGATGGGGTTTAAAGTTGACTAAATATAAAGCGATAAACATATTCACTAAAAAGTAAATCACCTTGGAAAAACTGGGATGAGCAATCAAGTTAAACAGCTCAAAAGGTAACAGGATAATGGTGACTGCCACCAAGATATCCAAACCCCAATGTTTGCGGTAAAAAAGCCCAGCTGCTCCAACCATCTTGGTGACACCAATGAGTAGCAAAAAAAAGACAATAAAGCCCTGGTGGGCAAAGAGGTATGGAACTATTTTATCTAAGATACTAACCAGTAAGTCACTGGGGTCATCCAAAATTTCACTATAAATAAAATTTTGATATAGGTCGAGGATATATTTTCCAAAAATAACAATCCCTAAGCCAAGCAGCACTTCAAATAATCCTAAGAAAAATTTGTAAGCGATGATCACTTTGGAGATATTTATTTCAATCTCTTCTGGAGATTGCTTCATTAAGTAATTATAACTTATTTTTTAGGTAACTTAACTTTTCCTCATCATATCCAATACTACTGCGACAACCATAATGGCTAAGCCAAGTAAGATTGATGCGAGTCCTGGAAACAGCGCTGCAACTAAGAGTCCCAGTCCGAGCCCAAAGAACGAATGCATTACTGCATGAGGAGTAAAACAATCTTTCATTTTTTTATTCATAAACTTGTTGATGAAGAGCTTCGCTCACAAAAGCTTTGCTCATTCATTTAAAATCACCCCTGATTTAAGAATACTGGGACCGAGTTGTAAATGCAATGAAGATTATTGATCGAACGCTAAAAGAGTGGCGCAATAGGACCGGCGGTTTTGTAGTCTCATATCACTATATGGAATTGGATCGGTTAAATCAGGGTAGATTACAATCCCACACTTTTGATTAATTTGATTGATTAGGGCTTCAACCTCCTTTTCCTGAAGAGTAAAATGCCTGCCAGTTAAAAGGACTGAATCTTCCGACTCCTGTTTAACAGATAGCGTACCATTACTTGGTTCTACTGCTTTATCACTAAATGCTAACCAAAAAGCTCCGGAAACCACAGCTAATGTCAGAAGCGTTCCACCAATTAAATTCCGGTCTAAGCCCCTTAATCTTTCTGGGATCATCGGATGATTATATCAAAATCGAGGGCAGTTGGCTTACCAATCCCATAACTTATCCCAGGTATCATCAGTTTGGTCTTTGATCTGTTCTATCTTCTCGCCTATTCTGGGTTTTTTAGTCCTTTTTTCTTTCCGTCTGATATCATGAGCGTAAGATCGACTTTTCTGGTTTTTAGAACTTTTTGTTCTTGGCATATACCTCACCTCCTTATGCAACACTTTAGCTTTTTTGATTAAAAATGGGGTCAGGGAAGAGTAAGAATGGTCTAAGAAGTAGATTTATTCAATAGCGACTAATTCAACCTCAAAAATTAAGGTGGCGTTAGGGGGAATTAAGCCCATTTCTTTGTCGCCATAAGCCAGGGTGGGAGGAATCGTCAACTTTCTTTTACCACCAACTTTCATGCCTATTACTCCCATATCCCAACCATCAATCACCTGTCCCACTCCAATCCGGGTGCGGAATGGCTCACCACGGTCATAACTACTATCAAATGTAGTCCCATCTTCTAAAGTGCCCCTGTAATGGATTAGAATATAATCTCCCCCATGTACTTCTTCTCCTGATCCTTCCTTGATATCTTCAAATTTAAATTTAACAGTTTGTTTAGTCATGGAGAAGATTTTACACAACCTTTTTTAAAATTTGTAGTCTTGACATCTAAAATACTAGTGACAACAGCCGCTCAAGTTTGTATCATAAGAGTGAGATGTTTTGGTTTTCTAAATCTAACCTGCCACATACTTCACTAGATGAACTATCGGTTCAAAAAAACCAACTGTCTTTGATTCTTTCAGCGATAGAAGATGCGGTGATCGCAGTTGACCCGCTTTGTCAGATTGTGACGCTAAATACTGCGGCGGAGCAGTTAATTGGTTACCGGGCCGAGGAGGTGATTGGCAAATCAATCGATGAAGTCATTGCTATGTTCAGAGGAGCTGAACGGATTCCAGCAACTGAGTTTTGTACAATTTCGGCAGATGATACGGACGGTAAGAATAATCTAGAAGGGGTCAAATTAGTTGGCTCAAATAACCGGGAGTTCTATGTTAATTTAACGACTACTCATGTGCCTGGCAGCCAAGCAGCTAATTTAGGAAATATCTTATTTTTTCACGACATAACTGAAGAGAAACAGTTAGAACAGATGAAATTGGATTTTGTGTCGATGGCGGCTCACGAGCTGAGAACGCCACTCACTTCTTTGAGGGGCTATGTTTATGTCTTTATGCGTGATTACCGGACCACTTTAGACACCACTCAAGTTAAAATACTGAACCGGATTGATATTTCATCTCAGCGGATTTTGTCATTGGTAGAGAACTTACTAAACGTGACCAGAATTGAGCGGGGGGCTTTAACTATCCATATTGAACCGCTACCTTGGTTAGAAAATGTTAAAGAAGTAGTTGCTGAGCTAAAGGTCCAAGCGACAGAAAAGCATTTGGATTTAACTATTCAAGATCCGCCGGATGTTGGGACCCGGGTTAATGCCGATAAATTTAGGATCAATGAAGTGTTAAATAATTTATTATCAAACGCGGTTCAATATACTAAACCAGGTGGGTCGATCTCTGTCTTTTTTGAGGAAAAAGATGGCTATCTGATTACTCATGTTAAAGACACTGGTGAGGGCATCCCTGCTGAGGCTATACCACATATGTTCACTAAGTTTTTTAGAGTTTCCGGGGAGCTCGAACAAGGGAGTAAGGGGACCGGACTCGGACTTTATATCGCTAAATCAATTGTCGATATGCATTTAGGCAAGATCTGGGTTCAATCTGAGTATGGTAAGGGCTCAACTTTTAGTTTCTCTCTGCCAATTTCAACCAACCAGAAAATGGCTCCTATCAATGAATGACTTCATAGGCAAAAAAATCCTTTTAATCGAGGATGAGATGTACGTTAGAGAGTTGTATCAAGACATCTTCAAAAGCGGTGGGATAGAGGTAGTCCCGGCAGCTGATGGCCATGAGGCTTTGATGCTGGCCCGCGAGCATCCTAATTTGATTTTTTTAGATATTATGCTGCCCTATATTAATGGACTAGAAGTTTTAGAGCGTCTTAAAAAAGATCCGGAAACTAAAGATATTCCGGTAATTTTACTAACTAATTTGGGGCAAGCTGAGATCGTCAAGAAGGCCTACGATTTAGGGGCCCAAGGATATATCATGAAAGTGCGTTTAAAACCTAAACAGCTGCTGGAAATCGCCCAAAAGTTATTAATTGATCCAAATTTTAAAATGGATTACAGTCAGTTGAATACTGATTGAGGTCCGAGTATACTCAAGATATGCAACCACAAAAAAAGATCTTACTGATTGAGGACGAGGAGTTTATTCGAGATTTATATGCCAGTGATATTCAAAGAGCTGGCTTTGTTATTGATGCAGTCGGAACTGGCAAGGAGGGATATGAGAAGTTGGCTGCCAATACTTATGATTTGCTGTTACTAGATATTATGCTGCCAGACACCAATGGTCTGGAGATTTTAAAAAAGGTCAAAGGTGATGAAACTAAAAAAAGTATGAAAGTCGTTCTACTGACAAATTTAGGAGCAGATAATATTATTAAGGAGGGTTTTCGTATTGGGGCAGATGGCTATTTAATTAAATCCGCTTATAATCCAGATCAAATCATTGAGCAAGTTAAAAAGATTCTCGAGGGCAAACCCCGCGCCGTAATTTCTTCATGAATCCAATGGCTTTACTGTTTGGAATATTGGTGATTGTTTTTTGGGGGACTTCAGCTTTCTTTGACAAGCTAACTGCAGATAAGTTGGGAAATCCTGGGATTGTGTTGTGGTTTTTGGGATTTACACCAGGACTACTGATATATTTCTTAATCTTTTTATCTGGCAGATTTGGATTTGACAGGCAAGGATTGATTTTTTTGATGCTGGCCTCGGCTTTATCAATTCTGGCTCTGGTGTTTTATTATTTCTTGCTTCTGAAAAGCGATCTATCCTCAGTGTTGCCTTTAACAGCGCTCTATCCAGCCTTTGCAGTAGCACTAGCTTTAATTTTTTTACATGAATCATTAACTGTTACCAAAATTATTGGACTGGTATTATCAGTGACTGCAATTTTTTTCCTAAGTCTTTAGCTTGCTTTTTTGCTTGGTTTGATTACAATACAGTAGTCTTATGGGCCAAATTGAAGAAAGAGCCGAAATTGATCAAAAGCTAAAAGATGGTTATGCTACTTTGCAAGCTTGGTGGCAAGGTTTAACTGATTTATTACCAGAGCCTCCCTTGCTTGTGTTAATCGCATCTCATAACTCAAGGACTTTAGGAGGCCTTCCCCTAAAGTATCCCGAAACTAGCACGCCAATAGATATCAGTCTTTATAATCATCGCTCCCAGCACCCTTTAGTACATAATTTGGAATTTGGACATTCCTATAACTTGTGGATCACTAGCTTGGTCTCTGGAAGAAAGCACTTAGAGATTACTCCAGCCAATAAAGTGACCCATCAGCGTGAGAGAACTTCGAAAAATGGCGGTACATTTAAGCAACCTTATGAGATAATTCCCTCAGATTTTCCTTATTATATGGTTGGTATAATGACTACTCCAGATCTGGGCGAGATGATTGGTTTATTTATTCGGTTTAACGCCAGACAAAACCGGTCAACACTGCTGACAACTTTAATTGATCTGGATCCAACCACCTGTAGTATCCGGAATGTACACCAGACCGCTAAAGATGGGGCTTTTTTCCCTCAACCCGAACCTGGGCGTTCGAAATATCCGAGGCAAAATTTTACTTTTTCAATTGAGAATGGTGAGCCATCATACCGCTTCAACTACGAAGTTGCTCACTTAAATGTTAAGCGGAACTACGCCAGAGCTGAAGCTGAACTAAAATCTTTTAAGCCTTACTCAAGTTTTTGTTTACCTTTAGCAATTGAGAGAGCTTGCAACTTCGAACCAGTTGTTACACCACCAGCCAGATAGGTTTCAACTAGCTCATCTAGTGATAAGTGTTTTCCATATCCGTCAATAGTTTTAAAACGGAGGGGTTCATCGTTCCAGAGGTGCTGATAGGGTTTTAAATAATCGGTATTTTCATAATAAACATAAAGTCTGTCAGGTTTTAACACCCGTCCGATTTGAGGAAGCAAATTTTTGGCTAAACTTTCTCCAGCATCCATTGATCCATAAGTCATCACAAAACCTCTTGATCGTCTTTCTAATTCAGGAGAGGTATACAGTTGAGAGGAATGAACTAAATCTACGCTAGCATCTGGTAAAAAAATCAAGGCGTCAGGATCTCTTAAATCGACCGGGAAGTGTGTTTCAAATTTTTCTTTTGACAAATCACCAACATCAACTCCAATAGTTCTAACTCCCATTAAATGTAGCACCCGACAGGTCCAAGGCTCAAATGTATAGCCATACTCTTTTATATCAACTGAACCAAGAGTGCTTCCGCAACCTAAATCGAGAACTGTTTTATCTGTTAAGTCTCCATTTAATGCCCAAAATATGACACTTAATTGACGGTAGAGTTTATCTAAAAATTCATGACTATTATCTTTCCAAGAGATGGAGTCAGTTTTAATATCATGACCTGATTCAGAAATTATTTGTTTTAGGGCATCACTGAAAAAAAGCAACTCGCTGTCACTCGGCTTAATTAAATAATTTCTAAAAATTTCGACTGGTTGACTTGCCCGCCAACTCTCCCTGTCATATTCAACAATCTTCATAATGATTTGACTACTGTTTCTACTTCACTTAAGTTTTGGCATTCCATTAATTTGATTCTTATATCTGAGGCGCCATCAAAACCATTGATGTACATTTTAAAAAACTTTTTCATAATAGCAAAGTTTTTGGTGTTACCCCAAGTTTGGACAAAGAGCTTAGTATGTTCTAAGAGCAGGTCTAACCGATTCTTTAGAGTGACATTTTCATTGGGATGAAAGATCCAGGGATCGTGAAAGATGCCCCGGCCAATCATAATCCCATCAACTCCAGTTTCCTTAACTCTTGCTCTCCCCTCCTCTAGACTCAGGACATCGCCATTACCAATGATCACTGTTGCAGGGGAAATTTGATCTCTTAGCTCGACCGCTTTTTTAATTTCTGCCCAATCAGCAGGAACCTTGGACATCTGTTTAGCAGTTCGTCCATGCACAGTGACCGCGGCTAGATTTTGCTTTAATAAAAAAGTGATCCATTCATCTGTTTGAACTTCTCTTAAACCGATTCTAGTTTTAACAGAAACTGGAATGTCAGAAGCACCTTTTTTGGTAGCTGTAATTAATTTTTTTGCCAGATCAGGGTTAGCGATTAATGCACTGCACTGACCTTTATGTATGACATCTTTATCTGGACAGCCCATATTAATATCAATTCCATCAAAGCCCATTTTCTGAATAATTTGAGCGGATTTAAAATAACTTTCTGGATTATTGCCCCAGATTTGAGCCACAATTGGGTGTTGAGACTCCGTTTTCATTAAACGTCTGGAAACCGTTTCAAAACCAGTTGAACAGAGGCCATCGGTGCTAGTAAATTCAGTGAACAAAACATCTGGTTTATTATGTTTGGTAACCATTTCACGAAAGACAACGTCGGTGACATCATCCATTGGTGCCAGGACAAAAAAAGGTTGATTTAATTTTTTCCAAAAATTCTGCATAAACTTGATTATTTTAACTTAAGTCAGAATCGAATGCACTTTTTGGGGCTTATCTTTGTGCTATACTACACAAATGCGTCATTTTGAACGAACTGAAGCAGTGACCAACTCAGCCCAGGCAGCTGCATTTTATATTGCCCGAGATGTAGACATGACTTTGGATAGCACCTCTCCAAAGATTCCTGATGGTACGATGAAATCGGTCACTCAAGCCAGAGAAAGAGTTGACCCAGAGGATAGATGGGTTTTAAGAGCAGCGTTTGCTTATGGCCTACAAAGGTTAGTGGAGGAAGGAATTATCAGCAAGTACCAGAAGGTTGATATCGCTCATGCATTAGCAGCCAAGAAGGCTAAAGATAGAAATCTCGCGCATGGAACATTGGAACATCTATCTTTTTGGGCAGCTAGACAAGTTTGGGCGGATAAAGATTAATTGATTTCGTAGCTTAAGTTGACAGTAACGGTAATTTCATTTTGGCCAGGTTCAATTTGAGTGGGAGCAGATCCCGCAGATGAATTAACTGCTTTATCCAGTGCATAAGGCCTAATTGGACTACCCCCTTCTGAGTAGTTAATTAATTTTCCCAATCTAAAACCAGCGGCTTTGGCTGTGGCTTCAGCTTTTTTCTTAGCATTGGCAATGGCCTGAGTTCTAGCTTCTGATTCAGCTTGGGTTTGATCGGAGTTATCTAGCTGAACTCCCCCAGCTTGAGTGGCTCCATTTGCTATGGCAGTATCTAAAACTTGATTGGCCTTGCTTATTTCATGCACTTTAACAGTTAAGTTAGTGCTGGCCATATAACCATTAATTTTTTGAACCCCAGCTGGATAATCATAGCTGGGACTGACATTAAAATTACTGGTCTGAATATCTTTGGAATCAATCCCTAAGGCTTTGATGGCATCGGTCACTTTATTAATTGTTAGATTCATCTGGTTTTTGACCTGTTCCGCGGAGTCTCCTTTGGCCTGCACTCCCACACTAACCGTGGCTTGATTGGGAGTGATACTTGACTTGCCTTCCCCAGTTACAGTGAAGGCATCAGACTTAGTCGTGGTAACCGAGTTAACAGAAAACGGAATAGGACCCGCCAGTTTGATGTAAACAAACATCACAAAAAAGAAAAAGACGATACTGGCGAAGATGTAAAATAATGGCCTCATGTGATTAACATAATTATAAAGTTCAAATATCAAATGTCAAATCAATGTCCAATTTTAGAATTTGAAATTTTGAATTCATTTGGAATTTGTAATTTGGTATTTGTAATTTCCAAATTTTAGCTGAATAGTGCCCATATTGTAGCGGCACCAGCCATAATCATCAAGAGGGTAATCGCCCAACCTAAACCGGTGACCACTGGATGATTGACCCACTTCCCCATCACCTTTTTATTGCTACTAATTAGAACTATCAGAACCAAAACCACTGGGGCGACCAAACCATTGGCGACTGCTGAATAGATTAAAGCTTTAATTGGATCAATACCGATGAAGTTAATGACCAAACCGATTAAAGTAGAGATGATAATAACTCCATAAAAAGCTGAGGCCTGTTTGAGTTTGCGGTAAAGGCCAAATTTCCAGCCTAAACTCTCAGAAAGTGCATAGCTGGCT
Organism: uncultured Gammaproteobacteria bacterium; assembly: GCA_964390595.1. Classification (GTDB taxonomy): domain Bacteria; phylum Patescibacteriota; class Microgenomatia; order Daviesbacterales; family UBA10151; genus CAYMIA01. Next base: position 68,439 of record CAYMIA010000002.1, on the reverse strand, counting down.
GAACCAGCCAAAACCGGGACAGCAAGTAAACCAGTTCCAATAATTCCTAGGGTAAAGAGCAAATAGGCGTTATCCCCAGCTAAGGGTCTGAGGGCTTCAGCTGCATCAGCGGCGCTGCTAATGTTGTGAATCCCATGAGAAAAGAGCGTGGCCGCGGTAGTCGCGATAATAAAGAACATGACTAGATTGGAGACAAACATGCCAGTCCAAACATCCAGGCGCATATTTTTAACATCTTTGGGTGTGATCTCTTGCCTTTGTGCGGCAGTTAACTTACCCTCCATAATCTCTTCTTCAACTTCTTGGGAAGTTTGCCAGAAAAACAGATAAGGTGAGATCGTCGTACCTAAGATGGCACAAACTAAAACGATTTGATCTTTGGAAAAAGTTATTGAGGGTACCACAGTGTGGGTAAAAACCTGTTGCCAATCCAGATCAACTACTAAGGCAGTTAAGATATAAGAGATTAAAACCAACGCTAAATATTTTAAATACTTAGCGAAGTTATCATAGGTAGTAAAAATCTGTAACCCCAGAGTGATGACTGCAAAGGCGATCAGGACAACTGAATTTGGGACTTTGATTAAAAGCTCAGCGGCTTTGGCCATCGCTCCCAAATCAGCCCCTAGATTTAGCGTGTTGGCGATAAACAAAAGTGAAGTACAAGTATACAGAACCCACCTCGGAAAAAACTTCCGGATGTTGTGAGCTAATCCTTCGCCGGTGACCATACCAATCCGGGCACACATCTCTTGCACAAAAGACATAAAGGGGAAGGTAAACAGGGCGAGCCAAAGTAGCTGAAAACCATATTGGGCACCGGTTTGAGAGTAGGTAGCGATACCAGAGGGGTCATCATCAGCGGCACCTGTTGTCAGTCCTGGACCTAGGTTGTGCCAAAAAGCTTTGGCTTTTTTGATATGGGCGTGCTTGTTGATGGCTTTGTTAATATCATCAGAGGCAGAGAGCGTTTTTTCCAACATGACTGCGGGAGCTTCAGCAACTTTTTCTAGGAAATCTTCAGGCATGAGAGTTTTATACTACCTTCAGCATAAAGGAAGGCTAAGACTGCAGTCAAGCTTTAAACCGGTGGGAGATAAAGACTACTAGAGAGAGCCATAAAAAGGCTAACAGATAAGCCCCCAGCACATCGGAGAACCAATGAGCCCCTAAATAGATTCTGGATAGACCCATCATTGGGATGAGAATTAAGTATATAGTATTTAGTATATAGTATATAGGTGTTTTTCTTGGATGGGTGACTGAATCAAACAGTAAAAAGCCAAATAAGGTAGTGGCGAACATGACATGACCGGAAGGAAAGCTATCTGATCTAATAAAGTGAGCGAGTTGATGAATTAAATTGGGATCAGGCCTGACTCGTCCAACCAGAGTTTTAAATAGCTCACTTAAAACCAGTCCACCCAAAACTGATACAAAAAGAAAGTAACCTGGTTTGATCATTTTTTTATACCAGAAAATTGCGGTGATAATTGACAAAACAAACGCCCAGTTAGGCCAGTCACCAATCTGACTCATAAATCTCATCAAACTATCAAACCAGGGCGCATTAAATGATTGGATTGATCTCGTGACGACTAGATCAAAGTAAAAAAAGGAGCTTTGTTTGGCAAAAAAAGTTAGAATAGCAAATGAGACAGTGGCTATAATTACTAAAATATGAAAAAGTTGAGATTGACCGGTCTTTTTTGAGGCAGAAGTCATTTTAACTTACTACAATAGTTATACCCTCAAATTGGATCTGAGGCAACAGTTGACTCCCCCCATACCATTTCACATCAGAGCTAATTTCAGCCAGTTTATTTTTGATCATCTCGAAGATATTGCCAGAGATCATGGCATTTTTAACCCGACCAACTATCTGGCCATCTTTGATCAAAAATCCGAGATGGATATTTAAGCTAAAATCTCCAGCATAAGGACTATCTTGACCCCCACCAATCACCTGTTCGATCAGCAACCCGTGTTTAATATTTTTAATCAACTCGGCTGAGGTCTTTTGGCCTGGACTAATAATTGTATTTGTTAGCGATGGTGAGGCTGGTATACCAAAACCCCGGCCGTTGGGAGAAATTTTTAGACGGGTGGCATTTTTTAAATCAGTGTAGAAGTTTTTCAGCACTCCATTTTCAATTATTGGCAGCGGCTTGGAAGGGGATCCTTCGTCATCAAAATCAGAGGACCCCTCAGCAAAATCGATAGTTGGATCATCCAACAAACTAAACCTGGGATCAGCGACTGGTTTTTCTAAGTCATTGCTAAAGCGGGAGACCTTTTTATAAACTGACTCGGCTGAGGTGGCGGTAATCAGAAAATCCAAAACTGTGGAGAGGGCGTCTTCACTGAAAATAACAGGATAGCTACCGCTTGGCAAGGTGACAATTTTTTTAGCCAAATTGAAACGGTTCTTCAAACCCTTGGCAAAGTTTTCAGGGTCAAAGGTATGGTCTCTCCAACCGAAGTAATCGCCAATTGACAAGATGTCTCCTTCGCTGACCAGCTCCCCTTCCATCATAATTGATAATGAAGTTTCATCAACTTTTTGAGCTGAAGCGCCCGAGATCTCTAAAAAAGACTCTCCGGTTGACCGGCTCAACCGCACATCAACTAGAATTTGCGGGTTGATCTCTTTTAAAGAGTTGATTAAAAATTTACCTGTTTGCATTAACTCTTCGGGGGTAACACTTTTAACTTTGGGCGAAAATAATTTTGTTTGAGAAACTAATTTTTGACTTTTTGGATATTCATATCCAGCTTTATCACCAAATTTGGCTGAGTAGACCGCTCTTTTGATCAGTTCATCAACATCTGGCTGATTAATGGAAGCAGTGCCGATCTGATTTTTATCGATGACCTCCAGTCTGAAGCTAGAACCTTGTTTGGAGGTGACCTCTTTTAAATGATCTTTTTCAAATCTGACCAGTTGAGTGTCACTAGTGCTTTGAATAAATCTGAAGGGTGATTTGATTTTGTTTTTTAAATTCATAATTTATTCTCCTCCGACAGTGATATTATTAATTCTGACATATCCCCCGCCAGCGCCAACTGGCATGTTTTGACCTTGTTTACCACAGGTACCTTGATCATGAAGAAAGTCAGTACTGATGGCATCGATATTTTTCAATGTTTCAAAGACGTTGCCCATTAATTTAACGCCCCTGACCTTTTTAGTTAACTTGCCGTTTTCAATCATAACTCCATAGACTGCAGTAAAGGTGAAGTTTTCCATCGCGGTCATTCCACCAATCCAGTTGATGACCAGAATTCCTTGCTTTGTGGTACTGATCATGCTTTTCAAATTTTCCTTACCTCCCACAAACAAAGTATTGGACATTCTAACGATCGGTTTGCTATGAAAGCCATCAGCTCTAGCCCGACCGTTAGGAAGTTCATTTAGTTTGCCAGCAGTTTCCAACGAATGTAACCGGCCGGTAATAAAGCCGTTGGTTAAAAGACTCACTCTTTTACCTAAAGAGCCCTCATCATCATAAACAAAATTACCCCAGGCTTCATGTATTGATGGGTCATCAATTATAGTGACAGCCTCTGATCCTAACTTCCGGCCGATTTGCATCTGCTCTAATAATTGGGGATTTTCATATTGATGATCAGCTTCGGAAAAATGACCGAAGGCCTCATGAGCAAAGGTGCCGGCCATGTAGGGGTCCAAAATTACAGTGTAATTACCTGATTTAACTTTAGGGGCTTTGGCAATTTCGACCGCCTCTTTGGCTGTTGTTCTGATATTTGGTTCTAAATTTTCCACAATTTCGAAGCCACCAACATGACCTTGCGAGTTCCTGGAAATTTCGATGACATCTTTGTTTTGGGCGATCGCTTGATAAGACAGTCTAATGTAGGGTCTTTGCTGAAAAATATTGGCGCCTCTTGAGTTGACATAGAATTTAGTTAAAAAATTATCGCCATAGACTGTATTGGTAGTTTGAATTCCGGGGGTGGACTTTAAAAGTAGTTGATTATAATTTTTTACTAAGGCGACTTTTTTAGGAAATGGGACAAGGCGAAAATCTTTTTTCATTGGGACAGTAACTGATGCAAGATTTACTACTTGATCAGCTAAGATCACATTGCCTTTACCCTGTATTTTGGCAAATTTGATAGCTTCATTAATTTTTGATTTAAGCAGAGTAATATCACTAAAGGTGACAATCCCCCAAGAGCCATTAATTAAGATTCTAATAAAAAAGCCGAGACTGTAGGGCTCAGCGATAACGTTGGGGTTGGCTCCTTTAAACTCAATCCGGCTGGCGCTAATTTCTTCCGCTCTGATTTCAGCAAAATCAGCTGGGATTTTTAAAACGGCTTCTTGAAGTAAGTTTTGGAGGGACTCAGTGATCTTTGTTTGATCCATAGCGTTATAGTTTAAAATCTTTGCTTTAAAAAGACAAGAGGCTATCGCAAAAAGATTAACCAGAACAGCACCGCCAAAATAATCCGGTAAACACCAAATGGGACAAAGGAATTTTTCTGAATATATTTAAGAAACCATCTAATAACTAAAAGAGCGGTTACAAAAGCACCAATAAATCCAACTGCCAAAGTGACATACTCACTGCTACTAAAACTGAGGTGGGTTTTAACTAAATCTAAACCAGTTGCAGCCAGCATGGTTGGGATAGCGAGCAAAAACGAAAATTCAACGGCAGTTTCTCTTTTTAATCCTAAGTACATTCCCCCCAGGATTGAGGCAGCGGAGCGGGAGACACCTGGAATGATTGATAGTGATTGGACAAGCCCCACCCCGATAGCCTGTTTTAGAGTCATTTGCTCAACTTTGGAAGTCTGGGACTGTTTTTCTTGATGCATCTTTTCTAAAAAAATTAACAAGATTCCACCAATAAATAAAGCTAGCACTGTCACTATTAGATTACCTAATAAGACATTTTTAATAATTTTATATAAAGCAAAGCCAATTATCGCTGTTGGAATAAAAGCCACTAAGACACTAATCCAAATTTTTTGGCTTTGTAAAAATTTGCGCCAATAGATTAGACAAACTGCCAAAATTGCTCCCAGTTGAATAAAAATCTCAAAAGTTTTTACAAATTCGGTTTGGGGTACAGATAGTAGTTTGGCGACCAAAATTTGATGGCCAGTTGAGGAGATTGGTAAAAACTCGGTGACTCCTTCAACAACTGAGATTATCAGTGCATGAATTAAGTCCATACTTTTAGTTTAACAGAGGCACGTTAGTTCTTCAACGAATTATCAACCTTATCAACCCGCGGGGTTGACTTATAGGATACTTAGCTTTAAACTCCTGCTAATGCCTGTTTGGCATGGCGACACCACAAAGATTATTTCAAGAAGATTCTTATTATCACGTTTACAATCGTGGGAACCGGAAACAGCCCATTTTCTTAGTTGATCAAGACTACCAACGTTTTTTGAATAAGATTAAAGATTATGGCGCGAAAGTTGGTGTGGAGGTTATTGCATACTGTTTAATGTCAAATCATTTTCATTTCTTGCTCAAACAAAATCAGCCAGATCAAATTCGTGAGTTTATGCTCCGGCTTTCGACAAGTCATTCTAAATACTTTAATATCAAATATGAACAAGTTGGGAGCGTCATCCAAGGCCGATTTAAGGCCAAGTTAGTTGATAAAGAAGATTATCTGATATACTTAACGGCCTACATCCATCTCAACCCCGCGGGTCGGAGTATTGAAGAGGTTATTAGTTATCCTTGGTCGTCCCTTTATGATTATGTTAATGAGAGAACAAACTGCATTTGTATTCCCACCCCCGTACTAAGTCTATTTGCGCGTGATGATCCCAAAAATGATTACAGAACTTTTATTGCTGGACAATTTGCTTATAAGAATTTTGATTATATTTTACATTTGTTGATTGATGAAGAGTAGTGATCAACCCGCGGGGTTGAGGTTTTAGTAGTATTTTTTATCCTTTAATTTTTCCGGAAGTAGGCTTTGATTAGTATATTTTTGGTAGCCTTGGCCATAGCCTAATTCTTTCATTAATTTGGTTGGTGCATTTCTGAGATTCATTGGGATGGGCAGATTGCCAAACCTTTTGACATCCTCTAAAGCTTTAAAGTAAGCATCATGGCTGCGGCGGTCTTTTTTGGCAGAAGCTAGATAAGTCACCCCATGGGCTAAATTAATCTGGGCTTCAGGATAGCCAATGGTTTCACAAGCTCTAAAGACTTCATTGGCGATGATTAGCGCCTCTTCATCTGCCATGCCAATATCTTCTGAGGCAAAGATGACCATTCTTCTGGCGATAAAAAGTGGGTCCTCCCCGGCTTCCACCATCCGGGCTAAGTAGTATAAGGAAGCATCAACGTTGCTAGCCCGCATCGATTTAATAAATGCAGAGATTGTATTGTAGTGTTCATCGCCAGTCTTATCATATTGCAAAGCTTTTTTTTGATATGCTTCTTGAATAATTGGAGAGGTCAGGATGGTTTGGGAGGTAAGGGATGCAGCAGCAATTTCCAGTGCATTTAGCGCTGCTCTAGCATCTCCACCTGAAAGTTCTACTAATTGATTTAAAGCTTCTTGATCTAATTTTAATTTCATCTTTCCCAAACCATTTATTTCATTAGTTAGAGCACTTTTAATCAAATCCTTTAAATCATCAGCTGATAGTTGTTCTAAAACAAAAACCCGGGATCGGGAAAGCAGCGGACTAATCACCTCAAAGCTGGGATTTTCAGTGGTGGCCCCAATTAAAGTAATGGTGCCATTTTCAACATAGGGCAAAAAAGCATCTTGCTGAGCTTTGTTAAAGCGGTGAATCTCATCGATAAAAACCACAGTTTTTCTGTTTAACAGCGGTCCAGCCTTTGATGCAGTTTCAAAGACTTTTTTAATCTCAGCGATTCCGGTTGAAACCGCGGAAAATTCAACAAAGTCTGAGTCAGTTTCATTGGCGATAATTCTGGCCAATGTAGTTTTGCCTACACCTGGTGGGCCCCATAAAATCATCGAAAAAAGCTGATTGTTTTTGATGGCTTTGTACAAAAGTTTTTCAGGGGCTAGGATATGTTTTTGGCCAATATATTCAGCTAAAGACTTAGGGCGCATCCGGTCTGCCAAAGGAGACATGCAAAGATCATAACCAAATTAAACCCAAAGTTCAAGGATTCAAATTTTTTTAATTTTGGGTCCCTCTTGAGAATCCTCTACTTCAAAACCCAACTTTTTAATTTCATCTCTGAGCTGATCAGATCTTTTGAAATCTTTATTTTTTCTAGCATTTTCCCGATGTTCAATGAGTTTTAAAACTGCTTCTGGTACTTCTATTTTTTGACCCAAATACTCCCCTAGTTTAAGTCCCAAAACTTGATCCATTGCTAAAATATCTGTGGATTTTTGGAGAGGATCAAGATCTGATTTAATTAGCTCATGTAAAACAGCTAAGGCCTGGGGCATGTTTAAATCATTATTTATAGCTTCCAAGAATTTTTGATAATGCTCAGAGGGCGCAAGACTTCCAACTGATGGCTTGGGTAGATCTCTTAAAGAATCTCTAATATTTCCTAAAGCGTTTTGAGCAGCTTGCAGACTTTCCCAAGTAAAGTTTTGTTTGTCTCGGTAGTGTGTACTTAGAACCAGATATCTGAAGGCCAGATCCTCAAAGCCTTTAGCTTCTAAATCTTCCAAAACATAAAAGTTTTTTAAAGATTTACTCATTTTAGCTCCATCAACTAAGATATGTTCCCCATGGATAAAATAATTTACAAATGGTTTGCCAGTATAGCCTTCTGATTGTGCGATCTCATTTTCATGATGAGGAAACAGTAAATCGATACCACCAACATGAATATCTAAAGTATCCCCTAAGTATTCTTGACTCATCACTGAACATTCAATATGCCAACCTGGTCGGCCCTTACCCCAGGGTGAATCATAACCAAACTCCTCTTCCTCGACTGCTTTCCAGAGGGCAAAGTCTTGAACGTTATCTTTTTCATATTCATCAGATAAAATCCTGGTGCCTGTCTTTAACTCTCTTTTATCAATTTGAGATAACTGGCCATAATCTGGAAACTCAGAGATATCAAAATAAACAGATCTATCTTTTTCATAAGCCAAACCTTTCTTAATCAGTTTCTCAATATATTTAATCATTTTGCTAACATGCTCAGTGGCCTTTGGATTAATGTCGACGGGGGTAATATTTAATTTTTCTAGATCTTCAAAAAATTTTTCAGTATATTCCCTAGAAAACTCATCAATAGGCAGACCTTTTTCTTTCGCCCCTTTGATTATCTTGTCATCAATGTCAGTAATGTTCCTGACCGCTTTGACTTTTAAATCATTTGCCCGAAGGGAACGTAGTAATAGATCTGAAAAAATCATTGTCCGGAAGTTACCGATGTGTTGATAGTCATAAACTGTTGGACCACAGGTATACATTCCAACATCTTGTGGATTCATTGGTTTAAACTCCTCAACTTTTCTAGATAGTGAATTATAGATTTTTAAACTCATCTCAGAGATTGTACTGAATTAAGGCTATGCAGGCAAGTACTTAGCCGCCAATACCCTTGCGGGTTTCCCGGGCCAATTTAAGATTTTTAACTGCCAGATTTTCTTCTTTTTTTCGCTCTCCAATATTAAAATCTTTAATCCGCTGATCTTTTTGTTTTTGCTGCTGATCTTGTTGCTGATACATTTGTTTTCTTTGCTCTCTTAGCTGCCTCTCTCTTTGCTCTTGTCCAGTATATCTATTCAAGAAGAGTTTGACGTTTCTAATTTTTTTCATCTCTTCTTTTTTTTGCTCCATTGCCGCTTGCTGTTGGCTCTTTGGGTCTTGAGGATTCTGGGTTTTGGGTTTAGGAAAGGGGGCGACGGATTGGACACCTGACTCAACAGCTTTGCCTATTTCATCTTTAACTGGGTTAATTACCGCTTCAGAAAAATCTTTAGCTAAATTTCTAAATCCCGAACTTCTTCCTCCATCAGCCATACTGGTATTTAGTATAGCGTATATAGTATATGGGGGCTAGAGGTTTGATATAAGTGTTTCGTATTTACTTATGTTTTTTTTAGTGTTTTCGATTGGACCTTGGATAGTTAAATTGAGTTTGCTTAAATCCCAGAATTTTTTCAAAAACACCATTAAGGATTTTTTGGTTATCTTTTGCATCATTAACGCTAAATCTTCTGGCATGTAAATCTGATCGTCCCAGAGCAACTCGTTTTCAATCCAGCTCATGACATTACCTGGATGATCAAATTGCATAAAGTACCAGTTGATTAAATAATTTTTAGCTACATCTAGTTCCAGCTTGGTTGGACCAGTCTGAATAAATCTGGCTAACTCCTCTGAGATAATCTTGATAACTTCCTCCAGATTTTGGGCATCAACTTGAGTAGAGATATCAAAGTAACCAAATTTATCATAAAGAGCCGACCCACAACCCACTCCATAAACTAATCCTTTATCTTGGCGTAGAACTTTAAAAAGCCGGCTAGTCCGGAGGTTCCCTAGAATGATTTTGATGACTGATTGAGGCAATGTTTCATTGGTGGAGAATTCATCTGAGATGGAGGGGAAGGAAAAATCAACATAGCAGGTGTTTAAAGTTTTGTCAGAACGGATCGCGACTTGTCTGCCCGACATCTGTTCATAAGTATAGTTGGGGAAACCTGGAAACTGTTTGTCTGATTGGTATTTGGAAAAAACTTGATTGATCTGCTCTTCAATCTGGGCTGAATCAAATCCGCCAACAATAGTCAAATAAGTATTTTTGGGATAAAAAAAGTTTGCCCAATAATCAGTTAAATTTTTTTTAGTTAATTTGGCAACCGCTTCTTCTGATCCGCCACCATCTAGTTGCAAGGGGTGATTTTTAGTGTATCTAACCTGAGAAAAAAAGTGGGAGTTTTTAAACCAGAGAGCATCTTTTCTTTGCTTGATCTCTTCTAAAATAGCGTTGCGCTCTTTTTCAATGCTATCTTCGGGGAAAAGTGGTTCAAAAAAGACCTCTGCGGTAATATCTAAAAGATCGCTCAAATGATTGGCCGGAAAGGTAGCCACAAATTTAATATGTTGAGTATAGGTGGCAGCATTATAGGAGCCAGCGATACCTTCAATAAACTCAGAGAATTTTTGAACGTTAGGTAGTCTAGGAATACCCTGAACTATCAGATGTTCCATAAAATGAGCTGCACCACTGGTTTGCTTAGTATCAAAGAATGAGCCAGCTTTGGCAGCGATGCTTAAGTTAATTGAGCGCATCTGAGGAATGGCATAGGTGATGACTTTCAAGCCATTTTGGAGGGTAAAGCTTTTTAGCATCTGGTTATTGTAGCACTAATAATCCGCGGTGATAATGGTAAAGAGTTAAGTCTGGAGTCAGCTCATAGGCTTCTCCCCAAGCGCCTTGAGTGATCCTCTTTAATCTGGATAGGTCAAGTGGTTTTTCTTGGGTTAGATCAACAACTGCTAGGCTATCAAATGGAAATTGGAGGTATTCAGCATCTTGGCGCATTAGTTCGGCAGTACTGGCGATTAGATCGACTACTTTTTCGCCATTCCGCTCTAGTAAATCACTAAAACGCTCACGCCATTCGGCACCAGTTTCTTTCATTTGTAGGAAACGGCCAGCTTGATGCCAATTATCGCCAAAGGCGATTCCTTGTCTGGGCAAATTGGAACCAAAGCGCCGGCGCGTTTCCCTTAATTTTCTAATTAAAAAAGTACCTGACTCGGTTGTAGATTCTTGGCACCCGATATCTTGAATTGGCTTTGGTGTGGGAATTTCTAGAAAGTAAGACATAAAATGAGATTTTAGCGGAGATGGACACAGTGAGTCAACCAAGTAAAATTAGTATTCTTTTCTGCCTTCTAAAGCGCGGGAGAGAGTGGTTTCATCTGCATACTCTAAATCACCTCCCACAGGCAAGCCTCTGGCGATTCTGGTGACTTTGATTCCTAAAGGCCTAATTAATCTGTCTATATACATCGCTGTCGCTTCTCCCTCCATGGTCGGATTGGTGGCTAAAATAATTTCTTTGACTACCCCATCCTTAAGTCTTGGCAACAACTCCCTGATATGCAATTCGTCTGGACCGATATTTTCTAAAGGTGAGATCGCTCCATGAAGAACATGATAAAGACCTTTAAAATGAGCGCGCTCTAGCGCTAAAACATCAAGTGGATCTTCCACAACTGCGATGACTTCTTTATCCCGGCTGGGATCGGTGTCAATTTCGCAGGGATCTTGTTCGGAGATATTAAAACAAACTGAACAGATAACTGTTTTTTCTTTCATAGCCACTGCTGCTTCTGCTAAAGCCTGGGCTTCTTCTTTGGGAGCATGAAGAAGGTAATAGGTCAACCTTTGAGCGGTTTTGGGACCTATGCCAGGTAACCTTTCAAACGCCTCAATTAAATCTTTTACTACCTTGGGAATGGTCGCCATATTGAGCTTGATTGTACCAGATTATGAGGCTAGAAAATAGCCCATTAATGCTGTACAATCGCGCTGGTGATTTTAGATTATTGATTTCAGATTATTGAATATGAAAAACGGTAAGATAGAAAAGTTTACGGATTTAAATGTTTGGATTGAAAGCCACAAATTGGTCCTAATGATCTATAAAACTACTAAAGGCTTTCCTCGCGAAGAAATATATTCTTTAATTGATCAAATGAGGAGAGCTGTAGCCTCAGTAACTGCCAATATAGCAGAAGGATTTGGCAGGCAAACATATAAAGAAAAACTTCAATTTTATTATACCGCTAAAGGATCTCTAACTGAATTAGAGAATTTTGTTTTAATTGCAAAAGATGTAAATTACATTAGCGAAAAAGATTTTAATAGTCTAAACGAACAAATTAATTTATCTGGACAAATATTGCAAGGATTTATCAGAAAGACTAGAACATATATTCGATAATCAATAATCGATATTCTCTAATCAGGTCACATTCCTGGGATGCCCATGCCACCCATGAGGCCTTTCATTTCATCAGCAGCCACTTTTTGAGATTGTTTTAAGGCTTCGTTAACAGCTTCAGTAATCTTACCAAAGTCCTGGTCACCATCGATGGAGAGAACTTTTTGATCAGCGGTCATGACGACTATGACACCTTTGTGTTCAACGGTGATTTTAATACCACTTAACTTTTTTTGAATTTCCTTGGCTTGGTCAGCCATCTTTTTTAAGTCACCGAACTGTTTGAGATTATCCATTAAACCCATGCTAGTATTATAGGTGATTTAAGCCACGGTTTCAACCAGATTTTCCATTAAGGAGATAATGGTCATGGGACCGACTCCTCCAGGTACAGGGGTAATTTTAGAAGCCTTGGGGGCGACTGATTCAAAATCCACATCTCCAACCAGTTTATTGTCAACCCGGGAGGTACCAATATCAATCACAACTACTCCGTCTTTAACCATCCGGCCGATAATTAACCCTGGTTCGCCTGCCACTGAAAAAACAATGTCAGATCTTAAAGTTTGTTCTCTTAAATCCTTGGTACTAATATCACAAATTGTGACGAGGGCTTTGCGCTTTTTGAGCTCTTTGGCCAAAGGCAACCCCAGTTGCTCACTGGCACCAATGATAGTAACAACTTGGCCTTTCAGATTAATTTTTTCTTCATCCAAGAGAGTTAAAACTCCTCTGATAGTCGCTGGAATCTGTTTGGATTTAGGGTTGAGCCCATCAACATCTTTCTTGGGTGAGATCAATGCCACAACTTCTGGAAATGGGCAAGGCAGCTGAACCATTACACCATGGACTTGTTTGTTTTTATTCAAATCTTTAATCTGGGCTTCGACATCAGCTAATTTAGCGTCTGCTTCAAATTTAATTAACTCAAATTCTAAGCCTAGAGATTCAGCCTTGCGTTTTTTCATATTGGTATAAATGACAGAGGCTGGATCTTCGCCAATGAGAATGCTGACCAATTTAGGTTTAACTTTGAGTTTTTTAATTTTGCCTTGCAGGAGCTTTTCTCTTCTTTGGGCAATGGCCCGGCCATCAATGAGGTTACTATCCATATTTTAAGAGCAGATCTATCTATTTTACGCCTATTTGAGCTTAAAAGCAACTCAGAGAACGCCTGGGACTGGATACTTTGAAGCGAACTCAGAAATTTGCTCTTTAATTGAAAGAAGTTGGTGATTTTTCCGGGCCCATTGTTTGAACTCTTTGATAAAATCTTTGCGCTCAGTTTGCTTAGCTGGCAGATCATGACCTTTAACTTCGGCCAAAATTTGTTTGATCCAGCTGGCGATTTTTTTCATCTCTGCTTCTTTCATCCCTCTGGAAGTTAGCGCAGGGGTACCCAAGCGAATGCCTGATGGATAAAATGGTGAAGCTTTTTCTTCAGGAACTGTGTTTTTGTTGACTGTGATGCCAGCAACTTCGAGTGCTACTTCTGCCTGATAACCCAATCCAAAGCCAAATTCAGACAGATCCAAAAGCAGTAGATGATTCTCAGTTTTGGTGTCCAATTCGGTTGCTAGAACTTGAGCATTTTTGAGTGTTTGCTTAGCATATTCTTTAAAATCTGGCTGCATTGTTTCTTCAAGTGCGATGGCAATGGCCGCGGTTTGATGATTATGTGGGCCACCTTGCAGGCCAGGAAAGACTGATTTTTCCAGTTTGGTGGGCAATTCTGGATCTTTTTTCAAACCCTTTTCAGTGATTAAAATCATCGCTCCTCTGGGACCTCTTAAAGTTTTGTGGGTGGTTGTGGTAATAATATCAACATATGGCTCGGGGGATTCTAGCTCCCCTGCTGCAATTAACCCAGAGGTATGGGCAATATCGGCCACTAGATAGGCTCCAACTTCAGCAGCAATTTCAGCAAATTCTCTAAAAGGTAGGTTGAAAGGGTAAGCCGTTAAACCAATCCAAATCACTTTGGGCTGATGTTCGAGGGCTAATTTTCTGACTTGCTCTAAATCAATTTTGCCATCTTCCCCTAGCCCATATTGAACTGAGTTAAAGATTTTGCCGGTATAAGAGACGGGCGCACCATGAGTTAAGTGTCCTCCAGAAGGTAAGGCCAGGCCCATGACTGTATCACCTGGATTCATAAGGGCTAGATCAACTGCTAGGTTAGCTGGGGAACCAGAGTAAGGTTGAACAATTGCGTATTTGGTTTTGAAAACCTGATTGGCTAGATCTTGGGTGTAACTTTCAATTTGATCAATAAATTCATTGCCACCATAATATCTTCTGCCTGGAAAGCCCTCAGAATATTTATTGGTTAAAATTGAACCAAGGGCCTTTAAAACATTTTCAGAGACATAATTTTCAGATGGAATCATCTCCAACCCAGTAATCTGGCGCTGTTTTTCCTTTTCAATTAAATCAAAAATTTTGATCATGTAGCAAAGTATATCAGAAATTAGCCTGAAATGGGTTTTTAGGAGTGACTACCGTGCGAAACCTCTGAGATAAAGTCTCTGAGCAGTACATCGTCTGGAGTATAAAGCAAGCTTTTAGGCTTTCTTCCTACAAAGCGGGTGTTGGGAGTGTTCATCCAAGACTCATATTTGTCTCCTAGTAGAAGTCTTAGTTCAGCTTTTAAATTATCTCTGTATATACCTATATATTCCATGCCCGGGCCACAGTAGATAGTTCTTAAGTGTTGAGCCAAGCTACCTCCCCATAATTCAGTAGATCTCATATGGCCTAGATGGAATTTAACTTCCGATTCTTTGGCTCGCTCATCAAAAGCTTTAGATAATTGCTTCATCTGAGCTAATGGGAAAGATTCAGACGGCCAAAGTAGATCGAGGAAGACCGTTCGGTCTGGAGTTTCAAATTCTACAAATCCAACCATTCCCAACCTCAGTCCACGACCAGCGGTTGGTAAAACATCGTAAGAATAAAAGGCCCAAATGTCTTCAACAGCACCAACTGCTTCAACATCAGGAATCCCATGAGTAATCAACCAGCGATCGAGCTTAATTAGGGTGGGGTCACCCCATCTTTTGGCTGAATCATCTAGTTTTTGCTCCTTACCCATATTTGCTGTGTAATAACAAATTCGGAATTCATTTGTCAAGGAGTGGTATAATGTGAGCATGAGTGAAAGAAGAGAAGGTCGTTCTAAGAGGCCAAAAGAGCTGGGGCTACTTGATGAAATAAGAGACTTTTTGTACGTAGATCAGATTCGGAAAACGCTTACCATTCCTGATCCAACCCCTGAACAGAGGGATAGAATCTTGCAGTCAATTATTGACTCTTGGAGGAGGCAGCCGTAAGATCGGTGCTAGAAGAGCTATTTCCAAAGTGCCCTTCTTCAGAAGATTTGTTTAAGCTTGTTTGACAATTTACTATAAGGTGTGTAGAATCAGTCTTTGTGGTAAAAAATATTGAGACAGAGACTAGTAGCAAAGTTGTGAGGTTTCCAATTGAACGGACTGTGGATCCCATTAAGTGGGAAAGTTGGCAGTATATTGAAAGGATGATGGCAGTTCCAGAAGATCAAGCAGAACTGAATAGATTATTAAGAGAAGCTAGCCGAAGACCGGCAGCTATAAATAGGCCACATTTAAGGATCGTTCGCTAGCTAACAGTATCTGAGCTGAAAATTTCTGCGGCGATTTTAATTATTTCATCATCGGCGGCGATATCGACATTGGCGATATCATCGATCCGGATCGGCCTTTGACCAATTTTACAACTGACTTTGACTTCTTTTCCCAAAACATCCGCTAAAACTGACTCAAGAACTTCTCTATTTCTGGGGGTTTCGACAATTCTTTGGTGAAATGAATAAGGAACTTCTAAAAGAACAGCCCCATCACTGCATTCAGCCAGCTTGGCTGAGCGAAGAAGTGCTTCTAGTGAATAGTTATATGGTTTGATAGTCTCTAAAATATAGGCCCATTTATCTTTGAGAATTTTCATATCTTCAGTCGGATTGGTGGCAACACTGACTGTAATTGGAGTGTCATCCACTAAGCGGGCAACTGGAGCGGTTGGGGGCGGCGAGATAGGTTCTGGCAAAGAAGGTGCTTCGGCACTAATAAAGATGGTTTTGGGCTCGGCTGATTGAACTACTGCTATCTCCAGGGGTAGCGTGGGGATTGAAGAGAACTTCATCTTTTCTAAGGCTTTTAAAAAGTGGTCCATTACTGAGATTAACTGATCTGAGGAGAACTCTTTTTCTAGTTCTTTTAAAATAGCCAACTTGGCTTCTCCCTGCGAGGCTTTAACCAGATCCTCAGCTTGGTGCTTAATAAAAAGCAGACTGCGCAAAGTATCTAATGTCTCCATAATAAACTCTTTGCTGCTGACGCCAGCTTGGGTTTGAGAGAGAGTTAATTTTAAAGCCGACTTGGCGTCATATTTGCCAATAAATTTTAGCAGCCCGCTGATAGTCTGGAAGTTACTACTTCTGATCGTTTGTTCAACTAACTCAGGCGTGATGCTTACGCCCAAGGAGGCGAGCTGATCTAAAATTTTATCACCATCTCTAAAACTTCCTTCAGCTTTTTGAGCAATTAAGTGGAGGGCATCATCCTCGATTTTAATTTTTTCCGCTTCAGCGACTTTTTGAAGCTTCCCGACTAGGTCCGAAGTGGCTGCTTCTTTAAAATCAAGTCTTTGGACCCGGGACAGAATGGTGGCTGGGATTTTGTGCACTTCAGTGGTAGCTAAAATAAATAAAACATGGGCTGGGGGCTCCTCTAAAGTTTTTAGCAAAGCGTTGAAAGCCTCGGTCGTTAACATATGCACCTCATCGATAATATAAACTTTCTTTTTTGAAGAACTGGGAGAGAGTTTGATCCGGTCACGCAGCTCTCTAATATCATCGATGCCACGATTGCTGGCCGCATCAATTTCAATTAAATCTAAATTTGAGCCATCGGTAATAGAAAGACAGGTTGAACATTTGTTGCAGGGCTGATCTTTGTCAGCTTCGCAATTAACCATTTTAGCCAAAATGCGCGCAGTCGAAGTCTTGCCACAACCTCTAGGTCCTGTAAAAAGATAAGCATGGGATAGTTTACCCGAGCTAAAGGCTTGAGATAAGACCTGCTTTACCTGGGGTTGGCCAACTAAGTCATCTAAAGTTTGGGGGCGGTATTTCCGATAAAAGACCTGTGTTTCCATATAAGTTAGTGTGTAGTGTACAGAGTAAAGAATATAGTTAAAGATTGCATGAGAGTACTGTAACAAAATCCTAAAGAGGCTACAATATGGCGATTTAACTAGAGGATAAATTATGGGCGATATTGAGTATGCTAGAATACCATTGTGATTATTACTAAAGATGAACCATTTAGTAAGGGGGAGATTAAAAAAGTTAGTGAGAATTTTGAGGTCTATATCAAAACGGTTATAGATATCGAGAAAAGGATTTGTTCGGCGGGAGCTGATAGACATTTTGAGTCTGAAGAAATATTATTAAAGCAAGGATCAAAGCAATCGGATATTTGGGGTGGTGGAATTGATTTAGAGACAAAAACTATAGATTTTAACTCTTTTATTAATATCAGACCAAGCGATAACAATAGTAGTAATGAGATTCAAGATCCAAAACTTAGAAAGGAATATGAGGAATTAACCAAATTCTTTTTTCAAGAAATTCTATGAACCAAAGAATAATAATTGAGTCGCTAGCTATGGACCTTAGAAGAGTTGCATTGGGGCTGCAAAGAGGCTCAATTAAGATGGCTGAGCGGTTTAAAGAGGAGGCGCTAAAGAGAGGTGAGGAACTGGAACATCAGGAACTAGGTGGATATGCCAAGAACCTTCTGCAAAGAACTCAGGCGACTCTTAGAGCTAAAGGTGATCGAGTTGCAGAGGATGCACTAATGTATAGTACTCTTTTTCAAAATTTCGCAAAAACAAATTTTAAATAGAATGAAGATTATTGGTGGTGGATACCTAGGAGGTGTTTGATGCCGTGTTCAATTAATTGGCGGACTTCTTCTTCAACTGAGATACCATCAAAGCCCGCATCTTCTAGGGCTTGTGGGTAAGACACTAGAATATCACCGAGTCTGGTAACTTGATCGGGTGAGGGTACAAAGCCAACTCTGGGGAAGTGTTGGAGATTTTGGGGAAAGAACTCTTCAAGCGCAAAGGTTAAAATATTAGTGGTGGAATCAATTCCACGGTATTGCCGGTTGATTTGATGCATCCGCCTGTCACCAATAA
This sequence comes from uncultured Gammaproteobacteria bacterium, assembly GCA_964390595.1. Lineage (GTDB taxonomy): Bacteria > Patescibacteriota > Microgenomatia > Daviesbacterales > UBA10151 > CAYMIA01. Next base: position 50,278 of record CAYMIA010000002.1, on the reverse strand, counting down.
TATTAATCCCAATCTCCACCCGCCCATCAATTTTGTGATGCTGAAGTATCTCCAGGACGGTAGCTTGGATGGCTAATTTATTGATTGGATATTTTGGATCAGCTGTAACAACGACATTTACCATATTTTAGGAGAGTTTCTCTTTGACTAAACTAGAAACTCTCGAACCATCGGCGCTAGGCCCGACTTTTTGCATAACCACTCCTATGACTCTGCCCATATCTGAAATAGAATTGGCCCCTAATTCAGTTATAGCTTCTTGAACGAGCTTAGTCAACTCCTCATCTGAGATCTGCGGAGGCAGATAACTTTGCAAAATGGCCATTTCACTTTCCTCTTTTTGAACTAAATCGTCCCGGTGACCTTTTCTAAATTCTTCGGCTGATTCTTTTCTTTTTTTGACTTCTTTTTGTAGGACAGTCAGGACTTGATTATCATCAAATCCAAGGTCCCGGCCATTACTAGTATATCTTAGGGCTGACAAAAGTAGGCGGAGCGTTGAGACTTTCATTTCATCCCTTTTGAGCATGGCCTGTTTTAAATCTGCTTTAATCCGTTCTTCCATGAAATTAACTGTTAGCATAGCGCTTGGCGCGCATGATTTTTCGGCGTTTTTCTTTTAAGCGTTCTTGGCGCTTTTCTGAGTCTTTTTTGTGGAATTCGCGTTCACGGTACTCTAAAATTACTCCCTCAAGCGCAACGCGCTTTTGGAATTTTTTAATGACTTGATCGGTGCCTTCATTACCATTGGCTCTAACTATTATTGACATAATTTAAAAAACACCTCCTTTGGTATTAATTTATGACCAGGAAATTATACTACAAACTGAGTGATGTTTTCCAGCGAAGCGGCAAAATCGTATTAGACAGGAGCGACGATAGTTTTTAATAGATTCAGGGTTTGAGTCTGTCTTAGCGCATGGCGTAGGTGCATCCGGGGCTCTTGGGACTCAAATTGTTGTTTGGTCCGGGCGTCTTGGATCTTGTCGATCTCTGCTTGGAGTTGTTCATCAGAGATGTTGACGTTTTCAGTTCTGGCGATCTCAGACAATCCTAACTCCATCCGGACGTTCTTTTCAGCTTGGTCCCGCCAATCAGCTTTAATTTGATCGAGAGTTTTGTTTTGATTTCTTAAATAATCATCAAGCAAAAGCCCCATATCGGCGACCCGGCGTTGCAATGAAACCAACATCCGGTTGAGTTCGTCTTGAACCAGGACCTCTGGGATTTCCACTTCAGTGATCTTTTCAACTTGTTGCAGAATGGCTTCTTCAAAATCTAGTTCAGTGTTAAAATTAGCTTCAGCTTCTAAGTCTTGCTTAATTTTTTGTTTGAGATCAACCAGGCTTTCCCCACCAACAGCTTTGGCAAAGGTGTCATCAGGAGCATCTGAGGCAGCTAGTGCTGGGGTTTTTGATGCTGCAGGGGCATTGAAATTCATGGTGCCTGAGGCGCCTTGTCCTTGGGTTGAATTGTCTAATGGAGGCTGCATTCCCTGGCGGGCTTTCCAGCGCTTGAATAGATCATCAATAACTTTGTTGACGTCATCGTCGGAAACAGCTTTGGCAGCTGGTTTGGTGACTTTGATCTGTTTATAATCCCCAACTTTAATCGTTGGCCGCTGGGTCAAACGGGCTTTGAAGACTAAGTTTTGGCCTTTTTGGAATGAGACTAGTTGATATTGAGGATAGTCAATGGGGACAATTTCAGTGCCTTGCAAAGCTTCGATTAAGGCTTGAGGCATGACCACTTTTAAGAATTCTTGTTGAACTTGGGCGGCAATTTTAGGCTCAACCATCTCGGTTGGAGCAGCGCCTTTTCTAAAACCTGGCACTTCGGCATCAGCCGACAATTTCTGAACTGTTTCATCCCACTTGGAGGCGATATCCGCCCAAGGAGCTTGGACCTCGACCTCAACTATTGATTTGGGCTGATTTACAATTTGTTTTTGAACCATACAAGTGTCAATTTAACCAGATTTGAAAGGCGAAATCAATGATTAGATGATACGGGCAGCATTTCTTCTAGTTTTAGATTGGTGGGAGATTTATAAGTGCTGACCCCAGCTACGTTATCTTTTGAGCCTTTAAGGAGGTTCGTTAATTTTCCGGTTATAAAGTCTTGAATCTGTTTTAATGCACTTTGAGAGGTGATTGTGATGTCCAAACCGCCTGAACTACCACAAGATTTAGCCCCAGGAGTACCCACGGTTGGGGTGGTACACCTGTCATCAGCGACGATTACATCTAGACCTAACCGGTAATGACCGGCATGCTTGGGGATCCAGTTAAATGGTCCAAAGAAAACATTATTCTCATCGACCACGGTTTGATTGAACTGAGTATCTGGTGGATTATATCCGCCAAAAAAGCAGAATGTGCCCACGCTATTGGAGGAGGCGAGCCCGCCTGAACCATTACAATCATCGATCCATTCTTGAGATTTATCTAAGGTGGTGGAGCCAGTATCGGCGAATTTAACGATCCAGGTGGTGGCAGTTTTTAATGATTTGCTGGAGTGGACAGCCGCTTTGTAAGTTAAACTTTGAGAGATGGCGCCGGTCGCTGGACCAATGACTTTGCCAGTTGGGTCAGAAGTGGTTGTATTGGTGACAGTAATGCTGTAAGGAGTAACCGCGCCTGGACCGCTCAGGCTATCTGTACCAGCTTGACAGACAACTTTACCTTGGCCATTGATTAAGACAGCAAAACGGGTGTAGCTACCGGGGGCTCCATACTCCATTCCGGGAAGGTAACCTTTCCAGTCTTGGCCAACAATATAGTCATGGATTCTAACATCGCCAATACTGACTCCATTGTTCTGACCGTTGAAAAATAGTTGGGTCCCAAAAAGGACGTTTTGAGCAGAAAAAGTGTAAGTCGAAAAATCAACTGGGCCTAAGGTTAAGGGACTCCCGGTAAGCACACAGGTCACAGGGATAGGAGTTGGTAGAGGCGTAGCGTTTGGATCTGGAGTTGGACAAGGGGGATCGGCACATGCAGCTGGAGGGGGTGGCCCACCTGTTAATTTATTGTGAACAAGCACTTGGTCGGCAAAATAGTTGTGATTTGGACTGACGTTAACTAAATTATAAACATGAGCAGTTTTGACTATTTTTTCAATCTGGTTGATTCTTTCTAGACTACCTGATTCACTTATTAAATGATCCCCCACTTGCAGCTTTCCAGCTTCGACAATTTGAGTTGAGCTATTTTTTACTGCATAGAATGGGTGATGGGGTGTGACATGAATTCTTTCATTAATAACTAAATATTCTGGCTGATCTGCTTCTAAAACTTGACCAATTACTGAGATCTGCTTTTGCTTGGAAACTTCATTCAAGCTATAGATTTGGTCTCCAGCCTGGAGAGTTTCAATAGCCCTTTGGCCATTGGGAGTGCTAATTTCTGTGCCCGCCAAGAAACAAGATGGAGTGGTGACAGAGGCGCTAGCTGTTGGGTCAGATAAATATCCGGCTGCATTAATAGCTTGCACTTGATAGGTATACTGGGTTTTTTCAGAAGTGGTTGTATCTGAGTATGAAGTGGTGCTAGCTTGATCTATAGATGCTCCATTTCTAACAATGATGTACCCGGTCACTCCGCTCGGATCGGCTGGTGCGGTCCAAGATAGATTGACGCGGTTTGCTGATACTGCTGTGGCACTTAAATTACTAGGAGCAGAGGGAGCTCGGCCAACATTTTGGCTGGGATCTGAGCAGGTGGAGCTAGAGGCGTTCCAAATCCAACCTTTGACGACACAAAGTTGTCTTTGAAAGTTATTAATCTGCTGAATGGTAAAATCAATGTCTGAGATTTGAGTGGTTTGTTCAGTAATCGGTTCCGCTGAAGCACTGGGAGAAGGTGTGGGCGAACTTTCAGCAGTAGAGGAGCCGCCGCCGGTACTTCCGCCCGAACCCCCACTACTACCGCCACCAGAGCTGTTGCCACCACTATTAGAGCCACTGGTGCCTGTGGAAGATGAGTCCTGTTTTGATTTATCAATTTGGGCGCTAGAGTTATCCGGTTTTGAGGCCAGACTTTGAGTAGTTAATCTTTGACTTTGAATAGTTAGTCTGGATTTATATTTATCCAGATTTGACGAGAGACGGTCAGCGTAATCTTTTTTTTGTTTAGAATCTAAGAGATTTTGAACATCCCGGACTGCATCTCCAGTTTGAGTATTAAACTCTTGAAGAGTACCTTTGGCATTTTTTCCCCGGTCAATTAAGTTATTTGCCTCAGTGAAGCGGCGCTGAGAGCGGGCGATCGCAAAATAGGTTTTGGTTTGAGGAGTCAGGTTGGAGACAAGTAAAATAATATCCTCTAGTTTCCTTTTAATAGGATACGTGATGTCTCCTGGCACTGCATTATTGGAGATATATGCTAGTGCTGCAGGAGGAAATAGCACCAGGCTTATAATTAGAGCAGCGATACTAATTATCCTGAACACAATTTAAGTATAAAACTATATACTGAGTCTTTGCAAAGTTTAGTCTAAAGCTTTTAAAATTGCTTCTAATCTAGCTGCTCTCTTGTCTTCTGATATCCCTGATAAGTCAGTTGCTAGAACTTCTGCTAGCTCATGTCTCCTGGCCTCTTTTGCTGATTCATTCAGGGGTCCGTATGTGTCAAGACCACGATAAAAAACGATGCTCATACCAACCCTTGGTCCAAATTCCCTATATAAAGCTCCACGGGCATCCGCAAATCTTGCTTCTTCATCCATAATCTCCCTAAATTCTCTTCGTGTTTCTGATGTCATTTTTTTCACCTCCTTTATTGAGTCAAGAATAGCACAGGTTAAAGAAAAAACAAGAGATTAGTATGATTGGCCAAAGATCCAGCGGTGGGTAGCTGGTTTTCCACAGCGGACACACTCCCCTTTTACTTCAATGGCATCTAGGGGCAAACACCTGGTTGTGGCTTTGGTTTCTTCTTTAATTTTAGCTTCACATTCTTTATCTTCACACCAAAATGCCTCAATAAATCCTCGACTTGTGCTCATAATTTCCTTAAATTGATCATAAGTATCAGCTTGTCTGGTATTTTCTAGGGTAAATTGTTTAGATCTCTCAAATAGTCTGGCTTGCAGCGAAGAGAGCATCTCTTCAACCTGAGAGGCGACTTGATCTAGTCTGGCCAATTGCTTACCTTCTCCATCTCGTGGGGTTAGACTAACCTGTTTTTCTCTGAGTTCAGATGGGCCGATTTCAATCCGCAGAGGCACTCCTTCTAATTCATACTGATTGAATTTCCAACCTGGAGACTGGCTCGAATCATCGATCCGGACTCTAATGTCATGACCTTCTAAAATTCCAAATATTTCATCGGCAAATTTTTTAATTTCCTCTGCATCAACATCCTTGGTGACTATGGGGATAATTATTACTTGCAATGGGGCGATTTGAGGAGGTAAGATTAAACCCTTGTCATCCCCGTGGCCCATAATTAGCGCTCCTATTGATCTAGTTGTGAATCCCCAGGAAGTTTGGTGAACGAACTGCTGTTCTCCTTTATCATCTTGATATTGAATTTTAAAGGCTTTGGCAAAGTTTTGACCGAGGTTATGACTGGTGCAACTTTGGATGGTTTTACCATCTGGCGAGAGAATTTCATAGGTCAAGGTCATATCCCCCCCAGCAAATTTTTCTGTTTCAGACTTTCTTCCAGTAAACCCATAAAGTGCTAAGTGATCCTGGTAAACGCTAACGTACATTTTTATACCTTCCAAAGTCATCTCTGCTGCTTCTTCTTTGGTCGCATGAGCAGTGTGGCCTTCCTGCCAAAGAAACTCTGTCGTCCGCAAAAATAGATAGGGGCGCTTTTCCCATCTGACAACATTGTTCCATTGATTTATTTTTAAAGGCAGATCCCTGAATGACTGAATCCAGCGGGAGTAGGCATCATACATGATTGTTTCAGATGTAGGGCGAACGATAATTGGCTCTGCCAACTTTTCTCCTCCACCGTGGGTCACTACTGCCAGTTCTGGGGAAAATCCTTCAACGTGAGATTTTTCTTTTTGCAGAAATGAGTTGGGAATAAATAAAGGAAAGTAAGCGTTTTGAACTCCAGCGGCCTTAATTTTATGATCCAAAATTTTTTGAATTGATTCCCAGATCGCATAACCATAAGGCCTGATAATCATGGTCCCTTTGACTGGACCATGTTCAGCTAATTTGGCTTGCTCAATTACATCGTTGTACCAGCCAGAAAAATCTTCAGCTCTTGTGGTTAATTTAGTCATTGAATGGTGATTCTCCGATTAAAACAGGCTAGTTGAGCTAGATCACCAAAATCTTCCTCATTTTCTTTCCAATACTGAAAAGCTGGACAACAATCCATTAGATTATCAAAGGCTTTGATGACAGCTTGTTTGTATGCCAGATCACTGGCTGAAAAACCTCTGATCTCAGCTGCAGCTCCTGCCAAGTGCCTGACTTGAGAACAGGAATCCAGTCTGACTGCACGCAAACAGCGATCTGATTCTTGCTTGGTAGGTTTATTGATTAATAATTCCAAAATAAAAGCACTCCTTTCATTGCAATAATTTGCAAGGACGAAGTGCATTCGTGGTACCACCTTGGTTACTTCTTAATTGAAAATTATAACGTTATCAACGGGTATGCTTATCGCACCCAGCTCCAGAGCGGGAAACTCTATCAATGCTTTGAGATTATTATACACTATATCCACTTAATAACCAATTGTTGACAATTCTTTTGCCTAGAGCTGCCTGAGTATCACTGAGTATATGGGCACCAACCCGGTATAAACAATCAATGGGGAAGTCTGGATCGTTATAATCTGGCAGATGATATTTATCTCCAGTTATGTCGAATTCAGGTCTGGATGTGACTCCTGAATACTTTATCCGGTAATAATGTTTAAAATACCTTGAAATCTCCCCTCCTTTGTGACTGACCAAAAAATCTCTGGCTATTTGAATGGCAGCTTTAAAGTCCTGAAATTGTCTAGTAGTTCTTTCCCCTTCCATAAACTCACGTAGATCTTCCAGGCTATCGGGATCATATAATCCCCTTTGTCTAGCTAGCGCCACAAATACCAAAGGCAGTTTATTGGTTTCGTAATAGTAGCTTAAGCTGGTAGTGATAATTCCAGATTTGATGCTCCACCATAATCTTTGAATCTCCGCTTCTTTTAACTGCTTTTCACCATTTCTCCGGTACTGACCATAACCGACTGGTATTCCAAAAGAGTGATGCAGTAGAGTTAATCTTCGACCAATTTTATCAACTTGCTCTGAGCTGAGAACTGACATTCCTAGCTGCTCCCAAGACTCTGGTGGGTTGTTTAAGACTTCAGCATGGACTAGTAGCCCACCCAAGTTGGATTGGGGCCATCTAGTTATCCCTCTTAGCATCAAATTGACCAATTTTGGATCGGCCGGCTTGTTTTCAAATTCCATAACAAACGGATATTTTACACTATTGACAAGGTTTATGCTTATTGGTACTTTGCTTGATGTAGTATGGCACTAACTAAAGGTAAGAGTTCGGGGTTATCGGTTTCTGCAAAAAATGGGGTTTTATTTTCTGGGATTCCAGTTGAGGATTTAGTCAAAAGATACGACTCCCCAGTCTTTGTTTTTTCTGAGGCTAGAATTATTGAAAATTATAAAGCTCTGTCTTCAGCCTTCCGCAAATATTATCCCAAAACCGAAGTTTATTATTCAATGAAAACTAACTATGAGCCGCAAATCCTAAGCACTTTGCGCTCTCAGGGTAGCAAGGCTGAATTGGCTTCGGGTATGGAGTTAGCCTTTGCCAAAAAAGCTGGATTTTCTGGGCCTGATTTGGTGCTAGATGGACCGGGGTGGACATCTGAGGATATTGATCTTTGCATCAAAGAAGGGGTGCATATATTAAATGTCGATTCACTAGACATGCTGTATTTAGTTGATAAGATCGCTGGCAAAAATAAACAAAAAGTTAAAATTGGCTTCCGGATCTATCCTGAGATTCACATCTCAATGTTAAAAACCTTTATCGAAAACTATATCTCTAAGTTTGGGGTGCCTATTTCTGATGCGGTGGAGGCGTTCCGGATCGCTCAAGAGCTAAAAAATGTTGAACCGGTGGGGATTCATACCCATATTGGTTCAATGATTACTGATCCGTCTTATTATGAAAAAACTGTAGATAAATTTATTAAGTTGGCCTCAGATTTAAAGAAAAAGCTTGGCATTAAGTTGGAAGAGATTAATCTAGGGGGAGGATATGGAGTACAAAGTATTAACTATTTTTCAATTCAAAATATTATTTTAAACAAAGTTGGTGTCTCTCAATATTCAAAGGCAGCCTCGATTGAAGAATTTGGCAGAAGAATTGCCACTAGATTTAAAGATAATCTGGCTAAATATAAATTGGCTGACATCACCTTAGTTCTGGAGCCAGGCAGATTTATCGTTTCTGACTCTGGGGTATTAATTACCCAGGTCATTTCAGCCAAAAAGGGTTGGATCTTTTTGGATGGTGGAGCGAATATTATTCCGGAGAGTATCTTTTTTATCCGCCGTGGATTTATCGTGGCCAATAAATACCACCAAAAACCAACTCACAAGTACGGAATTGCTGGAAATACCCTTAGCACGCCAGATATTTTAGCGATCGATCAAAAGATGCCCAAGATGGAGGTAGGAGATACTGTCATAGTTTTGGATGCAGGGGCTTATACGATTTCCCGTTCTAATCAGTTTACAGTTCTACGCCCAGAGGTAGTTTATGTCACCAAAGATGGTAAGCTCAAACATATGCGTAAAAAAGAGGTTGTTCTTGATCTATTAAATAAGCTGCTTCTTTAGAAAAGCTTTTTAATATCGGAGATAGAAACTAAAAGTATCAGCCCAATTAAAACTACGAGTCCAACGGTATGGACATATTTTTCAATAGTTGGGTGAACTTTTTTACGGGTGACCGCTTCAATTACCAGAAATAGTAATCTGCCTCCATCTAAGCCTGGGAAAGGCAAAACGTTGATGACTGCTAAATTTAGGGAGAGCATCGCCAAGAACTCAATATATGGAATCAGTGGGTTTTTAATAGCCAAGATACTACCTACTAGTGAGGTGATCCCAATTGGCCCAGAAACTGTTTGGGCAACAGGGGCGAGATTGTGAGTGGCGACTGAGTTACCAATGGTTTTACCCAAGATCTCCAGGGAATAGGAGATGAGATTATAGGAATGGATCGGTCCAGCAAAAACTTTCTGAGCTGTGGACAGATAGTTTAGATTGGCGATCCGGAATGTTCCAAAACTGATGCCCAAGGCGCCTTGACCGGGTGGTGGATTTTCTCTAGGAGTAATCTGAACAACTTTTAATTTGGTTTTTTGTTGATCAGAGAGAGTTAGCTGGGTAGGGTGACCCGCATTCTCTTTAATTTTTTGAATCAACTGGTCTGAGTTAGTGATAGGCTGATCATTAATAGCGATCACCCGGTCTCCTTGAATGATACCTGCAGATTTGGCTGGAGAGTCTTTAGCTACTCCAGTAATAAGTAAGATATCTTCATTGGTTTGGTTAACCCCAGCAAAGCGGTGATCAGAAAGGAGTGGGACTTGAGTTTTAAAGCCTTGAACTCCTAAGACGATATAAAAAAGCAACCAAGCCAGCGCCAGATTCATGACCACTCCGGCTACAACCACCACGATTCTCTTCCAGACCGGGGCAGCAGCAAATGAGCGCTTGTTATCTAGAACTTTGGGATCAGATTCATCTTCCCCCAGAAGCCGGACAAAGCCCCCAAAAGGTAACCAGTTAATTGAGACTAAGGTCTCTCCCCATTTTTTACCAAAAATCCGCGGTGGAATTCCGAATCCAAACTCTAAGACTTTAATCCCAAACTTTTTGGCGGCAAAAAAATGACCCAATTCATGGATAACAACTAAAACCAGGATGGTGAGAATGAAAATTATCACAGTAAGTAACATGGGTAATAGTATACCAAATCTTGATCATCGATTGTCGAATATCGATTATTGAATTCCATAATCACTAATCTGTAATCAATAATCAAAATTAGAGTTGCATGAGCTCGTCTTCTTTTTGCTTGACGAGATCGTCAGCGGCGGCAGCTGAGTGATCAATTAGATCTTGAAGAAGTTTTTCTCTGCGGAAAAATTCATCTTCGCCGATCTCACCTGACTCTTTTTGCTTTAACCAATTTTCCCGATTATCAGCCCGGATTTGGCGGACCGCAACTTTGGCCTCTTCCCCTTTGGCTTTGGCGACTTTGACAAATTCAGTCCGGCGTTCTTCAGTTAGCGGTGGAATTGGCAAGCGGATTGTTTGACCTTCAGTTGACGGATTTAAGCCTAAATTAGCTTCCATGATCGCTTTTTGAACATCATGGACGATGGAGGCATCCCAGATTTGAACTGTCAGCAGTGTGGGTTGAGGAGCAGCGATTGTGCCGAGTTCGACTAGTTTCATTTGAGAGCCATAGACTGGGATAATTAAATTTTCGATTAGGGCTGGATTAGCGCGGCCTGCCCTGATGGCAGCAAGCTCTATTTTTAAATGTTCAAGAGCTCCTTGAATTTTTTCTGACGCTTCGTTTAAGTTGTGATCCATTACTGTTCGCCTAGTCCGATGCGCTCAAACCGGCCAATTTGAATATTTTCACCGAGTTTGGCGATGACACTTTTGACAAGATCATCAATTTTTTGAGAGTTATCGCGGATGTATTCTTGCTCAAGCAAATCAGCGACTGAATCAGGCCTCATTGAGGCGATTTGTAAGGCTATTTCGTGGGCTAAATTTTTAAAATCGGCAGTTTTAGCCACAAAATCAGTTTCACAAAGGACTTCAACTAAAACTCCAACTCTTCCCCCATGAGAATAGGTCTCAATAACGCCAGCTTTGACCTCCCGGCCAGACTTGGAACCCGCTTTAGCCAGGCCTTTTTTTCTTAAAAAAGTTTTGGCTTTTTCAAAATCGCCACCACTTTCCGAGAGGGCCTCGCGGCAATCGGCGATCCCAGCGCCAGTTTCTTCTCTTAACTTTTTAATATCATCAACGTTGACGGCCATTATTCGATCTTTCCTTCTTTGCCTTCAGCAGCCTCGAGGGTGGCGGCTTCAATTTCTTGTTCGAGGACTTCAGCTTCTTCGGCTATTGCGGCATCAACTTGAGGGATTACCTCGATTTCATCCGTCTTTTTTGCATCTTTGGCAGCTGGTTCTTTTTTAGGTTGAACTGTCATAACTCCCCCATCCTCTTTGCCCTTTTGATAGGCTTTTAGAACAGTTTCACAGATGATCTTGATTGCTTTGATACCATCGTCGTTGGATGGAATTGGGAAATCTAGCAGCAGTGGATTGGCGTTGGTATCTGAAAAACCGATCATAGGCACGTTCATTCTGAGCGCTTCTTTAACTGCTGTGCCATCAGCGACGATGTCTACTATAAAGAGAGCATCGGGGATTTTATCCATAGCCGATAATCCGCCAAGCTCTAGGCCAAATTTTTCTAACTTGCGGGAGATTAGTAGTTGTTCTTTTTTGGTATAACGGGAGAGCTCACCTTTGTCTTGTTCAATTTGGAGATCAGTTAGCTTTCTTAAGTTCTTTTTAATCTCATCAAAGTTAGTAAGCAATCCGCCAACCCAGTGTGAGGTCAAATAGGGAGTTTCTGCACTTTTAGCTAAGTCTTCAACGATATCTTTAGCCTGTTTCTTGGTTCCAATTACCAGTAGGATGCTACCTTTTTTACCTAGTTCATAGGCATACTCAGCCGCTTGTTTTAACTTTTCTTCAGATTGGGCTAGATCAATGATATGAATACCATCACGGGCGCCATAAATATAGCTTTTCATTTTGGGGTTGCCACGGCGGACTTGGTGTCCAAAATGAACACCAGCTTCGAGCAAATCTTGCATATTGGGTATTGAGATTGCCATAACTTGTTTTCCTTCAACTTCTCTAAAGCCTGAATCTTCAGGAAAACCTAAGCTTTAGATGCTTGATGAGTAGATATTTTAGCAAGTTAGGAGTGTAAAATCAATAGATTGCCTTTTTACTCAAGTTTCCCGTAAAGTTAACCCAGGTTAGCAATTGACTTAAAAGAACCTGAGAAATATAATAAGTTTAGCTTATAGTTACTAAAATGAGGATTATGAAATTAATTTATTGACCCAATGTTACGAAATCTAGAAAAAGAGATTCAAGATATTCTAGTGCCTCTAACTGAGGCTGAAATCGCTGACCAAAAAAATTTAGCCTTAGATCCAGAAAGATGTAAACATCCCAGAAAATTACTAGCCTTTTATTTAGAAACTCCAGAGTTTGCTCAAACTTATTCAGATACCCGTTATGGTCGGCAAGATCTGCCTAAAGCTGAGAGAGAAAGGGCCAACACTGCTGATTATTTGGGGGCGCTAAATCATGGACTGTCCCGCTACAGCTATCAAACCTTAGTTGCTCATAGACACCCAAATTTAGTTGTATTGTCTCCCGATCGGGTTAATGAACTAGGAATTGAACTTTTGGGATTGAAGGTTGCTGAGGCTACTTCAAGCGATCAGGTAGGGCATTTACCAGAACAGCTCATAACTCCAATTAGGATCCTAGATATTCCCCGAGGGATCTATGCGCCTGATGCCATAGTGGTCCAAATAGATAGAAAGACTGGGCAGCGAACAGTTGTTGAGTCAGGAGAATATACCTACAGACCAGAATTTTTTGATAAAATAGATAACAAAGCAAAGTATTTTAGGTGGGCACGCCGCGATTATAAACCTACTTTCGATAAATCCACTTTAACTGTCATTACTCCAAATATTCCGGGTTTTGTATTGGGTGCAAGATCTCAAGTTCGTAGCCATGAAGCGATGTATTACAGTATGGTCGACCTGATAGATTTTGGATATCAAGTGGCATTAACTCCTAGGAGCTCGGATAGCAAAGATACGTTGGCAAATGACCGGCCAGATATTAAGAATAAAATCGAACAGATGTTAACTTCTGAGAGAAGAAGAGCTAGGGGTGCTAGAAAAAATTATCGACCAAGCTATGCTGTAACTTAAGCCCTCAATATAATATAATTCACCTATGAGTTCACCTGATAAAGAAGGTCAAATAGATTTTCAAGCGGCTTTTTTGTCTGCCCAAGAGGCATTGATGGATGCCCAACATGAAAAACAAAGACTGCGACAAGAAAATAATAAACTACGCCGCTGGGTTTCTTATCTGATCAATAATGATCCTAGAAATAGAGAAAGATTGATGTTTTATGAGTTAAGGCGTGGAGGCTTGCTGACACAAAGGGGAATTGAGAGAGCTAAAGAAAAGGTGGTTGATGAATTATTAGAGGCAACTTCTACAAAAGAGTCAGTTTCTTAATTTAAACTTGGGTCTCGACTTTGGAGTGAGAGACTCTACCACCTTGATGTTGGCCTCTGTATTTTACTGCTTTACCTGTGATCTCTACAAAAACGATATTTGAAAATCTGGCCCCCATTTGAATTTTAAAGGGAAATTTATCCAGGACTTTTAGACCAAAGGTTAAAGGACCAGAGTAGCCTGGGTCAGCTTTACCAGGGAGGAATAAAACTCCAGCCCTAAACAGGCTAGTTCTAGGGAAAAATTGGCCAAATAGATTTTCCGGGAGATTAACTTTTTCTAAGGTAACAGCTAGATAATACTCTCCTGGTTGAAGTTCAATTCTCTCTTGTTTCTCTGGAGGCAGGTCTGGGTTAAATTGGGCAATTAATTTGGTTTCAACTCCTTTTCTAGCTCCTTGGTTGACCTCATCAATATCTGCATCAATAAAGGCTCTTCCTTTAACAATTTGATGCAACTCCCCTAGCCTTAAATCAATCCCCACCCCTTCAGGATTTTTCAGATCCCTAGCACCCAAATTTTCAATTAGTTTATCTTTTTTGATTCTTTTGGCAACTTCATCTAAACCTAAAACAGACATATTAAGAATTTCTAGTAGACCTGGCTAATTCTAAAAATTTATATCTCAAACCATTTGACTCTCTTGGAGTTTCGGAAACAACTTGATCAAAGACAGAATAATCTGGGAAAAAAGTATCGCATTTATAATTTCCCTCAACCATAGTTAACAAAAGCCTAGTAGCATGAACTAAGGTTTGGGCATAAATTTGTGCTCCACCAATAACAAAGACCTCTTCTTGCTTAGCTTTTTCTAAAGCTTCCTCAATCGAGGAAGCAGCAAAACCATATCCTGGATCAACTTGATAATCTGGATTTCTAGACACAACTACATGAGTTCTTCTAGACATAGTATCTCTACCACTGGCTTCGTAGTACCCAAGCATTGACTCATAAGATGTCCTTCCGACAATAGTGACATGTCCAAGAGTTAAATTTTTGAGTCTTTGCAAATCCTCTGGTATTCTTGGCCAGGGTATCTTCCCATCTTTACCAATACCTCTTTTTTCATCCATCGCCACAACAATTGATATCTCAGGTCTATTTTCTGGCATAAATTTTATTTTCCTCTTCCAGCGGGAAGGAAACTCTAGAAAAGAGTTTCATTTTTGGAGCTCAACAGGATCATCGATTATACCCCCAACTGCGATCATTTCCGCCTTAAGTCGAGGGTGGTGTGTATAGCCGACTAATTTAGCATCTCCTGGTTTAAAATCATCAATCTTTTCAATATTTGGTAATTCCAACTGGGGAAATTGATATGGCTCTCTTGTTAATTGCTCCCTAACTGCCTCGAAATGCTTATAATAGACATGACTATTTCCAAACTGATGGATAAACTGATATGCTTTTAGACCACTCACTTTAGCTAATAAATGGGTCAAAAGAGCGTAACTGGCGATATTAAAAGGAACTCCCAAAAAGACATCAGCGCTTCTTTGAAACATTATCAAGCTCAATCGATCCTCTTCGTCAACATCGGCTTGAAACTGAACATGACAAGCAGGTAGTGCCATTTCGTCTTCCTCATTTTGGGCATTGCCTGGTAAAAAGCTGGGATTCCAAGCTGAGACCAGTAAACTTTTACGATATTTGTTAACTGGACTGCGTAATTGATCAATTAATTGTTGAATTTGATCAATCTGTCTGCCATCTGGAGTTGGCCATCGACGCCACTGAGCTCCATAAACCTGGCCAATACCACCCCACTTCTCTGCAAAATCGTCATCTTCCTTAATCCTTGCTATGTAATCATTAATGTCAAGTAGAGGAGCTTTTCCACTTTTTGCCGCTCTATCATACCTTCTAAAAGCATCTCCATCCCAAATATGAATATTATTGTCAACTAGATACTTAATATTGGTACCTCCATCTAAAAACCAACGTAGCTCGTGAGTAACACCTCTCCAAAAAACATCTTTGGTAGTCAGAACCGGAAAGCCATCTTCTTGTAAATTATAAGTATGTGATCCTCCAAGTGTACAACGGATCCCTTGATCCCTGGGTACATGCATGGCTCGATCTTTGCCTTCTCGCATAATGTGACTCATTAAGCCGAGATATTGATACTCTGGATGAGGTTTAAGACGAGAGATGGCATCTAAATCTAAGCCTGTCTGAATGTCAGCAGCGTGCAGTTCTGCTGAGTCTCTAGGAGCTCTTTCTTCAACCTCGTTGGTTGACATTTCTGGAGTTATGAGTTCAGTTGCCATTATTGATTAATCTCCATCGCTTTGGCTAGTGCTTGTTGCATAGTTCTTGCTACTATCACTCTGGGAAGTAATGGTTGACCCACTTGTTCAGGCGTTCTAAAAACTCGATCTTTCATTTCGGCTTCATTATACCACTTCATAATTCCATGATAATAATGCATGGCATGACTATGCGTATGATCAACTGTTTTATCCTCACTTCCTTCTCTCAGTAGAAAATGCACTGCAGTTAGTCCAAAACATTCCCCTAGCAGACTATACATTAGCTGTTCTAACCTTTGTCTAGCTATGGCATCTTTATTAGTAAATTTGGTCATTGATGTTAAGTGTCTATCCGGTGCGAATAAAAGATTTGCTCGTGATCTGGGGTGGAAGTTAGTAAAGGCTGTCCAACCGTGGTAGTGAGCAATCACAAATTCTTCTTTTAAATTACAAAAAACACATTGGCCTGACTCTCGAGCCTTTTTGGCTATACCATCATATAATCCTTCAGTCCGGGCTTTCAACCCCTGGTCGTCATCCACATAATCATCGGTCAATGGTGTTCTTGAAGGTTCTACTCCTATTAATAGTTCTCTTTTCATTCTCCTGGCATCCTGACAAAAAGGGTTGGAATTCCAGCATCTTGTAAAATTCTCAGTCCTAATGCGTTGTAGTATTCTCTACTGGGGTTAAAGTCAACAAGGACAGCTTCAGGATGAACTCCAGCTAGAAAATTGGCGCAGTGATCACACGGGTCAACATCAACTCCAATGAAATAGCCTTTAGGATCAATTTGTTTCTCAATAATTCGAGCAGCCATAGCATTTTCAGCATGTCTAGCATGACACGCTTCCAATCTCTCGTTTTTTCCCAAAAGTGGTTCTAGTTCCCGGTAACTCACTCCTAAGTCTCTGCAAAATCGTTTATTCCCAACCGGACCGTTATGAGTTCTTTCTACAATCTGCTGAGTTTCTGGATCTGCTAAAACACAACCGACTTGTCTCCACATACAAAAGGAGAGTTTAGCTTCATCTCTAGCTGCAGCGATTAGCTGTCTAGAAAAATCATCAGTAACAACAGGAATATCTAGAGAGAATTTTTTGGATGGAGCTTCTAGTCTAACTAAATGATCTGGAACGATGGTTCCTAAAATCGCTCGTCTAGCGTCGGTTAAAGGACGGGCAGTGCTGACAATAACATATCCTAGCCTTTCCCTTTGCTCTCTGAGTGCGTCTAAATCGATACATGATACATCTAGTGGTTGGCTTTGCTGCTCTACTGCCATCGTTACGCCATAATAACACAGATTTTTAATTTTTAAAGAGAACCTTTTAAGGAATCCTCCTGATTTAATATAGTGCTCATCTCTTTGATTAGATTCCTTTTCCCATCTTCCATAAGTTTAGTCACAATCTTGCTAGTTGAAAGGATTGGATCTTGTTTTGGGGAGCAATAAACTTCTCCTCCATATTCCAATACAGCCTTCACCTCTGGCCTTTCATGAAGCCTGCCTTGCCAACTCTCTTCTATACAAAGAAGCCTATCAGGTTTTAAATCTCTAATTACCCCCGTCGAAAAAAATTCACCTTTGAATTTATCCTTGACGGCGAGTTCTGCCAGTTTCTTGGCCCGATCTTTTAGACCCTCTGCAACTTCACTTCCTGTCATAGTATCATCAAAGATTACAACGTAATCAACAGCTGCCAGATGGGCTAACATCTCTGCTCTGCTGTCCTGATTTAGTATCGGCCTATCATCCCCCTTGTATGCCTTAATAGAATTATCGGAGTTAATACCCACTACCAATATAGTACCCAAAGATTTAGCCAAGGCTAAAAATCTGGCGTGACCAACATGTATCATATCAAAAGCTCCTGGAGTAAAAACTACTACTTCATCACTCGCTTTTAACCTTCTGTGTAAATTCTTAATCTGACTGCGGTCTATAATTTTTCTCTTCCAAAGACCTTTAATAGTCTTTTTTGATGACTGAAGATTTAAGATTTTTTTATGTCTGTTACCTTGGGAATCTTTATATGTAGAGACTTTAATAGGATATTGCATATGATAGCTTTATTTTACCATTAATACCTAAATTGAAAAAACTTTTCAAGGGGTCAATCGGATTCGGCTTGGTGGATTCAACGTCTAATTCGATCAACTAAAACTGCGTAGATATGATGTGGTTCAATTGCACCATCTTTTGAGCTGCCTGTTTGAACGCTATTTTGAACTAGGTTAGAGAGATTAATAACATCTTGATGATCAAGCGTTTCTTTAAGCAAGTCACGCATCGAGGGGGCATCTCCCATTGCTTCTGGTAATCTCATCGGAGTGATGTTTAGCCAAGCTTCTGCCCAAACTCCCATCACATCTAAACCCCTGACATGCTTCATTAATTCTCTCATGGCCTGCCTGGAATCAGCCAAATCCGGTCGTTCACCTCGGTCTGGTTGAACTTGATAACCTATTTCAGTATTAACATTAAATTCGGCAGCAACACTCATAAGAATTTGGAGGATCTTTCTTTAAGAAGAATTAAACTTTTTTGGAGCCCCTAATATAATTACAGAATTTTTAAGTAGTTGTCAATGGTTGATTTAGGGAGCTTTGGGGAATTTGGGAGGATAAGGTAATTCAGGAGTAGGGACAATTGACCAAAAGGCATCTAGAATTGATTTAGGGGTGGGTGTACTGACAGTTTTGGTAGCTTCAATTTGAGAACTTTGGTATGAATCAACGCTCCGGCAGATTGTTAGGCCCAATAAAAAACTAACTGAAATAGCCATGGCAACAACTGACCAATGTGCAGATCTGGAGGATGTAGTTTGATCTTTGGGCCTGGTTTTTTGGTATGCTTGAAATGTATCTATCTTAGGCTTAGATCTAAGTTTTCTAAAAACCTCTTCTTGCCTCTCAATTAGAGCTGCTACATACGGCCCAACATCGTCAACTCTAAGTAGGGGACCTCCTTCAAGCTCTTTTTTAGCATACTCAGGATAATCTTCTCTTTGAATTTCCATACAAATCCAGATTATATTTGATATTGACAAGCAGATTCAAGAAGGCTATATTCGAATTTACTATATGCCAATTGCTTTAGACTCTGAGGTGAGACATTTTTATAACTTGGCTGCCAGAACTGAAGATGGTAAATTAGATCCTGATGCAAACTCCAAGCTGAAAGAGATTCAGGCCAAAATCAAAGCTGGAGAAACTACTGGAGATACTTTAGTTGATTTTTGTTTAGCCACTAAGGGAACTTTGCTAGGGTTTAACGACGTGAGTAAGTTTACCCAGGAATGGCAGGGTTTCCTTGAGGCGATGGAACAACGGCAAGATCAGCTGTTTTTATTAGTAGATCCAGATACATGGAGAATAGAACAGAGAAGAGATGATACTTTAACGATGGGGTTAATCACTCCTCCATTTGTCAGTTTTAATCCAGCTAGAGCCATGTGGAGTTTAGTCACTCCAGCAGTTGCCAGCCATTCACCTTATGGTAATTTTTGGCATGAAGGCTATTATACCCCTCCTTATTTGCAACCTAGATATGTTCGAGAATACGAGGATTGGAGCGTGAAGGCAAATGAGGTAGCTAGCAGAAAAGCTCGGGGTGATGCGAAGGTAGCTTTTGTTACTCACGTTTACAGCTATAGAAAACTTCCTTCTCCTCCATCTGGTTTATCAATAGGTAATTTTGATGTGGCCCAATACTTTGCAAGTGATAGACTCACCAAAGGAGAAAAGGATTGTTTGCCAGATTTACTTTCAAAACTAGGTCAACCAGTTGATTTATTGGATAAATATATTGAAGAAGCTCAAGCTGCTGCTAAACTCAAATCTGCTTAATACTTTTATTTCCTGGTAATAAAATAGTATGAAATAAAATCTTTTTTTTAATATCCCACACCGGGTGTGGGATATTAGTTTTCCTCAAGTATTAAATGCTCGATTTGATGTAAATCTTTGGCAAAATCTTTATGATCATCAACGAATTGCTTATATCTATCATTTCCTTTAAAGAAGTTTAGAATAATTTCATTCGTTACAGTATTTCTATTGCTTAGATTAATAAACTCTGGGTATGAAGAAAATGGATAATCTTCTGGGTTATTTACTAATTTAGAGACAAAAGGATTTAAGTGGATATACCTGGAAAGATGCAATAACTGTTCATCAGTCTCAATTTGAACAGCTTTATAATGACTAGAAAAAAGCGGACCAGTTCTCTGGTGTTTAATGTTATAGTATTTAGCATAGCTGTCACCCACTTTAGTAATAAACTCCTCAATTCCTCCGTCTTTTAGCTGTTTAAGGAGTAGATGAAAGTGATTAGGCATTAGACAATAGCATACTATCTCGACAGTTTTTTCTGCTTGATTACTGGCTATTTTAAAACGATTTCGATTGGAAAATTTTGGTTTAGGACCAGCAAACTGATAATAAAGTAGAACCTCCAGATGACGTTGGTAATCACCGAAATCTTCATAAATTGGTTGTTTATTAACTCCGCGATTGTAAATATGATAATAATTTCCAGTAACCGCTGGAATAATCCTATAAGGCATGGCGGGATTATAGCATACTAAGCAATATGTATATCCCACACCGGGTGTGGGATGTTGATAATTAGACGTTTACTATATGCTAATTGCATTAGACTCTGAGGTGAAACATTTTTATAACTTAGCTGCCAAGATTAAATCTGCTTAAGTTGCAGCTGCTGGAGTTTCTTCAGGAGGTTTTGATTCTTTATCTGGTTTGGGTTTGGTCCAGGAGGCAAATTTGCAGGTGGGCCAGTTTTTACAGCCGTAGAAAGGCCGGCCTTTTTTAGTTCTTCTAACTACCAACTCTCCCCCATCATCTGGGCATTTAACATCAGTAATTTGATCATAGGCTTCGGTGTGTTTACACTCTGGAAAGCCCGAACAGGCTAGGAACTTACCAAAGCGGCCAAACCTGACAATTAATTGTTTGCCACACCTGGGGCAATTTTTATCGATTGTTTCTGTGGCTATTTTAACCCGCTCGCCAGTTTGCTCAGTTTGCTCAATCTTTTTTTCAAAAGGAGTGTAAAACTCTTTGATTAGTGGCTGCCAAGCTTTGCCACCAGTGGCAATCTCATCTAGATCATCTTCCATTTTGGCGGTAAATTTATAATCAACAATTTCTGGAAAGTTTTTGAGTAAAAAATCAGTGACAGCCATTCCCAGAGGGGTAGTGAAAAACTTGCGCTCTTTTTTCTCCACATAAAACCGGTCTTGAATGGTTGACAGAATTGGTGCATAAGTTGAAGGACGGCCTATCCCCAACTCCTCAAGTTTTTTAATCAACGAGGCTTCATTAAAACGGGGTGGTGGTTCAGTAAAGTGCTGGTCACCATGAATGCCAAGTAGGTTGAGTGGTTCTTTTTCATTCAATTCAGGTAGGACCTGTTTTTTGGTACCTTCCTCTTTGTCCTTTTCCTCCTCTTCAAGCTGGGCTACACCATAAACTCTGAGCCAACCATCGAATTTAATAACTGAGCCCGTCGCTCTAAGTGTGTAACTCGTGACTGGTAACTCGTGACTGGTTGCCGCCACATCAACAGTCGTTTGATCAAGCAAGGCCTCGGCCATTTGGGAGGCAAGCATCCGCTTCCAGATTAAATCATAAAGTCTGAGGTGATCTCTAGTTAAACCTTCATTTTTCTTTAGCTCTTCGGTGGTGGTACTCATATTAGTGGGGCGGATCGCTTCATGAGCTTCCTGGGCGACTTTGGATTTGGTTTTAAAAACCCGGGCAGCAGAGGGCAGATACTCTTTACCAATTTTTTTGGCTATGTAATCTCTGGTTTGAGCGAGTGCCACTGGTGAGAGGTTAAATGAGTCGGTACGCATGTAGGTGATTAGGCCATGCTCATATAAAAATTGAGCTAAGCTCATGGTTTTTTTGGCTGAGAGGCCCAGTTTATTGCCTGCTGCTTGTTGCAAAGTTGAGGTAGTAAAAGGTGGGGCAGGAGAACGCTTAACCTGTTTTTTGGTGATGGTGTCGATTTGATAATCAGCTGCTTTGAGCTTAGCTAGATGATCATTGGCTTCTTTTTCATTTTTAATCTCGAGTTTTTTACCCTGATATTGAATTAGTTGAGCAAAGAAATTGGTCTTTGGTCTTTGGTCTTTGGTCTCTAGTTCAGCTTCAATTGACCAGTATTCAATTGGTTTAAATGCATCGATTTCGCGGTCCCGCTCCACGATCAGCCGGAGCGCTACTGACTGGACTCGGCCAGCGGACAGTCCGCGCTTGACTTTTTTCCATAAAAGAGGCGAGAGCTTATAGCCTACCAACCGATCTAGTACCCTTCTGGCTTGTTGAGCATCAACTAGCTGCAGATCTAAGGCCCTGGGATGCGCAAAAGCTTCTTTGATGGCATCCTCGGTAATTTCATGAAAAACGACTCTTTGAATTGGTCTTTGGTCGCTGGTTTTGGGACCTTTGCTAGAATTACCGAGCAATTCTTTAATGTGCCAGGCGATCGCTTCTCCCTCACGGTCAGGATCTGTAGCCAACCAGAGTTGATTGGCGCTTTGGGCGATCTTTTTTAACTCATTAACCTTTTTTCTTTTATCTCTAGGAATAATATACGCAGGCTCGAAGTTTTTCTCCACATCAATCCCGAGATCTGATTTTGGCAGATCTCTAATATGCCCCATTGAAGCCTCAATGGTGTAATCTTTACCCAGAAACTTGGCTAAAGTCCGGGCTTTGGTTGGTGATTCGACTATAACTAAATTATTCATATACTACCTATATAATAAGTTGAAATACTTAATATACTGTCGAACAATTGTACATTGCTTGTCAAGCTTTAAGCTGCTAAAATAGCCTCATGATCACTAAAGATGACTTGCAGGAAGTGGTTCAGGTTTTAAAAAGTGAGATTCAAGAGAATGTGCAAACTCTAAAAAGCGAGATCAATGATACAGCTCAAAGTTTGAGAAATGAAATCAGTGATATGGGCCAAACTTTAAAAGGTGAGATCAAAGACACCGCTCAAGGCTTAAGGAGCGAGATTAATGAAGTAGCTCAGAGTCTAAGAGGTGAGCTTAAAAAAGAGTCCAGATCAACCAGAAAAGCTTTGAGGCAGGAAATTAGAGCTAGTCAGAATGTGATTATTGGTTTCTTCGATAAAGAACATCAGCAGTCTAGAAAACGTTTGGACAGGATTGAAGAAAAATTAGAATTACCTCCTTTAAAGTCAGCCTGATCTTATTAAAAATGAGAAGCGTCGGCGATAAAGGTTTCGCCCTTAGTGAGTTTGCCTTCCAGAATTAATCTAGATAATTTAGCTTCAAGTGAGTCTTGAATTAGTCTGCGCAATGGTCTGGCACCCAGGACTGGATCAAAGCCTTTTTTGGCTAGCGCAGAGATTAGGTCAGGCTCAAATTCAATTAAATAGCCCTGATCTTTTAACATCTTAGCTAGCTGATCTAATTTAATTTTGACAATTTGCTCCAAATCTGCCTGAGCTAGGGGTTTGAAGATAACTACTTCATCAAAGCGGTTGACTAGCTCTGGTTTCATGACCTTGAGCAGCTCTTCTTTGACCTGTTTTTCAATCTCAGATAAATCAATTCCCTTTTCTAGCTCCTGGGCAATGGTTAGTGAGGCGGCGTTTGAGGTAGCAATAATTATAGTGTTGGTAAAATCGACTGTATGTCCGGAGGCATCGGTTAACCGACCATCATCTAAAACTTGCAGAAATAAATTTAAAATTTGGGGGTTGGCTTTTTCGAATTCATCAAGCAAAACTAAGGCGTAAGGCTTGTTGCGGATGACATCGGTCAGCTCCCCAGGTTGGCTAGCTGTTCCGAGCAACCGGTCAACTGATTGCTCTGTTTGGTATTCAGACATATCAAAGCGGACAAAGGCCCCTTTGGTTTTGAAGTACACCTCAGACAAAGTCTTGGCGAGCTCAGTTTTACCAACTCCAGTTGGTCCGACAAACAAAAACGAGCCGATTGGCCGGTTTTGTTCTCTTAGCGCAGTCGCACTTCTTCTTAGAGTATTCGCTACAACTTTAACCGCTTGAGTTTGATCAATAAATTTTTGATGAATCACATCTTCTAAATCAAGTAAAAGCTCTTTTTGGGTCGAGTCGACCTCCATAACTGGGACGTTGACCCGTTTACTAAAAATTTCTTTGACAACTCCGAGGTTAATTTGACCATCATGGGCGGCTGCCTCCGCCTCATTTAAGATGCTGAGTGCACTATCTGGTAAAACCCGGTCATGGAGTAACTTGCTGCTAAGCAGGGCGATCTCTTTGATGGCTAGTAAGGTGACCGTCACTTTTTCCCATCTGGCTAAATCGACTGACCGGTCCATTAAGATCTGGATGGTCTCATTGATACTGGCGGGAGGAACCTCGACTTTGTGAAATAACCTAGCAAGTGAGCTGTTTTTTTCTAAAATCTTGACGTAGTTATCTTCTTCAGTTGAAGCGATAAATTGAAAGCTCTCCGACTCTAGGTAAGGCTCGATTAATGAATAAAGGTTGAAGCTTGAGCCCGCATCTCCGATACCGAGGTTGTGAATTTCATCGACATAAATAATGGCATCCTGAATCTGTTTAATCTCTTCAAAAGCATTTTTGATAATTTGAGCTAAATCCCCTTCCCCGTGGCCACCTGATAATAATTTAGGCAGATCAATGGAAACAATTCTTTTGGTCGCTAAGCTTTCCGGAGCGTCGCCAGTAATAATTTTTTTGGCCAAAAAATTAACCAGAGTTGATTTACCTGCTCCAGCTGGACCGATTAGCAAAACATTGCGATCACGCGGTTGGCTTAAAATGGTGATGACCTCAGATAAAACTGCAGTTCGTCCGATAAAGTCTGGTACGCCTTCTTCAGCTGCTTTTCTGGTTAGATCGCTGGAGATTGAATCCAAATTGGGAGTAGGGGCAGACAGCCAACCCCGGTTGACCCCTTTGAGGTGGGTCGTGATAAATTCTTCGTCCCAGACAAAAACCCGGCGCCATTTTTTTCTCTTGAATTCGAGAAAGTTCAGCGCTTTTTCAAAATCAGCAACCTCTAAATTGATTTTTAATAGTTCGTTGTCAATATTGGGTAGGGTCTCTAGCATGGCTACAAAAAAGTAGGCTGCCGTTAGATACTTAGCTTGGGTAGATTTGGCTAAGGAGTAGATCTTTTCATTAACTGCCCCGGTTAAAGGGACGTTCATTGAACTAAAGTTGCCTGAATTTAGCTCTAAACTTTGTAGCAAGCTTTGAACCTCAAAATCAGCTATGAGTTTATCCCAAGTTAGGCTGGCGCTTTTTAGCCTGGTGGTTTTCATGATTTCGCTAACTGATTTAATATGCCAAAGGGTCTGGGGAGGAAAAAGCACTACCCGGTCAACAAACAGGGCCACTCCAAATAGAATTGTTAGGATAGCAGGTAGAGTAAGGACTGGGATAAATAATAAAATGGGGGCTAAAAACCAAAATAGAGCCAGTAGAATTATCAACATACTAGCAGCAAAGTAGGCTAGCAAGCCAGTTAAAATACGGCTGAGTCGGAAACAGAGGCTGAGCACCCGCCCAACTATGGTTGAATCGTGAAACAGTGGCACTAAAAGTAGCCTGAGCATCAAATTAACTGCTAAATCTTCTTCCAAAAATGACAGAGTGTTGTGCCAGCTTCGGATAAAGATAGCTAGCGCATCTGGGTACCAGAATTTAAGGAATTTTATGGGCAAGTCCACATCTTTATTGTTGCATTTTGAAGCTAGTTTTGACAAGTGGAGTTAAGCTGCTTTTAGTTCTTCCCGGAGTTTTTCGATAGCTACAGAGACTTGATCAGGTGGTAAATGATAAATTTGCTCAATGCCAAGCTGATAAGCTCTTAAAATTCTTTCTGGTGACCATTCACCGACAACATCCTTTAAGTTTTTTAGAATGCTGGCATCAGTTTCTGCTCCGGGTAGAGTCAGATATTCCTTATCTTCCTCAGTTGTTCTCACATAGCTGGTGTTAAAGTAGTTACCTTTTTCTGGTCCAAGAATGATTTTTTTATTATCTTTGTCTGTGGTATAAACCAAGCCAGTTTTCAGATCAGTTGAGGCTAATTTTTCTTTAGTTTCTGCCATTTTCTATGTTTTAACACTGTGTTCTTTGAGCCATTTGGAGATCTCCTCTAAAGAGAGGTTTTGGTTATCAACATGAACTGCAAATTCAACTTCTTCTTGATGGTTGTTCATCAGTTTTATGCCATTTTTCTTTAAAAAAATACCCGCAGAGATTAGAGCAGTTCGTTTGTTTCCATCAACAAATGGATGGTTTTTTAATAATGATTGAAGTAAGGCAGCGGCTTTATCAAAAATAGAGTTATAGAGATATTCCCCATCAAAACTGGCCTGAGGTCTGGCAACAGCAGATTCTACTAATCCAATATCACGAACTCCATGCGAACCTCCAAATCTCTTGACAGCACGATCATGGACCGCCAACACTTGGGCAGGTGTTAGAAATATGATTGGTTTGTTTTTCACCTTTTGGAAAGTTCTTTGAGGACGTCTTCATGCTCATCCAGGAATTCCTCAACCATTTGCATGAATTTAACATCAACCCCTTTAGAGCCAGACTTTTTAGCAGGGCTGATTAATACACCTTCAGAGTGCTTATGGATCTCTACCAAAGAACCATCCCTAATATTTAGTTCTTTTAAAACTTCTTTTGGGATAGTCACTACTAAAGAGTTACCGTTTTTATAAAGTTTTTGAGTTAACATATTATCTATTGTACTGACAATGTACTGACATGTCAAGTTTTGATGTAATTTCCTCCACCAAGACTCAGCACTAAACCGGCTATCTCCATTTTAATTAAATTGGCCGAGATTTCATAGCTGGGTCTTTTTAAGCTCCGGCAAATCTCATCAATATGTAGTGCTTCATTTTCTAAACAGGTCAAAATGGCTTTTTCTGATTCTGATAGATTTTTCAATTCATTTGAAATTTGGAATTTGTTATTTGAAATTTGCGGAATTCCTAGTATATCCAAAATTTCGCCTGCACTGGTGACTAACGCCGCTCCTTGTTGGATCAGTTGAGAGGGGCCTTTGGATAAATTTGAAGTGATTGGTCCAGGGACAGCAAAGACATCTTTACCCTGCTCCAAAGCCAATCTGGCAGTAATCAAGGAGCCTGAATCTTCAGCTGCTTCGGTTACCAAAACTGCCTTGGACAACCCAGCGACAATTCTGTTTCTAGCTGGAAAGTTGCCAGCTAATGCTGGGTAATCTGGAGGAAATTCAGAAAGAACGGCGCCAGAGCCATTACTAATTTGGTCAGCAAGCGGGCTGTTTTCTGCAGGAAACATCTGATTTAATCCCCCGCCTAAAACAGCCAGAGTCCGGCCTTGACTGGTTAGCGCAGCTTTGTGAGCAGTTGTATCAACTCCTCTGGCCAACCCGGAAACTATTGTAATTCCCTTACTGGCTAGTTCACTGACTAACTGCTCAGTCACTATTTTGCCATAACTGGTGATCTTTCTAGTCCCGACCACAGCGATCGCCCGGCTATCTGCTGGTAAAATCTCGCCCTTATAATATAGAACAATTGGTGGATCATAAATCTGTTTTAAGGATTCAGGGTAGTTTTCATCAAAGATAGTTAAAACTTTAATTCCCTCCTGCGAGAGTCTTAGATAATCGGCTTCTGGCTCAATTTGCTTTTTGAGATCTTTTAAATTTTGAATAGCGGATAGGGGAATTCCAATTGATTTTAACTCTTTTTCGGTAGCGTTCCAGGCGGCCTCTGGATCTTTAAAATAGCCGAGGACTTTTTTTAATCTGATTGGGCCTAGCCCATTAACTTGATGTAGTGCTAAAAGAAATTCTAAATTTTTCATCTAAAATATATGTTTGGAACAGGTTTAAGCTCCCGGTATTCCCTGGCAGTGAGTGGAAAACCAAAGCCAATCAGTTGAGTTAAATAAGCGAAAATTGGGATTAAAAAGGCGTATTGGGCCACATCTACTTTATCCACCTCATCTGGATTTCTCTTAACGTGCATCCGGCAGATTTCACCTGTGACTCCTTCATATTGGTGAACTTCAAAGAATAG
>CAYMIA010000002.1:0-22541 GCA_964390595.1 uncultured Gammaproteobacteria bacterium | reverse complement strand
TAGTCCAAACGCCCGGTCTGCTGCCAGGGGATCGTGTAAGGTGATCTGTCCGACTGCGCATTCTTCTAAAGCATGGAAGTAGGTCGTAGCCCGGCTGCTAGATGCTGGAGGCTTGGTGAAGTCCAAATAAGTGGGGCTGGCGGCAATTTTGCTTCTCATCATCCGGATCAGGTCACTTAAATCTCTTTCAGCATTAATTTGGGAGGCAAAAATATAGTTTAGTTTACCATCCTCTACCCGTTCTCTTAGACTCATAGGTGAGATTATATAGGTTACTCGCCTAATTTTCTAGCAGATTCGGTGGCGATCTGACCGAGGTCGGGAATTAAGCGGGTTTTGTCTGGGCTGAAGAACCAGCGGTAGATCTCTTTACTGATTGGTCCAGCCACAGTTGAACCCTCACCTCCAGCTTCAACTAAAACAGTTAGAGCGATCTTAGGATCATTTTCTGGAGCATAAGAGGTGTACCAAGCATGAGTTGCATTTTTAGGATCACCAAATTCAGCGGTACCAGTTTTGCCAGCAGTTTGAATAGGAAAAACAAAAAAAGGCCAGGCTGTTCCACCCTCCTTGGGAACTTGGGAGAGGCCCTGTTTGACTAAATTAATGTCTGAGGGCTTAAAGTTGTTGTTGGAAGGTTCATATTTAAATGTTTTAATAGTTTGGTTGCTGGGTGAGGTTATTTTAAAGGCTAGATGAGGCGGGTATTTATTGCCACTGGCTGCAATTTGAGAGATTAAATAAGAGATCTGGAGGGGGGTGACCAAGACAAATCCTTGACCAATTGCCATATGCAAAGTGTCCCCTGGGTACCAATGTTCACCGATGTGCTGATACTTCCAATTATCATCTGGGATTAGGCCTGAAACCTCCCCTGGTAGATCGATCCCTAGCTCCTCCCCCAGCCCAAGTTTTTTAGCCGCTTGACCCAAGACCTGTTCTCCGGTTAACGCTCCCAAGCGGTAAAAATAGATGTCGTTGGATCTTTTTAGAGCTCTAATCACATCAACTCCACCCTCTTCTTTTTTGCCATACTCAGAAAAATACCAGTTGGCAAAACTAAACGGACCTAGTTGCATTACTCCGGTATCTTCAAATTGGGTTGAAGCAGTGATTTTGCCTGAAGATAGCCCAGCTAAAGCTGAGGCAATTTTGAAGGTCGATCCAGGTGGATAGGTGCCAGCGATAACCCGGTCAAGCAAAGGAAAATTAGGTCCAGTTAGAGCAGAGGTGATATTAGCTGGATCAAAACTAGGATAGGAGGAGAGCGCTAAGATCTCTCCTGAATTGGGATCTTGAGCGATTAAAGCGCCACAACAGGCGTTATTTTTTTTGATACCATCTTCCAAAGTTTTATAAGCAAACTCTTGGAGAGCTACATCAATTGTTAGATAGATATTTTGGCCGGGGATAGCGTCAATTTTATTTAAAGTCCGGATTTTATTACCTTCCGCGTCGACTTCAATAACCTCTCCGCCATCAGTACCACGCAGAGTTTTTTCATAGATTTGTTCAATACCACCACGGCCAATTTTGTCTCCTAAGCGGTAGTTTTTAAAATTGACTTCTTTGAGCTCATCTTCAGTGATCTCGCCCACATAACCTAAAACATGAGCGGTTTTTTCTTTATATGGATAGGCGCGGATACTGTCGATTTCTAAGTGACTAGCTCTTGGGTCACTACTAGTTTCCAAATTTAGTGCTTCATCACGGGTGATAGTGACTTTTTGAGCAGAAGAGCTAGCGGTTGGATCAACTATTCTAAATGCCGGTTCGTTTTGAGCGAGGATCTGACCATTGCGGTCATAGATCACCCCCCTAGGGGCATGAATGATTTTGATTTGAATCCGGTTGGAATCAGCCAGTTCCCGGTTTTCCTTACCATGAATAACCTGGAGATGAAACAGGCGTAAAAACAGTAAGAAAAAAATAATGGCGAATAGAAAGATAAAAATTAATTTTCTAGAAGTTAAAATTAAGGCGGGGTGAAATGAGCTATCAAATCCAAATAGAAAAGTATCTTTCCAATCCAGATTCTCTTTGATCCGGTGGAAATGTCCAAACGGCGCCTTGGCCTTGGCCACCTGGTCTTGAAAAGCTTTACCAAATTTTTGTTTTTTCATAAGTTGTTTGAGCTAAACTCAGGGTCCTGCCGCGCCGGTTTCTCAGGTGCGTCCTCGCTACGCTGCGGTCGACTCCCGAGATCTCTCCTCTGCGTCACCCTTCTCGTTTAGCTCTAATTTGCTGCAGCCCAAAATCGAATCATAGTTTTAGTTTTACTCCTGAGTGGACTGTGAAGCGGGTTTCCCAGAAGCGCTCTAAGAGGTAGAGAGGTACAGAGAGGAGAGATTCTAAGATGATGATGATCAGGTTAAGTGTTTGATGGAAAATCAGTTGTTCGATGAAAGAAACGGCCAGAATGGTGACAAAAACGATGGGGGGGATCGTTAAAACGTTGTTGGTGACTGGGAGTTTTTTGACTAAATAAAGCAACCTGATCACAATTAAAAAAATCAGTGGCCAAAAGCCAATATTTTGAGCGGTTAAGATGCCAAGCAGAATGCCCATGGAAAGAGCGAGTATCATATTATATGAATCCTCAACGACCAAGCTGCGGCAGATCAGCAAAATTAAGACTAAATTAAGTGGCAAAAAAGAGCTTTGAATGAGAGCAGCTAAAATAATTATGACTGTAAATAATTTCATTAATTAGTAATTACAAAAACTATATCTAAACTCCCCAGATCAAAAACTGGTTTGACTTTAGCTTGTTTGAAGATCTCATTGTCCCGGTTGTCTACCTCGCTCACCCGGCCAATGACCAAACCCCGGGGAATTTCTAGCTCAGTGCCCTCAGAATAAACTAAATCATTAACGGCAATAACCTCTTGATGCAAGATCTTATCTAAAAGCATCTCTGAGCCAAACTGTCCAATCAAGACTCCCCTGGCTTTGCCAATGATGCTGGATGAAAAAGCCGCGATTTTAGAATCTGGGTCAGAGGCGAGCGTCACTACTGATTTTTTAGGATTGATCTCTTTGATTCGACCGATATAGTTATCTTTATAAACGACAGTCTGGCCCAACTTTAACCCATCAGCGGAGCCTTTATCGATCAGCAAATAACGGGAGACGCCAATTGGCCTGGCGGGGACCATATTGTAAGTTTGAGGATCGAGCGACTTTTGTTGTTCCACAAAGCCTTGAGTTTCAGCTAGTTTTTTTCTGATCTGAGCGTTTTCAGACAGAACTTGGGCGAGTTGTTCGGTGAGAGCTTTATTTTCCTGAGAAGTCCGGCGGGCGACAAAGATAAAATCAAATTGACGCCTGGCCCCAAGTGAGGTTTTATATAGGCCATATTGAATTGGTGAGGTGAGCGATTGAATGAGTGATTTGGGAAAATTAAAAACTCCGACGCTATCAAATAAGAGTAGGAGCAGAGAAATTAGAATGGTGCTGGCAAAAACCCGGATATCAGAAAAGACTGCGTCCCGCATGCAAGGATGATAGCATATTGACATTTTTTCAAAAAGGTTGCTATAGTTTTTGCTAAAGGCTATGGCGGAGCGTCCAGCATTTAGTGAATTAATCGAAGCCAGATCAGAGATAAGCTTGCTTTGCGTGGGCTTGGATGCAGATTATGAGAAATTGCCCGCTGGAGTGACTGTGGAAGATTTTTTGAAAGAGATTGTTGACGCCACTGCCCGCCATACTTTGTGTTATAAACCCAATTTTGCTTTTTATGCTGATTCAACAAGAGGAGACGAGGCTTTGGATTTTATTATCGGGTACATTAAAGATCATTACAAAGGGCATGCTGTAATTGGTGATGCTAAAAGAGGTGATATTAAAAACAGCAACAAAGGTTATGCTGCAGAGGTCTTTGATAGATATCAAGTTGATGCGGTGACTGTCAGTCCATTTCTTGGGGCTGATACCTATCAACCATTTCTAGCCTATCCTGGAAAGGGGTTGATCGCGCTTTGCCGGACTACCAATGAGGGGGCGCATGAAACTCAGGATGTGATTGTAGACTTAGAAAAATCAGTTGATAATGGCTCTGTCACTGATGAGGAAAAAAGAGAGATCTTTGATCTAATTGGCAGGACTGCTATCGAGTACTATCAATTGATCGCTTTTAGACATGGTAAATTGCAAAGACAAAATCTGAATGTGGGGATTGTAGTTGGAGCCAAATCACCTGAGGCTTTTGTGCCTGTGAGGATGCTTTATGGAGAAGGATTATTACTGGTACCAGGGGTTGGTGTTCAAGGTGGAGATGAGGAAAAAGCAGTGATATTTGGGAGGAATAGCCAAAGAAGCGGACTAATCATGAATGCTTCAGGTAGTGTCATGCTTGCGTCATCAGGACCGGATTTTGCCAGGGCTGCGGGCGAGGAGGCCAAGAGATTACAAGAAAGATTTCAAGAGTTTAGAAATGCTGCATAATTATGGCAAAAATTGAAGCTGATTCAAATACTGGGAGGTTTTTAGATTTTGCGTTTTCTCATTTAATTCCAACTAAAGTGACCGAGGTTGTTCCTGAAGCTGATGGCAGATTAACTCTTCAAGAGGTGACTCATCCAACCTATGGGATAGACTTTCCCCAAAATCCTTATCAATTCGCGGGCAAGGAGCATCAAATTGACCCCACCCGCCCGCTACTTTTAGCTTATTGCAGTTTTAGAAATAGACCAACTGAATTTTATCAGCTGGCAGCCCTAGCGCTAAAGGATAGATTAGAAGAAGCTGTAAAGGAGGGGGAGATCGAAAGACCTAAGTTTTTGATTGGTATCCCAGAGGTTGGGGGTATGATTGCAGTAGCATTATCTAGAGTGACGTGGATTCCAAAAGAGGATTTATTTGAGAAAGTAGGATCTGGAGCGAGTAGACATTTAAGAGTGGCTCACATATTTAGATTGAGTCATGGTGAGCCAGCACTGTTTGTGGATGATGTTTTTAGCAAAGGAGAAACTAAAAAAGAAGCTTTAGCTATTAATAACAAAGCAGCCAGATATAAACCAGCTATTGGGGCGGTCATAAATCATGGGTCAGAAACAGATTTGAATGGGGTACCAATCATTACAGCTATGACCCTCAAAGAAGCTGTTGAATATGGTTTAGAGAATAATAGAGTTGCACCTACTAGAATTGCAGGTGCTGAGAGATACTTAGCATCTCTTAAATAACTCTAATTTAGTATACTCAAAGTATGTATAGAGAAGGTGAAGTTGGTGGTGCCGCTGCGACTTTAGATCGCCCAAGGCTCATTCCAGTTCAAATTCCAAGTGCTGAGGTCGCACCATTTACCTTAGAGAGTACTGCGACTTTAGATCTAAACGAATTAAAAAGCCGGTTAGGTTTGACTGATATAATCAGCATAGAACAATCAGCTGAACAAAAAGCCGCGGATAGAAAAAAAGTTGCCGCAGAATATTTAGCAGATCAGGAACAATTTAGGAAAGAACATCCTGACCGCCGGATCGATGAGTTGAATCAATACAAGAAAGATGCTGCCGAGGGGTGGTGGGAGATTCAGCATAGATTAACTAGAAAAGATCGGGTTGATAGGATTAAGGTATCTTTTAGATTGCTTAGGGCTGGCATCAAAAATCCAAATCAAGTTTTACATTTTTTTGAAGTTTATGAATTAGGAACTAGAGCTCATCTGATTTTTACTAAATTAGGCCAACATCCTACTAAAGAAGAAGCCTGGAAAGAAGTCAGAAGGCGGAGTTATAAGGATTTTTATAAAAATCTATCTCCAGAGACTTATAGCGGCAAAGATAATTTAGAGGGACTAAAGATTTTAACTAAAAATGGCGGCGACTCATTAGATAGATTTTTGGAGCTGCAGAGGAACACTTATGTCCCAATGACTCTGCATAGTTTAACTAGGCCAGAATTAGCTGCCTCAATTGCCAAGCTGGGTGCGATACCTAAAGACAAATTTAATCAAGCTGTTCAAGCTTTTGAAAGATATCCTTGTTTGATTCAAAACAGATATTATTATGGAGATGATTTTGAACATTTAGAATCATTAATCAGCACGATCAATCAGCTAGATAATTCACCTGAACAATTAGAAGTTCTGGATTTAACTCAAAGAGTCTTGAATTTGGCAGAAAGAATCAACAGAGACGGTGTTTATTCCAGAGCTGAGTTAAAGAAGGGGTTTTTGGGATCTGGTTCAATTACAGAATATACAGAAAAGAAACAAAGATTAACAGATTCTTTGGTGATTTTGGAACAGGCAGTTTTAGAAATTGATGCATTGGCTAAAGGGAATAGAGAACAATACAAAATCACTGCTTTTTATAGTGGTGATTATTTAAAAGTCCTTAATAGGTTAGATGAGCAAACCTTAGCCCAGTTTGCTCGATTAGTCAGAGGTGCTTTTGGGATAGGTGAAAATTTTATTAAGTACATTTCTTTTGACCGCGATCAGACAGATCAGATTACAGAAGAAATTCGAGATTGCGTGAGGAGATCTACTAACTTCCAAGACCGCTTGAATCAGGATCCTAAGTTAAAAGAGTTTTTTGGTTTTTTCAGACAATTGCATGAATCAGAACCTAAAAATGAGGAATTCAGAGCATTATTTAATCTTTCTAATATTGGAACTTTGGAAAATCTATACAGTCCAGAGAATTTAAGAGTTTTAAATACATTGACTGATTTAGCAACTATGGTTTATGGATATCCAGCTCCTAGTGAAGGGTCTAAAAATTACTATGCCAATGCCCTAAATCATTTTTTATTATTAGATCCAGAGAAAGGACTTAAGCCAGATTACTGGTTAATTAGACAGGCGCTAGATCATGAATTGACAAAATCAGCGCTTACTGGCAAGGAGAAAGAATTTTGGGCTTTATGGAGGCTTGATTTTATAGGAGGACAGATAAGTGGTAATGACGACCGGATCAAGTATTTAATGCTAACTGATAAAAAAAGGTTTGTTGGTGAAATGATAGATGGTAGAATACCCGACTTTTTCTTTAGAAAGTATCAAAAAGAATTAATTGATAAGTTAGCAACTAACCCAGCTACCCAAACTCACGAACTGAAATTTTTTCTTGATCCTAAAACAGCGCCTTTAGTCTTAAAGGGTTTAGCTGAAGAGATGGATGGGGCATGGAGATATATTTTACCAATCATTAGTTATCCCCAATATTTAGAGGAACTGTTTGTAAATGGCGTTCCTCAACCAATTTTATTTGAAATTAATGCTGTTAATGGATCAACTCTTCTGGCTGAAAGGAAATGGCTGACAGAAGAGGTTTTGGCACAATTTTCTGAACCTGAATTGCAGTTTTACAACTACTTAAAAACACTTAATTATACTAATAGAAAAATTAGAGAAGTTTTGTTTTTAAATAGAGATCAATTTAGCAATTTTGTAGTTGATGATAAGCCAACTCCCCTTTTCTTGAGAAAGATCGTTGAGCATGACAGCAAGTTTTTTGTCGAAAACTTTGGGAGAGATGAAATGCGGATAGTTCTTGGAGATGAGATTTTGCAGAATTTTTTACAGGCTTTGCCTAAACAGACTGATGAGGCCAGAAATGCTTTTACTAAAAATAAATATGATCGAACAACTGAATTTGTAGTGGATTTGTTAGCTAATTCAGCTGAGGATTTTAAAGTTTCTGGTGAAGATTTTGAGATTTTAACTGAATATGTTAAAGAGTTTGGACTCTCTAAAACTCCCCTACTTTATCATTACTTCAGTAATTTAACCCGATTCGAGGCAGGCCAGCTAACTCAGTTGCCTGAAGATATTGTAGCAACCGGAGTGACATCAGTGGAACAATTGAGACAGGAGGTGGCCAGAATTAAGGCGCTAGTTTATTCCGAGAAACCCATTACTGAGGTACCTGAGTTTACCCCTTTTGAGATGCAGTTACTTGGTTTTGTGACTGGTAAAAGCACGCATAGTTTTAGTGGTGGTAGGCCAACTCTGGAAAGAATGCTTCAAGATTTTAATGAGCAGGTTAAAAATGGAGAGATCGCTCCCCTGCCTGAACACTACCAAACAGAAACTATTGATCTGGCCAATACTGACACTCTCTTTCAGAAGGATGCTGTTCTGAAAGAGTACGAGGTATTAAAAGATGAAATTTTGCAAAGCTTGCAAAACAGCCGAAGTGGTGAAAGTTTAAAATCGCTTAGGCATTCAGTTGCTATTTTGGTGGAGGGAAAACAAGCCGAGATAGAAAAAAGAATTGAGCGGGTCGATCCGAGACAAAAGGAGTTTCTAGAAAGAGAGTTTAATAGATTAAAAGAGGTTAGAAGATCCTTGGAGCAATCAAAAACTTTAGATGAATTGATGGGATTAATCCTTGATACCCGTTTTGATAAAAGCGAGTCAAAAGCAGTGGAATCAATAACTAGAATGGTGATTTTTTCCAAGATCTTTGACCGGGGTTATTCGCCGGCGATGATTGAAAATTTGGAGACTTTGTTATCTCGGGATATTTCAGCCAGCAGCATTATTAGCATCATTAATTTAGTTGATGAACATGCTAAAACTCATGTCTTGAATTTGACGCAAAATAATAAAGAAGGTTATTGGGCCAAAGAGGTGTTTGAAAGGATTAGAGACTCAAAAAGAGGCCGGACATTGCATGAGCTGTTTATTCCGTTGATTAAACCACTTAAAGATGAGGTGACTCGTTTTGAGCAAATTCAGACTGGTGAAGCCAGTCAAGTATTGGCGATTCCTGATCGGGGTTTGATTGGCGAAATGGCTGGATATTTGGGAAATATCTGTTATACCGCTGAATATCCACTCTTAAAAAGATGGACTAATGTGGTGCCATATAAATTTGTCGCCCAAAACCCGGGGGAATCTAGTCCGGTGTTTATAGGATCAGTGTTGGTTTTTGAAGTAGATACAGCGAGTGACGAGCCAGCTTTATTGGTTAGGGCTTTTGATATACCTAATGAGGCTCATTTTGATATCAAAAGGTTCTTTGAGGAGTTTGTAGATAAAGTTGACCGCGTTGGCAAGCTCAGAGGCAAAAAAGTCATTCTAGTTCCAGGTGATTCAAGCGCAATTTCTAATTATCAGATGACTATTAATTACATTAGAGAAAGTTATGTTAAGGGCAAAGAACCAGTTAGTTTAAAGGAACCATTTAATTTTAACAATTATGATTTAACAAATAATTGCTTTGCTGTTAGAACTATTGCATAATTTCTATTGACAAATTGAGTGTGTTCCCCTATAGTTTGGCTATTATGTCAGTTAGCCGGGTAGAATCTCAGCCAAGACAGCCTATTCAGAGACCTAATGGGTTGTATGCTCGATTAGAAGAGTTGCATGAGCTGGCCAAGCAAAAAGTAGGTGTAGAGTTAAGACGGTCTGAACATCAATCTTATACTATTCGATTTGAAGGAGACGGAGCTAATTCAGGTTTTTACTTTTAGAGATCAGGTCAGCCTGTAGATCAAGGTCCAACATTATTAGATTATTATTCCCTAGATATTCAATTTCTTCAGTCAATCAAAGGAATTTTTGAGGATGGAAAGATCGCTCGGGATCCAGGAATTGGGATCAGTCTACTTGACGCGTTGACTAAAGGCGGATTGATGCCCAGGCTAATTATTGGCCGGGTTTCTGATATCCAAAATCCTTTTGAAGCTTATTTAAGAGTACCAAAGGTAGAAATTCCTCGACGGAGTCTGCGGGATAAACTTTATGGCAATTTTTATCCACCTAGACTAACTGACCGAACTTTTAGAATTAATGATTTAGATTATTCCCAAAGCGCAATTGCTAAAATTGGTAATTGGATTAATCAAGAGCCTGTCACACTTGAGCCAACTGATATGATCAGATGGTAAAAACTATCTAAAAATTTATGGCTATGACTGAAGTAGATCAATTAACAGAGATATTTGCTCCCACTGAAGAGGAGCAAAAAATGAGGAAGCTGAATGGATTGGTAACTATTGCTGGTAGTAGTGATATTATTTATCCACTGGATGAGATATTAAGAGCAACTGCCAGGCAATTAACTGAAACTCATGCTGGTCCAGGACATTTGCATATTTATAAAAAAGAGATTTGGGAAGATGCTTTAGAATTGGCCAAACATAGCTGGCGTTATGAGGTCAGAAGATATCTGGAGGCATTACATGGATTGCCCTGGGGCAGCCCGGTGGAAATAGATCAGTCTCAACTAACTGGCGAAGTTGAATTCCCTGGAGCTTATGAAAGGAGTAGTTCTCAAATATACACCTTAAGGAGAGAAAGAAGAGGACTTTCTAATAGTGGGATAAGTATCAGATTTGGAATCCATGGCAGCTCTGTGGATGAAGCGCCTAAATTAGAAAGTTGGTGGACAGAGAAAGTTGATACCACAGTAATTAAAAAGCCATCGGTTGTATTACACTTAGGCAGCGGGACTGGTAACTTAATCGCCTATGACGATTATTATAAGTTTGATGAGGATGATCCTCAAGGAGTTGTTTTACTTCGGGAGAGAAGACATTTTGAACCCAGTCCAAAGTTTGCTGATTTATCTTAAGTTATTTTAATCCACCCGTTACTCTAACCTTAGAAAGCAGATCCATGTCTTCGAGGAGTTTGGCACAACCGCGGACGACTGTGGTTAGAGGATCATCTGCAACCCAGACTGGAATTTTGGTTTCATCAGAGAGCCTTTTATCAAAACCTCTAATTAGCGCCCCACCCCCAGTGATAATAATTCCGCGTTCCAGCAGATCTCCCAGTAGCTCTGGTGGAGTGTCTTCTAAAACTTCGTGGATGGCATTAATAATTTGATTTAAAGTTCCTGAAAGCGCTTCTCTGATCTCGCTTGATGAGACTCTGATCGATTTAGGCAGACCAGAAGAGAGTTCTCTACCGCGAACGATCGCCTCTTTTTCCTTGGGCAGTTGAGTAGCTGAGCCAAGTTCAATTTTAATATCTTCAGCGGTCCGGTCCCCAATTAAGAGTCCGTATCTAGTGCGCATATAGGCGATAATATCTTGGTCCATCTCATCCCCTGCTGTCCGCAAAGACCGGTTTATTACCATTCCACCGAGGGAGATGACGGCAATTTCAGTAGTGCCTCCTCCAATGTCCACTATAAAGTTGCCCTCTGGGTCTTCAATTTTTAAGTTAGCACCAATGGCAGCGGCCATCGGTTCTTCGATTAAATAGGCTTCTCTCGCTCCAGCAGAGATGGCAGCATCTTGAACTGCCCGCCTTTCTACCTCTGTCACCCCTGATGGGATGCCAATAACTACTCTAGGGCGGGGAATTTTCGGAAACCGAGAAGGGGCGGAGTGAACTTTTTGAATAAAATGGCGCAGCATCGCTTCAGTAGTATCAAAGTCTGAGATGACTCCATTGCGGAGGGGACGGATCGCCTCAATGACAGCTGGAGTCCGCCCTAGCATCCTCTTGGCTTCTGTACCAATAGCTAAAACTTGCCTAGTTTTTTTATGGATAGCTACCACTGAGGGCTCCCTAATGACTATCCCCTTACCTTTAACTGCCACCAAAGTATTAACTGTTCCCAAATCTATGCCAATGTCATGCGATAAATACTGCCAGAGCTTACCAAACATAAGTTTTTCGAGTGTAGCATAATCAAGCTTCCCAAAGCTAGAGATTTTTGTTTTTTGTCCCATTTTTGTCCCACCCTGAGGGTGGGATTGTTTGTTCATTCTAGAATTAAGTGTTTAATAGCCTGCAGTTGTTTAGCATAAGCTATTTGGTCGCTATGAAACTTTATGAAGTCTTCTAAGGATGGAAACTGTGCTAATAATTCTTCTACTCGGCAGATGTTTTCCTTTGTTGGGCTCGTATATTCATTTAGGGATGACCAGGGATAGGATTGTGGATTTTTAGCTAACTTAGCAACAACAGGATTTAAGTGGATGTAGCGTAAGACATGAATCAATTGCTCATCTGAATCCACTAATACTGATTTGAATAGACCCTGAAGTAATACTCCAGTCCGATCATGTTTGGTATTAAAATATTTAGAATAGCTATTACTGAAGTTGGATATAAATCGAGAGATACCATTTTCTTTTACTTGCCTTAATAAAAAGTGAAAATGATTTGGCATTAAACAAAAGCCTAATATTTCTACAATTTTACCAGAGCAATCGTTTAATTCTTTGATTATTTTTTCCTTACTGGAAGGTGGAAGTTTTAAATATTTGGAAAGTTTAGTAGGGAGATTGCTAAAACGGTAGAATCTGGTGGTTTCTAAAGCTCTTATATACTCCCTTTGGTCAGTAAAGATGTCCCTCTTGTCTACACCGCGGTTAAAGACATGATAAATCCCTTCATTTATTATTGGCTGCTTTCTATAGGTTGCCATGCCCAGCATCTTAAATGGATTAGACTGTTCTGTCAATATATATCCCACCCTCAGGGTGGGATTGCTAAAAGCTACTTGCTTCCTGGCGCTACCTTCATTAATATAGAAACAGCTAAAATGACTAAAAAAATTATTACCTACTCCTTCTATATTTTATTTTTCCTGACTCCCCTTTTTTGGACCCCTTTTAACTTTGAGTTGTTTGAATACAACAAGATGATGTTGGTTTACTTGCTAACTGTGATCATCGCTGGCGCTTGGGTTTTTGAGATGATTGAGCAGCGCACCTTAATACTTAAGCGCTCACCTATTGATATCCCCATTCTGCTTTTTTTGGGAGCCAATATTTTATCAACAATTTTTTCAATTGACCGGCATACCTCAATTTGGGGATATTATTCCCGGTCTAATGGGGGTTTGCTTTCTATTATCTCCTACACCGTTTTATTTTATGCTTTGATCTCTCATTTTGATTTTAAAGAGGTTAAAAAGTTTTTGATTTTGTCTTTGACATCTGGACTAATCGTGGCTTTTTATGGAGTTTTGGAGCGGATGGGGATAGATAAAAACTTTTGGGTGCAAGATGTTCAGGCTAGAGTTTTTTCCACTTTGGGACAACCAAACTGGTTGGCGGCGTTTTTGCTGATGTTAATTTTTCCTGGGTTTTATTTCTATATGGAAGCTAAATCAATCCGCCCGCGTGTCTTATATTACTTGTTACTTGTGACTTGTTATCTCGCTTTTACTTTTACTTATTCCAGAGGAGCGAGTTTAGGTTTGGTTGGGGGTTTAATTACAGTAGTGGGGTTAGTTTTGGTAAAAACATTTCTACTCAGGGATAAAAAAGAGACCAAAAAACTACTTTTTTATCATACCAAGTTGTTTGCCCTACCTTTATTGGGCTTTTTGATAATAAACATCTTATTTGGTTCAGCTTACACAAGGTTGAAACTGTTTGCAGAAAGTGCTCCAAAACAAGCAGCTAATTCGGCTACTACCCAATTAGAAAATGGGGGGACAGAGTCTGGCCAGATTCGATTGATCGTTTGGAAGGGGGCGGTTGAAATTTTTAAACATTATCCACTCTTTGGCTCTGGAGTGGAAACTTTTGCCTATTCTTACTACCAATTTAGACCTGCCTCTCACAATTTAGTCTCTGAGTGGGATTTTTTGTATAACAAAGCTCATAATGAATTTTTGAATTATTTAGCTAATACTGGGGCAGTTGGATTTTTGACTTATTTGAGTTTGATTTTAGGATTTATGGTTTGGGCAGCTAGGTTTGTTTTGTTTAAAAGTAAGGACACTTCAGAAAGATTGTTTGTCATTTTGATTTTGGCCAGCGTAGTTGGGTATTTAATTCAAAACTTTTTTGGATTTTCAGTGGTGATTTTGGCTTTGTATTTTTATCTTTTTCCAGCTTTCGCGCTAATCCGGGCTGATGCAATCGAGCCAATTGGCAAAAATAAGTACTTGCTTTCAATTGAGCACTTTTTACAGAAAACTATTTGGAAAAGGGATATTTATACCCAGCTAAGTAAGCTGGCGGCAGGGCTTGTTGTGGCTCTTTTGGTATTCAAAATTGGCCTTTATTGGTTTGCCGATACCGAGTTTGCCAAGGGGGAACATCAAACTGAGCTGGGGAATGGTGGTAAAGCCTACAACCGGCTTTCTAACGCGGTCCGTTTAAATCCAGGTGAACCTTTTTATCACAGCGAGCTAGGTTATGCAGCTGCTGCGGCTGCGGCAGCCTTGGCGGAGCAGGATGCGACTCTCTCGGCCAAATTAAAGCAGGAGGCGATTACTCAAAATGAAACGGCCCAAAGGATGAGTCCTAGAAACGTGTCATTTTGGCGGACAGCAGTCCGGACTTTCTTTCAACTCTCAATCATTGATCCCACGTTTGATCAAAAAACGGTTGACGCGATTGATCAGGCCATTAAGCTCGCGCCAACTGACGCTAAACTTTACTACAATAAAGCGCTGATTTTATCTCAAATTGGCCGGACTGAAGAAGGAGTTGAGGTCATGAAACAGGCCTTAGCGTTAAAACCAAACTACCGGGATGCCTATTTTACATTGGGTACTTTTTACGAAGAATTAAAGCAAAATGATCAAGCGATTGCTGCTTTTAAGAATGCCCTTAATTTGCAACCGGACGACCCAGACTCTAAAAAAGAGCTGGAGAAGCTGCAAAATAACTCTAAATAATGAAAAAGTTAGCGACAATCCTGGAAGAAACTAAGGATCTGAAGCGGCCGAAGAATTTATCAACTGAGTTTCAACACTATGGAGTTTTTCTAGCTGAAACCTTAGGAGACCTAAAGCATTATTCTTTGTATATTAAGCTGGCAAAAGATTTAGACCGGGCTCTTTTAGAACAAGCGCTTAATTTTGCCAAAGACTGTGCAGGAGCCAGGTCCAAGGCGCGGATCTTTATGTGGAAGCTCAAAGAGTTAAGGCAATTGCGGCGCTTAAGAGAACAGAGTTGAGGCTATGGGTCTTTGATGATACAATTTAGTGATGTTAAATATTGTAAAGGCACCTGATGCCAAATTGCGGGTTAAAACCCGCTCAGTTAAAAAAATTACTCCTGCTCTTTTAAAAACTATTCAGGAGATGATCAAGGTGACTAAAAAGTTCATTGATCCAGAAGGAGTGGGCCTTGCATCAACCCAAGTAGGTAATGATGAACAATATTTTATTTCAAAGTCTGAAGATAATACTTTTACAGCAGTACTTAATCCTGAAATTACCTCCTCTGGTAAAAGAACTAAAGTTTTTTTTGAAGGGTGTTTGTCGATCCCAAACTATTATGGTGAGGTCACCCGCCCAACCTCAATTAAAGTTAAATATATGGATATAAATGGCCAGATGATCTCCAAAAGTTTAACTGGTTTAGATGCTTGGATCTTTCAACATGAATATGATCACTTAAATGGGACACTTTTTGTCGATTTAGTCTTAGCTCAAAAGTCAAAATTATATAAAGTAGTTGGGCGGGATAGAGCAGGAGCTGAACTATTTGAAGAGGTAACCTTATAAGATTATTGATTGTTGAATGTAGATTATGGATAAGAATTTAAAAATCGTCTATTTTGGCACTCCAGAGTTTGTCATTCCAGTTGTGGATATTTTGACGAAACAGGGTTGGTTGGTTGGGGTTGTCACCGCACCAGATAAAAAGGCTGGTAGAGATCAGCATTTAGAGTCTTCTGATATTGCTAAGCAGGTTAGCTCTTTAAATATTCCTGTTCTAAAACCAGAAAAACTAAATGAGGCCTTTGCGGAAGAGCTCAAAAAACTCGAACCAGATTTGCTGGTGGTTGGAGCCTATGGCAAGATCATCCCTCAGAGTGTCATTGATATTCCAAAATATGGAGCTTTAAATATTCATCCATCGCTTCTTCCGAAATACAGGGGAGGCACTCCAATCCAAGCAGCTATTTTAGCGGGAGATTCAATAACTGGGGTTACCATTATAAAAATGGATGAGAAGATGGATCACGGTCCAATTATCTCTCGAATGGAGATTAGCCTTTCAAATGATGATACTCTCGAATCTATGAGTAATTTATTGTTTCAAAAGGCTGCAAATATGCTAGTTGAGACAGTCCAGAGGTATATTGAAAACCAACTAAAGCCAAAAGAGCAAGAGCATGATGAAGCAACTTTTTGTAAGTTGATTAAAAAAGAAGACGGCTATTTGGATGTTGATAACCCCCCAGCTCCTCTGCAGCTGGACCGGATGATCAGAGCTTACTATCCTTGGCCAACAGCCTGGACTAAATGGAAAGGTAAAGTAGTTAAACTGCTCCCCAATCAGATGATTCAAATAGAGGGCAAAAAAGTGACTTCAGTGAAAGACTTTTTAAATGGCTACCCGGATTTTCCTCTTAAAATAACTACTTAACCAAGAGTAGCGGCTGGAGCTGCTTGAGGTTTAATTGTGGTTTTAGCTTTAAAGAGGCTTTTGGCGATGCGTAGGCATTTGGTGCAATATTTTTTGCCTTTGAAGATATGCAAATTAGGATGTTGCAACCTAGAGTTTATTTGAGCCCGCAAATTCCAAGCGCCTCCGTGTCCCGAGGAACCTTTTTTATGCCTAGACATGGAAACTGTCACACTTTTTTTACCACAAGAAGTACAGACTAACATGTGGTAAACTATAGCATAGCAGAGGCCAATTATCAATGTTTAATGCTCAATTTTCAAAATGAATCCGGAGATTTTAGCTTTTTCGATCGTTATCCTGCTTTTTTCTGTCATTGTTCATGAAGTGATGCATGGATTTGTGGCGCTGCAGTTTGGTGACCATACAGCAGAAAATGCGGGTAGGCTAACATTAAATCCGATTCCACATATTGATTT
The DNA here is from genome assembly GCA_964390595.1 of uncultured Gammaproteobacteria bacterium. Lineage (GTDB taxonomy): Bacteria > Patescibacteriota > Microgenomatia > Daviesbacterales > UBA10151 > CAYMIA01. The sequence continues at coordinate 5,823 of CAYMIA010000002.1, read as the reverse complement.
GGTGGGAACTATTTTGCTTCCAGCCCTACTTATTTTATCAGGGTCACCAATCTTTTTTGGTTGGGCAAAGCCAGTGCCAGTTAATCCACTCCATTTTAGAGATATTAGAAGAGGCGAGTTTTTTGTGTCCATTGCTGGGATTGGTGCGAACGTTGCTTTAGCGCTGCTGGCGGCTGTTTTATATCATATATTGAACCAATTTTATCCTCAACCTATTTTGCTTCAGCTTTTACTCGTAACAACGTATCTAAACCTAATTTTAGCCCTATTTAACTTAATTCCTATTCCCCCGCTTGATGGTTCAAAAGTGCTGCTTTCTCAATTACCTTTGAATTTAGCCCGTTCCTATCAGCAATTAGACCGGTTTGGTTATATTATTTTAATTGCTTTAATGCTCGTTAAAGTTGGGTCAGCTTCGATACTAAGTATTTATTTAGGAACTGCAATTACATTAATATGGTCTATAATTCTGCCTGGTGCACCTACGCCTTAAGGGCGTGCAAGGCTTTTATTACTGATTTATTACACAAAACCAGCCATTTTTGCTTGACAGGTCAGGGTTATTTTGATACTATCAAAGAGTCCTAACAGGACAAAGTAGATGGCTTTTTAGCCTTGCCTACTGGCTCGTTTAAAATCTTGAGGAATAAATTTTCCTTCATCGCTGTTGTTCCTAGACGGGATGTACATATGTATTCTTCTATCTTAGGATAGAGATTCGTATATCCCACATAGATTGTTTAGGGGGAAAGACCTTAAGACGCGACTAAGTAGGCAGTTATTATCTGTCCGGTAAAAAATAATATCGATATCCACACACTTAAAGGTGCGTGGATTTTTTTTAAGCTTGCCTTTTAGCTTCTTTAACTTTAAAATACTCATTAGCTTGCCGGGATAGCTCAGTGGTTAGAGCACCTGTTTTGTAAACAGGGTGTCCGGGGTTCGAATCCCCGTCTCGGCTCCACTTTTCGGGGATTTGAACAGGTTCGGCTATTCCGATGCATCGAGGAATTGGGTGTATTATCCCCGTCTCGGCTCCTTTTTCGCTTTTTTATCCTTGTGGTTTGACCCGGGTGAAGGCTTGGACGCTTTTGATATCAGGAAGCTCGTCCGTAATTCTAAAAAGAGCTAGAACTGCTTGACTGTCTCCATTAGCCGTGCGAAGTATCCTCCCCCCGCCTAGTCGGTATGTTCTTAATTTGCTTAGGGTGGCTGGTAGTACTTCCCTATAATCAGTGTGAGCTAATTCTGGATCAGGAGCTTGGATTAAGTTTAGTGCGTCTTCAAAAAATTTAATTTCATCTGGACCAAGTTTTCTAGGCAAAGCAGCTGCTCTATTTAAAGCGAGCAGGTGTTTAATTCCAGCTCTAACTTCAGGTATCTCAAATTTAGGATCAGCTACTTGAGGTCTTTCTAGAACTGGTCTGTTGGGATTGCTGGATGGTTCAGGTTTAGATTTAGCTTTTTTTATAATTGGCAGATTAGTTGGATGTTCTAAGAATGGTCCGCTTGAAGGCAAGATCCCGTCGGGATGAAAAACTCTAATGGCATCAAAAAGTAGTTCTCTCATTCCCACTGCCCGGAGGTTTAAAGCATTCAGTCTGGCATATTCTTCATGGGACCAAATCCAATCCATAAAATTACTCATATGAGGAAATCTCTGCCCTCTTTCGTGCAATTCAATTTTTCTGAATATGCCATATGTGACTTCATCAGCCCTATCTGGCTTGTAATAAGCTCCATTGTAGGCCATTTTCCAAGCTTCTCTCCAAACATCTTCCCTGTTTGCTTGATCTAGAAAAAAATTACCGCGTGTTTTGTTTATACGGTATAAAGCTTCAGCGATTACTTCCTGCCTTGGTCCTAGATCATAGGTAGAATCTAGATCGCTTCTTCTGATTGGATGATAATCTGGGGGAGGTGGAGTTAGGATTTCAGGCATTATTTTTTCTCCTATGAACTCTTAGGAAATCACCTATGGCCATTGGCAAACGCCTGTTGGCGATGTCAATCAGCAGCTGGACTGGGACTTCTGCAAGACCCCATTTCTCTTGGACCTGATTTATGAGCTCTTCGATGCTTCGAGGCAGCTCTATTGTTGGTTGTTGGGTATCAGCGCTTGTTCTGGTGAGTTTTCTCACTAACTCAATGCGCAGTTCGCGAACAAACTTGTCAGATACACCATTGATGCCCGCTATTTCATTGATATTAGGAAATTCAAAATCAGATTGATTAGAGTTTAACCTGTATAAGAAATAGGCTAAAGCCCGCTCATTTGGGGTAAACTCCCGGCTATAATGGTTAGCCAGTTGACCTTCTCTAATTCTAGGTGCGCTTGTTTCTGCTACCTTGTTGGCTTCTTCTAAGGCTCTTCTAACCCTTGAAGAGAGTGTAGGAACTGGTGGAGCACTGGGTAGTTCTGGCTCTGGAGCAGCAGGTGCAGCAGTTTCTGCTGGATTTGTGGGTTCGACTAGTGGTTCAGCCTCCCCGCTTGAATCTTCAACTTTTTTTTTCGAAAGGTCTGATCCCAAGCTGTTGATATTGTTCAGGAGTGAGTCTCCTGTAAATTGCCGCTGTAAGCAATTCATGACTGGCCCTGGCAAAAGGAGAGTCTGAGGCTCTTAGTTGATCCAAATAAGCCTTGGCGAAAGGTACATCAGCACCCCGATTAGCCTCCATTAATCTAGTTAGAGCGGTTTCTGCTACATTCGAAGCATTATAAAGATAACTGCTAGCAAAACTATTTGCAGCCACCTGACTGATGGCTTGTTTTTTAGCATATTGTTCAGGATAAAGCTCTGGAATTAATGCTTGTAAATCTTTGCGGACTAAGCTTCTAGTTTCTGGGTCAACTGCTAAGAGCCAGTTCAAAATGTTCTCTTGTTTGATACTCAGATCAAATTTTGATCTTCTGGCTTCTACTGCTCCCGCAGATCCCTCCGCTGGGGGTGCAGGTAGTTCAGGCTCTGAGGGTGCAGCTGGTGTTTCAGGGAGGCCTTTTCCAGGAGGTTGAGGAGCCGCTTTTCTTTGCGATGGATGTTCTAACCCTAGAGCAGCGCATTCTGCATAGGTTAAATCTCTTCTAATTGCTCTGGCTAGTAGTTGCTTTGAGTCAGATTCCTCCGCCAATCTTAGAGCATTTTTAAGTGTTTGTCCGATGGAGTTACTAAGATCCCTTAATTCGGCCTCTTTGTCCGTTCCTGTGAGTTGGCTTAGGTGTTCTTGAAAAATTACAGCAGCGTATTTTATTGGATATTGATGTCTAAACCATTTTGTATCAAGATCAACTTCTAGCATACCTCTTAAATAAGCCAAAGCAGTTTCTCCTGGCATATGTTCCCAAGTAACTGATTCGATTAATCTATCAGCCAAAGTTTTTTCCGCTGCATCTATTTCAGCGGAAACAGCCTCAGCTACTGGTTCAGCTGGAACTTCAGGCTCGGCTGCCGCGACTTCCTCAGAGGCTATCTGAGAACCTTCTGGTGCTGGGGCATCTACTTCAGGTGCAAAGGTAGGTATTTCATCGAGAGGAATAACTCTGACTTGATCGAGCATCTCTGCAAAAGCAGCGTCTAAGTCAGCAGGTAAACCAGCAGTTTGAGTTGGAGCTTCAGTAGTAGTGGGTTCCTCAACTGATTCAGCCACTGGTTCAGATGGTTCAGCAGAAGGTAAAGCAGGTTCTTCTGCAGCAGGTGCTCCTGGAGCAACTTCAACTGCCTCATGCTCTGGCTCAATTACTTCTGATTCAAGGGCGGCTTCCTGGGTTTCTGATTCAGTTGGGGATGCTGCCACAGGAGCTTGAGGTTCAGGAGATTCTGGCGAAGGAGCGGGAAGGGCGTGCCTCTCAGCAGAGGGAAGTAACATTAATCGCCTAGCTTCTTCCATATCTTCTGGCGTCATTTGATCATAAATATAGACTAGGAGATCTCTGACAACCAAGCGATCGAGTTCATGTTCCTTAGCAGTTCTTTTTGCTTCTTCTTTTAGTTCGACTGCTTTTCTATTTTTTGATCTTATTTCTTCAATCATTGCCTGATTTGAATCGTAATCAAAATTACCCGTAGATAACATCCTACGAATCTCCTCTGCAAAGTGTGACGCTTCTGCACCTAATTTAAGCTCCTGTGCTTTAAACACAACGTCTAGAGCACTTCTGCCTAATATTTCTGGTTCGTTGTCTATACTCATTATTGTTAAATTAGAGGCTTTGCCTTATAACTCATAATTCCTAAGAAGATATACACCCACCAAGCAGTTGCTGTCAAGGGGGCATTCTATCATTATAGTTTTTTTATGTAGTCTGCGATGACTCTTTGGATGGCTGTTGGGTCGGTATGGATAGCAAAATAGGAGAGGACCTTTAAAGCCCCAGGCCGGTCGGCATTATCATCAATTATTTGTTGACGGGCTTGTTCATCAGAGATATATCTTCGCATCTTGGCTCCTAATAGAGCCAGATCCTCTCTGGTTGGCCGGAAATTTCTGTGGGTAGCATCGAGGTCTTTCAAAGTTTCTCCTCCGACAACAATCATCTCTCTGGGTTCAATGAATCCTCTGATTCCAGCTGTAAATTCCGGAGGCTGGGTGGCTAGTATGTCCGCCATAATATAAAGGTCAGTGCCTGTAATTAGCTTTTGCTCGATTTTGGCCATTAACTCGGCTACTCTGCCTGCTACCATTTCTTGATCCTGACCTCTACCAGTGATAGTAAACTCATAGCTCCCTGGTTCATATGTTCCATAACCACCCCGGTTGAATCTAGGTATCGTACTCTCTCCCCTAGTTATATTTGGTCCAATTGAACTTTTTTTCTTTGGTTCAGCTGAATCGGGTGCTCTTGGTCTGGGTTCCATTTGGGGGACTAGCTCTGGAGGTTTTTGTAAGTTTAATTTTTGCCAGAGTTTGGGATCCTCTTGGCGTTCAAGGGCTTGGGCAACCTCAGCGAAGTTGAGGGTTTGATAGGCTTCATCGAGTGCATTAACTTCTTCTATAAAAGCAGTTAGTTCGGCTGTCACATTATTTGGATCCCGGCTGGCCCTATTTAGAGCCGCGACAACATAGCTCCTAGCATTAACCACTCTTCTGCGAAGTTCTGGCATCAACTCTCTTTTTGCTTCTGGAGTTTGAGCTTCGCGGTAGGCTTTATAAGTCCTTCTGGCAACGGCGGCTTCATCGGGAGAAGCAAACCAATTGATTTCTCTGTTTATAGCAAGCAAAGTGAGCGAGACTTTTCTTCTTTCCTCATTAAAAACCTCAACTGACTCGGTGGCAACAGCTCCTTCAATCGATGAATTGGCTTGAGGGAAGATCAATTTTAATTTATAGGCGACCACTCCATCAATCTTCTGTCTTCTAATTACCATTTCCACTTCATCCCGGGTTAAACTGCCATACCCTTGCCCATTCATCCATTCCATAACTTCTTTTAGTCTTTGAGGACGCTCCAATTCTGGAAAATCTATAGCAAGTCCGAGGATTCCAGCGACTTTGAGCGCTTGGTCAAAAAACCTATTAGACTTGGGAGTTTTACCGCCAAATGGGTTCTCTCCTACTGGGAATAAGAGATCCTGAACCTCAGGTTTACTGTATCTAAACCATCTTTTTTCAAGATCGATCTCTAGGGTAGCTCTCGCCAACGCTGCACTGAATTCATTTAGCTCCACTAGATTGGTCTCACTTCTCCGGCGCTCAACTGTAGTTAGAGCGGCTGGTTTCTCTTTTGGTGCAATATAATTGGTTACTACCGGGCGGGCTGGATTTACTCGAGGAACCACCGAACTCGGTTCTGGTTCTGGTTCTGGTTCTGGTTCTGGTTCTGGTTCT
>CAYMIA010000001.1:0-131803 GCA_964390595.1 uncultured Gammaproteobacteria bacterium | reverse complement strand
CATTGGAGCTGGAGCACCTGGATCTGCTGCTGGAGCACCCATACCACCATCAGCTACTGGAGCTGCTGGAGCATTTGGATCTGCTGCAGGAACTTGTGGTTCATCTTGCATAAAAAATCACCTCCTTCAAGGACAAATTAGCCTTAGTTTAAATGGATAGGCAGCTTCAAGTCAATGTATCAAAACTACTGCCATTGAACATAAGTACAACCGGTCGCTTCTCTTTTATCCCTATCCCAGCCAGCAGTCGAGCATTTTTTCAACTGCTTTCCAGCATTAGTGGTAAATAAAACCAGATCAGATGAGCACTCAGGACACTTCTCATTTAAGGCTTCAGTTGTGCCATTAATCCATTCAACATAATCACATCCCTCAGACTGCTTGGTATCCTTATTCCAGGTATTGGTTGAACACTTCTTCATCTTCTTGCCAAATCTGGTCACAGATAAAATCAAATTAGACCCACATTTTGGGCACTTCTCATCTAATTCCTGGGGCTCCACAGCCATCCAAAGTACATAATCACAACCAACTGTCTGTCTGAGTTCACTATCATAATTACCCATGCTGCAGCGTCGCAGTTTCTTTCCCGTCGGGGTTGTCACCTCCTCGGTTAAAGCGCTTCCACATTTCTGACAAACAGGAGTCTCTTCCATAATTTATATTTGTAATACATCTTTACCAAAATTACAAGAGGCCTCTTTTGGGTTTTCTTGGTATAATAAGCTCGTATGTTTATCGATGAGGTCACTATCAGTTTAATAGGTGGAAAAGGTGGGGCTGGTAAAGTCTCCTTTTATGCAGTCTGGCGGAAGGGTCCAGATGGCGGTAATGGTGGCAATGGTGGCAATGTCTATGTTCAAGCAGTTTCAGACCTAACCGCTCTCAAACAGTTTAGCGCTAAAAAAGAATTCAAAGCTGAAGATGGTGTGCCAGGTGGAAAAAATCTGATGTCTGGTAAAAACGCCCCAGATTTAATTATCAATTTACCAGTCGGAGTTTCCCTTACTAATCTGGAAACAGGCAAAGAATATGATCTAACTCAGACCGGCCAAACTTATTTGATCTCCAAAGGCGGTAAAGGCGGTAAAGGCAATTACATGTTTCGCTCTTCAACCAATACTACTCCCCGCTACGCCCAACCTGGCGAATATGGAGAAGCAAAAACCTTTAAGATCAATTTAAAATTAATCGCTGACTTTGGACTGATTGGACTACCAAACGCTGGTAAAAGCAGCCTCCTAAATGAATTAACCTCAGCTCATGCTAAGACAGCCAACTACCCCTTTACGACTTTAGAACCAAATCTGGGGGTCTTTGAAAAAAAAGTCATCGCTGACATTCCGGGACTCATTGAAGGTGCCTCAGCTGGCAAAGGACTTGGCACCAATTTTTTGAAACATATTGAAAAAGTCACCCTTCTTCTGCACTGCATTGCCGCTGACTCACCAAACCCACTTTTAGATTATCAAATCATTAAAGAAGAGTTAAAAAAATCCAACCCAGAGTTACTAAGTAAAAGAGAGATTATTTTGCTCACCAAAACTGATCTAATCGGTCAAGATCAACTTAGAGAAAAAATTTCCCAGCTAAAGAAAACCAAACAACCACTTTTGCCAGTTTCAATTCATGACTTTGAAAGCATTGAACAACTCAAAAAAATGCTCAATACAATCTAAGTTCTTGACAGGGCTTTTCCAGCATACAACACCAGAAGTGAGCCAACTATAGCGATAATAAATGAGGTCAGGTTAAACCCTGAAACATCCATTCCAAAAAGCAAATTAGCTAAAAAGCCACCTACCAAAGCTCCTACTATACCTAATACAATTGAGCCCAACATTCCTCCCCTAGACTCACTAGGATCGATCATATTGGCGATAGTTCCAGCAATTAAACCAAAAACAATCCATGAGATCACACTCATTACTACTTCACCTCCCTGTAGTACAAAATAGCTTACTGCGTTAAGAATTGAGCTAAAATAGGGTAAGAATTAAGTGTGAGCGTAGTTTTTAAAGTTTATCAACCGTAACTTCTGAAGGCTCTTGATACAAAAAGCAGTAATAAAGCACCTAAAATTGCAATCGCAAAAGAAGTGATATTAAAACCAGTAATCGATGCGCCAAAAATCAAATTAGCTAAAAAGCCACCAATTATAGCTCCCAGGATTCCCAAAATAATTGCCCCAATCAATCCGCCTGTTTCTTGATGTGGATCGATAATTTCAGCCACAATCCCAGCTATTAAACCGAATACAATCCAAGTTAAAATACTCATATTGCTTAGTTAGCATGTTAGCTAAATTGGATAAGAAATTAACCAGAGTCAGGTAAGAATTTGGTATGTTATAATATTGACCGTGAAGTCAGTTAAACTTTTTTCGGTCTTGTTGATCGCACTTCTCATCGCTGGATTTACATTATATATAGGCAGCCATAATCCGATATCCGCTAGTGATTCTCAGTCCGCTTCTTCTAATCGGCTCATCATCAAATTTAAAAAGTCCGCTACCTCAGCGCAAAAATTAAATATTCAGAAAAAAATCGGATCCAAGTTAGATTACCGGATCAACCAGCTCAACACCGAAGTTCATACCTTAAATAACAATCAGGCTGCCAAGGCTGCCCTGCAGCTAATTAAAAACAGCCCTGAGATTGAGTATACCGAAATAGATGAAATTGCGGCAGCTGCTTTTACTCCCAATGACCCCTATTATGTAAATCAATGGTCAATCCCTAAAACTCAAACCGATTTAGGGTGGAATATCACTCATGGTAATTCTAAGACTTTAATCGCCATTGTTGACTCAGGTATAAATTCAGCCAATCCAGATCTACTCAATAAAGTGTCCTCCCGGGCTAATTTTACATATGATGCTGATAGCGATGCCAATGGTCATGGCACCCATGTGGCCGGAATAGTAGCAGCCAATACTAACAACAATCAGGGTGTCGCAGGGACTTGTATGGATTGTCAGTTGCTATCTGTCAAAGTATTAGATAGTTCGGGAAGCGGTTACTACTCATGGATCGCCAGTGGCGTCACCTGGGCTGCTGATAATGGTGCCAAAGTAATTAATTTAAGCCTGGGGGGAACAGCCTCATCTCAATCTCTGGCAGATGCCATCAACTATGCTTGGAATAAAGGAGTAGTGGTTGTCGCCGCCGCGGGCAATAGCAGTAGTTCAGCGCCTTTTTATCCAGCTTACTACACCAACTCCATCGCAGTTGCTGCAACCGATCAAAATGATCTCCTAGCTTCTTTTTCCAATTATGGTTCTTGGGTAGATTTAGCTGCACCCGGAGTTTCAATACTTTCCACCTACAAAAATGGTTATGCTTATTTATCAGGTACTTCTATGGCCTCGCCAGAAGTGTCAGCTTTAGCGGGACTCCTAATCAGTCAACACCCTGATTGGAGCAACCAAGCTATTAGGAATAAATTACAAAGCAGTGCCGATAGTGTGAACGGCAATAATGCTGGTGGATTCGGCCGAATCAATGCCTGCAAACTGCTAGACTGCTCGCCAGCGGCCTCTCCGACTCCTCAGGCCACTCCAACCCCTTCTCCAACTCCCAGCCCAACTCCAGCCATCACTCCATCACCAACGCCGTCTCCCACGCCTTCACCAACCCCAACCCCTACTCCTGTTGTAACTCCTAGCCCCACACCAGTTGTGACACCCACACCAACACCCAAAGCAACACCAATTCCAACCCCCGTACCTTCGCTACCATGGTGGTGTATTTACCTTCCAACTAGCCCATTCTGTCAAAAGTAAAAACATCTATTGACAGATTTCTTTTGCTCTGTTAGCATGCCCCTTGCAAATTAAAAAGTTAAAATGAGAAGCCAATCCAAATTATTTTCTCCTCTGCTTATCGGTTTAATAGTAATCTGCGCGCTGATTATTGTCACCTCAATTTTCTTTACTGTTAAAGCCATCACCTCTCCTAAAACTAGCAATTCTAGTCTGGTTGAAGCAGAGCATCCACTTGCAACTGCCACAATTAATAAAGAGTTCAACTTTCCTTTAAAAAATGACAAAGGCGATGAAGTTGCTAAAATTAAATTCTTAGTTCAAAGTGCCCAATTCTATGATCAAATTATAGTTAAAGGACAAAGGGTAACAGCTGTCTCAGGTAAAAAGTTTTTAGTAGTTAATCTTAAAATCACTAATGATTACAAACAAACATTCAATATCAATACCAGAGATTATATCCGTTTAGTTTCTAACAATAACGACAAAGAGCCACTGGCTCCTGAGATCCATAATGACCCTGTCGAAGTCCAAGCGATCTCTACCAAATATACCCGGGTTGGATTTACTATCAACGCAAGTGATAAAAATCTTAAGCTTAAAGTGGGAGAGATATCAGGTGACAAGACGACTATCGATCTAAACTTTAAATAAAGTTTTTATGAATAACGATCCAAAAATTGTTTCAGCCCAGCTACTAAAATTGGTCAACAAAGCTATGGATAAAAAAATCTATGGTAGTGTCGAGATTTATTTTGAAGCTGGTAAAATCACTCAAGTGACCCAAAGGATCATTAATAAAATCGCTCCCAAAACTAAAAAACCCGAGACAGTTGTTAAAAGTACTAAGAATCAGCCAGCCGATCTAATCAACTTTCAATAGACCTTACCACTTTCTTACTGGTTCCTGATTGCGTTCTCAAATCATCAGCCTATCATATATAACTGTAGATTTAGTTATAAGTTGCTTGTTTTTATCCTTGCTATGTTTATAATTGCGCAATTTCAACACAACCTCTTGACAAATGATGTCCTAATTCATAATATAAAGAACAGTTACAAATTATGTAACCAGATTTTGATAGACCGACCGCAAACGGAGGCTATCTTATCATTCACATTTTAGTGAATGGTAGGAAGGCCTCCGTTTTTTTGTTTTGGAACTTCTCCAATCAAGACGGAACAAAAGGTATTCTCGCCTTAAGAGAAATTCACAATGGAGGGAGGTGAAAAGAAACATGCAATTTACAAAAAGAGTATTAACAGCAGCAGCTACAGGAGCTATATTGTTCTCATCATTTGCTACAACAGCATTTGCATCAACAACTGACATCACCATTTCTGGTAATGGCAGCACATCAAACAATACAGTGAATGTCAGCAGCGCACAAAACACAACTGCTGTACAAAGCAATACTGCAATCGTTACCAATACAGTGAACTCAACTTCCTCAACTGGAAACAATAATGCTGACGCAAATACTGGCGGTGATGTGACTGTTCGAACTGGCGCAGCTAGTTCAACTACCAATGTTTCTACCACCGCTAACGCAAATACAGCCAATTTAAATAACTGTAATTGCGAAGGTAGCACTAATGTAACCATTTCAGGAAATGGAACAGGTTCAACAAACAACGCAACTGTAGCGAATGGAAACGGCACAGCTCTATTTCAAACTAATGCAGCTGTTATTACCAATAACGTTAATAACAATGCTAAAACAGGAGATAATAGCGCAAACGCCAACACTGGCGGAGACGTTACCATCGCAACCGGTGGCGCAACTGCTAATTCAACAGTCGCTAACTTAGCTAACGCTAATGTTGCAACACAAGGAACTGGACTCGGCTCAGCCGGACAAACCAGCTCAGTTGTAATTTCAGGTAATGGTTCAGGTAGCAAAAACACGATCAGTTTGGCCGAGGGGCAATCAACGCTTCTCGTTCAAAGCAATTCAGCTATTGTCACTAATGTGGTTAACTCAAACGCCAAAACAGGCGATAACGATGCTAATGCAAACACTGGTGGAGATGTCACAATCACTACCGGTCCTGCAGCAAGCAACGCGAATGTTTGGAATATGGTTAACTTCAACGTAGCTGACTTAGATTGTGGCTGTGTAACAGATCTATTAGTTAAAGTAAGCGGAAACGGAACTGATTCTTACAACAAGATTTCTGCAAACTTAGGAGATGGCAGCGCTATCTTCCAAGGTGCAGGAAATGGTGGATTAGGTGGAAACTTAGCTTTATTAACTAATGTTGCTACAGCAAATTCAGGCACTGGATATAACGGTGCTTCAGCAAATACCGGACCTGTTCTCGATGACCCAGTAGTCATTTGGACTGGTGAAGCTTCTAACACTACAAATGTTAGCAACTCCGGCAACGTGAATGTGATCGGATCAAGCACTTGGACTCTACCAACTGGCTTAAACTTTACGTTTAGCCTCGGTGGATTACTAGGCCTCCTTCACATGGTTTAGTTAAATTGATTTTAGGTTGTCCCGTCAAAAGCGGGACACCCTAAATCAAAAAAGTAAGAATAAATTTAGGATTAAAATGACTAAAGCAATACAAAAAGCTATCATATTACCATTAATATCACTCTTTCTTTTTGTCAGAGTGCTTCCAGTTCAAGCCTTTGATTTGCCATCAACCCCTAGTTCACCATCAATTGAGTCCGTTGTTTCAAACCCAGATACGGCCCCTACTCCTCCTGCTGCACCAACCGCACCTCCCGCTCCAACTGTGGAGGAAGTGACAAACCCTTCTCCAACACCAGCAAGTACCCCAATTCCTTCCAGCTCGGCCAATCCAACTCCTCAATCCTCGAGCGAACTGAGTGCCAGCCCCTCTCCTTCTTCAAACTCAGCGCTCTCCGCTAGCAACCCATCTGGCAACCAAGAAGGTATAAATGCAAATGGCAACAGCGGTTCAACAGCCATTACTACGTCAAATGCTACAAATTCCGGATTAGTTATTACCAATGCCAACAATAATTCCAGCGCTACTCCTGCTGGTTCAGGAAGTGCCACCCTAAACACTACTGACAATGGATCAAATAGTAATAATTCAAATTCAGCTACCATCTCTAATACTGATAATACAGTTCAAAATAACAACGCCAATGTTCGCAACGGAATGGATCAAGCCACGGTTACCGGGCAAAACTCGGCCTCCAATAACCTCGGTGATTCGTCGGTTCACTCAGGAGACGCCAATACAACAGGCACTGCCATCACTGCTGTAAATACAAATGTTGATGGGATAGTTGTATCCGAGTTCAATATTGCCGATGATCACCGGGGTGATATTGTCTTGGACTTCGGTGCCAATTGCATTTCAGGATGCGGTAACGGGTCGATTGCAGTCAATAACACCAATAATGGCACTGGCTCTAATAATACTAATAATTTAACGGTCAACAACACCGATAACACCTTCCAAAACAATGATGCCACCGTGGGAAGCGACCTAACTTTATCAGCTGATTCAGGCACAAATAAGACCAATGGCAATACTGACGGTGATTCCTCAATTCAAACTGGTAATGCCAACGTTTCAGCTAACTCCCTCACTTTTGCCAATAACAATATCGCAGGGAAAGTTGTCTATGGTGTAGTTAACATATTTGGCAATCTGGTTGGAGATATCATCCTTCCCGAAGAATCATTAAATTGCAATACATGTGGTGGTGATGTGTCAGTGAAAAATAGTGGAAATGGCTCAGACTCATCCAATACCACGAATATCAACAATACTAACAATACCAACGACGCCCAAAGCAACAACGCCTCTATCGATAATAATATGAGTCTTTCAGCCAATACTGGTGATAATGATTTAAGCCGAAATACTGGCGGAGCCAATACAGTTAATACGGGTAGCTCTGATGTTGATGCCAAAACAATTAATGTAGTCAATTCCAACACTGAAGATGGTAATATCTGGCTAGTTATAGTCAATCAAGCTGGAAAGTGGGTGGGAAAAATCTTAGGAGCCCCTGAAGGATCAACTTTCGCCGGTTCTGATGAAATGCAATTTGACGTCGATGCAAATGGCAATGTCAATGCGACCAACAGCGGAAACGGAGCTAGTTCGCAGAATACCACCAACATCAATCAAAATGGCAACAGCACACTCACCCAAACAAACAGCGCTAAAGTTTCCAATAACTTAAATCTCTCAGCCAATACTGGTAATAACCAAGCTAACAACAACACCGGCGGTGACTCTACAATCACTACTGGAAATGCCAAAATTGTCGCCAACATTGTCAACTTCGTCAACAACAATATCAAAGGTAATGGTCGGTTAATTGTAACCGTTGTCAATGTCTTCGGAAGTTGGATTGGCGACTTCGTTACTCCAGGCATGAAAAAACAAACCACCAACCAAACCGCCAACTCTAGCAGCCAAAACCCACCTCAGGGTGGCCAACAAAACAACTCAAACGGAGCTGGCACCAACACAGTTGTCGTATTATCTACTCCAAATCCTGCACCTGTTACGACGGTCATCGGTATTACTAAAACTCAAACGACAGTCTCAGCTGGAAATGCCTCATCACCAAATAATGTCTTAGGTGCGAGCAGCATCAATAACGTCCAAATAGCTGGTTACAAAAGCTCAAATAATCCTCTAGCAGGTGGCCTAATAAACTCTGAAAATTCCAAAATGACAGTTAACTTAGCTTGGTTGGTTGTCTCCTTACCTATAATTATCTTCTTAGTTTTTGGTAAAAAAATTATTAATTTAATCAGTTTTATTAAAAAGAAATAAAAAAATTAGAATGAAGAGCAGACTTCTAATTATTGTAAATATTCTATCTATATTACTTTTTGTTGGTTCTCCTAAGGTGGTATTCGCTGAGGAAATTGTGGTTTCTGGCAATGGATCAAACTCAGATACTCAAGTGACTGTCTCTCAACCTAGCTCGTCAACTACCAGTCAATCTAACCAATCTTCGATCAATAACAATATTTCTGGGACTTCTGATACTGGAGCGAATACCGCGTCAAACAACACAGCAAATTCCTCCGGTAGCCAGCCGCTCTCGACGCAAATACAAACTGGTGCTTCAACTTCCAATACCACAGTCAGCAACGATCATCTCAATACTTCGACAGTTCAGCAAAACTGTTGCCCGACTTCTGCAAATACATCTGTTGCAGTGACAAGCAATGGCTCAAACTCCCAAAACAGCATTCAAGTCAATCAAACAGCTCAAACTACTGTGACTACCAATCAAACAGCTGCTATTCAAAACAACATCTCCGGATCGGCTAATACTGGTTCAAACAATGCCAACAATAACAATGGAAGTGTTTCCATTAATACGGGCAATATCTCGGCTAACAATCAAATTATTAACACCAACATCAATCAGTCCGCTATCTCCATTCCTTCCTCAGATTCGACCATATCAGATATCAAAATATCCGGCAATGGTTCTGGATCAAAAAATAATGTCATCACAAATAACAATTCCAATAATACGATCTCAGTTATTAACAACTTAATACTTAAGAACAATATTTTCTACAACGCCAACACCGGAGGAAACACTGCATCAAATAATAACGGATCTGTTTGGATAAACACTGGCAATATTATGCTAGACACTATTATTGCTAATTTTAATTTAAATGGGAGCCAGATTGTTATTGCCTGTTGCCAGTCAACAACTCCTCCCCCACCTCCAGGCGGATCCATTCCCCCTGGTTCACCCCCTTCGGGCGGAACAACACCACCAACTACTACTACAACCAACACCACTACTACCACAACAAATTCAGGCAGCTCTTCTTCAGGAGGAAGCCCATCTGTACTTGGAACTACGACGGGTCTGATTCTCCCCTCTACTGGAAACAACGAGTTATTAATCCTTAGTCTTTTATTTGCCTGTCTATTCTTCATTGGTCTACATTTAAGACTAAATTCTTCAACCCCTTCTGGCTGGGTTGCATATGCCAGAGCACGGCGCTAAAATTCTCCTACTTAATGAATAAATCCTCCGCAAGCAGAAAAAGGGTTAAAAAAAGTCCCATTCAATTGTTGGGAAATACCCTCATGCTAGCAGCTGTGCTAGGAATATTTTTAATCTACCTTCCGGTCATCAAAATTTATCTCTTTCCACCTAGATTAAATCCCCATCTCCCTAATCAGGGTTATTTCATCTCTATACCCAAGATTCAGGCCGAAGCCAAAGTTATCCCAGATGTCAATCCTTGGAATGAGTCAGAATACAACGCTGCCCTGGAAAAAGGCGTCGCTCAAGCCAAAGGAACAGCTCTACCTGGAGATGCCGGCACGATCTATTTATTTGCTCATTCTTCAAATGCCCCTTGGCGCTTAACTTATATTAATACCATCTTTCTTAAGTTAGGACAGCTTCAAAATGGTGATAGTATTAATTTATACAAAGATGGCCAGGAATATAGTTATAAAGTAACTGACAAAAAAGTTGTTTGGCCAGATCAGATCGAGTTTCTAACCTCAAAATCCCCCCATCAACTTATTTTACAAACCTGTACTCCAATTGGTACCTCATTTAAAAGGCTACTAGTTTTTGCTGATCAAAAATAGTCCTCGGGAATAAAAAAGCCCCCTGAATCCCAAGGGGCTTTTATTTGAAAAACTAAAAGATTTAATGGACGTTTGTTGAACCCGTCACATTAACTCCTACACCAGTTGTAGATCCACCAGTTGCTGTGGTGACTCCACCAGGTCCGGTATTTGCATTTGACTGGTTGTAACCAGTATTTGATCCTGCATTTACTCCCACACCAACAAATACATTATTTGTTTGTTTAGTTGAAGAACCTTTTTTACTCCCCCAAATATTAACTAAATTGAGAGATCCAGCTCCATTACCAAGAACATTGACTGTATTGGTGTTTGTTGCGCAACCACAATCAGTACCTGTTGCCACATTTGTACCACCTGCAACTGAAACGTTAACGCCTGTTGTAGCGGATCCGGTAGTAGTGCTTACACCCCCACCAGTATTAGCATTAGATTGGTTATAACCTGTGTTGCTTGAAGCATTGACCGTAGTTAGCACGGTTGTGTTATTAGTTTGAGTAACACTTCCACCACCGCTAGTTCCACCGGATACATTAACAATACTTGTTGAACCTGCACCATTTCCTGAAACGGTCACATCACTGCTAGCAAAAGCTACTGGAGCAAAAACAGAAGCCAGCAAGGCTCCAGTTGATAACATCGCACCAACTTTATATCCTAATTTCATTTTTATTTCACCTCCTCTCGATATCAGCTATAGTATTTGTTAAAAAGACACAAATACTAGTGATATTCGAATTTAGTAGGAAGGAATTTGTAAGAGAATTAAAGAAAATAGTACAATTATGGGGCAGTAAATTCATGGTAATAGTTTAGTCAAAAGGGATAAACAGGCTCTAGTCGCAACACCTAGCTTAACCTCTCTACGATACTAAGGGGTAAGAAATATTTAGTCAATATACTAAATAGACATTTAAGCGGCGAGACGCATATTTGACAGAACATCCGGTCCATAATTTGTTAACAAATGATTAGCATCTTTCCAATTGACTGGATTACTCCATAGTCCTTCGTAAAAAGCGTCATTCAACGCCGCTGTAAAGTCTCGGGTTCGAAGCGACGGATTAATATGGCCCATATGCGATATCAGATGAGCCGTCACATCCCGGCCTGTTGGATCGTTGTCTAATGAAAAAGCCAGAGCTTTGCCTGATTTAGCCACTTGCCTTAAGATAAATTCATTATTCACTCCAATTAATGCGGCTGTATTTTCTAAACCCATTTGAATAAAACTTAAGCCATCAATGGGCGCCTCCACCATAATTAGTTCATCGTAACCGCTCTCTAAAACGCCCATATTAAAGCCACCATGGTCGGCCAACCTTAATTTTCGGTGAGCAAACCGCTTATTTGTTTCATTAACGGTTCGGCCATAAAAACTATTGATCCGGGAAGCATCTAAAGTTAAGGGGAAAGTCGCAGTTTGATCCAAAATAAAATAAGGATAATGATTATCAATGATGCCTTTCTTCACCAGGTGTTCCTTGACAATGTCTGCATCGCTATAACCTTTATATTTCAACAATCCATACAAACTCCCCCGCCTACCTTTATACTCCGAGTAACCAACTAGTCCATATCTAATAAGAGAGTCCAAATCATAGGCTTCAAGCAGTTGTCTAATTGATCCGACAGTAGCAAAGCCTACTCCATAAGCAGCCGCTAAATCAGCATCAATTTTCCTAACTTGGGTCAAATAATCCTGAGCTGGGCTATCTCTAAAAGCCCGGGTAAAAACCTCCTGAGCATCTCGCATAAATTTCAAGTGATCTTGGTCTGGTTCAGTTCCTGATGCCCGCTCTCCCCTAAAGTATTTAGACCTAAACTGCTCAGATATCTCTGGCAAATTCTCTGGAATAGAATCCATAGCAAACCGGCCACCTCCTCTAAAAGGCGGGATACCTGAACACCGGCCAAAACATTTAAAAGTTCCCCTGTCAATCGACAAATATAGAGAAGGTGTATCATCTTCTCCTCCATGCTCAGGCAAAAAACATTTAATCATTCCGCCACGGTCGAGACCAAAATAACCTGTCTCGATATCTCCACTGTTAATCGCCTTAATTAGGGTATCGACATGCATCACCCTAAACCGGCTGTTTCTACCCCCAACTTCTTCCACAATCCTTTGACCATCAACAAAAACCCGGCGGCTTTCATATAGCCGGTCGATCTCTGAAACCGCAGTTACACCCTCCATTTGCATTGGCAAGGCCCGAACCGGTAGCGTTACCGCCCTATTTTCTAACACTCCAACCAAATAATTAGCCACAAAATTATCTGTATCTCTAATATCAGCCTTTCTTTGCACAACAGGCAACCTGTCTGCTCTTCTCTCGGCATATTCTCTCTTTTGGTCTGGAGTCACAATTTCACAATGATCAACTGGTTCATCATCACTGTGCAAAAAATAACACAAAGAGGCAAAATTAAACGCCTCCAAGTCCCACCAGTTTTCCGGGACTGGCCGGCCTTCTTGCCGGATAACTTCATAAGCTGCAAGTGTCGCATTGCTCGCGTAATCACGAATTTGACGGGCATGATCTGGAAATGGCCCCTCCGCAATTTGATTGGCATAGATAACTTGATTTTTTTGTGAACCATCTCCGAAACCCATTTTAAAATCAATGATCCTGAGATCTTGACTAAGATCCAGACTACCATTAAAAGTACCCATTAAATGACGTAACAGTTCCTCTGTATTACGAGGGTGCTCCCGAACAATTTGCCTGGCTCTTCTGAGTTGTTCATTTGACAAAGGTTGACCACTTAAACTAGTCAGTTCAACCGCATCCATCCGCCCAACATTGACCGGCCGTCCTTTAAAAGTGTGGGCTTTTTCATTCCATGGAGCTAGCTCGGAAAAAAGTATCCGGGCATCTGAACCTAAAGCGAACTTAGCTGCGCCACCCCAAATTGCCAAAGTATATACAGTTAAATGATTCCGGCCTGGATCGCCATTGAATCTAATCTTATCCATATGCTCATTTCCATAGACTGACCTTAAATGCTCACTTAACCTATTCCCTACAAAATTCGCTAAAGTTGCCCGAGTAAAAGTCAACTTTCCATCAGTATTTTGGTCTAATATTGTTCGCAGTTCCCCCAGATATTGATCCAACTCAGTCATATAGTCCCAATCAATCACCCTTTTTGGAACCCCAAAATCTCCTGGTAACGACAGCTGTCCATCTAAAACAAGCGGCAAATTGGGCTGAACAGCTGATTCCTTATTGGTCATGATATTCGCCAAAATATCAGCGATAGCGACATGCCCAAAAGTCCCATGTTGTCTGTGAGTGGTATCAGTTTTGGGTTTAGGTGTTTCCCCAACCTTCTCTCTTATCAACCGCCATTTCTCTGAATTTCCCCGTCTGTCAAAATCTTGCTTAGCGATCCGGGAAGTAGTTGGTTTAAAATCGGCGAGCATCCCATTGAGATAACTTAACGCCTCCAAAGCGCTATCTGCCAACCCTTTTTGAATAATTGCACTAACCGCTATATCAACCCTGCTGCTATTAACTATCCGCTCGGTTGGTTTTCCGGTCTCACTGTCTGCAGGAATAACCACCTTTTTGTAATCATGCATAGCCGACTCTACCCAATCCTGAAATCTGCGGGAGGGGTTTGGAACCCGCTCCAATAAAGCGGTATCAAATGCGACTTGGTGACCCCAAAGGTCTTTGTGTTTGCCCTCTATCATAGTCATAAATTACCCCATAATTTAGAATAACTTGCGGGCAGCAGAGTTGTAAATACACCTTTAAAGTAGAAGTTATTGAATAAAAATACAAGACGTCTAAACTATATCAATCCTGAAACTAGAAGACCGAAAGAAAAAATATCAAGAGCAAACTTCCTAGCATGGTGACAACCCAGGCAACAGCGACTGTAAATGTTAACCGGTTTTCCCGAACTTCAACTTCCCGGAGCGAGCGGCTCGCCAAAACGAAACCAGCTGAAGTTGTTCCCTCAAAACGGGTCACTACAGCGGCCCCCCTAACATCATCTCTAGGCTGCCATGTTACTCTATTCTCCGATTTGCTAGTTGCAGATTGGAGCACACCTCTAGGAGGAGTTGGTACTCTTCCATCCAGTTGTCCAGAAGAGGCTAAAACCACTCCTTGGCTGTCAAAAATTATGATATATGGAGCCAAGCTCTTGGATATCTCCACTTTATTCTCAGCTACCAAACTTTTAGGATCGATCCCATTTGACAGCAATGCAGCAGCATCCTCTGCCATTTGAATTTGGGGATCATTAGCTGATTGCCTATAATTTTGCTGAACAGTAGCATAAACTAAACCAGAAACGGCCGTGGTAGCAAACGCCAGCGGCAACCAATATTTAAAAGTTTGCATCAATCTTTTTGTCATCTAATTACTGGCGGCATTATACCATCTAGTAGGTCATTCAAACCATCTGCTTGGATTTATTGACTGATTGTGCAAAACTAATACTAATGCACCAAAAAGGATTTGCTACCCTGATCTTCTTGTTAATCATCGGAGTTCTGTCAGCTGGAATAGTGGGTGGATCTTTGTATATCAAGAACTCTCACCCTGAACTAATTGGTCAAAAAAATAATCAACCAAAAACTGCCAACCACACCGAGGTGCTACCAACCCAAGCTCCTATACCAACTATTCCACCACATTTAGCCTTTCAAAATAAGATCCTATTCTCCACAAGAAAGCCCGGATCAACCCTGCAAATTTCTGATACCAAAGGAGAAAATATCCAGACATTTAACACTAACTTAGTACCAGATAAAGACACATATATTAGTGCAGTTGCTTCTCCAGATAGCTCCAAAATACTAATTTTTGCCATGAAAAATATTACTGACCCCAGTAACTTAAGAGCTGATCAGTATATCGCTAACGTTGATGGCACAAATTTAAAACAATTAAATACCCCCAAGGTCATTCAAGCCACTGGCTATTCAAATATCCTCTTTGCTGGTTGGTCATCAAATAACCAAAGTCTGGTTTTCGTGGCTAGCAATGATCCAAACATCAATTCCTCAACAGTAACCGAAAGAGCCGTTGGGGTAATGGATGCTACCACCCTCGTCCCCAAAATATTATTTAAGAAAAACGCCCCAATTCTGGGAAATCTTTATTATGATCAAAGCGAAAACATAGTAACTTATAATCAAAACATTGGGCATACTGATCAGAAATATTATCTGTTTGATTTAAATAAAAAAACTGACATACCGCTAATTGATCCTAACCACAAAGAAGTTTTTAGTCCAAGCAAGGAAAATGTAATCTCCCTCAGTAATCAAGGCGACTTAGATTCCTCTCGAACCATAAAAATATATTCACTTGCTGACTTAGCTAAACCTAAAACTCAAATCAACTTAGATAATCCTCCAAATTTTAGATTTGAGCTAGTTCCGGGAGGAGTTTGGTCACCAACTAATAAATATCTAGCACTATTTTTGAAATCTCAACCAGTCCCCAATGACGAGAGATTAAACATTTACTCACAGGATGGCAGATTAGTATCGAGTACTGGCCTGACCGATAATTCTGACACAAATCGAACTGCTTATCTTAATGATGTACCCCAAACCGTCATTTTTTCTACAAATGAGGAATACCTTTTGTATTACAGTTTATCACTAGTTAAACCTTATGGTTATAATTGGGAAGTTATCGACGTTAAGAGCGGAAATATTATAGTTAAAAAATTTAGTACTGACAAAATAGGCACTCCAATCGCCTTCTTCTAAACCATCCCCCTCAGCCGAGTGTTATACTACTCAAAATGGAAATTCTGCTTCGCCAAAATATTGATGCTGAACGCATAGTTCATGACTTAAGCACTACTGGTGCCAGTAACATGATGATTTTATCCGAACCTATCAGGAGGCAACTTCTTGAAGAAGCTCAAGGTTATTCTTACCTGGATGCGACGGAATATGTGAATCTAGGCAAACCCACCGAGGTTAGACAGCAACTTGCTTCATTTGAAAATTTTCCTGATGATAGTTTATTCTTCATTCTAAAAGACGCCCTTCAAACTGAGTTAGATTACCAATTTAGGCTTCTGGACCGTTATCCCTTTACTACGCCGTTAAGATTGAACGCCCAAGTTCTGCAAAAACATCCACCTAATTCAATAGGTATTACCACCCATCTCGATAAAGCCCGTTACATTAATTTAGTTGCTGTTATCGCTCTAGCGGGGGAAGCTGACTTCTATACTTATTTTGATAGATTCAGCCCTTACATTCAAAAAATTGAGACTATACCTGGTATGGTAGTCCTAATGCGAGCTCCTGGTTTTGCTCCCCTTGATGGCCAACAATTCCACAGCGTTGGTAATATTAAGGAACAAAGATATACCTATGGACTAAGACAAATAGACGCCTTATCCTAAAACTGGTTTCTTCTCCATAATTAATCAAAACATTTTTGCTAATCAACAGTACCAATATACTTAGCCACCATATTCAGTAAATCATTCATCTCAAATGGCTTAACTAAAAAGTCATCTGCGCCTGCCTCCTTGGCAATTACTTTTATATCCTTATTTGCTGAAATCATAACAATCGGAATCTGCTTTGTTGATTTTTGGTTTTTTAGCTGTTTACAAATATTTCGCCCATCGGTTCCTGACATCCAGATATCAAGTAAAAGTAAATCGGGTAATTCCTGGTGCATTGTTCTAACAGTCTCACCATTTACTGTGGTTTTTACCTCATAACCTACCTCCTCCAAGATCTGTTTTATAACATCCAAAATTGCCAGATCATCATCTGCAACCAACACCCTACGACCTCGCTCCAGACTTTTACCTTTTTTTCTCATGTTTCAATATCTTCTTTTATTTTATTTTGTACCCCTGTTTTTTTTCGGATGGGAATTGAGAAATAAAAGGTTGAACCCTTACCAGCTTGGCTTTTAAGCCACATCTTCCCATTATGGCGCTTTATTATCTCAGATGCTATGTACAAACCAAGCCCTAGGCCAGGATAAGTATTTCCATTAGGTCCTGTTACCCGATAGAAGCGTTGAAAAACTTTGTCCTGTTTGGCTTTTTCAATACCGATACCAAAATCCTGCACACCAACAGTAACCAATCTTTTATCTGCTGACAGTTGGACAATGACTCTTACTGCATTAGGAGAGTACTTAATAGCATTGGTCAAAAGGTTTACCAGCACCAATCCAATCCGTTCTCTATCTGCAAAAACTTTCCGTCTGGTTTTACCCCTAACCAAGATCTTATGTTTATCAATTGTGAGTCTTACATCGTCCACTGTTTCTCGTATCAAGCTATCAAAATCAAAAGACCGCATATTAAAAACTATTTTGCCTGTCTCAATTTTGGTCACATCTAACAAATCACTAATAAGAGTATTTAATTTGTTTATTTGGGCATCCATTTTGGAAAGGTTTTGGGTTGCTATTTCATCTCCCTGCTTTTCGAACCGTTTTTGGAGTATTTGGGTATATGCTTTAATACTGGTTACGGGCGTTTTTAGCTCATGGCTGGCAATACCGATAAAGTCATCTTTTTGACTCTCAAGCTCTTTTCGGTGGGTAATATCCCTATAATTTAAGACAATTGCATTGACATTAGGGTCACGTAACAAGTTCGTCATAATCGATTCAATCCAGATATGTGTTCCGCCTTTATGCCTAACCTGATATTCAGCTATGACTGTACCACTTGGCTTCTTCAGAAGGTCCTCAAATAGTTTGGTAACGGTTTTTTTATCATCGGGCGGAACGAGCTCAAATGGATTTGTGAAACCCTGCAATTCCTTCTCGGAATAACCTAAGACATTTTTTGTTGAAGGACTAGCATAAATTACTTTCCCTTCCGGATTAACTAGTGCAATTGCGTCAGCACTTTTTTCAATCAATGTCCGGAATTGTCTCTCACTTTCGTGCAGTCTATCTGCCAGTTGCCTACGCTCCGTAACATCTTCAATTGCCAGTAAAATGAGGTCGACATGGTCAATCCTACGGGCGTTTAAAAGCATTATTTTTTGCCCGATGGTAGGAAAATTATGCACAACTTCAAAATTTTTAAAAGTGGTACGTTTTGGAAGAATTGACTCAAGCAGCTTCCGGAGCTCTGGTATCTGCCATTGGTTAGCACCCAAATGGTATATGAGTTTTTTTTCTGTATCTTTTTTTAAAACTCTAAAGGTGCGGTAAAAAGCTGGATTTGCAGTCATAACTCTCAACTTAGAATCAAGTACTATGAATGGTTCACGGACAGTATCTATAATGTCCCGGGAGAACTTCAATGATTGTTGCAGTTTTTCAATGCGGAAATCAACCCTCTGTATGGTAGTCATGATTAACTGACACAACTATACATGACCTAAATTAACAAGTAAATATGGGTTTCAGCTAGTCAAATTAGATGCTAGCAACTTTATATGGTAGAGTGTACCTATAATGAATTCTTCCTCAAAAGACAGGTCTGTAGATGAACAGATAAATGCCATAATTATGAAGTTAACTGATTGGCGTGGCAAAAGACTAGCACAGCTTCGCGCTTTAATCAAACAGGCTGATCCTGAGGGAACCGAAGAAGTTAAATGGAAAAAGCCCTCAAATCCTGATGGAATTCCAGTCTGGTCTCATGACGGAATGATTTGCACCGGCGAGACCTACAAGAACCATCTCCGGCTGACCTTCGCGAAAGGATCATCTCTCAAAGACCCAAAAGGTCTTCTAAATAGTTACCGCGCCATCGTTATTAACGAGGGAGACAAGATTAACAAAACCGCCTTCAAAGACCTCATCCGTAATGCAGTAGAACTTAATCAGAAAGATAAGAACAAACCAAAACCCTAGTTGGCGATATAGATAATTTGTTATAATTCTTCTAAAGATCCTATGACTAAAAATATTTCAAGCGGTACTGTGCACAAAGTTCCAGCGGATTTACGGGAAGCTTTGACTTCTGACTCAAAAGCTCTCACAGCATGGGAAAGCCTTACCCCACTTGCGCGCAATGAATGGATCTGCTGGGCGACCTTCGTTAAAAAGCAGGAAACCAGAAAGCAGCATGTTGAAAGAGTCCTCATCGAACTTAAAGAAGGGATGCGCCGGCCTTGTTGTTGGCTTGGCTGTATTCACCGAACAGATAAACCAATCAGCTCTTCTGTACAATATGTGCTCAATAAGCAAAGCTTGTCACTTCGTGGTAGACATGGATAATACACCCATTTCTTAAAGTTTCTTTAATAATTCTAAATCACCACTAATCAAAGATTCCTTTTTAGCTTTTGTCCATTTTTTTACCTGCAACTCCCTATTCATTGCAGTTTTTATATTAGGATAAATCTCCTGGTGAACTAAATGGACAGGTTTCTTAGCTCGCAAATATTTTGCACCCTTGCAGTACCTGAATTATGCTCCTTAATTCTTTTATCTAAATTTGAAGTCATTCCACAATAAAGAGAGTTATCTGAACAACGTAGGATATAAAAATAATACATCTTTCGACTCGTTTGACTCGCTCAAGACCTTCTCCCTCCAAGGCTATCCTAGTCAGTTATGGCCATTTGAATTCATGGCCATGGCCCTGAGCACAGTCGAAGGGCTGGCACTAGTTGACTATGTCGGAACTTATTATACGACTGTCTAAAATAAAACCATTTAGATAAATATTGTTGCTATAATAAATTCATGAATCAATTACTTATTCAAGGAATAGGTTTTTTAGCACTTATTTTTGTCATTCTCTCATTTCAGAAGAAAAAACGGGTTACCATTCTCCTCCTCATGTTCGTCGGACTGCTGCTGTTTGTCGTTCATTACAGCTTACTTAAGGCATGGATTGGCGCCCTAATGAATTTAATTGAAGTTTGTGTAGTCTTTGTTTCTTATAAAAAAGAAACAGAAAAATGGGCAAAACAAAAATTCTGGCCATATATTTTTATTGCATGTTATATTGCTGTTGGTTTGTTTACGGCAAAAACTACCACTGATTTCCTTCCTATTATTGCCCAAATATTTGGAGCGATTGCAGTCTGGCAAAAGAATCCGAAAACGATTCGCTTTATTATGCTCATTCCAAGACCATTATGGTTTTTCTATAACTTTATCGTCGGATCATACGCGGGTATGCTAACAGAACTATTTATCTTAACGTCTGTGCTGGTTGGCATTATCCGTTTTGATATTTTAGGTAAGACACAAAAGTGACCGGGGGGAACGGTCAAAGATTGATAATGGCTTTGTGAAAGCCTTTTCCCTAGTGCTGCGGGACATGGATAATACACCCAATCCGCTGACTAGCGGATAGCCGAACCCGCTTGGTGGAGATGACGCGAGTTAGAATCCCCAGTCCCAGATCGCTTTGAGAAACTTACCGCAAGGGCAAGTTTTCAAACCGAGCTGCGGGACATGGATTCGAACCATGATAAGCAGATCCAAAGTCTACTGTCCTACCGTTGAACGATCCCGCAATTTAAGTTAAAAAACTCTTTAAAAATCTTCTTCCCAAGGCATATATCTCTTAGTATAGTAGCTTCTACCTGTATTATGTTCCACTAATCTTCTTTCTAAATTATTTGTCAGTCCCACATAACTTTTTTCATTAACCTTACTTAACAAGACATATACCACGTATTTCATTTCGCTATCCTACCGTTGCTAACGACCCGCCTAGCTAAGCTATGCGAGGCTGGTCCCCGCAATGTGATGATAATTTTAACAAACTAGAGGTTGAATTGAAAGAAAGAGCCCTTGACAACCAGCTTATAAGGATATATAAAAGGTCTATGCCAGAAAAAGATATCTTTGAACTGACTGTCTCTCCTGATAAAGCCACTGAACTCTTCGTTCAAGCCATCAGCCATAAACACACGCCTGGAAAGAGACTCATTATGCCAGACAGTGGCGGAGTCCAATTTCTTGCTGACGGACTAGCTTGGCCCGATCCTAATCAAAATCATTCAGAAGATGAGCTAATGCAATATGTTGTTACCTGTTTTCGGAGACGGATCAAGCCATTTAAAGTCTCGCGAATGATCAATTCTGGCTATGAGAATAATTTTGCTTTAGTAGAAGAATCAGATAGATGGCCTACCGGCTATGCTAGCCTACGAGATGCAGCTCTAAGGCAAATGCTCATGGAAATTGATCTAAAGGGGCCACGAGCCCACCTGGTAGGACTAGTTTGGGGAGAACAATATCCTGAGCCCACCACGCTCAATGCTTTTAGAAGAAATACTCTGGAAGTCATGCTTAATGCAGGCTACAAACCGATGCTAGCCAGATGGGAATATCCCAGGGCTGGTTTTAATAACGAGATATTTTCTTTTCGGGTGACCGATCAGGAAGCAATGTTTAGGCTAACTGGAGATAAAATTGATCAGTCGCTTCAGGATTGGTTTCTTACATTGCAAGAAGCTGCCCTTACCCTAAGTCCTCCTTCTCCATAATTTGCTTCTAATCCCATAGTATGCTATAATACCAAGCAATGGTCTCCCAAAAGGAGGCTTTTTTAATACTATGATAATACCTGCTTTAATCACATTCGCAACCTTATCTATGTTCCAGGTAACTACCTTTGGAAGCCTAATGCCTACCCATCAACCTCAGGTTTTAGCCTCACACACGATCTCTTTAGATAACCGCTATCCTGTTAAATCAGTTAGTGATGTTTTTAAAGATAACATTTTACTGACCGCTAACTATCTTAATGGACTTCCCAAAACCAGAACTCCCAACTGGGAAGAAGTTAGAAAATCTGCAACCTATAGCTTTGTACTACAACCTAATGAAGTCTTCGCCTTCCATGAAGATGTTTACCCAGAATTTAAAGGCAAAATAGCCCGAACTACTACCGCGCACTTTAATGGCCTTGAGGGATTTAAATCCGATGGTTACTTAATGGGTGATGGTGTTTGTCATTTAGCCTCATTAATTTATTGGTCAGCCAAAGACGCCAATCTAATCGCCATAGCTCCCACCAACCACAACTTCGCAGTTATCCCCCAAGTTCCTAGAGAATATGGTGTAGCTATATTTGATAACCCTGGCAACCCAAGCGCCAGTGCGAATCAAAATTTGTATATTACCAATAACAAAACCAAACCAGTGGAATTTAAATTAATCTTTGATGGAGTAAATTTAACTTCAGAGATCTCTGAACTTTAAGGCCTAAAATCACTTTTTCTGACCAATTTGGCAGTATAAACGATCTCTCTAACAGTTCCTGAATCATCTTCAATCTCATTTACCCCCGCCATTTGAGCATATTGCTGCAAATAATCAGATAGCGATGTTTGTTGTTCGCTAACCTGAGACTTCATTGATTTAACTTTTTCATTAAGTTCAGCCGCTTGTGGACGCTTTAATATCTCACTCTTGGTCGTTTGTTTCTTTTTAGCTGCTTCTTTAGCCTCATCTGAGTGTTGCTTAAAAGTTGGGTCATTATTAAAGATATCATCCAACATCTCCTTTAACTTTTTAGATTCTTCCTGCAGCTTATCAATCGAGGCGATATAATTTTTAATCAGCCCCTCCATATTCATTAAAATCTCTCCCCCACTCACCTGAGTTGTAGCTGGAGTAGAAACTAACTCGCCGTCTGTCACATCTGTATCATCTGGATCCATAAGCTTTAATATATAGGATAGTGTGTGAAAATTACAAGAGGGTGAATTAGCTACTGGTCTTTGGTTACTAGCTGCTAGTATTATTAAAACAAATGAAGCTTCTCCAAGCCCTAACCCCTAAAAAAGCGGTTATTTTAATCTGTATAGTTAGCAGTTTGGCCTATTTTAACATCCTTTTTAACGGTTTTGTCTGGGATGATGAAGAACAAATTGTCAACAATGCCATTATTCAAAATCTGGGCAATATTAACCAAATCTTTTCAGGAGCAACCTTTTCAACTGGAGGAGCTGGACTCTCTGGTTGGTTTTTCAGGCCCTTTCTAACGCTCTCCTACATGCTAAATTATGCAATTTGGGGAGCTAATGCCTGGGGTTTTCATCTTTTCCAGCTCACTTTTCACCTCCTCAACGCTATTTTAATCTTTAAAATTCTATCCCTACTTCTTCCCAAAACAAAAATTTCTCAGTCAGTTAGCTTAGTTGGTGCTCTAATATTTGCTGTCCACCCAGCTATCAATGAAGCTGTCTCCTATATAGCAGCCTCATCTGAGGTCATGTATACTTTTTTCAACCTATCAGCGCTCTATCTAATAATCAAAAACCAAACTTTTAACTGGAAAATTCTCGCTTCAATTGCCTTACTTTTACTTTCTGGCACCTTCCTCAAAGAATCATCAGTAGTTATTTTTCCCATCCTGGCCGCATTTTTATTGATATTTAAAAAAACTTCCCGCCAGGCTCTATTCCTGACTTTAACCTCAACACTAATTATCTATCTATTTATCCGCCTGATTTTAGTTCATACTCCGTTCCGTTCGCCTGAGTTTGCTCCTATCTCTGACGCCAGCTTGATTACCAGATTATTAACCATCCCTTCCGAACTAATGTTTTACCTATCTAATACCATTTTCCCTAAAAATCTGGCTATCTCTCAACACTTTTTGGTCCTGCAACCCAACTTTCCCCACTTCTTCTTGCAACTCTTTATTTTGCTAACTCTTCTGGGATTACTCTGCTTCTATATTTATAAAACTCACTCAAAACTGGCGCTATTTGGTCTGATCTGGTTTGGGGTTAGTTTTGGTCTGATCTCCAATATCTTTCCCCTGGATATGACAGTCGCTGAACGCTGGTATTACGCACCCTTTGTGGGAATAATTTTTATCTTGGCAGCACTTCTAAATTCACTCTTAAACTTCAAACCCAAACTAATTCCAGCAATCCTGGCTTTAGTTTTAATCGCTATAGCTGGCTTAACCACCCGGAATTTAATCCGCAACACCAATTGGGTCGATGGCCTAACTCTTTACAGTCATGACCTAAAAATTTCTCAAAATAGCTTTGATTTAGAAAATAATTTAGGAGTTGAACTCTTTAGAGCAGGGCAGTTTTCTGAGGCTAAAAAGCATTTTGAGCGCTCAATTGCTCTGCAACCTAAGTGGCACTTTGCCTACAATAATTTAGGCGCAGTTTATGAAAAAGAAGGTTATTACGCCAAAGCCCAAGAACTCTATCAAAAAACTCTCTCCCTCTCTGATTACTATTTGGCTCATGAAAATAGAACCAACTTAGAACTTTTTCATGGCGATATTCAAAAAGCTAAAGTATATGCTGAGGGCTCTTTAAAAAAATTACCAAACAACCCCAAGCTTTGGTTTTTACTAGCCTTGATCAATTACAAATTAAATGACCAACCCTCCGCCCTCAAAGCCGCTCAAAACTCCTATCTACTTTCTCCCACCCCTCAAACTCAGTATGTTCTAAACCAACTCTCGCAAAATAAACCAATTGATTTCTAGCAAGTATTAAGGTAAGCTTAACCCGTGAATTTAATTCACAATTTTAGTAAGGTGGTGAGTTTTTATTAAAAAGTTATTTGTTGGATCCCTTCCTTGGGCAGTTAATAATCAACAATTGAATGATCTTTTTTCTAAATTCGGTACAGTCGTATCCGCAACTGTATTGATGGATAAAGCAACCGGCAGAAGCCGTGGCTTTGGGTTTGTCGAAATGGCTAACGATGCAGAAGCAGATGAGGCGATCAAAAGTCTCAATGATTCCGATTTAGATGGTCGGAAAATTGTTGTCAATGAAGCTAGACCAAGACAAGATTAAGTCCAAAAGATAAATATCCGGCGGTCAGATTCTTTTTGCAAACTCATCAAGGCTCAAGCCGCCTGATATTCTTATTCTAGGCATATTTACTAAATTTCCCTCCGACTCGACTGTTCCATACCAAGTCCCCACCGCAGCTAAAAACCCAGCCTCTTTGACAATCTGCCAAGCAACTGCATTTGAAACACCATAAGGATATGCAAAAAAGCCAACTGGATGACCCAAATGTTCTTCAAGCTGCTTTTTTCCTTCGACTATTTGATATTTCATCTGATCTGGGCTTAAAGTTGCCAAGTTGAGATGATTGATGGTGTGGGCTTCAAATTGAATCAATCCTCCTGAATCCATCTCTTTGATCTGGTCCCAGGTTAAATAATACCCCTGATTCATCAGTCCGGTAGGAATAAAAGACACGGCTTTAAAGCCATTTTTTTGCAAAATTGGATAAGCATTAATATAAAAATCTGTGTAACCATCATCAAAGGTCAGAATAATTGGTTTACTTGGTAAACCTCCAGTTCCCTTTAAGGCACTATACAAAGTATCAAAAGTAATCGGATTAAAGCCATTTTTAGCTAAATAACCCATCTGTTCATCAAATTTATCTGGCGCTGTGGATAATACATCCCGGGCTTTATCGGCTGAGTTAGGATTATTGCCTATATAGTGATACATCAAAATAGGCACAGAGACTGATCGGCCATAATTTTGAGGGATGGTTGCAGCTGAATTGGCGGCAACTTTTTTTACTAGCGCTACAGGTTTTTTAACAACTACTGGGGCAACTTTAGCTTGGACTGTATTTTTTAATCCACTACCTGGCTTTTTACTAATTATTACAATTAGAAGAAGCGCTAAAGCTGTTGAAAATGCTATTAGCAGCACTAAAGTAAAGTAATTTGTTGGCCGCTTGGTCTTTTTTACTCGTTTCACTTTAAAATTGTAACAGAGTAGTTTATTTGCTACAATGGCTCCAAATCCGCTGGCGTGGTGGAATGGTATACACGTTGGACTTAAAATCCAATGGTCTTAGACCTTGTGGGTTCGAATCCCACCGCCAGCACAGCCTTGTGGGGTTCGCACAACTTATTCTTGACAAAGTTAGCAAAAAAGGATATATATAAATTAGCTCTACGGCGCAAGTTGTGGAGTCAGGGAAGATTTAGCAATAAATATTTCTCGGGAAAGACCTCAGCAATGGGGTCTTTTTTTTAAATTAATCATGCTATACTCTGCAGGAAAATGAAGAAGTTGTTTTTGGGGTTATTTCCCTTTTTAATAGTTTTTCTAGCTGCCCTTAATGTACCTCATGACATTGATTTAGGCTGGCATCTTAAATATGGTGAATATTTCTTTGCGCACGGCAACCTGCTCAGAGATAATACTTTTTCTACCATGATGCCTGATTACCATTGGGTTAACAGCTCCTGGTTAACTGACCTTTTTACTTATGGTGCCTATCACCTACTTGGATTTTTGGGACTAACCCTGCTTGCTGCAGTTGTAATCACTCTAACCTTTTTATTTGTGTCTTTGGCTTTCCGCCTAACTTTTTTTGAACAGGCGTTTCTTTTTCCAATCCTTCTCTATATTGAAGATCCTCTGAATTCTGTCTCTTTTCGAGGTCAACTACTCTCCATGTTTTTAATCAGTGTGCTTTTATTTGTTCTGAACCGCCTAAATAAAGTCAACCCTAAATGGACTCTCGTATTAATACCGGTTTTTTTAATCTGGAGCAACATTCATGGTGAGTACCTACTTGGGCTGGGCCTATTTTTTTGCTGGCTAGTATTCAAAGTGGTTGAGCTAATCTTTTTTACTGACCTAGAAGAAAAGGAATTAGCCACTAAGTCTTTGATTATAGCCGCAGTCACATTTGTTTTCTCTGGCTTAGCTACCCTAATTAATCCATTTGGAATTAGCATCTATCAAGAAAGTTTGCATCATTTTGCCAACCCTTGGCAAAAATATATCGCTGAATGGCTCCCTTTTATCTCTTTATCACAGCTTTGGTGGAACCACATTATTTATGCCACATTGCTCCTGTTTAGCCTGATTGCTATTTTTTTCACCAATCAATACAAAAAAATATTACCCATCATTGGAGTATCAGTGATAGTCTTTTTAATGACCTTTTTTATACGCCGCTACGCTTGGCCTTTTTACTATCTGTCCATTCCACTACTACTACCCATAGTTCATTTTTTACAACCAGATACCAAAAAATTTCAAACTATTGGTGCAACCATCCTCCTGGCTTTAGTTTTGGTGGTCGTGATCTTATTTAAACTTCCCTTCCAGCAATTTGCTAGCATGAATTGGGATAGATATTGTTTTGAATTTAGCTATTGTTCCCCTAAATCAGCTGAGATTCTGTCCAACTATCCTCAAAAAAACAATCTGCTGACTGCTTATGATTTTGGAGGCTGGTTGATCTGGAATTACCCCAATATCAAACCATCCATTGATGGAAGAATGCATCTTTGGCAAGATGACAAAGGTTACAGCGCTTTTGCAGAGTACTATCCGCTAGAGCAAAATTGGCAAGATATTAACAACTCAGATTATAACTTGGTTTATATGTCTACCAGCAAACCAATGTATCAAAGGCTAGAGCAACTAGTCTCAGAAGGTAAGTGGAAATCTATCTATCAAGATCAGTTCGCTGGGATTTTTGAACGCATTTAAAAATGATATAAGAGGGATATTTACTTTTTTGTTGAAACCAATCCGGATTTATCTTCCTACCTTCAGGCAGAGGTTCTGATTCAATTATTTTTTCAATTAAAAATCCAGACTCATCAATTAACTTAGAATAATCAGCCAGAGTCCAATGATAAGCCTCAGACTCTAGAGCAGTCGCCCCCAGCTCCATCTTAAAATCATATCCTAACCCGCTATTAAAGTATTCAAAATCTCCACTTGCTAACCTATTTCTCATATAATAATCAAAGGCTGGATGAGGCTCACCAATTATTAAATAGGCATCCGATTTGGCCAGATTTTTTATTCCCCTAGCCAAACTTAAGGCTCTTTTGTAATCTGGTAAGTGGGGAAAAAGAATGGAGATCAAGATTAGATCAAATTCCCCTTCCAAGTCACCTATTTCAGTTGCATCCATTACTTGAAAATCAACCCCCAAGCCTTGATTTTTAGCAGAAGCTTGAGCTATTTCAATTAATTTTTCTGAATAATCTATACCTGTACAAATACCACCCTTGGAAGCTAGTAAATTCGTTAGTCTGCCATATCCACAGCCCAAATCAAGAACTTTTTTGCCTGAAACATCTCCAATCACCTTAAGTAGCGCGGGATCCAAAACAAATTTTCTTCCCAAAGTTTGATCAGATGAAAAATCAGCCGCTGATTGATTCCAAAAATCTCTTCCCTTCAATAGTTTACTCATCGTGGCCAAGATTATATCATCATCGGGTAAATTAAGGGTAAGAATTAAAGTGTCGGGGTGGAGGGAATTGAACCCACTACTTCTCGCTCCCAAAGCGAGCGTTCTACCGATGAACTACACCCCGAAAACATGGGCGATTCGGACAACCTCTGTACTACCCATCATAGCGCACTGCCGAATCCCCCAACCCGAGCGATCTCTGCCATTAGCAGAAAAAGCACAGTTAACTAATAATGATAACTCAACAAGGCTGAAAAATCTACAATAAGCACTATCTTTTTTGATCTAAATGTGCTTTAATAAGCCCATGCGCAAGTATGATTTTTATTCTAAATCTTATAAAAGTTTTCCCGATTTAACTTTAAAAAAAGCTTATGAGGTAGGTCTTGCTATTGGAGTAGATTTTACTAAATTTGATTTAGGTGAATTCAGACAAGGTGTCAAAGAAGAGATGGAACATGGTAACCTCTATGCCGAAGAGACTGGTGGGATCACCAAAGTTCACAATGATTCTTACGAAACTGCTGGCAAAATTGCGATCGCTCATCTAGTTGAAATGCCTGACTATTATCAAAACCTTGAGGATATGGAAAAAAAGGGCGAAGACACTTGGGGTGAAGGCGAAGAAAAACACCAAAAGACTACCGATTGGATTACTCAAAACTACCTTGAAGAAGCTGAAGTTCTCAAAGCTGCTGGAATTGACCTATCCTAATGTCTCTTGAAGATTGCGTATTCTGTAAAATCATCAAAAATGAAATCCCTAGCTATAAAGTCTGGGAAGATCAAGATTATTTAGCCTTTTTAACGATTCAACCTGTTAAAGAGGGTCATACCTTAGTTATCCCCAAAAAACACGACCCTTACCTTTTTGATATCGGAGACAAAGAGATTGGCGATCTTTTTATTGCTACTAAAAAAGTTTCTAAACTACTTCAAAAAACTCTTAAACCTAAATCCGGACGCATTGGTGTTTTGGTAATGGGCCTAGAAGCACCCCATGTCCATGTCCATCTAATCCCAGTGGATCAAGAAGGAGATCTAAAAAAACCTGCTAAAATGGCGACCAGTGAACAGCTTAAAAAAACCCACCAACAAATTCTAGCTACTTCTTAATTACTTTATAAACAGCACCAGCTTTATCATCACTAATAAATAAACTGCCTTCTTTATCAAATTCTAAATCGACTGGCCTACCCAAGGTATTGCTCCCTTGTAAAAATCCAGTTAAAAAATCTTCCTGAGACAAAATATTTTCTCCAGAAACTTTCATATGGACTACTTTAAAACCAGTTGGAACTGATCTATTCCATGATCCATGAAAGGAAACCAGTAAGTCTCCTTGCCAGTCAGCTGGAAACTGAGCTGAGTTAATAAAATTTAGACCCAAAGGCGCGGAGTGAGCTTGAATTTTAAAAACTGGCGCGATTGTATCGCTACATCCATGGCTATTTCTCGGATCGAAAGAATCGTCATGAGTTTTATCACCATAACAATAAGGCCAGCCAAAATTACCACCTTCCCTCAGGATATTAATCTCATCTGGGGGCAAATTATCACCCAAATAATCCCGCCCCATCTCCACTCCCCAAACCGAGTCACTCTTTGGATTTAACTTTATAAAAACTGCATTCCGGAGCCCTGAAGAATAAACTTTAGGACCTATCCCCTCCGCATTAGATACTATCACCGCGCCATTCCAAGCATTTCTCTCCATACAAACATCACAAGTTGACCCAATCGAAACAAACATCTCTCCCTTGGAATTAAATTCAATAGTCCGGCTCGTATGCCTCCCTCCAACTGGAATATTAAACAGTTTTTTATCTAAAGTCGCAGTCAGACTACCCTCATCAAAATTATATCTATCCAATTCAGTTTCCTGGGCCACAAACAGCTTATTGTTAAAAA
The DNA here is from genome assembly GCA_964390595.1 of uncultured Gammaproteobacteria bacterium. Taxonomy (GTDB): domain Bacteria; phylum Patescibacteriota; class Microgenomatia; order Daviesbacterales; family UBA10151; genus CAYMIA01. The sequence goes on along the minus strand of CAYMIA010000001.1, from coordinate 101,410 downwards.
AAGCTATCCCATGAGGATTTTTTAGATTAGAGATAATGATTTTTGTCTCATCGGAACGACCGTCATTGTTTTTATCTGGCAAAGCCACGATCTCTCCCTTACTGGGAATAGAAGCAAGCATTGTTCCCCCAGGTGAAAGCTGCAAATCTCTCGGAGCACCTAAATCCTTAGCAAAAACTCCAATTTTAAAACTATCACTAATTTGCAGCGGAATACTAGGTTGGTCTCCAATTAAAATCGAGGCTTTTTGACTGGTCATCACTGACTTGGCAGGTAAGATAACTGGCCTTAAATCCCCCACCCTGGTCTTAATAATTACTGCCACAAACACAATTAAAATTGACAGAATTATCAAAATCAAAAAATACTTTTTAAGCACCTTCTTATTATAACCGATTAGCCAAAACCCCACTCTAACAAAGTGGGATGTAGGCAAAGAGAGGTTTCAAGCTTATAAGCTACTAAAGTAAGGATTAAGCAAGAAATTAATTCTTCTTCACAAGTCAGACTTTTTTAAAAGATCTCACCAAGGGTACCAAAATCAATGAAGAAATCGAGTAAATCCTATAAATTCTTAGGGGGTCCATAATGCGGCTCACGTACAAAAACATGTTGAGCAACATAAAATACAAGTGCCTCAAACTCCATTGGCGTTAAAGGAGATAAGCCTTCATCCAAAAAACGCTGCACAAGCTCTCTATGTCGAAGGTCTAGGCTATCTGGTTCTCTAAGAGCTAAACCGTGTTGTACAGCCAGAATTCTTCTATCCATATTTCTTTGATATGCGACCAAAAAGGAGCGCTTTGCAAGCAGTTCGATACTTGGATAATTAGCCGGTAATAATCTATATTCGATATTAGCGTTTCTAATAAGAGATTCGTAATTACCTAGTGCCAAATCTTCAAGTGCAGAAGGAGATCTCTGGGAAATTCCATGGAGAATCTCATATATGTCATACTTCCAGTAAGAAAACTGTAACCCCACTAAAGCCTTTCTTGTCTCTTCAGAATCCACATAAACAGCAAATGCCTCTAACCACCTAAACTCGTCCCGATCTCTATTAGGGGTCTCTTTGTACGAAATATTAAATCCGATTCTTTCAGCCAGTTGGAAAAAAGCGGTTGGGAAAGCAAAAGAATCTTTGTAAGCTCTGCCATAATATTCCATGCTATACCTAAGAGAATAAGCTGGTAATGTTTTAAAAATTAATGAAGCGTCTTTTTCCGATCCCCTAAAGGCTCGACTTTCAAACAATAAGTCTCGGGTAACCGGACTAGTTCTTAAATATCTTTCTGCGGAATCTGCAGTCGGCGTTTCTTCTGAACTCTCTGGCATTAATGACATATCAATGCGAAATTATACAATAAACTCCTCAAAAAAACATTTTTGGAATAACTTTGAATCAGTACCCCCAGCAGGATTCGAACCTGCGGCCTTGACGTTAGAACCGTCCTGCTCTATCCACTGAGCTATGGGGGCAAATCGCATGAACCATTCGGGCATCTGTATTTTATCAATTTGGGATGGTTTTATCAAAGTTTAAGTTAAATGGCTCGCTTCTCAGGAACGAAGAAAAAAACCAGGAAAGCTAAAAGTGCACAAGCGCTAGCAAAATAAAAAGGGGCTTGAGGCGAAATTAGGCTCCAAAACCAGCCAGCTAGAAAGGAAGATAAAAACAGAAAAATCGACAAAACCGTATTATAAACCCCGTACGCTGTTCCTGAAATTTCATGGCTAACTAACCCGCCAATCAGCGCCTTTCCTACCCCATCTGTCATCGCTATGTAAAAGCCATAAATAGCAAACAGCGGCCAAACCAAAATCGGATTATGGTTAATCGCAAAACCTAAATAAACTAAGCTGTAAATTAAGATCCCAACCATAAAGATTCTTTTTCGACCAATCTTATCTGAGATCACTCCAGCCGGAGTTGAAACCAGTGCATAAACCAAGTTGTATAAGATGTAGGCTGAAATAATTAAAGTCAGGGACAAACCTAAACTTTGAGATTTTAGGATTAAAAAACTATCTGAGCTATTCCCCAAAGAAAACAAAGCAGTCCCAAGTAAAAAAATCCTAAATTCCTTTGGCATTTTATGCAGAGAAAGTGATAGGTTAAATTTAGCAGGCCCAGGGTGAGTCCTCCTCGCTTCTTTCAAAAATAAAAAGAAAAATAAACTGCAAAAAGCTGGAATTGTTGCCAAAAGCAAAACCAGCCTAATATTATTGTTAAATGAAGCTAGCAAGATTAAGGTGATGATTGGACCCAAAAAAGCTCCAGCCGAATCAGCTGACCGGTGAAATCCAAAAATAAACCCCCGGTTTTTAGCTTTTGAGGCATCAAGAAGCATCACATCTCTAGGTGCAGTCCGCATCCCTTTGCCCATCCGGTCAACAAATCTACCCAAAAAGACCAAAGGCCAAGAATATGAAAGAGCGATGATCACCTTGGCAATAGCTGATGAACTATACCCTAAAATGACAAAGGGCTCACGCCTTTGATATTTATCCGACAGATAGCCAAAAACTGTTCTAAAAATTGAAGATAGCCCTTCAGCTACACCTTCTATCAATCCCACCACAAAAACTGGCGCCCCCAAAACCTGAGTTAAAAAAATCGGCATCACCGGATAGAGCATCTCTGAAGAGATGTCATTAAAGAAACTAATTACACTCAAGTACCAAACTGGCTTGGGGATTTCTTTTTCCAACTTTTCCAATTGATCCATCTTCAAAAATTATACTTTTTGACTGAAATACTTGTACAGTAGTATAATAATTTTTGTGAACCGCCTTGATAGACTGGATAGTCTAAGTTTTCCTATCTATGCCCCTGATTCCCAATCTGGCTTTGCAAGACTTCAATCTGTTGATACTAGACCCAATCTTAAGGCAATTCAAGACCAACAGGACCAACAAGATAAAGCGAGGTGTCAACGGCGACAACGGTCATATCATGAATTTAGAGTGGGATCTGCCTCCGGAGCTGTAGCGGGTGTACTCACAATAGCGGGTACTGAAACGGTAATCAGCTTAGAAGCTGGTACGCCCCAATATTTCCAAGCGATTAAAGACCCCTGGCATGAAGCACAAAGAAGCCAATCTTACTCTGATGGCGGCTTTTACGCCGGCATCATCGATGGAAGTCCAGTAATTGGAGGACTCATATTGGTATTACTAGCAGGAGCAGCTGGTTGCCTTACCTCTAAAATCTCGAGGTTCTTTACCAAATCAGCCGATCAAGCCCTATAGTTTGACTTCACTAATCCAACCTGGTATTATTCCCCAGCTCAATATTATATACTAATTTCAGGCTAAACATGACTCACAAAAAAACCAAAATAGTTTGTACCATCGGTCCAGCCAGCGGTGATTATGACTGCATGAAGAAGCTAGCTCAAGCTGGCATGAATGTGGCCCGGCTAAATATGTCTCATGGAACCCAGGCAGAACAAAGACAGCGGCTCAAAAATGCCAGAAAGATCTCTAAAGAACTTGGCAAACCGCTTGCAGTCATGGTTGACCTACAAGGCCCAAAGCTCAGACTGGGTGCACTCAGTGAAAAAGTTGAGGTCAAAAAAGGTCAAAAAATTCAATTTGCTCTCAATCCAATTGAAGGCGAGATCCCCATCCAGTTTGACTTAGCTCCGCATATGAAAAAGGGGCAAAGAGTTTATATCAATGATGGACTAGTCGGATTAAAAGTATCCGCAGTTAAGGGACATGCTTTTGAATGCGATGCTCTAAACGATGGCTGGTTCTCCTCTAACAAAGGTATTAATGTGCCGGATACTATAATTAAAGGCGCTGCTCTAACTCAAAAAGATCAAGAAGATCTGGAATTCGGTTTAAAGGAGGATGCTGACTACATCGCTCTGTCTTTTGTTCAGAGCCCAGAAGATATTAAAGATGCCCGCAAATTAATTAAAAAAGCCGGTAGCAAAGCTTTAATTATCGCCAAAATTGAAACCAAGGCGGCGATTGAAAACATTGAGGAGATTATCAAAGAGGTTGATGTCATCATGGTGGCCCGGGGGGATCTAGGAATTGAAATCCCTGCAGCTGAGGTCCCAATCGCCCAACAAAAGATGATCCGGCTTTGCAGACAAAACCAAAAACCAGTTTTTGTAGCCACCCAAATGCTCGAATCAATGACTGAAAACCCCCGCCCCACCCGGGCTGAAGTCTCGGATGTAGCTAATGCGGTATTAGATCAAGTTGATGCAGTTATGCTCTCCGCTGAAACATCAGCTGGTAAGTACCCAGTTGAATCAGTCCAAACCATGAAAGATATTATTCTGTCAGTTGAAAGCAACCCTGAGTACAACCAATATATTAAAATAAACTGGGAAAATATCGCCAAAGAATGGTTATCCCACAACGCCCTGGTCTCATCTGCCGCCTCCATCGCCTTTAGGATTAATGCCAAAGCCATCGTTGTTCCAACAGCCACTGGCCAAACAGTCCGCCTCCTCTCGTCCTTTAGACCTAATGCTCAAATAGTGGCAGTCGCCCATGATGAAAAAACTATGAACCAGCTTGCTCTGGTCTGGGGTATCCGCTCCGTTGTCACTGAACCAACAGGTAGCTTTGATAAATTTTTGGAGAAATCGATTACCACAGTTGTCAACAACGGTTTTGCCAAAAAAGGCGACCATGTCGTCGTCGTTACTGGTTCCACAGTTGGCCTTTCCGGATCGACTGATATTATCAAGATTGTCACAATTTAATGAATATTTTAATCACTGGACCGATCGGTTCAGGTAAAACAACTCAAGCTAAGCTCCTTTCAGAAGAACTTGGGTTTTCTCTCATCCAAACTGGCGGTCTAATCAGGTCCGAGATCAAAAAAAATAGTCCGGAGGCCAACGAATTTAAGGAATTAATGCTCTCTGGTCATTTAGTTGACGACAAACAAATGGCTAAACTGGTTAAAACCGCCCTCAGTCAAACTCCTGGAGATGTCATCTTAGATAGCTACCCCCGCCGGTTATCCCAACTGTCGGTCTTTGACCCTCAAATCGATCTGTGCATTTTTTTAGATGTACCAGACTCAACTTTAGAACAAAGACTACTTAGCAGAAAAAGGATTGACGATCAACCCGAAATTATCGAAAAAAGATTACTCGTCTATCATCAAGAAACCACTCCGTTACTAAACCATTATAAGTCTCAGAGCAAGCTGATCAAAATTGATGCTTCAAGCGATATTAACCAAGTTAAAAATTTGATCAAACAAGCAGTCCAGTCAATTCACTAGCTATTTTGACCTTTAAGTTTCATAATAGATTTAAGATGCTTAAATTCCTCTCCCGAAAGCATAAAAAAGTTCTCTGGTTTAAAGAGCTGACCATTAAAGATGTTCCATTAGTTGGCGGTAAAAATGCCTCTTTGGGCGAGATGTACCAAAGACTAGTTAAAAAAGGAGTCAATATCCCCAATGGCTTTGCTATTACAGCTACTGCTTATCAGCTCTTTCTAGAAAAAAATGATTTAACCTCTAAAATCAAACAAGAGCTTTCAGATTTAGATACCACTGATATCAAAAATCTTCAATCTAAAGGCGCTTCAGTCAGAAAAATGATTAGTGAATCAACAGTTCCTGAGGATTTAGAAATTCAGATCGGTGACTTTTATGCCCAACTATCCAAACAATATAGTACTAAAGATGTTGATGTAGCAGTCCGCTCCTCTGCTACAGCTGAAGATCTACCCGACGCCAGCTTTGCTGGTCAACAAGCCACCTTCTTGAATGTTAAAGGCAAGAGTGAGTTAATCGAGGCAGTCAAGGAATGTTTTGCCTCACTTTTTACAGACCGCGCGATTTCCTACCGGGTCGACAAAAAGTTTGACCACTTAAGCGCGTATCTGTCGGTTGGAGTCCAAAAAATGATCCGCTCAGATAAAGCTTGTTCAGGGGTGATGTTTACACTTGACCCAGACACTGGTTTTAAAAATGTGGTTGTCATTAACTCTTCCTGGGGTTTGGGTGAGTTAGTTGTTCAAGGAGAAGTAATCCCAGATGAATATGAGATTTTTAAACCAACGCTACAAAAAGGTTTCCCCGCAATAATCACTAAAAACTTGGGGACTAAAAAGCAAAGCTTAATTTATGGTGAAAATGGCAAAGATACCAAACTAATCAGCACTCCGGAAGAAAAACAAACCCAATTTACGCTCACAGATACTGAAATCCTCAAGCTGGCCAGTTGGGCAGTTATTATTGAGAACCATTATAAAAAACCGATGGATACTGAATGGGCTAAAGATGGTCTGACTGGTAAGTTATTCATCGTTCAAGCCCGCCCCGAAACAATCCATGGCAACAAAGACTCCCAAACAATTGAAAGCTACCAGATGAAAGAGACGACCAAACCACTGATCAAAGGTTCAGCTGTAGGCACTAAAATTGCCTCAGGCCGAGCCAATATTATTAATTCGGCCAAGGATATTGATAAATTCAACCAAGGTGAAGTTTTAGTCACCAAAATTACCGATCCTGATTGGGAACCAATCATGAAAATTGCTTCAGCAATTGTCACCAATGAAGGTGGACGCACCTCCCATGCGGCTATTGTTTCACGGGAATTAGGTATTCCCTGCATAGTTGGAACCCAGGAAGCCACTAAAGTCATCAAGCATGGACAAATGATCACTATCGATTGTTCATCAGGCACTGAGGGAATTGTTTACGACGGAGAATGCAAATGGGAAGTTAAACAATATAACCTCAAACACCTCAAAAATCCTAAAACTAAAATCATGATCAATGTTGGTTCACCCAACGAAGCCTTTAAATCATCATTTCTACCAAATGATGGCGTTGGCCTCGCCCGCGAAGAATTTATTATCGCCTCCCAGATCAAAATTCACCCCCTCGCTTTGCTAAATTTCGATAAACTAAATGATCAGACCAAAAAACAGATCGACCACTTAACTAAAGGCTATGACGATAAAGTGGATTTTTATGTCCAAAAACTAGCTCAAGGTATCGCTAAAATCTCGGCCGCTTTTTATCCCAGCCCAGTTATCGTCCGTTTTTCAGATTTCAAAACCAATGAATACGCCTCGCTAGTTGGCGGAGCTGATTTTGAACCCAAAGAAGAAAATCCTATGATTGGTTGGCGCGGGGCTTCCAGGTATTATGACCCTGAGTTTGAAGCTGCCTTTGGACTTGAGTGCCAGGCTATCAAAATTGTCAGGGAAAAATGGGGACTTAAAAACCTAATCGTCATGATTCCATTTTGCCGGACAGTCGACGAAGGCAAAAAAGTGCTCCAAACAATGTATAAATATAATTTAAAAAGAGGTGAGGATGGACTTAAAGTCTATATGATGTGTGAAATTCCAGCCGATGTCATCTTAGCGGATCAGTTCTTAAAGATCTTTGATGGTTATAGTATTGGCTCAAATGACCTGACTCAACTAACCCTTGGAATTGACCGTGACAACTCTGAGCTCTCATCAATTGCTAATGAAAATAACGCAGCTGTTAAAGATTTAATCACTGAAGTTGTCAAAATTGCTAAAAAACGTCACAAGTATATTGGCATCTGTGGTCAGGCACCCTCTGACTATCCAGATTTTGCTAAATTTTTAGTCCGCCTTGGAATTGACAGTATTTCTCTAAATCCAGATACAGTTTTGAAAACAACCCTGGCGATCCTTGATGCAGAAAAACATCATTGAAGTGAAACAATTAATTTTTTCAAGCCTTCTTCTAAATGAATTTTTGGTTCCCAATTAAGTAGCTCTCTCGCTTTTGTAATATCTGGTTTTCTTTTTAATGGATCATCTTTAGGTAAGGATTCTTTAAAAACCACCTGTGAATTTGAATTGGTAACTGTTTTAACAACTTCGGTGAACTCTAAAACTGTGAACTCACCAGGGTTTCCTAAATTGACTACTTCCCCATTTGTTTTGTCACTCTCCATAACAGCGATGATCCCATCGATCAAATCTGAGACGTAACAGAATGAGCGTGTTTGTTTTCCATCCCCAAAGATTGGTAGCGGTTCACCTTTTAAAGCTGCTCGCACAAACTCGATTACCAACCTGCCGTCATCTCGTGCCATTCTTGGCCCATACGTATTAAAAATGCGGATAATCTTTCCTTGTAACCCTTTTGAGCGAGTAAATGCAGCAGTCACTGTTTCCCCAAAGCGCTTTGCTTCATCATAGACTGAGCGGGGTCCAGTTGTTGAGACGTTACCACGGTAGGTCTCTTTTTGCGGATGTTCGAGTGGATCACCGTACGCTTCAGAGGTAGAGGCAAATAAAAATTTAGCACCATTTTTCAGTGCAAACTCGGCTAAATTCCAAGTTCCAGTTGTATTGACTTGCATCGTTTCTTCCCAAAGTACGTGATAACTCTTCGGGCTATGATGGTTAGGAGAGGCTGGGGAGGCTAAGTGGAAAACTAAATTGGCAGAAAGTATCTCAGGCAAATTTTCAATCACATCATGGTTGATAAATTGAAATTTAGGATTATCTTTGAGGTGTTCAATATTTTTTTCTGAGCCAGTGAGTAGATTATCAACACAAATTACGTCATATCCTCGCTCAAGTAATTTATCACATAGGTGCGATCCCAAAAACCCAGCTCCCCCAGCTACTAATGCTTTCATGTTTGTTAGTATATCATTTTACAATTTGAATCTGCGATCTGATAAAAACGGGTTAGGTTTTCGATAGACTCTGACTGAATTAAGCAGCACCCCTCTTTGTAGCGTAAACTCGCCGTATTTATTGTTAATTTTGTCTAGTGCACTGGTAATAACCTCCCTTCTTTTAATTTCAGGTAAAAAACTCAAAGTTCTAGGTCTTTCTGGAGTTAAATTAGAAACAGATACTCCAACCATTCTAATTGGTTCTAAATCCCAAATTTTTTCAAAAACCTTCCACGCGGCTTTAAAAATATCTAACCCATCCTGAGTTAACTCAATAGTTGTTTGCATCCCATCTCCATTAAACCGGTGCCCTGTCGCCTCAAAAAAGTTTTTATCAAAGGCTGCTCTGTAAAAACAGACCACAGTTCTACCTAAAAGTCTCTTTTCCCTCAGTCTCCTGGCTATTAGCTCAGTCAGTTTGAGTAAAATCTGCTTGATCTCTTCAGGATCATTGGTATCATGGTTGATGGTGTGTCTATGCCCAACTGATTTGACCTCTTCTTTTTCATAAAATGGGGTTATCTCTGAGTCATCAATACCGCGGGCCATGTTATACAAAATCTGCCCATAACTTTTAAATGAAGCTAACAAGCTCTCCAAGGGCACCTGTCTTAGCTGAGCAAAATTTCTGACTCCCATATTATTCAACCTGGCTTTAATTCTAAAACCAATCCCACAAACATCATCTAACTCCACCCGATCTAAAACTCTCATCGCTGCTTCCGGGTCTTCAACCACCACCAATCCATCTGGTTTATAAAGTGATCCTGCCAACTTCGCCATTAACTTGTTGTATGAAATTCCCACTGAACAACTAATCCATTCTCCAACTTCCTCTCTAATTCGCTGTTTAATCTCCTCAGCAACACCGATAAACTTTCTAAAACTGTCTCCCTGAAGATCCCCTTTGTCACCCTGAACTTCAGTGAAGGGTATATTCTTCGGAAGTATCCCAGAATGACAAACTGGCATCTCTAAAAAGCACTCATCAATTGAAAAAACCTCTAGAAAAGGCGAGTAATCTTTTAAAATATTTAAAAACCGCTTGGTACAAGCTAAATATTTATCTGAATCTCCTTTAACCAAAATTATCTGGGGACAAAACTTTAAAGCCTCAGGAATACTCATCCCAGTTTTAACCCCAAACTTTTTAGCCTCAACTGAAGCCGCTCCAATGACTGTCCGGCTCATCCGATCTCCCCCCGTCACTCCAATAGGCTTGCCCCGAAGCCTCGGATTAGCCTGCTGCTCCACAGTCGCAAAGTAGCTATTGAAGTCAATATGAAAGATAGTTCTCATTCGCCTTCCTCCAAGGCTTCTAGAGACCATTTTAATTTGAAAAGATCAAACTTTAGTCTGTAAAAGTTATTACCAGCGGAAACTGAAAAAAAGTAAAGTAGCGAGGCACCATCTTTGCTGGTGTGGACTAAGTTAATAGTATCAATCTTAATTTTTCTCTTTTTCCAAAAAAATATGTATGGCTGAACAGTTGTACCCTTGAAAAAGCACCACACATTAATAGGCTCAGAAAGCTCCAACATCAAGCCCTATTATTGACCCAAACAAAACCCAAAGTCAAGAGAGAATTGTGTAAATCTTAAGGCAAGGTGGTAAAATACCAAAGCGCATGTCGTATATCGCTCTTCGTATATCGCTCTTCGTAGCGCTTCTGGCTCTTTACTTTCTATTTCTGCCTAGTTCAACTCAGGCAGTAGTTAATCCACTCTCAGTTTCTAACAACAAATTTGGAATTCATATTATCTCCCCAACCAATGATGAAATTGATAGCGCCAAAGAGCTAGTTAATTCCTCAGGTGGTGACTGGGGTTATATTACTGTAGTCATCCAATCAGGTGACAAAAATCAGTTAAAATGGCAGCAATTTTTTGATCATTTAAGACAGCAACATTTAATCCCAATCGTCCGTCTGGCCACCAAACCAGAGGGAGATTTTTGGAAGCGTCCAGAGACCCAAGATGCCATTGATTGGGCCAATTTCCTAGATTCCTTAAACTGGCCAGTCAAAAACCGCTATGTAATCGCCTATAATGAACCCAATCATGCCACCGAATGGGGTAACACTGTTGATGCTAAAGACTATGCCAAAACTCTCAACCAAACTATTGAGGCTTTTAAATCTAAAAGCTCAGATTTTTTTATCTTAAACGCTGGGCTCGACGCCTCAGCTCCTCAAAAGTTACCTGCTTATCAAGAAGAGATTAGCTTCTTAGAACAAATGGACCAAGCAGTTCCCGGAATCTTTGCCAAACTAGATGGTTGGGACTCGCACTCTTACCCAAATCCAGGCTTTGCTTCACCTCCCAATATCACTGGCCGAGGCACCATTCACACCTGGCAATGGGAGCAAGATCTATTAAAAAAACTGGGAGTTAAAAAAACTTTACCCATTTTTATCACTGAAACTGGTTGGAAACACTCTGAAGGCTTAACTCCAGACCACACCCTTCCAGATGCTAGTGAAGTCAGCCAGTACTATAAAACTGCTTTTGAATCAATTTGGAATCATTCAGATATTGTGGCTGTCACCCCATTTTTACTCACCTATCAAGAGGCTCCATTTGACCACTTTTCATTCAAAAAAATCGCTGCCCAGCCCTCAGATCCAAATGTACTGGGTACTCAGTTTTATCCCCAATTTGAGACCTTACGCGATATCCCCAAACAAAATGGTACCCCCATTCAAGAATACAAAGCTGAGCTGGTTAAAGGAGAGATTTATCATGGTTTAGTTGAGAAAAAAACTTATACCATTCCCCTAACTTTTAAAAATGTTGGTCAATCAACCTGGAATGAATATGGGCAAGTTAAACTGTTCGCCACTGGTTCCTCTCAAGATTTAGAGATCTCCCCAGCGCAACTGCCCAAAGAAACTCAGGTCAAACCTGGAGAAGAATATACCTTCAATCTATCTATCAAAGCCCCTCAGGGAGGAGATTATCAAATTTTAATTAATCTCTTTAAAGATGAACAGATCTTTGATAACCCAGTTTTAAAATTTGGTACTCATGTTGATGCCCCTGTTAGTTTAGAGATTAAAGCTGATTTAGAATGGAAGAAAAATCACTCAGGGGAGTTTCTCTTAAATATCGCCTCAACTTTAGGTAAAACTGTCTTACAAATTTTCCTCAGCTCCACTGGTCAATCCCAGCTTATTCAAAACACAAATCTTTTACCAGAATATGCTTATGATTTCACCATTAACAAACCTTTCTACAAACCCAAAACTATCCACCAAGTCCTCCATGCTGGCACCAACACCCTAGACTTTGGCACCCTTTCCCCCGATGTCCCCTCTGCAATCTTAAACCCCATCCAACTCTGGAAACTGCTTCCCTTCTCTAATTAATCAAAACCACCTCATTAATGCTTGATTTTGCTCCTAAGTCTCTGTTAGTATTCATCCTCAATGAGCAGAGTAGATAGATTTAAAGAACAATATGCCAGCATGACACCTATTGAAAGAAACTGCGAACTCCGCAGCCTTTTTGGTTTGGTCCCCGATTTAGCTAACCCAGAACTAGCTAGGCTAAAAAGTATAAGGGCAGAGCAATTACTTAATGGAGACTTTTCAGATGTTCTAGATGAAGGTTATAAAGCTTTAGAAGAAACTGGCAGAAGAGATCGATCTGACTACAAACTTATCGGCTCTCACCGCCTAAATACCCTTTTAAAATTTGGCATAGTCACCGAAACCGGTCGAAGATATATCTTACATTATTGGGACCAGCTACATTTGACTGTTAGTGGAGATGTAGTTAGAAAATACGCTGAGCCACTCAATTTTTATGGTCAAATGTTTGGTTGGGAACCTAAAGGTAGGGAAGGTCTCTTTAATAAAGCAGAAGCCCCAGAGGTTGAAAAGCCTCTTCTAGAAGAACGCGAAAAATGGGTGGAATGGTACGCTGAATACCTAAGAACTCTTGTGCTTGATCCCGAGTTGGTTGAATTAGGACGAAGGATGACTGAAGCAGAAAATAGAGCTGAGGCATTCCTATCTCCTGAGGTCAAAGAAAGACGCCAGCAAGGCCGTAGAGCTTTTTTAAGCACCTCCCAATACAACTGGATGGATGAAGGACCCGAAGTAATTAAGTGGCGAGCTCAATTCCAAGAACTCCATAGTTCCTAACCCCAACTGGAGAAAACTCCAAATTCCTGCTAAAATATCGACAGTCCAAACTTTAAAACAGTTCCAACTAAGTTAGTTGCTGATATTAGCTTGGGCTGGATTATTCGGCAGTAAAGACTTTATAGTTTAGTACAGCGGTTGTCCGAATGATCCCTGCGCTTGGTGGGCGTAGCTCAGTGGTAGAGCGCCGGTTTGTGGTACCGATGGCCGCGGGTTCAAATCCCGTCGCTCACCCCAGTGTCAGACGCGGTTCTCCTGAAAGCTTGAGTAAAATCAACAACCCTATTTTCATCTGGTGGATAAAATAGTAGTCTTTTCCGTTCCATTCTCATTTGTCCAAAGTAAGTCAATTTTGTCGGATCATAATCCGTAGCTTCTCTAAACGGTAAATGCATCATCCTTCCATCTATCGCATGAAATAGATGATAACCTTGAGTTGTCATCATTTCATCAGCTTGACTGATACCTTCGATATCTCTGATGAATTCTGAGATATCAGGTGGAAGACTCCCAGGAAAGACTCTAGTTAAAAAAACTGTTCGCCTTAGTCGAGGAGGTCCGACAAAGTAAAAATCTTCGCCAAGGAAGTTAAAGACCAGATTATTTTTAAATTGTTCTCTTTGCTCATCAGTGGTTTCTAATACAGCTGGACCCATCACCTGTTCCCCAAAATTATGAAAATCCTCGAACATTTCTCTTCCAGTAGGGTTTCTAAAGTATGAATCGACTCTGGCTAAAGCTCCAGCAGGTTGACCTGTTACCAGTGAGTATTGACCAATTCCTGCTGCACTAGCATAAGAAGACCAGTGATCAAGATGGCGCTTCATTGCTGCATAGAAATCCTCTAGTCTTTGAGGTATATCTGGATGCTCTGTTTCCTCGACCACGACAGGGGAAATTAAGTCTGCCTCTGCCATAAATATCCCTGCTTGAAAAGCATGAATATCAATTTCTTTGGTGGTGAATGTTGCCATTTATATGATAAGGCAGATCAAGATATTATAATCAAGCAGAAATAATTATCAAGGGATTAAAATTTCTTGAGTTAGGTACAAGCTACATCCAACCAATCACCCCAGGGATTCATCTATCTCTTTAATTCTGGCCAAAAGCATCTTTTTTATAATCCCTTTTGGTAAAGGTTTTCCTAATGGAAATCTAACAGTTCCTTTAGAAGTTGAATATTCTTTAAGCTCTTCCTTAAACTGTTCTACAATACTACCACTCATCGGATAAAATCCAATGTGTTTTTTAGCTTCTACTAAAGACCCTACTGGTTTTCCTTTATACATAAAACAATCCATACCATAAGCTATACCAGGAGTGGCATTTGGTACAGTTTCATTAATTATGCTTAGAAATTCTTCAGCCGCAGTTGGCATTATTAAAGTATATCAGGTGAAATTAGGAATTTCATAAATAGACCTTCTTGTTTTTGTATTATTTACCCTTCTTTAAAATGATCCTGTTTTAACTTTGCCAGCCCGCTTGTAGTTAGCAAAGATTACTCCACTGGGTGAAGTTTTAGATTCTTCTAAGGTGAAAGCTGCTGGAATAGTCCCTTCACCAAACAATCTTTTTCCTTCCCCCAAGGTCAGAGGAAATATTTTCAGCCAAAATTCATCAACTAAGTCATGCTTCAATAAGGTCTGAATCAGATTACTGCTCCCATAAACTTGCAGGTCTGGTCCTTTTTTCTTTTTTAGCTCTTTGATCTTTTCCACCACATCACCACCCATAAAGACTGAATTTCTCCATTCATGTTTGGTGAGTGTATTTGATAGCACATACTTTGTTACCTTATTGATGCCTGGCCAATCTTTCTCATGCTCTGGCCAATAAGAAGCAAATATCTCAAATGTAATTCTTCCCAGCAACAACTCAAAAGGCTGACTCATCTGTTCAGCCATGATCTTACCAGAAAAATCATCAAAATATGGAGCTGTCCATCCACCATACTTAAACCCACCGGAGGTATCTTCTGTTGGTCCACCTGGCGCCTGCATAACTCCATCCAATGTAATAAAAGTTAATACAATAATTTTTCTCACTAATCTATTCTACTACTTCCAGTTCTATAAATTCTACTTGTTACACCTACATTTGGATCAAATGGATTTTGAGGATTTCCTAAAGCTCTGATCTCAAAAAAATCAGCTCCAAGTCTTTTCATTGTATCAATATCTCCTGGGGAGTAAGTTAATAGCTCATCATAAAATGCTTGTCTTCTGCTAAAATCTTTACCTCGTAAAGCCAACACAGCCAATTGAAGGCTGGGATGGTGATGAACTGTGTAACCAATCTTTAAACCGACCTCTTGGGCTCTATTATCTACCTTTTTTAAGAAACCTCTTGTTATGCTAGCACTGCTTAAGGTCATCACTCCATCTAAGTCAACTTCAGCTTCCAAGGGAGTTAAGGATCTTGCTTCCTCAACACTGGTAGGCAATTCTTGATCAAATAATTGGCTCAAATCTCTGGCGATAATTGACCACTCAATTGATCCATTAGCACCTCCCTCAAAAAAGATGCCTTTACCAGTTCCTTCAATTCCGCGAGCATACAAAAAAATACCACTACTCATTGACGCTATAGCAAGGGTTTGGCAATCGCTGAGTAAATATTGGAGCTCTTTTTGTTGAGGCGTTATAAAAAAACCATCTATTCTAAAAATTTTCTCTGGATCAGGTGCAATTAGCTCTACAACTTCTATTCTGTCTTGATTAGTTTTAGAGAGACCCACTGCGAATATTTCAGCAGAATATTTTCCAGAAGCAACCCAATTATCCAAATCCCGCATCTGTTCTCTTATTAAAGCAGGCAAAACCAGAGTTCTATTTTCTATAACTACAACTCTATCTGCAAGAGCTTCAGTACCTGTTGTGACTAAAAGATCCCCATTAACAACCTCAAGATTATTCATAAGTGCTTATACTACCAGAATATTAAGAAAATAACCAACTATAGGATGATAATGTGATGCAAGTTCAATCAGTTGTTCACTAGTGTATAATAGATCTAATGTTAGAAAATATTTTACTTGGACTTTGGAATGGATTAACTGCTTGGCCACTACTTATTTTGCATATTTTTGGGATATTAGCCCAATTTCCTGTTTATGATGTCGCCAGAGATACCGCTTGGTATCAATTTGGCTTTTTGATTGGAGCTGGTTCACCCCTACTTGGCCTTCTGAGAAGACGCTAATAAAGACTGACTATTTCTTTAAATGCTTAAAGGCATGGAGCCATTCATTTTTAAGCATTCCAGGGATACACCAAAGGATGCAAAGAGGCTCAATTGCTCTAGCTGATTCCACCATTCCCATATCTTCAACTTCCCACCCAAACTTTTCTAAAATCTGACCCACCTCTTTTTTAGCCTCTTCACTGTTACCACAGATAAACATTGAAGGTGTCTCTCCACCAAAATCAGGATTAACCATCACTGCGTTGCCAACACTATTAAAAGCTTTCACAAAATAAGCCCCTGGAGCCTTTTTTTGCAACCTCTCCATTAAAGAGTTATCTAAAGAGGTAAAAAACCTCAACACCCCATTTTCTGGTGGCTCCTGCGCAATTGGATTAGTCGTATCAATAACCACTTTTCCTGATAAATTATCCTTCAAGCTCGAAACCACTTCTTCAGCGGCTGAACCCTTAACCGCCAAAACTACAATTTTAGCGTCTTTGACCACCTCCTCAAATTTACCAAACTCTCCATCAAACCCCTCAACTGGCTGGCCATCTCTAGAACCCATTATTACCTCATAACCGTGCTTCTTAAACCCTTGAGCTAGAGTCTTTCCAACGACCCCACTCCCAACAATCGCCACTTTTTCCATTCAATGATAATAACACACCCTAGCGAAGCCCTTGGAAACCATAAGAAGTGGCCATTCTCTGGACACCGCGGTCCCTAACATGATATTCACCAATCGATCGCATGGCCCCTGCAGTATCATCAAAAATATTGCCAAAAAGCAAATGCTCAGTCCCATCAATTAAAGAATTAGTCACCACATTCCCATTTGGTCTAACTATTATGCAATATCCACCCACTTCTACAGTTGACAGACCAGTTACATTCATTTGACCTGCAAATTTCCTTGTCATCTCTACCACTAATCGCTCAAAATCTTGATCTGTCACTCTTCTTGTTTTCCAAACCCTACTTTCCTGCGCAGCTCCAAAAGCTGTCGCTTGATATAATTTCCAAGTCTGACTAAATCCCTGATCTAACAAAACTTCTCCAATATTTGGCACATCTTGGATGTTTGCACCAGATACCACAGTTCCCACTTTTAAGGGTAGTCCTGGATGCTGCCCGCTAATTAGTGAGATCCAATCCAGTGCCACTGAAAAATGATCTTTACCCCTGGACCTCCGGTTAATCATCTCATTTGAACCATCAAGTGGAACAGAAATAGAGGCCAAGTAGGGCCTGATGCTAAAAAAGTGTTCTCCTAAAAAGACCGCATTAGTCAGCAAATTAACATTTAACCCCAAGCCTGCTTTAGCACCCTTTATAAAACTATCAATTCCTGGCACCATTAAAGGCTCCCCTCCAGTCAAAGCAATACTTTCTAAACCATATTCAACTTTTAGCTTTTCAATTAAGGACAACCATTCTGAAAGCCCATGTTCTTGCTTCATACTTGGTGGCGTCCCCCAACAAGTCGGACAATGCAAATTACATTCTCCTGAAATCTCCAAATCTAAAATTGGTACAACAGTACCTTTTTGGTAATCCAAACCTGAGTTTTGACCTACTTCTTGCATTACTTACCTATTTTACACCATCCACCTAGAGCACATTAATTTAACCTTGACAAAAAATTTAAAGAAGTGTATTTTACATTTATCTATGGGTCCAGACAGAGCAGCAGAAAAACCAGAAAGACAAGTCATATTTGGTAACAAAGACCCTCGTTGGAGCGACCCCATTTTATTCCTACTAGATAGTGCCTTAGAGAATCTTCCCTATGACGACCGCGTTAACCTTATGACAGAAACCATTGCCACTACTTGGCAAAACCGGGAAACCCCTAAATTAGTCGATGGCCTAAGAAAAGTCATGATTGGTCATAAAGTAGACTATCGGGCCAAATTAATGGAACTATATGGCCGCCTACCAGGCACAGGAGTAATTGGCAGTCGGTGGATTGATGACGAACATCATCAAGAAGATGTCCAAGGAGATGTTGCCCCAGAATTAAAACTTAATTTACTGGGAGAGATCTTAAGCGGTTGGATCATGGAATTAGTCTTTACTGGTAGACGCCCCTATACTGATACGCACAAACTTACCGAAGACGCGGAAGTTTGCTATAAATTTGTCTGTGACGCTTACCAGAAGGCCAGACATCAAGGCCGTCTAAAAGAAGGCATCCTCCCGCTTCTAAAGACTCACCTAGTGCCCGAGGAGAGTCACCCACCTTTTTCTTCTGCTCAACTCGAACCCTGGATTCTTCGAACAGATACTCCTCCTGAATTTGTTAGTCAACTCCTTCTTGCCCAAGTCCAACTTGGGGGTGCAGCCCGACTTCGAGCGGGACTTGACAGTTTGAACCATTCCAAAAAACCTCAAGCTGTAGTATAATCAAACTATGTTAAATTTAAATTCCATCATGATTGGCAGCTCACAACCCAAAGTCCTCTCCGAGTTTTATGGCAAAATCTTTGATAAAACTGCAGACTACACTGACGATAGTGGCGCTGGTTGGTCAGTAGGTGGCTGCTTTTTAATGGTTGGTGAACACTCAGAAGTAAGGGGTGAGTCAAAAGAACCCTCTAGATTCATGTTCAATCTAGAAACCAAGGAAGTTAAAGAAGAATACGACCGCATGGTCAAAGCAGGTGCGACTTCAGTTAAAGAACCTTACGAAATGGGCGGTGGCTGGGTCGCTACCCTCGCTGATCCTGACGGCAACTATTTCCAACTCATGACTCCCTGGGAAGAGAAAAAGTAGTTTCATACTCTTCAACAGTCTCTTTAATTAATTTATCTACTAAATTCTTAAAATCTATAACTTGAGTATATCAAAACCTTTCTTACCTTTTCTTTACTCTTTCTTTATACCAAGCTTGCAAAACAAGATTAATATATACGCATGGCCAATCCAGGTTCTATAAAAGATCAAATCAGCACTATTGAGGCAGATAAACAACAAGCTGAGAATAATAGAGCTACCTATCAAGGCTATGTTGATGAATATGAACACCGAATCACTGCAGACAGAGAACAAATTGATCAGCTAAAAACTCAACTGACCGAAGCTGAGCAACAGGCAGAGCAACAAACCTTAGCAGAATCAGAACAAACCGAAGAACAACCTACAGAATAAGTAAGTCTCACCGACCTCTATACTTACTAGAAAATTTTTCATAAATCTTATGCAATGTTTCCTGAGGCATAATTTTAATAGTCACTCCATTAACATCCTTATCCACATTAGCACTAAAATCCACTCCTAACTTTGCAAAATAATGCCCATAAGAATCAAATGAAATATCAAATGGCTTACCGTCATAGCCCAAATATTCTGTGGAATTAGCATGAATACTAAAACCAGTCCAAATAGGGTTAAAAGATTTTCTTAATAGCTGCTTTAGCTGTTCAAAATCAGACTCCATCACTATTATGTCAATATCATTCACCTGCAAATCTTCCTCCATTAGAAGTTTAACCCCAACACTTCCATAGACTAAGTAGGACACACCATTCTTATTCAGCAAATCACAAACTTCGGCAACAATCCGAGTAGTAAGCTCAGAAGTAATAAGTCTCATTGCCAAAGTATACCAAAAAGTAATTCATATATTTGTAATTCAAAGTATACCGACCTATAATATCCAGATGGCTGGAACGGAGTTTTTGGAAAGCCTGCAAATCAGGCACTATATTGATACACCACATACCTCAATCGTGGCCGATTTCAATGAAATTACTGTCGGAGTGTTAGAGTACTATTTAAATCCGAATGGAGTTATTGAAATAGAGGACCTCCTAGTTCCAGATAAAAGATTTCGCCGCCGAGGTATCGCCAGCCTCTTACTCAAAGAGCTCGTTAGTATTACAGGTCATGATGTTCCCTTTAGCGGCGTAGTTACCAACAAACCAACTAGAAACGCCTTAAAAAAACTAGATATCATAAATCAAGCCAAAGAGTTGGGAGAGTTTAGAAGTACAGATCCAGAGTTATTAGCCAAGTTGCCATTGGTAACTGTCCTTCGCTCAGGTAATCTAATAGTTGAAGAGCTAATTGTAAAAAACATTCCTTTTAGAACTAACCGACCTCTGGGAAGAAAAGTCATTTCTGTTGAAATCCTCGGAAAAACTGGCCTTGCTTAATGCTATACTAAATTCAGGTGAACTTTTATCTAAGATATCTAGTCATTAGCAACACCATTTTTGTATTTGCAGAAAGTTTGTTTGTTCCCCTTTATGCTGTATTTGTCACCAAAATTGGTGGCAATATTGAACTCGCAGGAATCTTATTTGGGCTTAAATTCATTGTTACCACCATCGTTCAATTCTTCATGTTAAAGCTAACAGACAAAGTTAGTTTGCATGAGAAATTGCTTAGATTAAACTTTATTATCCGTGGAATCGCCTGGTTTTCACTTGTCATTCAGCCCACAATTACTACCCTTTTTATCGCCCAGGTCCTAATTGGTATCTCAGAAGGAATTGGTTCACCTTCTTTTCAAACTTTAATCTCAGAGAATCTGGACCCTAAAAAACACCTCAAAGAATGGAGCCTTTGGGGAGTCATCAGCAACTCTGCTGTCGCCATAGCAGGTATTTTAAGTGGCTTTGTCATTACTCTTTTTGGATTTAGCACTCTCTTTTTAATTATGTCAGTGTTAAGCGTTATCTCGCTTCTTGTACTAAACTTAAGAAAAAAATAGCCCACTTATTTGGAATTAAAATATTGGTAAACTGCTTGTGAGACTTGAGCAATCCGCTCCTCGGCTCCTGGCGGGTAGTCGCTTTCTGACAGAATAACTATAATATAGTCCCCTTTACTTGAGTAAACAATTCCAACATCATGACTAAATTGCCCAATCTCCCCAGTTTTATGCGCGACCATGGTATCAACCGGCAGATATTTAGGAATCTTATCATTTAACTGCTGCATCTTTAACAAATTTAACATCTTATCCGTCGATTCCTTATCAGAGAGCTGCCCTAAATACAATTTCTCTAAATAGCGCATTATATCTAGCGCCGTTGTCACTGGAGCTTCACCATTGGTACCAACCTGAGATTCTTTAAAATTATTATCCGCTAAGAACTTGGCTACAGTTGATAATCTAATTTTGGCTGTTAAAATCAATGCGGCATAGTTATGAGATATTGTGATCATCTGTTTTAAGGCATCATTCACTGTAAAGGAAACTGTCCCCTCTGTCTGTTCAGCTAGTTCTGGGTCAATACTGAATTCAGAATTTAATATCTGAACATCCTCCTCCAGCACATCATCCTCCTTCAATACTCCCTGATTAATTTTTTCCATCACCGTATTCATTACCCAAAGTTTGTATAAACTGCCTGCCTCAAAAACCCGATGTTCGTTGTATAAATACGTCTCACCATTTTTTAAATTCTTTATCGCTACCGCGTAAGTTCCCCTGGTACCCTCAAGGGATTTTTGAACTACTTGCGACAGCGCAGAGTCAAGATTCTCCGGCCGGTTAGTCGAAAGAGACAGAACTGAAACCCCACCTAAATTTTGCTCAGATGAACCAACTGACGAACTAAGCGGCAAGCTCTCCGGCTGCCTTTTTAAAAACAGCCAGTAGACCGCTAAAACAAAAATAAATCCAAACAGAACCAGCATCAGTTTGGTAAATCTGCTTTTTCTTTTTCTGCGATGATAAATGACCCGGCCTTGTTCACTAAACATGTTTCTGTAAAGATCTATTTTAGAGGCAATAAGACACTAAATTTACTCCCTTGACCCACCTTACTTTCCACCTCAATTTGCCCTTGGTGAAGCTCAGCAATCTTTTTAGCAATTGACAACCCCAACCCAAAACCACCCACTTTACTACCACTTCTGGCTGAATCAACCCGATAAAAACGGTCAAAGATATGAGCCAACTCCGATGGTTCTATGCCAATCCCTTGATCTTTGAAGTTAATTTTGACAGTGTGATCCAAAATAGCCAAATCAACTATAATATCACTGCCTGGGTGGCTATACTTAATTGCATTTTCCAGAAAGATCACAAACAATTCAAGCAAGCTCAAATATTCTCCCTCAACTGACAGGTCTTCCAGCTTGTTCTCAATTTTAATATCTTTTTCTTTAGATAAAGGTCGAACTTTCTTAATCGCCTCTTCTCCCAAGTTTCTTAAGTTAATTTTTTTAAATTGATAAGTATTCTTACTTCCCAACTGAGTTAGCTGCAATAAACTTTCTGCCAAAGTCTGCAAACTAACCACCTCTTCTAAATTACTCACAAGCAGCTCTCTGGCTTCTTTAACTGATAACTTCTTGGCTCTTAAATTAACCTCGATCATACTTCGAAGCGCAGTCAGCGGAGTTCGGAGTTCATGAGAGGAATCGCTGATGAATCTATTCTGCTCATTTACCATCTCTTGAATTGGCTTAAGTGTCCGGCCAGCTAAAAAATAACTCGCCCCAGCACTGCCCAAAAGCAAGATCAGATTAATCACCACCAAAAAGAGCAATATCCGCCGTTCAGCTTCCGCAACTGTACTCAAGGTGTTCCGATTCTGCTCCAACCTCAACGCCAAAATCTCTGGAGGGAGAAATTGGTCTTCTTCGTGATCAATCCGGAACTGAGCAACCTGCTTTATTCTATCAAACTCTTTGGTTGAAGTTTTGTAAAAGGCGGCGCTAAAAAAAACGCTAATGCAGGCGATAATTAAGATATACCAAAATGTCAGTTTAAACCTAGCTGATTGAAACATTCCAAAATTACCCTTCAGTTAATTTGTATCCAAAACCTCTCACGGTCTTAATCAAGTTTGGGCTTTTAGGAAAAGCCCGGTCAATTTTATTTCTCAAATAACCGATATAAACCTCGACTGTATTAAACAACACATCTGCCTCATAATCCCAAACATGATTAATGATCTGCTCTTTGGTGAGAATCTGATTGGGATGTCTCATTAAATATTCAAGCAAAGCAAACTCTTTATTAGAAAGCCTAACTGATTTTTTACCTCTTTCGACCTCAAATTTGCCGGGATCAAGCGACAAGTCAGCCATTTGCAACTTAACCCCTAAACTATCAACTGGCCTCCTCTTTAATGCTCTAATTCTTGCTAGCAACTCTTCAAATGCAAAAGGTTTGACTAAATAATCATCAGCCCCTGAATCCAAACCCACCACCCGATCTTCAACCTGCCCCCTAGCTGTTAACATTAGAATTGGTATATGAATATCACTTTCACGCAACTTGAGACAGATCTGAATTCCATCCAAACCTGGCAGCATCCGGTCCAAAATTATCAAATCAAAATCTCCCGATAAACCCATATCGAGTCCCTCAGTCCCATCATAAGCTATATCAACTGCGTAAGCTTCCTGTTCTAGCCCCTTTTTAATCGACTGGGCGATCTTGTGCTCATCTTCAACTATTAAAATTCTCATCCTCGAATTATACCAAGGCTAGCTGAGAATTACCTAAGAAATAACTTTAAACACTAAAAAAGCACCAATTATTACTGCCACCTGCCAAATATCATATAGGCCAAGCGGCAGACCAGGATCTGGCCTAGCATGCCAATGCATCGCTCTATGCAGCTGATACTCCAAGCCAATCAGTCCCTTAGGCTTAATCATTTTCATCCAAACAAAAGCGTCTAATGCATCAGGCAACTCTGATGCAACAACAGCCAAAATAATATAAACCATGGGCCAACTCACCCCAAACTTTAAAAAAGATAACCCCAAAAATATTACCCCGCCAAGTCCCAAATCAAAAATAATGATTGGCAGGGCGTATTTTTTGTACTTGGTCGTGTCAGTAAAAAAATGACCATGGGGAATAAAATCTGCCAAATAATGTGATACCAGTCCCACCCCAAAGGCCAGAGACATTCCCAAAACTGGATCAGAATCAGCTACAAAATGGGCAGTCGTTACTCCAATCAAAACACCCACTGCCGTATGTCCAAAAGCTACCATTAAATTAGTATACCAAAGTAAGTTTAGTTTAATAGTTTACAAATACTATCAGATATAGTATTATGCAGCAATACGATTGTAATTAATTGTTATGGGCCGAATAAAACTACCTTTACCAATCACCTATTTGCCACTTTTGCTAATTCTAGCAATTGCATTGCTAATCCGGGTAATCAACTTAAATTACAACTCTCCATTTAATGATGAAGCAATTTATGTGGTTCTAGGAAAGCTAGGAATCTTCCAAGGCGACTGGGTCACTTATAACCCCTCAGCCTGGGTTGCTGGTCACCCAATGGCTTATCCAACTATTACTAGCCTGGCCTATACCATCGGCGGTATAGTTGGATCGAGACTGCTGAACGTTTTCTTTGGCATCTTGACCATTGAAACCATTTTTATGATCACCTTATTTCTCACCAAAAAAAGAGATTCTCAAAATTACTTAACAGCCAGCATCGCTGCTGCGGTCGTAGGTGGCTCAGCTACAGCCTATTATGTTAGCCGTTTAGCCACTTATGATATGCCTAGCTTTTATTTTCTATTCCTAAGCATTGGTTTGCTTTTGCTGGCTGAAAAAACAGACCGGAACACCGGTAAACTTTATTTACTTTCCAGCCTCTCATTGTTTGCTGCAATCATGTTTAAAATTATTAGCGGGATTTTTCTACCATTTATTGTACTAACCTTCTTTTTTAAGTTAAGAAAAACCCCAACCCAGTTCAAGTTCTTTAAAAACTATTTTCTCTATCCCTTAATCGCCGCCATGACTTTTTTCCTTTTAACCAACTTTACTGCTCTTGTTACCTACTATCAAACCCAATCCAATCAATATGCCAGCCCACTTCAGATATTAGAGATGTTTTGGACCAACACCTATTACATGTTGGGCTTTTATGCTCTTGGCACAATCGGTATGTTTTTACATAAACAATATAAACTATGGAGCATTTTAACATTTGGTGGATTATTAGCCCTCTTGTTTCATATCGGTATCCACCGGCTAAGCACTTTTGATAAACATATCTTTTTGAGTATCGCTTTCGGATCAATTGTCGCTGGGCTAGGAATAGGTAATATAATCACCTCCCTCAAAGGCCGATACCTCAAAACGCTTCTCGTCGGCTATATTACAACAGTACTAGCGCTTTATTGGTTTCTTT
Source organism: uncultured Gammaproteobacteria bacterium (assembly GCA_964390595.1). Taxonomy (GTDB): domain Bacteria; phylum Patescibacteriota; class Microgenomatia; order Daviesbacterales; family UBA10151; genus CAYMIA01. The sequence goes on along the minus strand of CAYMIA010000001.1, from coordinate 76,264 downwards.
CCTACCAAGATGGCCAACGCTTTAATCACCAATGGACCGATAGCTCACCGATTACATCTTACCTCCAAAGCCATATTAAACCAGGTGATAAACTTTTAGCCGAAGTTGGCTCAGCCGCTGTTTTGGATATCTACGAGAATGACCATCCAATCAATGTCACTACATTTGACTGGTTTTCTTATAGCAAAAAAGAAGATGCGAGCGCTTACACCAAAGCCCTTCATGATGGTTACTTTAACTATGTCGAGCTAGAAGGAGATCAAGAATCCAGAGATGACTCTCACGAGGGTATACACAAGTTGGTCGCTGAAAACTTATCTGAAAATTATGCCTTGACTTTTCAGAGTAAAGATTTCTATATATACAAAAGGCGGTTTTAATGACTAAAAAACTCAACCCAGAAAAAATGCATATGTTGTCTTGGCTGATCGTACCAATCATTGGTGTATGGCTAGCTATTGGCTACTTAGTTGGCACAGTTCACCATCCAACCTGGGACGTTCTCGATCCTAAGATAACTCAGCCAACTCAGGTCCAAGTTCAGCAACCAACTAAAACTGCCTACGAAAAAATCAAATGGAGTGGTGGTGGGCTCATCACCCTCTGGTTTGATGATGCCTGGCTCTCTCAATATTCAACTGCTTTTCCGATGATGGAAGACAAAAACCTCAAAGGCTCGCTGGCTGTTCCAACCAAACTTCTGGGCCAACCCTCCTATATGAGTTGGGCTCAAGTAGAAAAGATGCAAAGCAGTGGCTGGGAGATCTCTTCTCACACCAGAACTCACAACTGCAATCCAGATCATTTATCAGCCCAGCAAGTTGAGGATGAATTAGCTGGAGCCAAACAAGATCTGCTAGCCCACAACATCACCGCTGAAAACTTTGTCACCCCTTGTGGAGCAGGTACTCCTTTAATTGATGAAATCGCCAAAAAATATTATGTCTCTCTCCGCGGCTCTGGAGTTGGCTACAATCCACTTCCAGTTCAAGATCCATACACTTTAAATGTTCAGGCAGTTCACTCATTTACCACTCCTGAATATATCAAAGCTTGGGTTGAGCACGCTAAAACCAATAACGAGTGGCTCATTATTATGTTCCATCAAGTTGATGACGGCACAACTGACTATGCCACAACTCCAGCCAAATTAAACGACATGCTAAACGTTATCAAAGAGTCTAATGTACCTGTTGTTCTACCAACTCAAGCTCTTCAAGTGGTCTTAAATCAAACAGCCAGCAAATGAAAAAACGACTGATCGCCTTTTTAGTTCCAGCTCACAATGAAGAAGCTGTCATAGCCGATACCATCAAGTCACTACTCGAAGTGGCTGACAAAAAAGATATTTACGTTGTCAATGATGGTTCAATCGATGGCACCGAAATGGAAGCTAAAAAACTAGTCTCTAATGTCTTAACCCTCAACCCAAACAAAGGCAAAGCAACAGCTATGAACCTAGCCATTAAGCATTTTAAGTTAGCCAAAAATTATGAATACTTAATGCCTATGGATGCCGATACTAAAATTACTAAATCTTTTCTAGACAACAGCCTGCCCTTATTTAAAGGTAAAAAGATTGCTTGCGTAGTTGGAAAAGTAATCGGCAAAACCTACAACGCCATCACTACATACCGGCTCTGGGAGTATGAAGTCGCCCAAACCATTCATAAATCAGCCCAGAATATTGAAAATGCCATTATAGTTTGCCCAGGTTGCTCAACCATCTATCGGGCTGATATCTTTGACAAAATAGAGATTCCAACGGGAACACTGACTGAGGATATGGACTTTACTTTCTTAATTCACCGCCAAAATTTAGGCCAAATCGTCTACACCGATCGCTCAGTCGTAGTTACTCAAGATCCCAAAACTATCACTGACTTTCTTAAACAGATCGACAGGTGGTATACCGGTTTTTGGCAATGCGTCCGGAAACACAACATCCCCTGGGGCAATCAAATGCTTGATTTAGAGGTCGGCTTACTGGCACTCGAGGGTCTGTATAACGGGCTTCTTTCAGTTGCTTTGATAATTTTCCTCCCATTTGTCATTACCAACCGGGCCCACATATTAATATTTCCTCTACTAATTGACTTAATTTTATTTATCGCTCCCACTCTAATTCTCACTAGTAAGCGTCATCACAACTGGCTAATTTTTCGCTACTTACCCTTCTTTTATTTACTTAGAGTCTTAAGCAGTTTAGTTTTTCTAAAAAGTTTTATTAAGGTTATTTTCAGTTTTGATCTATCAATGAGCTGGGGTAAGGCTAAAAGGTATAGTGAACAAACAGACCAAGTCAAAAGGAGGTTTTATGGCTACGCCTTTCCATTCAGTAAGTAGTTTTTCGATTATTTTCCATTTAGGTGTACTCGGCACCAGTAAAATCCGCCGATCAATCCGCCGAATCGTCAGTAAAAAAAGGGTTAAATAACATGAATAAAAACCTGGCAATTCTAATTGCCATCATTGTTATTTCAGGTGGAATTTTTTTTACCAGATTATGGCTAAATCAACCCCCTCAAATAATTAGCTCCTCTCCAGTAACTCAAACTTCAATGAGTCCAGTTATGAAATCGACTATCTCTGCCTGGTTGCCCTCCTGGGATGAAGCCAGTGTTCTGAATTCATTTAAAAACGCCTCCCAAAACCTAAACGAAATACTCCCAGCTTGGTACAAATTAGAACCAGATGGCACCCTTAAAGAGCTCGCTGTTAAATACAAAAAGGAAGTTTTAAACATCGCCGCGTCCTCTAACGTCCTGGTCACTCCCTCTATCGGCAATGACTTTGATGGAGCCCGAGTCCACAAACTCTTAAATAACAAGCAGCTCAGCCAAAAACTAATTTCTGATCTAACAAACATCGCCACTTCTGCTAGCTTTCATGGCTGGGACCTAGATTGGGAGGAAATACTCCCAGACGATAAGGAAAATTTTAACGGTTTTGTCTCCCAACTAGCGAGTCAGCTACATCACAATAATCTAATCCTCTCCATCACCGTTCACGCTCAAACTGGTGAAAATAATCAATGGATTGGCACTAAGGGTCAGGATTATTTAAACTTGAGCAGGTCGGCCGATTTTATTAGAGTGATGGCATATGATTTCCATAGCGAAAATTCAACTCCAGGCCCAATTACTCCACTCGAGGATCTCCGCTCATCAATCAACTATGCTCAAAAAAACATTCCACCCCAAAAAATTATTATTGGTTTGCCAAATTATGGCTATGACTGGGACAGCAAAAAAGGGGTTGGCTCAACCTATACTGAGTTAATAGGCAAAGCTCAAACCTATCATATTAATCCAACCAGAGATAAAGATTCAGGGGAGCTAAATTTTTCTTATATTGATCCCCAAAATAATACTCACTCTGTTTGGTTTCAAGACCAAACTAGTATCTTTAAAAAAATTTCTCTAGCTAAAAGCTTAGGTATTAATAGCTTTGTTTTCTGGAAGCTAGGTGGTGAAGACCTCACAATGTGGAACCCTAAGGGCCTTTAGCCTTTTTTGTCCATCCTCTAACTTGACTATAAAATGTCTCTCCATAAGGATTGCGTTCTTGACCAATCGCTATCTTCTCCTTCTTCTTAAATTTATTCCTCCTAGATAAATCTTTTACCAAAACAATCTCACCTCCAGTCTAAATTTCTAGATTAATCATCAATTAACAAATTTGTCTGCCAACTTGGGTAAGAAAATAGTAATAAATCAGTACCTGATCGTATGTCTTAAAAACTCCATAAATTGTGGATAATATCGGTAATAAATATAGGCATTAGCCAGTATTAATCCAGGAAAAACCATCATCTTCTCCAACAAACCACCTGTTTTCATCCGAAGCGCTCGAAGTGGCGGAACCCCCAATCTAACTGGCAAAGGAAAAAGCCATGGTACACCCTCTCTGGTTAAAGTATCCATGAGTAAATGAGAAACAAATCCAATCATAAAACAGATCCAGACGACCTGCATATCCACCAATAAAACACCGGCCAGTAGGTTAAGTAAATACTTGCTCCCCAAGCCAAATATAATCATTCCTAGGATCGAATGAGAGATGAAACGGTGACCCCCCAGAATCGGTGATAAAATCCGCCCAAAAATAGAGCCAGCTGGCAATCTATTCCACAACTCCGCAGTTGGTTGATCTATATCCGGAGCCAACCCCCCTATTAAATTAGCAGTTAATCCCACCAAAGCCGTTGCTAATGTTAGCTGACTTGGAGAATTTGTAGCTACTACCAAATTCAGCGCTGTAAAAGCTGCCAAATCATGAGTTCGTCCGGTCATAGAATAACTATACCAGATTACTCTGCATCTTCATCTTCACCTTCATCACCAACCAACGTCTCTTCCTCACTGTCATCCGGTGAAACCTCAGCGTTATATTGTTCCCAATCATTTTGTCCTGTCATTACCCCTGAATCTGCTGGTTTGTCAGTCATTGTGTAATCTTCCTCTCCAGCAGGTGTAACCATTTTGGGATTACGTTTTTGCACATCTTTCATTAAAAGTCACCTCCTTTCTATAACAAACAGAGGGCTTCCCCCCTGTTTGTTAATCAAGTACTGAGTTTAATCAAATATCATCTTCATTAAACTCATCAATCTCACTTCTTTTTCTAGGAACATCACTATAAAAAGCCGGTGAACCCTGACTTTCATATTCACCTCTTCTGCTCTTTAAGTCTCCCACAATCTTAATCTGATCAGCCCCATTAGTCTCCAGAATCTCTCTGGCCTCATCAGTATTGCCGTCGGTAACTGGCACCAAAAGCAAGATACCACCCTCCTTAATACGGTCTTCATAGATTCTCGCATCAGTTTCTGGCACACCCAAACTAAGTAACCCGCCAATCAAACCACCAGCTAAAGCTCCAGTCAATGCACCAGATGCAGTCGCTGCCGCCGCCCCTGTTAAGCCAAGCGCTGCCGCAATCGGGCCACCAATTAAGAGTGCTCCCACACCAGGCACTGCTATCGCCCCCACCCCAATTAGTAAACCTGCAAGCGCGCCTATTGCGCCACCAGCAGTCGCTCCAGTCACCGCTCCTCCAGCGATATTAGCCTCGGTATTATCCGAGATCTCCCGGGCTTCCTCACGGTTTTTCATGATAATAGAAACATCCTTAGGATCAAAACCCGCCCGCTCTAACTCACGGATTGCCATCTCAGCTTCATCTCGAAGAGAAAAAACACCCAATACCATTCTTGCCATCTCTCTCACCTCACTTTCCTCCCCATACTACCAATAAAAAATAAAAAGCAAGCAATTTTTGAGTAAGAGATCTGTAAAGTTATGATCTAATTTGATCGATCGAATTTCTTAATTCCTCTTCGCTCGTAAAGATATGATCAGGTAATTGCTCAAGTGTCTCTAAGGTTTGGTAACTCGCATCCTCATGATCAGCAAAGGAAATTAAATCGCTTTTACTCGCTGGAAAACTGACCCTCTTTAAGTAGTTATTTAACCTGTAATCCGTTTTCAGCGGTGTCACCTGAGAGAAGTAAGCCAAGTCACCTTGTTCATAAACTTCGGTGATACTATCCTGATCAACTGGCAGATCATAATCGCCCGTTTCTTTAATTTCCGGATTCGATTGGATCTCACTTGAAAACACCCTTTGAAAAACCGTCAAAATTACCGCCCCAGCGATAGAAAAAAGCAGCGATGGCACATCAAAACCAGCAATCCCAACTCCAAAGATTAAATTAGCCAAAAAACCTCCCAGGACCGCACCCAAAACTCCCATTAAAAGCGATCCAATAAGTCCTCCTCGAATCTCTCTACCATCAACTAAGTGAGTCATATACCCAACCGAGAGTCCTAAAATGAGCCAGGAAATCATATTAATAATTGACAGATCATTAATTAATCCCATATGTAGAAAATCATATCAAACTGATATAAGATCGGGTTGAAAACAGAGTAAGGAATAAGTAATAACTAACCTTTAAGTTTACTAGTTAATCTCTGCAAAACGACTCCTAAAGCTAGGAATAGAAAGATATACAATAAAGTCGCGAGCGCCGGTGGCAAAAATTTATACAACCAATCATACCTATAAAGAAGTGGCCAGTGAATTAAATAGATCTCATATGAGTAAACTCCCAGAAGCATCAAAAATTTAAACTGCCACCTCTTTAAAATAAACACTCCGAGTAAGCTAAATAAAGTTACTAAACTAGTTGCCTGTTCAATCACAAGTCCCTGGCCTACTCCAGAATTAATCGCTGTATAGGCAAAAACAAAAATAAAAACAGGTATGAGCACAAATGAAATTAAACTGGGGATTTTAGTGATTCTTTTTGAGAAAATCGCCAGTAACATTCCTAATGGAAAAGCCAGAAAATGCACCTTATAAAGTTGGTTTACTCCAAAGTCAACTGGCAATACCATCCTCGAAAAAATAAAGCTCAGAACCATCATCAAAATTACCGAGACTACCGGGTATTTTTTGAGAAAGATTATTGGAAAAAGCAAATAATAAAATAGAATGAAGGAAAAATACCACAAAGGTGCATTCAAATTGATGTACAAATCAGCCTTTGGAAAAAACCCCAAATATGAACTTAAAATCTCCAGAGGTTTGTAGGTCCGGCCTAAAACAAAAAAATCGGCCAAAAACAAAACCGTAATTACAATCCACATTGGAATAAAAATTTTCCGCAGCCGCTTTAAATAGAAATTAAGAATGGACAGGGGCTTCTCTGTTGATGAAACCATCAGCCCAAATCCCGATAAAAACAAAAAAACATTGACCCCTAAGCCTGCCAAAATCGACAGTGGAAATAAAAAATCATGATCGGTCGATAAAAAATATCCAATATGCGATAAAACAATCGCCAAAATTGCCAAACCTTTTAGCTCAGTTGTTGTATCGATATCCAAAGCTGATAAACTAATTTTTTTTCTGAGTGTAAAAAGGAGGATTAGAGTTATCAGACCAGAAAAAAATATTGTCTGTAACTTAGCGTCAACTACATTAACGGGCATTAATCAAGTCTCCCCAAATTCTATAACCAGCTTCATTTGGATGGAAAAGATCGGGGCTGTAGTATCTGGCTGGGTCTGATTGAAATATCTTGGAAGATGTAAATAAGTCAACCAAAGGGAGGTTCTTTTTTTCAGCCAACTGCTTAATTATCAAATTAAACTGCCTGGTCTCTCCATCATAAAAATTGCTGTATGGAAAAACAATCAAATTTGGCGCACCTAAATAAGGCACGTTTAAAATAACTATTTTTGCGGTAGTCTTACTTAAGAGAGTATCCAAAATTTGTTCATATTGTTTTTTAAACTTATCTTTTGAGACATGATCGTGTATGTCATTGATACCAACTAAAAGAGTAACGTAATCAGGATTTTCCTTTACGGCCATCGGTAGCTCAACTCTAAAGACATCATCGGCACCCGCACCTGGAACCCCTAAATCAATCAGTTCGACATCCGGAAACTCTTTAGAAATCTTTTTGGCGACCAAGTAGGGATAACTTTTTTCGATCGAATCCACTCCCACACCAGCAGTTAAACTATCTCCCATTGAGACATACTTAACCACACCATTTTTAGCATTTTTTTGACCCAAAAAGTAAGTCACCTTGTCGTTAGGACTAGGGATATAAACCCGGTCATAAATTTGAGCATAAAGCCGGTTTAGATTAACTGCGATCACCAAAACAAAAACCAAGAGCAATATCCAGATTATTTTCATAACTGTATGATACGTCAAATAGGCCAAAGCAGACAAGCATTTGTGATAAGATATTTAGATGGGCAAAAAAATACCATTTTTTTTAATCGCCCTCTTCTTATTTTTTCTTTTTCTAGTCTTTACTTACTTTGTCGCCTCTGGCCGGTTTGTTTTTTTTGATTTTAACACCACTGTCCGCCTTCAAGATCATATCTCCCGAAAATTCGATCTACCTTTTTCAATCCTTTCGCTACTAGGAACAGCAGAGATCACTGGAGTGGCTTGGCTGATCTTATTAATCTTTCTAGGAGTTAAAAAATTTTGGGTCGCTGCAGCCAGCCTATTCTTACTCCCAATTGCTTTAGTAGTTGAGATTTATGGTAAATTATTTATCTTTCATCCAGCTCCCCCTTTTTTATTTTACCGGGGCGTCATTCAATTTCATTTTCCTAGTGAGTTTGTTCATACTAACTATTCATATCCATCTGGGCACGTCACCAGAACAGCCTTTTTAATCTGTTTTTTAATAGTTTATTTCTATCTCAAAACACCAGCTAAAATCCAATCTATTATCCAACCAATTCTTTTGGGCAGTTTAATCTTAATGATGATCTCCCGGATTTACTTGGGAGAACATTGGACCTCTGACGTGATAGGTGGGTTTTTAATGGGTAGTTCTTTTGGAATACTAGCTGGCCTAACTATTCCCTTACTTAAAACCAAAAAAGTTAACCATATTTCTGACTAAACTGCTCGACATTCAACCATTGTGGCTCAGGTAAGTCTGCGTAGTTTGGGTTTGGCACAGCTTTAGGAGCACCCGCTTCTTCAATTAGGTAATAGGCCATTCCATGCATTTTGCCAATTACTTCATAATCAGCCGGTGTATGACCCCAAATCCAATTATCCGATGTAATTAGTGGATCATCACCAACATTGCTCCATGAATGACCCCATTCTGGCTTGATAACCACCTCGTCCCCATGTTTGGCGAAAATTAACACCACCTCACTAACTTTATTCTCCACCCACTGACCATTTTCATCAAAAAACTTTTTTTGCATCACGAATATGCCATCGCCGTGAATCACAGTATAAACTTCATCTTTGCTATCCTCCGGATGATAATGCCCAAAAGTCTTTGGATACTCACCGCCGCCATTGGTACTGAGCGAAGTCGAAGTATAGCGCCCTGGAGCAAAAACTGTCATATTATCCCAAGGTACAGTTTCGATACCTGAAAAAACCCAGTAAACTGGGTCCGGACCAACCGAGTCAGGATCCTTTAAAACTTCTCTATTTTCTTCCAAAGTTCTAGTCGAACCAATCTTCATTGTGGCATTCTACAAGAGGCTTTGCCTCATGAAATGAGTATGCCAGCAACAATAAATCAAGTCAAGTAGAACTAACTAACCTCTTGCAACTTTAATGTCAACACATTACCCTAATCTCTGATGGAAAAGCTTACCCTGGTTATTTTTGGAATTACCTCAAATCTGGCTCAAATCAAACTTCTTCCCGCTCTTTATGATATGGCTGAAAAGGATTTACTGCCATCAAATATCTCCATTATCGGAATTGCTAGATCCACCCAAACCCCAGCTGAATTTACCAAGTATATCCATCAAGTTTTAAATAAAGAAAACCGCCATCACCAACATCCTATTAAAGAAACCATTTTAAAAAAGCTGGTTAAGAAAATGCATTACTTACCCGGACATCTCGATGACCCCAATTTTTATGTCAAATTAAAAGGCTTTTTAGTTAAGTTGAAGTCACAAAATGTCATCTATTATTTAGCAACCTATCCGGATTTATATCATCACGCCTTTGATAACTTGCAACGCGCCAAGATGAATCATCAAAGATCCGGTTTTGTCCGTTTAATGATTGAAAAGCCAATTGGTAATGATTTAAGTTCCGCCAAAAAGTTAAATCAGCTACTGAAGAAGTATTTCTCTGAAGATCAGATCTACCGGCTTGATCACTACCTTGGTAAAGAAACCCTTCAAAATATTTTAACTTTTAGATTTGGGAATGGCGTTTTCGAGCCCTTAATTAACTCTGAATTTATCGATCATATTCAAGTCACTGCTTCTGAAGATTTTGGCATTGGCGACCGGGGTGGATACTTTGACACTGTGGGCTCCCTTAAAGATGTTGGCCAAAATCATCAACTTCAAATGATCGCCTTTGCGGCAATGGATGCTCCAATCGAGTTTAGCAATGAGGCAGTCACCAAACAAAGATTAAAAATCTTACAGGAACTTATTCCCCATCCTAAAAAATTAATCCTGGGCCAATACGAAGGCTATAGTCAAGAAAAAAACGTCTCCCCTACTTCAAAAACAGATACTTTCTACGCGCTTAAAACTGAAATTGATAACAACCGTTTCAAAGGAGTTCCGATCTATGTCAGGGCTGGTAAAAAATTAGCCCAAACTGTAACAGAGATCTCCGTTATATTCAAAAATCCAGAAAACAGATTGTTTAAAAATCTAGGCAGTGTGGATGAACCAAATATTTTAATTTACAGAATAGCTCCGAACGAAGGAATTGTTTTAAAAGTAGCGGTCAAACATCCTGGACACAAAATTAAACTCAACCCTGAATATATGCAATATTGCTATCCAGTTGACCGCAACTTTCACGGGCTCCCTGATCCATATGAAAGATTAATTTCCGATGTTATCCGAGGGGATCAAACCTTTTTTAATGATGCTGAAGAGGTTGAAGCCCAGTGGTCCTTCATTGATCAATATGCAAAAAGCTCCCAGATTCCTCTCATTTACAAGCCTGGAACTTGGGGCCCAAAAGAGGCTGATCAATTAATTGAATCCAATGGAAGAAAATGGCTCGAACCATCAATGCAATTTTGCAGAATCTGATCGAGATCTTCTTGACATATGTTATATAACCCTATAATATAAACCCCGTGATAAATGTAGATGCATATTTAGAAACAGCTCACATTGACAAAAGCGGAATCAGTCTTTTAAAACAGGCCAGACTCGAGGCAACAAATAGAAATTGTATTTATGTAGGAACTGAAGATTTGTTATTAGGGTTTGTCGGCGATAAAAGTAATCATGAGGAAACTAGGGAAAGAAAATTTCTTCAAAGTTTAGGTATAACTCCCTGGACTGTAAGAAGAGAGACTTCTTTTTTACTTTCTACCTACCAAGGTGGAGAACGAGAAAATGTTTCATCAGGGGCTGATCACTTTACTCCAAGAGCTAGTAAAGTTTTAGAATTAGCCTGGGCTACTACCAAAAAAGCAGGGCAAAAAATTCCAAACCTTAAGATGAACTCATTTCACATCTTTTATGGAATGGTTCTCGAAGGTGAGGGAATCGCTGCCGGAGTTTTAGATCAACTTGGAATTAGCGAGCTTAGGCTTGAACTCGAGGGATTAGATGAAACCAATATTTCAGACCCAGAAAATAGTCCGCGTCGCTACACAGAAGCTATGAATCGTTTCAAATATGCCCTAGAAAAAGCCGATCCAGAGACCAGAATTAGACTCATAGACCTACTCAGTAATTTATCCGATCTTGCCTCCAAAGCTAAATAACTGATTAATTTAGATCTCTTTAACTTGAACCAATTGAAAATAATTTCCGTCTGGGTCTTCGAAAGTCGCAATCTTGCCATAACCTTCAACGTGATGTAATTCTCCAACCATCTCTACTCCTCGCCCTTTCAATTGCTCAACAGCCTCCTCGATCTGACCAACTACCTCAATGTTTAACATCACTCTTCCAGGCATATTATTCTTACCATGGACCTCTGAATGATTCATAATATATAAACCTGTTCCATTCTCCATGTCAAATCCATACACATCAGTCGCCTCATCCCCTTCACCCATCGTAGCCTCAGTTGTTAGCTTTAACCCCACCTTATCTTTATAAAAATCTGCTAGCTGTTTAGAATTACCCGATCCCAATAAAACACTCTCAACTCCTTTAACCTTTAAATTATCTGTCATCTAAATCACCTCCAACTAGACATTACGCCTTTACCGCTTAAAAATCAAGATTGACCTTGCGTGACTTGTCAACCTATAAGAATGTAGTATACCCACTGTTAAATTTCTAAAGAGCCACCCGATTCACCCGGTTTGAAGCTAGTGCTTCTTTTAACCAGGCATTAAAGCCTTCTGACAACTTTTGTTGCTTCAACTGGCTTTGGATATCTTGGCGTAACTTGGCTGCACCAGAAGCGTCTTCTGGTTTTATCTCAGGCAAAGATTCCTTATTATCAGTCATGTACTTATCTACATCTTGCTCAGTAATATTGATTCCGCCACCAAACATCTTCTCAATCAGTAATTGAAATTTTACCTGCTTTCTTAACTCATCCACCGTTAAACCCTGTTGGTCTAAAGCTTGCTTTAGCTTATCAGCTCCGCCTTGTTGAGTCTCGATGGTCTTAACCTGATTGTCGATTTCCGCGGAGGTAACGCTTACATGCCTTTTATCTGCTTCATTTAAGATTAATTGCTCACTAATTAGCTGTTCACGGGTATCTTTGCCATATTTATCTTGTAATCTAGAATAATACTGAAAACGGGTCAGCGGTTTTTTATCTACCCAAGCAACCACCAAATACTTGGCTGCAATATATCCAAGAAGTAAAATTACGATTACTCCAGAAACTAAATAAACACGTTTCCGGTTTGCAAACAGACTAGCAAACGAAGTTCTGGAAACTGTTGACTCAGTTAATTCATCAAAATCTTCAGTTTCTTTAGGTTTTCTACTTCTTGTAATTTTTGCGGTAGCTTTTGAACTAACAGATTTGGAACCTCTTCCTCTAGTTATTGCCGCTGTTATTTCAATCTTTTTTCTTGGCATATCCTATAACCTCTTAAATATATTACCATGTATTGTGAAAAAGAAAAGGGGTAAAATAGAATCATGAAAATACTAAATGAGACTAAAAAAACAGTTCTGGCAACTGACGCCAAAGTGGCAAAGGGCTTTTTTGATCAAATATTTGGACTGCTAAGAGAGTCAAATCCCAAAACTTTAATTTTTAATACCCGCTTTGGTATTCACACACTTTTTTTAAAAATTCCAATTGATGTGGTGATTTTAAATAACCAAAAACAAGTAGTCAAATTAAAAAATGCCCTTCCACCTAATAGTTTTTTCTTCTGGAATCCAATTTATAAGACTGTTATTGAATTGCCCAATACCACAATAGTTCAAAGCCAAACCACCTTAAATGATATACTGCAAATCAAATGCCCCTAAGACGAATTGAACAAATAGATTTTTTAGTGCATCCAGACTACAACCTACTCGCTCCGTCAATCGATCCGAAATGTCAAGTTAAACCAAATCCTAATCAAAGCGAACTTAGAGATAGGTGGGATCAAAGAGTTGCCGATCTTGCAAATGATGAAAATGCTTTTATGGTCTATATCTCCGCCTTTCCTGGCTCGCCACCAGTTTGCAAACAACTCGCTCTACCCTGGCTCACATACCAACCAGTCAATCCCCAAGTACTTATTAACTTTAACTCCGAAAGAATGCAAAAATATCAAGAAAAGCTAGGAGAGAGAGCACTTTTTTATTACTTTGAACTTCCGTCAAGTCAAAAACTGCTTCTAGACCTCGCCGAACAAGGCTTCAGGTATGACCGCTTTCGAACCAAGAAAGTTTTTTACGGCGAATATTTGGAGGTCTGTGTTGATCAGAACTCAAGACTTGCACCCACCATCCTCAACTCTGCCATCCGCGGCAATATCCAGGTTTTACCTGAACTAAGCTACTCAGTTAAATCTGACCCTGTTTAAGTGCTTTATAATATACATCTTTATTTGGATAACTAGAAAAAAGGCTATCTGCACTATAGTTCATTGTCCCTACATAATGATCTGCTATATAAATATAATTTTCCTTATTCCATTTATCCCTCTGCTCAGATGTTGTTTCTCTGTTTTTCATTAATTTATCGTATTCTAAATATGTAAAAATTGCTTGTTTCTCGTCAAATAAATGAACATCACAAGGCATCTTACATTCCTGCTTCTTAACATTCAAAGCAATCTGATTTACCGCTGCTGGGTCATTAGATGTAACCAGTACTAAATAACTTTCTACACCTAAGGCTTCACCCTTTTGGATAACCTCATATTTAAGGTCTTGAGGATTTATTTGAGACTTCTGTAAATCATCAGGATGGTAATTTGTTGAGACACGCCGAAAATTAGATAGATATCTATATCCTAAAAAAGCTGAAATAACTAGAGTAACGCTTATTATTAAACCAATTCTTGCCTTTTTCATAAATTGTGCGCCTGGCGGGAGTCGAACCCACAACCCTTGGTTCCGAAGACCAATGCTCTATCCATTGAGCCACAGGCGCGTATAAATATATGCGCTACTAGGCGCATTTACTGCTCCCATTGTACCAATTTAGCATTCATAGTTCAAAAGTTTCCTCTTCTGTTGTATCATACACAAACAAAGGGGGTGATTTTATGAGCGATGATTATAGCGATGTTAAAGATGAAAATGAGGAAGCTTATGAGGAGGATTCTGGCTTAGCCAATGCAATTAAAGCTGATCCAGAAAACTTAGACGAAAGTGATTTTGATGGCAGCGCTCCAAATCCTGAAATAACTGAAACCAGAAGTGTAGCTGATGAAGCTCATCAAGCTGGACTTTATAACAAAGATAACGATGATGGCAAAGATATTGAAGAGGTCAGCGTGGCTGATCAGATAACCAAAGCTGAAGAGGCTCACAAAAAAGACTAATTATGATGGGCCGGTAGCTCAGTGGTAGAGCAGGAGACTCTTAATCTCTTGGTCGTGGGTTCGAATCCCACTCGGCTCACCGAATGGGACATCTTGTTTATCGATGTCCCGAATAGCCTGATATAATGGACTAATCTCACGGTTTGAACTTAATCCTTCATCAGCATGGACTAGCTTCATAACTCTGAATACCCGAGTGTAATTCGAACTCAGCTGATTCTTCTTGACTTTTAAGCGAATGTTACCTACCATGGAATTATGCCTACTAAATTAATGCCTGAACAAAAAAGGAAGGCTAAGCGGAATATGTTAGGATTGTCAATAATAATCATAGTTATTGGTGTCTTAGTGTTTCTTTATCCAGAATCTTCTATGAAATTTGCTGGTGCTGTTGCATTTTTATTTGGTGTGTCGTTATTCTTCTATATCAGAACAAAATTTTAGCTCCTCTTTTGATATACTTGTCTCAAATGCTCGAGCCAAGCTAGAGTTGGTTCAAATAGAGAGTCATTCGGCTCACAGATTATTTTTATCTCTCAGCTATTTTTAAGGAAAAATAATCTAAAATATCCAAATGAAAAGGATTTTTTTATCTGTTACAGTTATTCTAACTTTTATTGCATACTCGCTCCATCAAAGACTTGAAGGTTCAGATGGAACTAGCACAGTAATACCTCCAAACATTAGCACTCTCCAGGATACTAGCGTTCCTTCTACAGCAAACCCCCACCCAGTAATGACAGCTCAACCAGTAAGTGGTCAATACAAAGATGGTCAATATACAGGTGATATTGCAGATGCTTATTATGGCAATCTTCAAGTCGAAACCGTTATTAACGGAGGAAAGATTGTTGATGTTCAGTTTTTACAATACCCAAATGACAGGCGGACTTCAGTTGAAATTAACACTCAGGCCATGCCATATCTTAAGCAAGAAGCAATTCAAGCCCAAAATGCTAACATCGACATAGTTTCTGGTGCTACTCAAACTAGCCGCGCCTTCAGAGAATCTCTACAATCAGCTCTTGATAAGGCAAAAGTTTAAAGTATGAAAGTAACAAGAATTTTGATGGGTATGCCTATAACTATTGAGGTGGTTGACAAATTCGTAACTGAAGCGGATATTGATCAGATTTATTCTTACTTTAAATACATTGATCAAAAATTTAGCACTTATAAAAATAACAGTGAGATAACTTTGATAAATAAAGGCCAAATCAAAAAATCCAGATTTAGTAAAGATATGAAAAAAGTTTTCAAACTTTCAGAAAAAACCAATCAGGAAACTAGTGGTTTTTTTAATATCAAACAAAACAGCAAATATGACCCTTCAGGCATAGTTAAAGGCTGGGCTGTTTGGAATGCATCCAGAATTTTAAAGAGGAAGGGATTTAAAAATTTTTATATCAATGCTGGAGGAGATATTCAATCTTTTGGTAGAAATAAATTTGAAAAACCTTGGATAGTTGGAATTAGAAATCCTTTTAAAACCAAAGAGATTGTTAAGGCGGTTCGCCCTAAAAATAAAGGGATAGTAACTTCAGGCACCTACGAAAGAGGTCATCACATATACAATCCCAAATCGGGTCAAAAAGCTTCTGGTGATATTGTTAGTTTAACAGTAATTGGCCCAAATATTTATGAAGCTGACCGGTTCGCTACAGCCGCCTTTGCTATGGGAGAGAAAGGAATTAATTTTATTGAAAACTTAAAAGGGTTTGAAGGTTATACGATAGATAGCAATGGAATTGCAACTTATACCAGTGGGTTTGAAAAATTTGTAGTATGAAAGTCATTGATGATTTTTTAAACAATATCACGATGTACCGGCTGGTACTTTACTACCTGTTGGTACTATTAGTATGGGCTGCTGTCTTAAGTCTTCTAGGGATCTTCTCCTTTAATATCTTTTCATTGTCTTTTTCAACTGTTTTTATATTAGGGACTTGCTGGGTAACTAATAAGATATTTGCATACGTTTTTAAGGCACCAACCAATTTGGAATCAATTTACATTACCGCGCTGATTTTAAGTTTAATAATCACTCCAATAAGTAATATTCATAACTTGCCTTTTATGTTTTGGGCCTCAATTTGGGCAGCTGCATCAAAATTTATCTTTGCCAACAATAAAAAACATCTATTTAATCCGGCGGCTATGGGAGTTTTTTTAACAGGATTAGGAATAGCTGGGGCTGCCAGTTGGTGGGTGGGAACGGCCTGGATGATGCCGGTTATTTTGATTGGTGGAATTTTAGTTGTTAAAAAAATTAAAAGATGGGATTTAGTATTAACTTTTTTGGCAGTGTCTACATGCACAATTATTGTTTTGTCATATACTAACAACAATCAATTAGGCCCTCTGGCCGGAAAAATATTTTTAGATTCGCCAATTTTATTTTTTGCTTTTATTATGCTAACGGAACCACTCACCACACCTTCAGATAAAGCCTACCAGATGATCTATGGAGCCATAACCGGATTTCTTTTTACACCTCAGCTTCATTTTGGTACATTTACCACTACCCCAGAAATAGCTTTGATTTTAGGGAATATTTTCTCCTATTTTGTCAGCCCCAAAGAAAAATTAATTCTCAAACTGAAACAAAAAATCCAATTGTCTCCTGATGTTTATGATTTTGTTTTTGGACTAGAAAAAAGTTTTAATTTTATCCCTGGTCAATATATGGAGTGGACTCTGGGTCATAAAAATCCAGACAGCCGGGGATCAAGACGCTATTTTACACTGGCTTCATCTCCAACTGAAAACACCTTAAGGATTGGGGTGAAGTTTTATCCCAATGGCAGCTCTTGGAAAAAATCGCTTTTTAACATGGCCCCAGATGCTGAAATTGTGGCCAGCCAACTCTCCGGAGAATTTACTCTGCCCAAAGATCCAAATAAAAAATTAGTCTTTGTAGCCGGAGGAATAGGGATAACGCCATTAAGATCAATAATAAAATATCTGATTGATACAAAGGAAAAACGGGACATAATTTTAATCTATTCAGTTAAAACTGATGTCGATGCAGTTTATACTGAGCTGTTTAATCAAGCCTCACGCGAAATTGGGCTCAAAACTATTGTGAATGTCAGTGATAGAAGCGGTTTTATAACAAGCGGGATTATTACAAAGGAAATCCCCGACTATAAAGACAGAATTTTTTACCTTTCAGGGCCTCATGGGATGGTTGATGGATTTAAAAAAACTTTAATCAGTTTAGAAATACCATTGAATAAAATTAAAACAGATTATTTTCCAGGATATGCTTAAACCACATGGATCAAAGATTTCAGGATCTCTACCTATCCTCATTCAGACAAACTCTTGAACTTATCCAAGGCCTTCATGGCCTGCCATTCCAATAAGTATTCTTGAAGAGCATTCTGCCAGGGTCTCAAGGAAACTGTTGGCTCAATAACTTCAAATTTTGGTCTACGGGCGTTAAAGCTAGGAAAATCCGTCGATTTAGCTGCTTCAACCTGAACGGCTGGATCCAAAACCCGGGCAATTTCAGAAGCAATCTCAAAGCGGGAAGCAAATCCTTGGTTAACAACATGAGCAATGCTACCATCCAAATTCTTGATTTGCGCCAAAATTGCAGAAGCCAAATCCTTACCATAAGTTGGACACCCTAAGATATCATCGATCGCTCTAATAACCCGGACCCCATTCCAAATCTGATTCGCAATCAAAGACACAAACTTTCTATCCTTATCAAATCCACCAAAAATCCAACCAGTTCTAACCACCAAATGCCTGGAAGCAAGCTCTTCCACTAACTTTTCACCCATTAATTTTGATTTTGCGTACACGTTAACAGGGCAGGGTTTGTCCCCCACCCTATAAGGCTTTGACCCTTCCCCCGAAAATATCCCCGCCGAACTTAAATATACTAACAAACATTCGATCTCACTCGAGGCATAAGCCACATTCTCTGCACCCTCAGCGTTAACCCGGTACGCCAATTCAGGGTTTCGTTCACATAAATCAACATCCGTTTCAGCAGCTAAATGAATAATTGTTTTTGGTTTGAGCTTTTGGACAAAATCCCTGACTCCCTTTCTGTCAGTCACATCCAATTCATCCTTATGAGTAATGTAACAGTTTGGATAGATCTCAAAGTATTGCCCCACCATCCCTCTACCACCCGTAATAAGTATCTCTTTATCTTTATTCATAGATTGAGATTTTTATTTAATGCTTTCCGGGACAGATAATATCCTAGCCGGTAAGTAATGTAAATACAAAGTGGCAGATGCACTAGATAGATAAATTTTTTCCGCGTAATAAAAAGATAAAGCGCGTCAATTGCCGGTAAAATAACCGAAAGCGAATAAGGTACAAACAAATACTTTTTCATCCGCACGCTCGAAGCTTGAAAATTTTCCCGCCCCAAAAAGCCTTCTTTTCCCATATCCAAACTACGCATATTAATTTTTATCCGGTAGTCTAACTTCTTTAAAAACTTAGCTAACTTTTCTGAAGAGTTATGAACAGTCGGATCATTTTTAGTAACTGCCAGCAGGGCTTTCTTACTATTTAATAAGTAAAATAAGTGCGCTACTAAAGATGGGTCTTTTTTGACTTGGGGAAAATTAGCCCGGGCATACTCAATATCCACCATACAACCGCCCGCCCACAACTCAATCAAGGGTAATTGTTTAACCTGATGAAAATCAAACAGCGCACAATTTTCATCCTCAGCCACCTTAGGATATTTCTTAGACAATTCGCCAAGCAGAAATTGGTATGACTTAGATTCTCTATAGATAAAAAATGTAAATGGATCCCCGAATTCATTTGTATAATAGTTAATATCCGAAAAACCTTCAGGGGTTTTATAGCCTGAGGGCAAAGCTGATCTAACCCGGGGATCTTTGGTCATAGCTGCCAGTTTTATTTTTAAACTCTGTGGATTTTCTAATATTTCATCATGATCCAGAAAGATTAAATATTTACCAGCCGCTTTTAAATAGCCAATATGCTTGGCATAAATTAGCTCAGTTCTGGGGTTCGGAATTATCTTACACTTATACTTCCTAGCGATTTGTAAAGTATTATCCTTTGATCCGCCATCAATGGCCAAAATTTCAATTTTATTTCTGGGATAATCTTGACCCACAATTGAATCCAGCGTTTTTTCCAACGTCCTTTTAGAATTGTAAGTGGCAATCGCAATACTAATTTTGGGGTAATTCATCTTCTGGATAGTATAATGAGCATGTATCTGATTTCAATACCTGCAAAATACCTCTTGACAAACAACCAATATGAGTATATACTGCACCTACTTGTTTTCTAGATAGCCTCGAGTTATCAGGAGACTTTTTAGATTTTTTTCTAATGAAGCCTCTCGAAGACAAGTTTTCGAGAAGAGCCCCGCAAGGGGCTTTTTTCGTGGGAAAGTGACTTAATTCAACTCTGGTAATTGCATCTTAAACAGTTGCTGCAACTGTGGTTCAACTTTCTTTATATATAGAACATTATATTTGGGAAAAAACAAAAAGGTCGCTGGAGCATGATCCAAAAGGGTTTTTTGAAAATCTTGATATTTAGCTTTTCTCTGCTCTAAATCAGTAATTTTCCTCCCATCTTCTAAGTCTTTATCCACCCTAGGAGAAGAAAACTTAGAGATATTAGTTTGTACCTGAGTTGAATGCCAGAGGGAATACTGATCAGGATCAGTCGGAATATTTTGAGTAATCAAAAGCGCCTGAAAGTTTTGAGGTATCCCACTCTCTACTCTAAGGACTGCTTTAACTCCTAATTTATTCCAGGAAGAAACGATCTTCTCACCGATTAATTTCAAACTAGGCGTTGTTGTTAAGGTAATTTGACTGTCTTTACCATTTTTGACCTTATTTAGAGCTATCTTAGCCATATCAAAATTATCCAAATAATCTTTAACTGCCGGATTAAAAGCCCAGGAATTTGTTGGCAGCGAAGTTTTGGCCTCAAGCTCACCTTTAATGGCTGGCGCAGCATAAGATAGTGCTAACCTGAAGTTATCATCAGACAATACTGGATCCTTTGTATTGTAAAAAATCGTCACCAAGCGGGTAATATTCGGCTTAGAAAAAATCCGGTAAGAATCGCCAACATTTAAGTTATCGCTTTCCACCACCCCAAATAGACTCTTTATTTCGCCTAAATCCAAGGCCGTCCGGGCTATTTTTTCCGATGGGTAAAATCTAACAGTTACCGTGGGCAAGCGGTCATCGATGGATTTTAATACCACCTTTTTTAAAAAGATGCTATTAAACTCCCGGCTCACTATTTGATATGGTCCCATACCAATTTGAGTATCTTTTTTAAAAATTGGCTTATTTAAAATTGAGGGTAGCGGACTAAATGAATCTGCAAGCTTGATCTGAATCGTCTGCTCATTCGGACTGGAGACCTCTGCTCCAGATATAGGTAAGGATATATCAGACGCCTTTACTAAAGTCCCATCCGACCAATAAAGATTATTTTTAAGTTTCAGAGTATAAACTGTCGCCTCAGGATTAACATCAAAGCCAGTAATTAAATGGGGCTGTGGTTGATTGGCTTTATCAATTACCATCAAACTATCAGATAACAGATGGGTCACAATCAAAGGGAGGTCATTTTCTGTGTAGGTCCCCACCACTCCTTCAGTAATTGAAGGATGGCTAAAATGGGGCCGCAGCGTAAAAAAAGCCAAAAACGCCGCCAAAATAATCAAAGTGACTACCAAAAATTGAGCTGTATATCGAGAAATAATCGTACTTAAATAGAACCAGGCAAAACGTATCCCTTTCATTAATGACACCTTAAATTAGAGAATCACTCCAACTAAAGAAGAGAGTAAAAATGCCACTGTAATAATGATGGTTAGAATAAAAAGTAGTTTCTCTGCTCCCCTTTTAGTTCCATAAAAGCCCATGTCCCCCCCAAAAGTTGAACCAATACCTGTTCCCTTTGATTGCAATATAATTAAGGTTATTAGTAAAAGCCCCAGTATTATTTCCAGCAAAAAAAAGACTTGCTTGATCATGATCTGTCTAGTGTAATGGTTTTGCCTTCAGTTTGCAAATTACTAATCCCGGATAAACCAGTGCAAAATATGTGACAAAAAACCAATTAAAAAAGAGCAGAGTATCGCCACCATTAAAAGATTTAATTCCACTGCTGGAATAATGACTCCTCCGACATTCGCGCCTGGAAAGTCATATGGAAGCAGTCTAAGTTGGGGCACCACGCTAGTTAAGAAATATAGCGCGACTACATTTACCACCCAAGCAAAAAATCCCAAAGTTAAAATATTTAAAGGCAAAAACATCACCTTTAAAAGTGGGACCACCAGAAGATTAATCAACATAAATACCACTGAAGCAATCACCAAAGTCTTAAACCCACCCTCATAAGTTAATCCCGGCACCAATTTAGTAGTAATAAACAGCGCCCCCATGGTAATCAAAAAACTTCTAAAGATATGCTTCACTAATCCATTATAACAGTGATTTTAGATTAAAGGCCCAAATTCTTCAAAAATATCAGAGCGTATAGTCCCATGCTTAAATGGCTGATCAGTTTGACTTTCTACTAAACGTCTTGTATCTTCATTGACTACATATATGTCATTGTCATTCGCATATGCTCCCGCTACTACTCTAAACATCCTCTGCCCCTCTAAATTTTCCTCTAGCACTCTTGTAAATGAGGAACGATCATAAAAGGAGGGCCTCTGCCCCTCTTGAGCGGCCTTTAAGTTAACATCCAAATACTGATTATGAGATTTTGAATGACGAGAATCCAATAAATAACCAGACTCACCAACTACACACCAAAAGCTCCCAATATTGACATACCTAAAATCATTGGCTCCCAAAACATCAATTAACTCGCCGTTTACATCCCTAAGTTCGATATTCAAAATTCCTTGAGCAGTCCAGTCAACCCGAGGAGTATAGTCATCTGGTTTAACCTTTAATAGCTTGGAACTCCAAAGTTTAGTTCCTAAAAGTGGCACCCCCCCATTTATTACTCTCCCCAAACTGCCAGAATTTGTAAACTCTGCTCTAGCTAACCTCAAAACCCCAACTCTCCTTAAGTTAAAATCATCTGGGGTATCAAGTACCACGTTATCTGTTAATCTGGACATAATCTCAAGTTCATAATTAGTCGGAGCGCCAACTCGTATTTCTTTCTGACTCATAGTGTGAAGTTTATATTTAGCCGATCTGAAAGTCAAGAATTAAGATACGGCGAACTTTTTATTTCTTAACTTCCGGTGATAAGTAATCGCAAATCTGTGTGATTCATCTCTAATTTTTTGCAACATTCTTAGAGCCAAACTTCTCTTAGATAATTTCACAATTTCTCCTTCAGGTGGATACAACCACTCTTCTCTTTTAGCCAAACCATAAACTGGAATTTGTAATTTGTAATTTGTAATTTGAAATTGCGCAGCTCTAACCTGCCCCCTCCCCCCATCAATCAAAAAAAGCTGAGGGTATGGCCACTCCTTATGCTTTAAGCGTCTACCCATCATCTCTTTGTGCATCCCTACATCATTTGGTTTTCCAGTAATTTTAATCTTGAACTTTCTGTATTGAGATTTATCAACCTCTCCATTTGTTAGTACCACCATCGAACCAGTTGACTCAGCTCCTTGAAAGTTGGAGATGTCATAACATTCAATTCGCTCAGGCAGCTCCGGCAAATTTAAAACTTTTTGTAACTCCGTTAATGCCTTTTGATTTTGATCATCTAAAAAATTGGGATTTTCTAAATAACTTGTCACTCTGTTTGGTTGAGTTAGATAAGCAATCCCCAGTAGAGTCTTTTTGATTCTTTCTGCCTCTTCAAACTGCAGATTTTTAGAAGCCTGACTCATCTCTTGGTTTAATTCATCAACTAGCTCTACCTTTTTTCCATCCATAAATTTAATAAATCTGTTCATAACCTGATTATATTCTCTAGCCTCAATTTTCCCCACGCAGGCTCCGGGACACAGTCCCAAGTGATAGTAAAAACAGGCTCTACCTTGGCGGTTTCCAAAGCCTATTGGCTTCTGGCACCAAGGGAAAACTCTTCTCAAGCTTTTTAAAGTTGATTTGACAGTTGCTGAGGAAGGAAAAGGTCCAAAAAATCTTTTTAACTTAAAAGTATCATGTTTTCTAGCTGTGATTACCCTAGGAAACTCTTCTTTGGTCACACCGATATACAAATAATCCTTGTCATCTGTCAGTCTAATATTAAAAGGTGGTAAGTACTTCTTGATTAAATTAGCCTCTAAAATCAACGCCTCAAGCTCTGATTCCACTACAATAGTCTCAACACTTTTGATCAAACCCACCAGGTGGGCTGTTTTTATAGAATGGTCTTGATTGCTAAAGTAGGAAGCTACTCTGTGATACAGATCGATCGCTTTACCCACATACAGAATCTGTTTTTTATCATCTTTGTAGATATAAACTCCAGGTTTATGCGGTAGCTGATCCCTATCAATAAAACTTGGAATCATAATTAAACTATTTTACATCATCTCAGCTTGTTTTTTCTAAAGAAGTAGTGTAATGATTGAATATAAAAATGCCAGGCTTACTAAAGAAAACTCCCAGATCAGTTTTACTTGGATTAATATTATTAGTCTTAGCCAGCTTTGCAGTTAGAGTTTATCAATTAGATAAAATCCCGTCAGGGCTCTACTATGATGAGATTGATCAGGGCTATGAAGCGAGAAGCTTAATGCAAAACGGTAAAGATTACAGAGGCCATCAAACTCCATTTTATGTTCAATCCTTTATTGACCCTAAAGTCCCTATTCCCATCTACATCACTATTCTCTCTACCATACTTTTCTCTAAAGAAGAGCTTCAACTCAGAATGCCTTCTGCAATCCTAGGCACAGGAGTAGTCATTTTAGCTTTTTTTCTGACCTGGCTTTGGACCAAGAGTTACTTAGCCTCTTTTCTGGTTGGCATTAGTTTTGCGGCCAATCCTTGGCAAATTCAATTTAGCCGTTGGGCTGTTGAAGGCATCTATTCAATGTTTTTTTACTTAGCTGCGCTAACAGTTTTCTATTTAGGAGTTTTTAAAAAACAGTTCCGGTTTTTCATTATCTCCACCATCATTTTTTCTTTAACAGTTTACACCTACCGGACCATGAGTCTGTTCGTCCCCCTAACCTTTGTCGGTCTTTTTCTAATTTATCGCCAAGAATTTTTAGAATTTGGTCACAAAAAACTAGCTATCTTAGTTGGTATCCCCTTAATTCTGATCATCCCGTTTTTATTTGCCACTACCCTTGGTGCACCCGACCTACCCAGATTTAATCAGGTTTCAATCTTCTCAAACAAGCAAAGTGTACTTGATACTCAAAGAGCCAGAGAGATCGATATAAAACAAGGTCTTCCACCTAAAATAGCGGCTTTGTTTGAAAACAAACCAACCACCTATTTTATCTTCTTTTTGAACAACTACATCCAGTCTTATTCCACTGATTTCCTAGTTATAACTGGACCACCAACTCAAAGAGAATCCCCTAATCATATTGGAGCGGTACTATTTATAGAAGTAATCGCTTTCTTCGCTGGAATCTACCTGACTTTTAAAAACTTAAAAAATAAGACCTACCAAACTCTACTTTTTATTTTTTTAATTTCTCCCATCCCCTCCTCTTTAACCACTGAAGGTGCCCGGAATGGCACCAGGCTTTTTATTTACGATTTACCGCTACTTTTTATCATTGGTCTTGGTTGGTACTTTTTAATATTAACGATCAAAAAGTTTAAGTGGTCAAGGATTTATCTCGGAATGCTTCTGACTTTTTGGATTTTTAGTTTTATCTTTTACCTACATGAGTATTTTGTGCTTTATCCATTTGAATCTGGTGAAGATTTCCGGGCGGGATATAAAGAAGCCATGATTGAAGTGAGCCAGATCCAAAATCAATTCTCTAAAGTTTATCTATCAGACAGTTATGACCCACCAATCCTTTATTATTTATACTGGTCAAAAACTCCTCCCAAACAAGTTCAAGAATATGGTGGTAACTTTTCAGTTGGCCATTTTTTAAATCAGCCCCTAGATAAAATCAAAGTTATTAAGATCCATTTCACCAGTGAAGAATTCCCCACAATCGCCAAGACTCTAGAAGACAATGCGCTCTATCTACTAACCAGGCGCGACCTGCCTCAAGCCGGCGAACTCAAGCAATTCCCACCAGACATCAAATTAATCAAAATTATTAACTTTCCTGATCAAACTCCAGCTCTATATCTAATCACTAAACAGCCCTCTACTTCTTCTTAAATTTCTTATTTTTCATTTTAGCAAAGGACTTGGATTTGGACATTTTGACTGTTTGATGCAAAGAACCCCGCCTATAGGTATGTAGATGCAATCCTAGAATTATAAAATATAGTCCCACCATCCCTCCCAAAAGCAAAAAGACAGCCACTGGAAAAGCCGCAAACGCCAAGAAAGGTTTGATTTGGATCTGGCGGCTGGTCACTTGTCCATGCACATCCAAAGTCACATTATCTGTGTAATAAGATGTGAACGAGTCACTTTTTATCGCGTAGTTATAAGTTAGATGTCCATAAGGTGGGATTGGTACCGAATAAAATGAACTTGGCGCAGAAAGTGTAAGTTTACTAGTTGTTAAAACAATCGGTTGACCATCAAGCAATGCGTTCCCCTGACTCCTCAATGTCACTCCAATCTGATTCGGAAAACCAGCAAACAGTTGAGTTGGAGTCTCCAAACTTGCACTTAAACTAGGACGTGGTACAAACTCTCCATCACTAAATGACACTTTTATATCATCCGCTGGAACCGGACTTTCTGACGACAACCCCCGGATAGCTAAAACAAAATGGTTCAAATCGAGTTTAGAAAAATAGTCAACTCCACCAGTCGTATTTTGCCAAGTTGGATCGATCATCACCCAACCTACCTCACTATCATAATATTCTGGCCAGGCGTGCAGCAGATCTTTTTCAAATGATAGCGGCCGCAAGTCCCGGTTTGAGGTATATGCATAACCAATCAAGGATCTAGCCGGAATTCCAGCAGCCCGGGCCAAAGCAATAAACAGATCGGTGAACTCCTGACAAAGCGCCTCATTGGGATTAGATAGCGCTGTTAAAGCACCCAAGCGCTCAATTGAATTATTCAGCTTGTCTTGACCATATTTTAGGTTAGCAACTACAAATTGATTAATTAACCTGGCTTTTTCTTTATTGGTGTTGGGCGTTCCATTTTTAAAAATCTCCTCCAGTTTTGATTTGATAGTTGGGCTATCTGAATCCCAGTATTTATCCGGTTTGGTGTAGTTATTTAAAGCCAGAGGATTCAGCGGCTGGCCATGTAATCTGGAATTAATATATAGTTTAACCATCCCATGGGCGGATACACTTTTTGTCTGTCTTCTATCCACTCTATACAAGGCAATATAGTTTCCATCAGAGTCAATACCAACGTTATCCGGCTGAGGAGACAGACTATCAATAATCACCTGTTGGTAAGCAGTATCAGGAGGCAATGGAATGTGAGCCACTTTTGGCACAATGCTGCTGTTTTCCAGCTTATAAACTAGATTAAAATCAAAAACTTGGGTTGAACCAAAAGTTGCTAAAATTCCCTGATCTAGCAACTGCTCTTTACTAAAACTTAAGTTAACTTTATCCCCACTCTCTGATTGATTTTTGGGCTCTGGAATGATTGCACTTGGATCTCCAAAATCGATTGGGACTGACAGAGTCAAATTATAGGCATCCAAATCAGTTTTAGAGGAGATTTTTGGAACCATCACCTGCCAAACCCGACCTTCGTGTTGAGCAAAATCTTTTGATTTGAACTTCAATGTAAACATAGTGGACTTGTCTTTACCCACTACTTGTTGATTAAAGGTCACATCAATCTTAGTTTTTGGACCATCCTGGGAGACCTTAACAGGTAAATTTCCTAAATTGCCCACCGCAACTACATCTGATATTTGAGTTGCACTAATATTTAACGAAAAGTTTGAGGCATAAAACCGCTCTGTCAGATTCTTTAAATGAACCTCCTCTGTTACCTCAGTCACCCCAGAGCTATCCACATCATAATGAACAAAATAGGAGGTGGCAAACTCCCCGGCAGCATGAGCCTGTGGAATTAAGAATATGGAATAGAGAATATAGAGTAGAGTGCAAAAGACCGAAGACCAAAGACCAAAGACTAATTTGAGCCGCATAGTATAAGTTTAGTGGAATAACAAATCAATCACAAGACTAACTGTCTTTAAACATCTTGGCCAGATAATGACCAGTATATGAATCTTTGTTTTTAGCAACCTGTTCTGGAGTTCCCTCAGCGATGATTTTTCCACCTCCAACTCCACCTTCTGGCCCTAAATCTATTAACCAGTCAGCATTTTTAATCACATCTAAGTTGTGTTCAATGATCAAAACTGTATTCCCATAATCAACCAACCTTCTTAAAATCTGCAGCAGTCTTTCAATATCTGCAAAATGCAAACCTGTGGTTGGTTCATCAAGGATATAAATTGTATGCCCAGTTGGCCTTTTAGAAAGCTCAGATGACAGCTTAATTCTTTGGGCCTCCCCACCAGACAAAGTGGTCGCCGATTGTCCCAACCTAATATAACCGAGTCCCACATCATTCAAAACCTGCAACTTATTTTTGATTTGCGGAATATTAGTGAAGAATGTCAAAGACTCTTCAACTGTCATATCTAATACCTCTGAAATATTTTTATCTTTAAAATGAATCTCTAATGCTTCCCGGTTATATCTTTTCCCCTCACAAGCCTCACAGTCCACATAAACATCTGGCAAAAATTGCATCTCAATTTTGATCTTGCCTTCTCCCTCACAAACTTCACACCTACCACCTTTAACATTAAAGGAGAACCGGCCAGGCCCATAACCTCTAATTTTAGCCTCAGGAGAGGTCGCGAAAAGCTCTCTTATGTGAGTAAAGGCCCCCGTATAAGTCGCTGGATTAGACCGGGGTGTTCTTCCAATTGGGGACTGATCAACCAACACTACTTTATCAATATTTTCTATCCCCTCAAGCTCTTTAAACTGCCCAGGCCGCTCCTTTGAATGCCAAAATTTTTGTGCCAAAGCTTTATACAAAATATCATGTACCAGCGTTGATTTACCTGAACCTGATACCCCAGTAACTGCAATAAATTTACCCAGAGGAAAAGAGACATCAACCCCCTTTAAATTATGTTCTGAAGCATTTACCACCTTCAAAACAGCATTATCTGGAACCACCTTCCGGCTTGGATTCATTGAACGGTCAACTTTCTCGGCTTTCACCTCAACTTTTCTTTTGCCAGATAGATACTGTCCAGTCAATGAATCAGGATTTTTCTTAATCTGCTCAGGTGTGCCCAAAGCCACAATATGCCCACCGTGTTCCCCAGCTCCAGGCCCAATTTCCACCAACATATCGGCATTTTCCATTGTTTCAGAATCATGCTCATTAACCACCACCGTATTGCCTAAATCTCTCAACCTTTTTAATGTTTCGATCAGCCTGGTATTATCCCGCTGATGCAACCCTATTGAAGGCTCATCCAAAACATACAACACCCCAGACAACCCAGATCCAATCTGCGAAGCCAATCTAATTCTTTGGGCCTCACCTCCAGCCAAAGTCATTGAAGCCCGATCCAAAGTTAAATAATCCAACCCCACATCCACCAAAAACTGCAATCTAGCCTTAATCTCCTTCAAGATTGAAGCCCCAATTTGGGTCTCCCTGGAGTTAAGAATTTGGTTGGGGGTACTCCCACCTCCAAGCTTCTTTATCCAATCCCAGCCCTCTCTAATTGATTGACTAGTCACCTCAGCAATATTTAGGCCATCGATTGTAATCGACAATGCTTCATCTTTTAACCTGGCGCCGTGGCACTTCGGACAGATCTCCTTCATCATATATTTTTCAATTTCTGCTTTGACGTAATCTGATTCTGTCTCCTTATATCTCTCTTTAAGATAAGCCACCAACCCACCAAAGCTAGCATTAAAGTGAGTCCATCGGCCCTGCCTATTTTTACCCTGAACATCGAACTGAGCTTCTCCTGCACCATAAAGTAACGTTTGCCTAGCCTCAGGAGTCAACTGACCCAACCGAGTATTTAGATCAAAGCCATATTCTCTACCAACTGCCTCAATTAATCTGGAAAACCAAGTCTCATGAGTCGCCAATTTTTGCCAGGGTAAAATTCCCCCCTCAGCGATTGATAAAATTGGGTTCAAAACTGACTCTGGATCAATCTCTAAAAGAGTTCCAAGTCCAGTACACTCCGGGCATGCACCATGAGGAGAGTTAAAAGAAAAGACCCTCGGCTCAATTTCTGACAAAGCTATATTATCAACTGGACAAGCAAACCGCTCAGAATATAGATGGTCTGCTAGCTTTTTAGGATTAACTGGAAAGTCCAATGAGGCATCCAAAACCTCAGACACAATCACCGAACCCTCCCCAAGCTTCAAAGCCGTCTCAATCGACTGAGAGAGTCTATTTAAAATGACATCAGCGCTTCCCCCTTTACCTCTTCGAGCCTGAGCGTTAGAGCTCGCCTCAGAGCCGATGGCCTTTACGGTTGACCCTTCTAAAACCAACCGGTCAACCACGACATCGATTGTGTGTTTATTGGTCTTAATTAACATTAAGTCTTCAGCCAAATCGCGGATCTGATTATCAATTCGCACCTTGGAAAAACCTTTTTTTCTCAGATCTTCAAACAAAGAGCTATACTCACCTTTGCGGTCTTTAACAATTGGCGCCAAAACCATAATTCTAAGCGCTTTTCTAGAGGCTGATGACTGAAGACTCAGAACTGATTCCATGATCTGCTGAACTGACATTCTAGAGATCTCCCGGCCACAAATTGGACAGTGAGGATGACCAATCCGCGCAAACAGCAACCTTAAATAATCATAAACTTCAGTGGTTGTTCCCACAGTAGAACGGGGATTATGAGAAGCTGATTTTTGGTCGATCGAAATAGCTGGAGACAAACCAACGATTGAATCCACATCTGGCTTATCCATCATCCCCAAAAACTGCCTCGCATAAGCTGACAGCGACTCCACATACCGCCTCTGACCCTCAGCATAGAGAGTGTCAAAAGCCAGAGAGGACTTGCCTGAACCAGAAATACCTGTCAAAACCACTAGCTGATTCTTCGGAATCTCCAAATCAATATTTTTAAGATTATTTTCCCTGGCACCCTTTATAATAATTTTATCAGTTGAATTTGCCATATTTAACCCGAATAATGAATGATTTATTCTACTCCATCTAACGGATTTTTTAAAGCCCTTAATTGCAAGAAGCAATCTTGGCAGATCCCATTTGATGGAAGTAATTTGACAACATCTATATCTCATAGTACAATACGCGACATGGCTGAAAGAACTGGAGAAGATCCCTCTTTAACCGAATTAGAAGTATATTTAAATAGTCAAAGGTCTAAGTTAGCACAAACTCTTGGAGCAGAAAATGCGGCTGCTTTAGCGGTAAAAAGCCCCACTGATAGAGCCGCTTTTGACCGAATAATTAATAAAGCCACTATCCTATTACCTGAATATGCAACCATCCATATGCATTCACGAGATTATGCACGTTTTATGAGTTTCCTAGGCAGTCAATTAAGTCAAGAAGGTCAGTCAATAGACGCCGTAGTCTGTTTCCAAACTGCCTTTCGTGAAGCTGATCCCTACCAAATAGCCGTAAACCCCGACAATGGAGAAGAAATATATTTGCAAGGATATTATGCCAGAAATTTGATAGAACAAGTCCGGGCACTTATAGCAAGTTTAACTTTGATTGATACCGACCATATGAAGGCAATTCTAGGATGGCTTTCTAGCAAATCTAATATTCTTCAACAAGCAATTAACTGTACTCATATTTTTAAACTTGCCTATAAAGCCTCCGGTCAAGAACAATTTTACACTGACATGGAAAAAGGTGAAATATCAGGCAAAAATACCCAGGAACAAATTAAAAAGCTCCAAGAGTTTGTATCTTAAGTGCTCAACTCTTTTATCTGATCCCTAATTCTAGTTGTAGATTCAAAGTGTGTGCTTACCGGATTGCCTTTCACCTCTCCTAAACTCACCCAATTTGACAAGTTAACAATTAAAGCGTAACTTTAAATTAATGACATCAATTGATAGAGGTCGAGACCGCTTCCGTGCACCCGCCGAATATGCAGTTAGAGCAACTGCTTTCCCTCCTCATTTCCGTCCTTTAAGAAATTCATTAACCGAAGAACCTGCTAATATTAGAATTACTACAAAATCAACCCTTGCCTCTGATAGCGCTGAACAATTTAGACTCTCAGAAGCAATCAACAGACATCAACCAACCGCCCCACCCTCAAGCACTTAACTCTTTAATCTGATCCCTTAGCCTAGCTGCGGATTCAAAATCTAACATCTCAGCGGCTTGTTTCATCTGATTTTCTAAATCTTCAATAAGCTTTTTTCTAACTGGCACTGGAATATCATTAACTGACTCTAGCTCATGACCTTCCTCTTCTTCAACTTTCTCAATTAAGCGGTCCCTCATCCCCTTAGTAATCGATTTGGGAGTTATTCCATGCTGTTTGTTATAGTCCAACTGATATTCACGGCGTCTATCAACCTCTTCAATCGCCGCCTTCATCGAATCAGTCACTTTATCGGCATACATAATCACCTTGCCATTAACATGTCTGGCCGCCCGCCCCATGGTCTGTATTAGTGAAGTCCTGGACCTTAAAAACCCTTCCTTGTCAGCATCTAGAATCACCACCAATGAAACCTCTGGCAAATCCAGCCCCTCTCGTAGCAGATTAATCCCTACAATTACATCATATTCCCCTAATCTAAGTGATTGTAAAATATCTGACCTTTCTAAAGTTTTTATATCTGAATGCAGATAATTAACTTTCACTCCTCGCTCAGCTAAGTAATCTGACAGATCTTCGGCCATTCTTTTGGTCAAAGTGGTGATCAAAACTCTTTCACCCTGATTTGTTCTAGCTGTGACTTCTTTTAAAACATCTTCAATTTGTCCTTCAGTTTTTCTAATCTCAATCTCTGGATCAATAATCCCAGTTGGCCTAATCAGTTGCTGGGCCACTTTATTACTAGAAAGTGATAGTTCGTACTCATTTGGTGTGGCTGATACAAAGACCGTCTGGTTAGTCCGCCTTAAAAATTCATCAAACTTCAACGGCCGGTTATCTAGAGCTGAGGGCAATCTAAATCCAAAATCAATCAAAGTCTCTTTTCTGGCCCGGTCCCCATTGTACATCCCCCGGATTTGAGGTAGGGTTATGTGGGACTCATCAACAATTATCAAATAATCCTTCGGAAAGTACTCCAAAAGAGAATAGGGGGTATCCCCTGGTTGTCTGCCATCAAAATACCTCGAATAATTTTCAATTCCATTGCAATAACCAAACTCTTTAATCATCTCCAAATCATATTGAGTCCGCTGCTCCAATCTTTGAGCCTCAAGCAGTTTGTTTTGAGAACGCAGTTCTAAAAGTCTAGCCGCTAAGTCTTCTTCAATTTGAGCGATCGCCGGTTTAATCCGCTGCTCGGGAGTAATATAGTGCTTAGCTGGATACAAAACCAAAGTCTGTGGAGTTGGAGTAACCGCCCCAGTAAGTGGATCCAGATGAGAAACCCTTTCAATCTTGTCTCCCAAAAACTCTACCCTAAGCGCTTGATCAGAATAGGATGGAAAAATATCTAAGGTATCTCCTCTAACTCTAAAGGTTGAGCGTGCAAAGTCATAGTCATTTCTTTGGTAAAACATCTTGGTCAACATCTTCAAAACTGTCTCCATACCAATCTTGACACCTTGCTTCAGATCTAAAATTGCTCCCCCATACTCCACAGGTGAACCCAAGTTATAGATGCAGGAAACCGACGCCACGACGATCACATCACGCCTAGTCATCAACGAAGTGGTTGCAGAAAGCCTCAATTTTTCAATCTCCTCATTAATTGAGGCATCCTTTTCAATATAAGTATCCGATGAAGGGATATAGGCCTCCGGCTGGTAGTAATCATAATAAGAGACAAAATATTCAACTGCATTTTCCGGAAAGATCGACCTAAACTCCTGAGCTAGTTGGCCAGCTAAAGTTTTGTTATGCGATATTACCAAAGTTGGTCTTTGGACCTCTTGAATGACATTTGCCATAGTAAAAGTCTTACCACTTCCAGTCACTCCTAGCAAAACTTGGTTTTTATCACCACTATTAATTCCCTTAGTTAGTTGTTCAATTGCCTGCGGCTGATCACCAGTTGGCTTGAAGTCGGAAACAATCTTGAATTTTGACATAAAGCCATTTTACCATATCCCAAAACATACCCGAAAGACTAAATTTGCATTTTGCTTAACTATAGGTTATAATACGTCAAATGCCAGAAATTGACTTTAGCCCTTCCCAATTGGATGCTTGCAAAAAACCCTCTAAGAGGTATAATAATTCTATGAGCTGGTTGGAAACCAGTTTGCGACATTTAGACCCACGTCAAGTGGAGCTCCCCCTCGGCCAAATTTCCTCCTTAGTTACAGACCCTAGAGCGTTAAAAATCTTATTATTCTCCTTATTAGGTGCTAGCGCATTAGGTGTACTGTCCACAATTAACACTCAACCAGCAGCTGATGCTGAAGCAGTAGGCACACCAACAGCAGCATCATCTAAACGGATTGAGCCTAAATGCCCAGCCCCTCTTTTTGCCCCTGAACAAGGCTTCCGCCTATTCGTACCGACTATTTTTGATTCTAGAGATTATCACGGCCAAAATGGACTCTGCAATATTTACCAAGAGGGCACTGCCACCCCAACCATAAGTTCTCTAGGAGGAACTATTCCTAGAATCCTCCCATCCTTTACTCCCACAGCAAGTGCAATTCCTACAAATACTCCAACTCCCTCAGCAGAACCAACTAGAAATACAGGGGATATGTTTCCTCTTCCTACCATACCAATTCCCCGCGGAACTGTCATTCCCCTCCCATACCCCTCAGCTACTGCTACCCCAACAGCTACCTCTCCAGCTGAAGCCTCAGCAACTAGATGCCCCTGGATTGATGAAGCTTGTGGAGACCAACGCAACCCTACCCCTACAACCCCAATCGCACTTCCTACTAACTCCCCAGCTAGAAACTAATTTACCAAACAAAAGGCAATGGTTTAATATTTGCCTGATTTCTAGGATCTCTTAAATATCTTTCAATAATCTTATAAGTATCGACATCAAAGTTAAATTCCTGGGTCATCAGCTCATGAGGATCAGCTTGTTTACTCAGAGTCCCTAGATAGCACCATTTATCAACCAAATAGCCTTCAAAGTACTCATTTAAAGGATTTTCTTCTTTAATAACCACTGGCCCTTCAAAAGGCCAATTTCTGATCTTTAAATGCGAAAAAGCAATAATAAAGCGCATATTGTACCGGAGGGCGCTCTCTTTTCCAACACAAGCTCCTTTACACCTCCCCAATCTGTAACCAAAACAAGAGGTACTAGTAGTCTCAGTTTTGAGCAACCTCTCACATAATTCATGCTCACGCGCTAAATTGATTAAACACTCCTTAGCCTGCCTCATCGAGCGGAAAATTCCCACAATTTTATCTAAATCAGCTACATTAATTTGACCTGGCGTTTCAAAATCAACTGAGTTGTACCCCTCTTGAGTTTGCTTTTGAATTAACACGACTAATTTTCTTGAAACCCGGAGCATCCGGTTATACATCGGCTGCATCTTTTTAACCAATGAGGCTTCCAACAAAAGTGCTCCCAACTCTCCAGCAGTTTCAATCGTTTCAATACTTTCAATTTGCTGAGCAATTTTCATCTCTTTTGAGCTACTGTGATCAGATGAAAAATGAGATAAAACCCGGTCCCGGATGCTCACACTTTTTCCCACATAAAGTGGCACCCCACCCGCCCCATAAAAAATGTAAACTCCAGGCGCCTCTGGCAAGCTATCAAGCGTGTCAGGCGGCAAATTAATTGGCAAAGTTGGCCGCAAGAGTGCCCGGTTAACTGCTTCAATTAAGACCTCCTCTGTAAACTTTTTTTGAATTTTTTGATAGAACTCCCACAAAACTGCTGCATCGTTAAAAGCCCGGTGACGCACCTCTGATTTAATCTTAAATCTCTCCATGATTGCATCCAAATTGTGATGATTAAATTCCGGAAAAAGCGATCTAGATAGCTTAACAGTGCAAAAATGCTTCGGAGAAAATACTAAACCCAATCTTTTAAATTCATTTTTGATAAATCCATAATCAAAACGGACGTTGTGAGCCACCAAAATAGCATCCTCAAACATCTCTTGAATTTCATCTTTGATCTCCCTAAAAGAAGGCGCATTTTCTAAGTCGGCCGGAGTAATGCCAGTTAAACTGACTATCTCTGGAGGAAGATATTTATCTGGATTAATTAGACTGGTGAACGTTTTAACAACTCTATTTTCCTCAACCCGAAGCGCTCCTATCTCGATTATCCGATCATATGTTGATCGCATCCCTGTTGTTTCCACATCAACAAAACACAACTTGTTGGGCAACACACAACTAGTATACCTTATCCAATCAATAAGCCCATAACTTACCAAACTATTACCAATTCTCCATTTGATTCTCATCCATTTTGGCTAGCATTACTATCATGTACAAACGAAGTTTAATTAACCGGACTTCTCCTCTATTTCAACTTAAAAAAAATCTGATGAGAAGAACTAATATGGAAACAGTTTTAAGCCGAAGCAAACAAAAACCGGTCAATTGGCAAACAGTGCTTTCCAACGCTATCCGAGCGCAGGCAAAGCCCAGCTCTGTACTTAGACTCAACAGTTCAAGTATTTTATTCAGGTAACTTCTATGGAAACAGTTAGCCTACCACCAACCTATGAGGCCAGTAAAGCGTACGAAATCAAGTTTTTGCTTGGGCTGATTTTAACTGTCGCTTTGATTATCATCGCCTATTTTGGACTAACCTTCACAGTCAATGCCCTATCTGGCAAATTTCCAGAACCACCCCAAAGAGAAAGACCCGAGTTGACCCAAACAGACTATGCCTGAAGAAACTAAATTTGACAAAGATTTACTCCCTCAAAACCTCAACAAAGCTCAGCTGACCTTTATTACTCAAAAAACACCGGACCAATTTATTAAAAAGCGGCCTGGCCCGGGAGGGACTCAACTCAGTTATGTTGAAGTTGGTTATGTCATCAACATTTTAAACCAAGCCTTTGGTTGGGATTGGGATTTCCGGATCATCGACCAACAAGTAGGCAACCGCCAAGTCTGGGTCAGAGGTGAATTGACAATCCGCATTGTCACTCACAGCATTACTAAGGGTCAGTATGGCGGGTCCGATATCAAATTTAGTCGTCAAACTGGCGATCCAGTTTCCATCGCTGATGACCTCAAGGCAGCTGCCTCAGACTGCCTTAAAAAATGCGCTTCAATGCTGGGAATTGCTGGTGATGTTTTCTGGAAAGAGCTAGACAACTGGAACAACGAATAGTATATTACTATATATAAGGTAGTTTTTAGAATTATCTAGGCTCATAGTTAAGTTTTTGCTTGCTTGGTTTTCCCTCTGTAATTAAGCCTCCAGAACTCTGTAAGACTTTTGCAAGAAGTTGTCCTATATACTTGACAACAGTTATCTATAGGGTTAAAATTAGCACTATCATGCACGAATTAGGCCAAACAGATCTTCCTTCCAATCCCGAAGAAGGTTTTAAATCTGGTTTTAGAAGGGAGTTTGTAGACTCTATTTCTGCCTACTTTGAAACAGCTGAATTTAAATCTCTTCACTTAAGTGACAAAGAAGTTGAAGCAGTTGTCAGCGGCTATATTCAAGAAAAAAGCATCAAAGAACAGCGCCTTCTTAA
The DNA here is from genome assembly GCA_964390595.1 of uncultured Gammaproteobacteria bacterium. GTDB lineage: Bacteria > Patescibacteriota > Microgenomatia > Daviesbacterales > UBA10151 > CAYMIA01. The sequence goes on along the minus strand of CAYMIA010000001.1, from coordinate 38,877 downwards.
CAATGCCTGGCAAAAACTCAAGGAAGAAAGGGCAGAAAAAAAAGCCAATGCAGCTCCAGCGAGTCAAATCACCTTTACCCCCTCCTTCTCAACTGAACCAACAAGGAGTCCGGCAAGAGAAGCAACACCTGCCTCATCCGAACCTACACCCCAACAACTTGCTAAAACTTTTGAAGATGCAGGGGCTCGAGTTGTTGTAATTAGCAGCGATCCAATCGATTTAGCCCCAAAGAGAGTAACTACTGAACCTCTCAGAGTTGAACCAGAACCTGAAATTTTAGCTGAAGAACCAGCAGAAGCTCCTAGACCAGCAAGTAAAGGTAAAAGACTTCTTCAAAAAGGCATCGCAGCCATAATAGCAGTAAAAGAGAGGGCTGATCAGGTCAAAGAAACAGTTGGCAATATTAGAATACCTGAGCTCAAAGGCCGAACTCGACTAACCCTAGGAGTTACTCTACCAGCGGCTGCATTAATTGCAGTAGTAGCTGGAGGCGTTGCTCTCAGATCAAATGAAGTCAGTCACGAACCAGTTGCGGCAGCAGCTCCGGCTAATCCAGATCAGGAAGATAAACCAACCACCTTAACTATGGCTCGAGTTAGTGCTCCTGATATCTTGGGGGGAATTACTAACTTAGTCAGCAATTTTATTAGCGTTGAACCAGCTGTTCAGCCAACTGAAGTAGCTGTTGCTCCTAAAGATAAGATTAATTATTACGATAAAGACACTTTCTTGGAGGGAGATCGGCCTCAAAATATTGATGACGTCAATAATCTCTTACACGGAACAGCTTTCAAAACTAAAGCTAACATCCGGGAAGCCCTAAAAATGATGGGTAAAAACCCAGACCAATTAATCGCCACTGCAATTGACACTGCCCGAAACTTCAATAATGCCAAAGGAGGTGGTTTACAAATAGATGAAGTCATGCAAACTGCCTACAACAACAGCGGTGTCGTCGCTCCTGAAATAGTATATTTTGTGGATCAGCTAACTCAAGACACTAACCAGTATAAATGGGATGACGAGTTTGCTATGCTAGTTGATCCCGAAAAACCAGAAGAACCACCAATATTGATCCGGCTAGATTGTAAAGGTAATCCAATCAGAAGAGTTCCCGCTCCTACACAAAAACCACCCAAAATAGTCTTTGTTCCAGCAACTAACACCCCAACAGAAACACCTACTAAGACTCCTACCAAAACCCCAACTCCAACCAATACTCCTACCCCTACCCCAACAACTCCTGGACAAATAGTCTTTATTCAAACTCCCCCACCAGCCCCAAGCAACACACCAACACCTCCTTCTGCAGAAACAGCAACTGCTACACCACCCTCAACTTCAACACCTGAGGTCAAAACTCCAACCCCAGCACCAACAAACACAGCTCTACCAACTGCAACTCCTGTTTCAACCGAAACTGCAACACCTGTTCCTTCTTCTACTCCAACAGAAGTACCCACAAAGACAGCTACTCCAGTAGTAAACACCCCTACTCCAGCTCCTACTAACACCCCTCTACCAACAGCAACCCCTGGAATTCCAACGAGTACTGCTACACCTGAAGTTCCAACTAGCACCTCCACACCTGTAGTAGAATCACCAACCCCTGCTCCAACCAATACTGATGTTCCATTTCCAACAGCAACTCAACCAAGAGCTACATCCACCCCACCTCCACCAACAGCAGCTCCAACTAATACTGATGTGCCGTTCCCTACTACCACACCAGCACCATTTCCCACACCTGAGTCATCACCAGTTCCACCTACACCAGCACTACCAACTGTAGCGCCAACCAACGCAGATCATTTCCCAGTTCTCCCTCCAGTAGTAGCAGTTGGCACTCCCACTGGAGCTGAAATTGGAACTCACGCTGCACCACCAGAACCAGGCCCTGCAGCTCCAGCAGCCCCACCAGTATCTAATACTCTGCCAGCATTACCAGTTTCAGCACCTCCATCACAACCTCCTGTTAGTGCGCCACCAACATCTCCAGACACGCATGTAAATTCTGGACCTGCAGCTCCTGTTGCTCCACCACCATCTCAACCGGTCGTACCTCTACCACCAGCTCCTGCACCAGTTTCACAACCAGTTCCTCCAGCCCCTTCAACCGAAAGAGGTGGAAGCAGTGCACCACCTGATGACAAAAACAAAGTTCCTGCAGCCCCAGTAGCTGCTCCACCATCTGGTCCTTCAGTACCAGCTGCTGCTCCTGCAGCACCAGCCCAACCAGCTCCAGCACCTGTTACTCAACCAGCCCCACCGGCAGCCCCACCTGCCTCTGCTCCTGTACAAGCAGCTCCACCGTCATCAGCACCTGTAACTGCACCTCCTGCAGCACCAGCAGCTCAAGTTGCTCCACCTGCACAACCCGCAGCTGCACCAGCATCTGCTCCAGTTCAACCAGCAGCACCCGCTCCTGCTCCAGCTAGCGCACCAGCCACTACCAGTAATGCTCAGCCTGCTTCCGCTCCAGTTTCTGCACCTGCACAACCAGTAGCAGCTCCTGCATCACCCCCTGTAGCACCAGTTGCAGCACCTGCATCCGCACCTATTCCCTCAGCAGCACCTGTACCAGCCCCAGCTCCTGCTCCCGCTGCACCAAGCGCACCAGTACCATCTGGACCAATCGCCCCAGCAGCACCACCAGTATCAGGAAACACATCAGCACTGCCACCAACAATTAGATAAAAATAATTAACACTGAAGGGAGGTGAATTAGAATATGAAAATAGCATTATTTACTAAAAAAAGTATCATTATGGCTGCATTACTAGTAGCAGCCCTAACAGGTATCGTTCTTTTGCCAAGATTAACATCAGCAGCAGGAACTCCTACCTTTAGAACAGGCGACATCTTAACAGGCGGAGACCGAAGTTTCCCTAACTGTGACTGGTGTGACCCTGTTAACGCTGGCGCAGGACATGCAATTGAGTTTAGAATGGTTGCTCAGAACATGACCTCAGATTCTGTCACCACAAACGTGACAGTTAAAGCGAGTTTACCAACTACACCCACTAATTCACCTCTTACTGGATCAGCAACTGTATCTGCGGATAACGCCGCATCAGTTTCTGACACTTTAACGGTTAATTTTGGTGATGGCCAGCAAGCATTTGCTTACATTCCTGGACACGCTCGGATTTTCTCCAACGCTTGCCCCAGTGGATGTTCAGCACCTGATACTGTTACCACCAGTGGTATTAATGTAGGCAGCTTAGCTTTTGGAGAGAGTGCTCAGGTTTTGTGGAAGGCTTATGTGACCAATTTCATTCAGCCAACTCCAACTCCTACCCCTACTCCAATGGTTACTCCTAGCCCAACGCCAGTAGTAACACCTACGCCTACACCAACACCAACACCAGCAGCTACTCCAACTCCAACACCAGTTGTCACACCGACACCTGCACCCAACGTGCAGAACTGTCCTGATGGAGCCACAGTAACCAACGGAAATGGTAACAATATCAACTGCAACCAAAACAGCAATAGCAACACTAACAGCAATTCCAACTCCCAGTCTCAATCACAGACTGCAACAGGTGGAAGCGCGACAGCTAACGCAACTGGTGGTTCAGTTGGTAACACCACAGTCAATGTGACTGTTCCAACTCCAAGCGCTACTTCAACAACTTCAACTTCTACAACTGTTACCACAGCTGCAGTTCCTGTTGTTGTCACAACCGCTTCAAATCCAAGTAATGTTAAAGAGCTACCAAAAACTGGTTTGCCTTTAGCAGCTATTCCCTTAACTGGTTTACTACCTTTAGGTCTTAAACTTCGAAAGATGGGTAAAAATAGCACCGAGGATGAGAACGCCCAAACAGTTTGGATGGACAGACAGCAAAGATTAGGTTAAGAGTTAACTCTTAAAAAAGAGCAGTAAAAAGCTCCGGATATCCGGAGCTTTTTTTGTGTCATTAGCACGCTACGCTTTTTACTGGCGCACTTACACCTTTATTACATTTCCTCGTGCCTATTATTACCAAAAACTTGACAAATTCTTAAATGTTTGTTAATTTCGCCCCTTGTAACCTTAAGTTGTTTTTAATTCCCCCAAAAACAACTTAAGCGTTGCGCTAAAACATGTTTGAATTGCCCCTATCACATTTGACTAAGATCTGGCCAGTTCTGAAAAAGCAGATCTTTCAATCCAAAAAAACCCGCTACAGCATTGGCGCCATAATTGACCTTTTTTGCATCATCTTTTTGCTAATCCATGCCGCCATTCCCATTCAACAATTAATCAGCCCGCTGATTACCCCACTTCAACCATTAAACACTAGCAAAAACACCAAAGAGATCTTTGGCTTTGCTCCTTGGTGGAACATCAATAAGTTGGACAACGTTGATTTTAACGTCTTAACCACCTTCGCTTATTTTGGAGTTGATGTGGATAGTTCTGGTGATCTGGACCGGGAAGATGTCGGTTATCAAACTTTTCAAAGTAAAAAAGCCACCGAACTCTTCAAGAAAGCCCACAGTCAAGGTACTAGAGTCGTTCTCACCATCACCCAAATGGACAATGACAATATCAAGGCCCTCATGGATGATCCAATTGCACAGCAAAATGCCATCAACCAAACTGTTGAAGAAGTCAGAAAGCGTGGTATCGATGGCATCAACGTTGACTTCGAATATGTCGGCAATCCAGGGCCTGAATACCGACACAAGTTCTCTCAGTTTGTCGCTGCGCTGACCAATAAAATGCACCAAGCTGAACCAGAATCCAGAGTCACTGTCTCAGTTTATGCCTCCGCTGTTAAAGATCCGAAGATTTATGACATCGCCTTCCTTGGTAAATCAGCTGATGGCATTTTCATGATGGCTTATGACTTTGCGGTCGCTGGCTCAGACAACGCCATTCCAACTGCCCCCCTTTATGGACATGAAACCGGCAAGTACTGGTATGATATCGCCTCAGCAGTCGCTGACTTTACTAAATACATGGATCCTAAAAAACTAATTTTAGGTGTTCCCTATTACGGCTACAACTACTTAGTCTACGAACCAACCATCAAAGCTGAAACCAGACCCTATTACTCTTGGAGAGGTACACCCAAAGCTCAGACTTACACCACTGCCAAAAATGACCTTAATCCGAATATGGAAGGCGTTGATGAATTCAAACAAGGCTGGGATGATAACGGCAAAGTCGGCTATATGGCCTATCACATTGCGGATACCGACACCTGGAGAATGCTTTTCTTGGATGACGTTAAATCTTTAGGCTTAAAATATGATTTTGCCAAGGAAAAAAACTTAGCTGGAGTCGGCATGTGGGCCCTAGGTATGGATAACGGCAAAACCGAGCTTTGGCAACTATTAGCGGAAAAATTTGGTCAAAAGTTTGCTGATATCAGCATCTCTCAAAAGACAATCAATGAAAATAACTAACTTTAAACTCAAACTACCAACTAAGTGGTGGGTCTTTATATTCACCTTCATTGCAGTGTTTGTCATGGCTAGTTTCCCTCACCTTAAATTAAAGATCTCCAAAATCGTGAGCCCCACACCTCAAACTCCCAACATCATGGACACCATCAAACCCAAACTGGAACAAAAAGACAACCACTATCAGCTAAAAAGTCAGAACTCATTCATTAATGAGGCCAAAGCGACCGGTGAATATGACTCAGCTAGCGCTTACATCGTGGTTAACAACAACACCGGAGAAATTATCGCTGAAAAGAATTCGACCGAGTCTCTACCGATCGCTTCAATTACCAAACTGATGACCGCCACCGTCGCACTGGATCTATCCAAACCAACTGACTTATTTGAAATATCGGAAAAGGCTAGCCAGATTGAACCGACCCGGATTGGCGTTGTTCCTGGCCAAAAAATGTCACTTGAGGAACTCCTCAACGCTGCTTTACTCACTTCTGCCAATGACGCTATTCAAGTCATCAAAGAAGGGGTGGAAAAACAAGTCACCCAACCAGTTTTTGTTAACGCAATGAACTTAAAAGCCCAGTTTCTAAATCTAAAAAACAGTCATTTTGATAATCCTCAAGGCTTTGATGGCAACTCCAATTACAGCAGCGCTACCGATCTCGCAATCCTGGCTCACTATGCACTAACCAACTATCCTTTAATCACCTCAATCGTTCAAAAACAATACCAATTTATTCCGGAAAACTCTAACCATAAACAGTTCGATCTCTACAACTGGAACGGCCTTTTGGGAGTTTATCCAGGCGCCTCAGGCGTTAAAATTGGCAACACTGATGCCGCCGGCAAAACCACTTTAGTTACCGCAACTAGAGAAGGTCAAACCATTTTAGTGGTAGTCTTAGGGGCAACCACTGTTCTGGAACGAGACCTTTGGGCCTCGGAGTTACTTGACTTAGGATTTGAAAAAGCCGCTGGACTCAAACCTATCAACCTAACTGAGTCAGATTTTAAAGCTAAATATCAAACTTGGAAATACTGGAACTAAGGTATATACTATTATTTAAGTAGAGGAGGTGAATACATTCTGCTTGAAGCAATCGCTGCCAAAATCTTAGAACTACTTGGGATCAAACCTGCTTATATTCCAGTCAAAGTCCGCCAGTAAGCACTTCCATACCTTACAATTCTCTATCAACGCTCTTACATTAAGCAAGCAAATCACCTGTAAACTCATAGTAGTATGAAGTCTCTCCAAAATGCCTTCAAATTGGATAAAAGGGATATCTTCACCGCCTTTTTGGCAATTATCGCCACTGTTTCTTTTGTTCCCATCTTTACTTACCTTTATTTCGCCCAGGATCTAACCACCAAAGACACGATCATGAACAGAAACAACACGGGTGTAGTTCTGCTCGACCGCAACGATCAGGTTTTTTTCCGCTTCTACGAAGCCAAATACAAAACCTTTGTCCCCTTAAACCAAATTCCCAAACAGCTCCAGGAAGCTGTCATCGCGGCTGAAGACAAAGATTTCTACTCTCATCCCGGCTTTTCACTCCGTTCCATACTGGGGGCAGTCGTCGCCGATTTCAAGCACAAAGACCTCAAATATGGTGGCTCAACGATCACCCAACAACTAGTTAAAAACTCACTATTAACCGCCAATAAAAACTTTCTCCGTAAATACCAAGAACTAATCCTCTCCCAGGAGATCGAGCGCCGCTACACCAAAGATGAAATCTTGGAGATGTATTTAAATTCAGTTTATTTTGGAGAAGGTGCCTTTGGAATCCAATCGGCCTCTAACACCTATTTTGGCGTCTCTGTCCAAAACCTGGATTTGTCCCAATCGAGCATGCTAGCCGGTCTGTTAACTGCCCCCTCTGAGCTCTCACCAATCTCCGGCGATGCAAATAAGGCCAAGCTGCGGCAAGAATATGTTCTCGAACAGATGCAGGAACAACAAAAAACTACCCCCAAACAAGCTCACGAGGCTTTAGATGAAAAGTTGGTCTTTAACAAAAACCCTGAGCAATTCTCATTTGCAGCTCCCCATTTTGCTTTAATGATCAAGCAACAATTGGTTGATAAATACGGGGAGGAACGGATCGCCCGCTCTGGCTTCACCATTAAAACCACCCTTGATTTAGATTGGCAAGCTTATGCTGAGAAAGTCGTCAAAACTCAGGTAGAAGCTCTAAAAACCAGTCATGTCTCCAATGGTGCAGTAGTAGTTGAAGATCCAACAAATGGCGAAATTAAAGCCTTAGTGGGCAGCAAGGACTGGAACGACACTACGTTTGGTAAATTTAATATTGCCACCGCATTGCGCCCTCCCGGATCTAGTTTTAAACCAATCGTCTATAGCGCTGCTATGGAAAAGGGGCTGATCACTCCAGCAACTGTTCTGCATGATGATCCGATTACTTATAACGTAGCTGGGTCCCCTCCCTATAGCCCTCATGATTATGACCGGCGCAATCGGGGCCAAGTCCTGGTCAGACGGGCCTTGGCCAACTCATTAAACATTCCCGCTGTTGAGGTGATGAACAAACTAGGAATTCCAGCCGCGCTAGAAATAGCCCAAAGGCTCGGTCTCACCAGCTTAGGAGATGATCCCTCAAAGTATGGACTCTCACTCGTCCTTGGGTCAGGTGAGGTCCAGCTCCTTGAGATGACCAATGTCTATGCCACGCTAGCTAACCAAGGTCAAAAAAATGATCCAACCTTAATTCAAGAGATTAAAGACAAATCTGGCCAAGTCATCTATAAATACCAACCCAGTCTCACTAGAATCATCGATCCTGAATACACCTTCCTAATTAGCTCCATCCTATCCGACAACACCACTAGAGCAGAAACATTCGGCAATGCACTAAACATCTCTAGACCTGCTGCAGTTAAAACCGGTACAACTGAAGACTACAAAGACGCCTGGACTCTCGGATACACCCCTCATCTAGCAATTGGTGTTTGGGTAGGCAACAACGATAACACTCAAATGAGTCAAATCGCTGGATCATTAGGTGCCGCACCAATTTGGAGGAGTTTAATGGAAAAATTTCTGGCTGGCACACCAGTTGAAAAGTTTACCCCCCCTGCCAATATTGCTTCTGTTAATATTTGCCGGTTTAACGGTTTAAAAGTCAAAGAAGCCACCTCATCTGGGTATACTGAGTATTTCATCAAAGGTAGCGAACCAACTGCCTACTGTTTTATCCCCAAACCTAGCTCATCACCCTCTGGCTCTTCCAACCCATCACCACCTCAATCTACCCCAAACTCCCCAGCCCCAACACCCCAAGTTATAACCATCCCCCAAGGCGGTGATCAAACAATAATCATCGATCAAAATGGCCAGACTACCATCATCAAAGGTAAGAAAAAAGATTAAGCAGCTAAAGGTACCCTAGTATACCTAAAATTAGTTAAGCACTTAGCTGACCCACCAGCATTTTTAAAATTTCTGACCCTGGTGGGTATGATGGACAATCCCAACTTGGGAGCCTCTTTCAGAAAAAAATCAATTGTAGCGGGCTCATCATTGCAAACAACTGCTTGTCTCTCCATTAAAACCACCGAATTGCATGCAAATCCTATTGCGGACTCTTCATCCACCTCAATAATATTCACCCCAGAATTTTCGACTGCTTTTTGAGCCTCTACAGTAAAAGCCCGGGGATAATAAGCTATAGTCCGACCATCTAACCAAACCAAACAAGTATCCCCATGGTAAAACTCTTCCGTTGCTAGCTCAAGCGGTATTATTTGGTATTGAGGAAGTTGTTTTTGAATGAATTCAGCTGAATCCTTACTACTTCTAACCCCAAAAGTATGAAAAGCAATTTTACCCCTGGGATTAATTATTGTCTCTGCAGGACCTTCCCAATCGCAGTCAGCATCAATAATAGTTTCATAATCTCGCGACTCTACCCACTTACGATGCTCTGCAACCTCCCCTTGCCTCTCTTGGTGTTTAAACCTAGGCATTATGGCAGTTTTGTCAATCATAAGCGGACCATTAGCAGTAAAAGACATGTCGTGCAAACCAGGTACAGCCTTAATTAAATCTACCTTATACCCCAACCTTTGATAAACTTCATACAATGCACACCACTCATTCATCGCCTCATCAAAATTGGCCTGATTCTCCAACTTCATCCACTTATTAATCTCCCAATAGATACCATAGAAATCCGGTCGGCTCATTTGCATTCCTTCGACTACCAATTTTTCCATCACAAAATATTATCACATCTTAAATTTTAAGCAAGCTTTTTTAAAGTTGAGATGATTTGATATAAAGACGGATAGTTGACAAGTTCGGGTTGTATTTGGTAAATTTAATACTAAGAAAAGGCGAAGGAACACCGAAATGCCAGTCACATTATACCGAAGACAAAAACAAATATTAGACTTTATTAAACAATATATTACCAAGTATGGATACTCCCCAACTTTAGGTGAAATCGCTGAAAGTATTGGAGTCTCATCTCTAGCCACAGTTCATGAACATCTCCAAGCTCTAATCCAAAAGCGGTTGATCAAAAAATTTGATGGAGCAGTTAGGGGAATTGAAGTGTTAGACCAAAAAATCTCGGATCACCTCAAAGGCATTGAACTACCAGTTCTAGGATTTATCGCTGCCGGACAACCAATTATGGCTTACACCGATCCAGATGCCACCATTTCAGTCTCTCCAAATTTAGTTTCAGGTAAAAAACGATCTTACGTGTTACAAGTTAAAGGCGACTCGATGATCGAGGACGGAATCCTAGACGGAGATTTCGTCATCATCGAAGAGCAGAATACTGCTCAAGATGGAGACATCGTAGTCGCCTTGCTTGAAAATGGACTGGCGACTTTAAAAAGATTCTTCAAAGAACCAAACCGAATCAGATTGGAACCAGCTAACGCTTCGATGCAACCCATCTACGTCACCGACGTCGAAATCCAAGGCAAATGCGTCGGAGTGATTAGACGGTTTAATTGAACCTAAACCTTCAGATTTTCTTTTTGGTTATTTTTCCATCCTTTTCTCTCAATATTAAATGATTGCTAATTCTAACTACAGAACTTTTGACAAAATCTTCAGTTAAATGTTTTAAAATCTTATCCGCTATTTGATTAACTGTTTTGGGGGAAACTATAGATACTTTTATGAGAATTACTCCTGGATGATCCTTTAAAGAACTCTCTTCAAATTTTTGAACATCCTTATCTAAAGAAAGAAAAATCTTTTCTATTTTTTTACTATATCTAAACTGAAAATGATCGCTCTTGTTCTGAAGATTTCTGCTGTAAACATCAATAGCGTTTATACCCTTCTCTCTTAAATAAGTAATGGATTGTAGGGGAATACACTCATCAGCATAGAAGTGCAGTTTAGGTTTTTTAGAGGGCATGAGCTGAGGCAGCTTTTTCTTTAATCTCCTCTAATTTTTTTATAGCATCATTTTTTTTAATCCAAGGATAAGAAGAAATGAAATCCGTTAAAGTATACCCCGATATAAAATAATCAAATAAAAATTCAAGCGGTATTTTGCTTCCCTTCAGATAAATCTTTTCATCTGCGGCTATTTTTTTATATATTCTAGCACTCTTCTTAGTCATCAAAATCTCCTTTATCACTTAAATAATTTGCTTTTTCAATTGAGTATAATTATTAAGTTTGTGCATTGTACCCGAAGTAATACCGAATTTCAACATATTTACAGAAAGAAGTATGTAAGAAATCTCATTAGGCATTAGTTTAGTTTATGGACTTTCTTCTCCACCTGTCAATATACTCCTTGACAGATATTAACATTTCATCTCTAGACGTCAATAGACTAAATATTCATGAAGTCATATTTACTTATTGCTGTCGATTTTCGTAGAACAGTTTTTGATATATTCTTATACTATTTGATTTCCTGAAATCAAAATGATTGCTTTACAAACATCGACAAATCCGTTACTATCCAATTAGTATCAACTAGCAACTTGACATTACATGTAGACATTAGGCACTAAACAATATAGTTGATAAAATTAAACGTTTCGGGTATAATTCGTAGGTTAATTTAATAATTGAATATTGAGACCGGGATACAATTGGGGTGAGGTACGGGGGTTGAACCCGCAGTCTCTCTGCTACCAGCAGAGTGTCATAACCATTAGACCAACCTCACCATTAAGGTTATTTGTATCCCGGTTTTTCTATTATAATTTAAGTCTCCCATGGGCAAGCTGGAAACCTATCACTACCGTAACATAACTGCCAATATTTTACAATAGAAACAATTCTCTAACAAAATCTCCCATTTTTCCTATAAGTCTATCAATGAGATATTAAATTTTTTGTTTATACTCCAATCTACTGATTACTTGCGTCGTAGTGATCAGACGGTTCTAATAATTGCTTCAAACTTTTGATTAACGTTGAAAATCAAGACCTCTTTCTTAATTTAGACCAAACATAAAGTCCAGCGAGTCCTAGAAGCAAAACTATAATGACAGCATCCAGTTTATGGAAGATTCCACCCAAGCTCTCCCAGTTTTCACCTAGTTTCAAACCAATAAAAGCCAATACGTACGACCAAACAAGCGAACCAAAAAATGTCAGCACAGAAAATCTTAGAAGTGGTAGCTTGGCAATACCACAAGGCAAGGAGATCACAGTTCTAACTCCTGGAATAACCCGGCTTCCCAAAACTACCCAGTCTTTATATTTATGAAGCAATTTCTCCGCATGATCTAACTCATCTTCTGTTAGCAAAATCCACTTTCCCCATCTTCTGATAAATCTTCTAACCAACTTCTCATGCCCCCAATATCCCAACGAATAAGCTAGCAGTGATCCAATCAGGTTTCCTGTTGCTCCAGAAAGAGCCACTAAATGCAAATTAAATTGGCCAGTTGAGACTAGATAACCTGAAAAAGGCATAATCACCTCAGAAGGTAGTGGAATTAAAGCTGATTCAATCGCCATGGTAATAATCACTCCCGGATACCCCAAAGTTGAAATGAAATTGATTATAAAGTGTGCTAAACTCTCTAGCATGCTAATAATTGTAGCAACTCCAATTGGAAATTTAAAGGATATAACACAGCGGGCAATTGAATCCCTGCAAGCTGTTGATGCAATTATCTGCGAAGATACCAGAAGAACTGCCATTTTACTTAATCACTATAAAATCAGAAAACCAATGCTAGTGATTAATGATTTTAATGAATCCAAAACTTTTCCTCAAATCATAGAGAGATTAAAATCGGGCCAAAATTTAGCGCTGGTATCCGATGCGGGCACTCCATTAATCTCTGACCCAGGCTATAAATTAGTCAGAGAATGCATCGCCCAAAATATCGAAGTGGATTCAATTCCAGGACCAGCTAGTCCAATTGTTGCTCTAACCCTCTCTGGTTTGCCACCAGATAAGTTTATGTTTCTAGGCTATCTACCAGAAAAATCTGGACAGCGCCATACCCTATATCAAAAGCTGATAGACATAAGTAAAATTCAACCAACCACTTTTATCGCCTTTATCTCCCCTTTTAAATTAAAGAAACCTTTGGAGGAGATGAAAGAATTTTTCGGAGATATCAGTGTCACTGTGGCTTCTGAGTTAACCAAAATCCACCAATCAGTTAAATCCCAACCAATTTCCAAACATCTGGTGGATCTAACCAATAAAAACCCTAAAGGCGAGTACATTTTACTTTTTAACCTGACTAACCCAATTTGACTTTCTAAAAAAATGCCCTATAATCTTGTCGAGTATGGTAACTGAAAGATTCGTCGAGCAACCAGCAGTAGCCCAAGAAACTACACTAAAGAACCTTCTAAGAGAAACCTGCAGGTCTAGGCATATCTCCAAAGCTGAAATTGCCAGACAGGCTGGCTTAAGCGACAAAACACTCAGAAATATTGAGCTAGGTAAATCTATCAGTCCAAAAACAGCTAAACAACTAACTGAAACCTTATTTAGATTAAACGAAGATCTTGAACTACACGACCCAACTCTTACCCTAACCTTACCTTCTCTCGAAGTCATAGCAAGTGACCTAAGTTTTGCTAAAAGAACTAGTTTTACCCTCAAATTACTTCTTGCTATTAATGGTTATGAGCAAGAAGAATATACGCTAGTTGAGGAGCTGTTAAAATCAGCTTTAAATGAACTCCAATCTAAACAAGGTTAGCAATAATATTTCAACCTAACTTTTTTCTAATAATTCTTTTTTCTATAAAATGCAAATGCTCACTTATGTAAGGTGCAGTTTCTTCTCCAACAATTACTCCTTTAATTCCTTTTTCCATTAAAAACTCCAGTAGTTCATCATGGAGCGCTACCTTACCAGAACAAAGAACTGCCACCCCAGCCTTATGCAACTTTTTAAAAGGCTCCTCGAGTAAGTGAATCAATGAACCAACCTGTTCTTTGTAAAAAGCGCTCTCTGGGTCTTCTGGATCATACCCACCAACCCAAGCAATCAACTCATCCATATCAATCAAAACACCATCCATCCCTACCTCAATATAATCTTCAATATTTAAAAAATTCTCCGGGGTAGACATCTGTAACCAGACTTGCAGCGACCCCTTTCTAGAAACCCCCTGCGAGGCCACCGCTCTTTTTAAATTCTCAAACTCATGCTTTGAGCGGGTAGTTGGTAAAACCAAAGACAAATTAAGTAACTGCTTTTTATTTCTAGCAAATAAAAATGCTTCCACCTCAGATTTAAGCTCATCTGGATGTGACAAAAGCCACAAACCACCCCTAACCCCACCAAACCTATTCTGTCTATCAGAAATTTTATATAGAATTTGTCCCTCTGGATAAGACAAAGCCACTTCCGCCATCTTCAATACCTGATCATCAAAATCAGTAGTTTTTTCTCCATTTATGACCACTCCATCTAAATCTCTAACGATCCGGTAATCACTTCCCAAGGACAAGTAAACTTTGACTGAAGTCTTGGGAATACTTTGTTCACTTGAATAAGACCGCTCAATCAAACTTTCTAGGTGAGGCCTAGTATCACTTGAGGCATGTATTTGAGTATATGGTGTGACTTTGATCAGATACAGTTTATTTGAGACCACCCATTGGTAAATTTGCGGAATAAATAATCTTCTATTAGCATCTACAACCAGTTGGTGCAAATCATCTGCTAACTCGGTAGTCAATGTACCGCTTTCTGTTTTTACTACCACCGCCTGATCATGCTCATCAAAAAAAGCTGTCCCCGAACTTTGAATCGCATCGATAAAAAATATCCCTTGCGCCGATAGATTTAAAACTTTCTCTGGCCGGATACCCAACCTCCAAATTTGCGAACGCAACTGAACCATCCACAGATCTAATAACTGATGCCACAATTCCTTGGTATCCAGCTTTTTTTTATCTAACTCTTTCTCAAATTCCTCCGGAACAGCAATTTCATGCATTTTGTCATGAATTAACTGTAAATGTTCTTCAAACTCTTCCTTTCTAATTTGACCGTTCGGACCGGGAGTCGCAAAATACTTTAAAATCGTCTTTAAGGTAATCTCTGGCGGAGTAACCGCTACTCCTTCGGCCACCGGAAAATTAAGCTGAGCTAGTTTGGCTAGATTGCGCAGGTCAACCCCAAAAAGAGCGACATCTTCATCATGAATATCTTTGACAGGCAGTATACTCATATTACATTTAACTTTCAGGTTGATCGTTTATGACCGAAACCGGATCCCCAATTTTTAGACCGTGGGCATCAATAAAACCAGCATTAACTTCCAAAACTTGATCAACCGGTGATGTTGGTTCATAAACTGGCAAACTATCAACTGATTGATTAGGAGAAGGATTTGGTACATTCTTTAGCAAATCTACTACTCGACCACCAGAAATCCAAACAAAATCCAGTGGAAAGCGCATATCTTTCATCCAAAAGCGGTATTTACCAGGTTGCGGAAACTCAAATAGCATACCCGAACCACTCGCTAAACTATCCCGACCACCAAGTCCAACTCCTCGCAGTGCCGGCGTGTTCGCAATCTCGATATCTATTGTTTCACTGCCAATCTTGAGCTTGGAAACGCTGATTTGTTCGCCTCCAAAGTTCAAAAAGCTTGGTAGCGTTTGACTTCCAAATGTAATCGATACAGCCACAATCAAAATGATAACGAGTGCCACAATTTGAATAATAAATTTTTTCACTCTTATCTCACTATATCAAATACTACAGCTTTGCCAAAGCCCTTTTTTACCAAGCCTGGCTGCCCTCTCTGCTTCTGTAAATTGAGCTGAAAACGCCACATCTGGCGGATAAGTTGAAGCATGGGCAAAACCTTCTCTAACTAAATAATCATTAAGAAACAGCAGTTGCCCATCCTCTAAAGGCAGGTAAACATACCTCAGCAACCGCCCAAATTTATCAGTTTCTGAGACATCCTTGGTCAAAATCACTCTTTTTTGATCAACCAGCGATTTCGTCTGATTACTAGCTTCTTTTCCAAAACACTGAACTCCTCGCCTTGGATCAACTGTCTCAGGAGTATCCACACCAATCAACCTCACCTTAGTATTTTTGCCTTGCAAATTCACTTCAATGGTATCCCCATCAATCACCCTCACTACCTGAACACTATTCTGCAACTGAACGCTGGAGCTAGCCAGTGGACTTGCAGTTTCAGTAACAGGAGGGGTGATCACCTCTGACAAAACCTTTTCACCCTCTTTAAAATGAGGTTGAACGCCAAAATAAATTAGCCCACCTGAGATAATCAGAGTCATCAATGTAGCAACAGCAGCAAAATAACTTCTATTCATATTAATCTCTAAAAACTTGAGTAATCATCAAACCAAAAACTCCACCATCCATTACTCCTATCCCAACCTCTCCAAAGTCAGGGGATAAGATATTCGCTCTATGCCCCGGTGAGTTCATTAAACCATTGTGAGCTAGTTCTAAGGTTGGAGCATACGCCAAGTTTTCACCTATCACCACATAACTTATCTGATGTTCGGCTGCCCGATCAGCCACAGTTTTACCTTCAGGTGAGTAGTGAGAAAAATAGCCTCTTTCAAACATATCTGCGCTATGCGCTCTAGCTATATCCGTTAGATTCTGATTAAATGCTAAGGTTTTTAAACCCTGTTTGGCCCGCTCCATATTCACCAGATCAATCATTCTTTTTTCTAAGGTTACATTTGGAAAATACTTTGAGGTTTGAAACCCTAGATTAACGCTCTCATTACTTTTGGGTTTAATGGTTAAGAAGCTGAAAGTATCTTGAGTGATTCCTCCAAAAATTTGTTTAATTGGACCCTCTAAACGGGCGGTATTTGCCAAAATCACTGACCCCATCTTAGACTCATTAACCGCTTGTTTAAGCTTTGGCTGGATTGGAAAAGTGGCAATCAATATCAAAATTAAAGCTATAAAAACTAAGCCTCTTAGAAGCGCTGGAATAAACGCTAAAGGATTTAAAACTTTTAGGACTCTACTCGGAAACTTTATTTTGGGTAAAAATAAATGTAACAAGGTAAAAAAGATCACCTCAGTTAAAAACCAAACAAAGATAAATCCCAAAACATTAGACAACGAATGAGCTAAACTAAAGCTCTTTTCAAAAAAATCAGCCACCCAGTTATAAAATCTAAACGACAGAAAAAAAGACAGTAAAAACGATAGGAAATCAAACCCCTCACCAACAAATCCCCGGCTTAAACCCTCTAGTGCAAATAAAAGCAAAAAGATAAATATTACCAGATCAACCCAATTCACAAGGGGTATTATACTTATTTCTTGAGGTTAAATAAAAGAGTGTAAGCTTAAAAAAGTTAGTCCCAAAATCACTGAACTTAAAAATAAAAACATCCCTAAAGCAGCCAATGCGCCAGTACACCCATCAGCTATCCCTGACCCAAAATCCGCTGCATCTCCACCCTGCTGCTCATCCACACCTGAATTTTATTCTTAATAACACAACCAGTCAAGCAAGCATAAACTGTATCAAAAATACATTACTAAGTGAGCCTAGTGACCGTCTATTTGAACCGACTTTAGCCTGGCTTGAACATCTGAGACAAGTATATCAGATTGAGGAGCAAGGAGCTAAGAAATCAGCAAAGAATCTAAAAAAGAGGTACGCGAGTAAGTAATAAGCCTATTACTATCAAGACAATAAAAAATATTCTCTGGAATCTTTTTTGGTTTTCGACTGTTTTATTACTTATTTGTGTACCTAAGAGTTTATTTTGGCGATTAACCATGCTATTTGATAGATTAGTGAAGGTGAGTAAAAAACCAATAATGCCGCAAATACTAAGAAAATAACCAAAAAGACCCATATATAACATAATCGTAGGGAATAAAAAATCACTTGTCAATAGGCTGAGATCGAATTATCCATCGGGTATAAAAAAGCTGAGGCTAGAAAGAAAATAAGTAAGTTTTATTATGAACCGCATTATTAGCCCATTATATCAGGCTATTCGGGACATCGACGAACAAGATGTCCCGTTCGGTGAGCCGACTGGGATTCGAACCCAGAACCAAGAGCTTAAAAGGCTCCTGCTCTACCATTGAGCTATCGGCCCGATATGTGGGCCTCATAATTATACTTTTCTTCAGGCTCGGAGGCAAGAATGAACCTTCGTTCCTCGTCTCTTCTTGTTCTATTTCTTCTTCGTCTTACTCAGTCCAGAACAAGAATTAGGATGAATGTGATAGAATCATTTTTATCGATGAAAATTCTGGTAACTGGTGGCGCGGGCTATATTGGTAATTTTATGACTCATCGTCTAATTGATGACGGGCATGAAGTTACCATCGCTGATGACTTGAGCCGTGGCCACAAAGACAATTTGCACCCCAAAGCGGAGTTCATCCCAGGAGATTTGAGCAATCCAAACTTTGTCCAAAAATTATTTAGCCAGCCAGATTTTGAAGCTGTTTTTAACTTTGCGGGGCTGATTGCAGTTAATGAATCCATGCAAGATCCTGGCTCCTTTTTTAGAAATAACGTTCAAACCATGCTCAACATCCTAGAACAGGTCAGAAACTTAAAATCCAAAAAAATCATCTTCTCTTCAACGGCAGCGGTCTATGGTATGCCTAAAAAGACTCCTATCTCTGAAAAAGATCTAACTTTACCAGTTAATCCATATGGAGAAAGCAAATTAATGGTGGAAAAAATGCTCAAGTGGTTCCAAAAAGTTTATGATATCTCTTATGTCACACTCCGCTATTTTAATGCCTGCGGTGCAGCTTTGGATGGCTCAATGGGCGAAGCTCACAACCCAGAAACCCATATCATTCCACTCGCCATAAAAGCCGCCCTAAATGATCTTGAGTTCACACTTTATGGCACAGACTATCAAACCCCAGATGGCACCTGCATTAGAGACTATATCCATGTTTTAGACCTCGTTGAAGCCCATATTTTGGCACTTAAAAAGCTTGAACAAAATCCAGGAGGCTACACATACAATGTCGCTGCTGGTCATGGTTACTCAAACAAAGAAGTTTTAGCTATGGTCAACCAAGTCTCTGGAAAAACCCTCCAAGTCATAGAATCAAAGCGCCGGTTAGGTGATCCTGATGAGCTAGTCGCCAATCCTAGTCTTATTAAAAAAAAGTTAAAGTTTACTCCCAAATACTCTGACCTAAAAACCATAGTTGAATCCTCCTGGAAATGGCACTCTACCCAAAAAGGCAAAAAAAATGGCCAGAGAAATTGATCTAGAAAATCCTCTCGAAGAATTGATTAAGATAATTGCCAATAGTGGTGGTACCGGAGTGGAGAGAATGGTCTTAATCCGAAAGCTCTTAACAACTATCTCCCAGGAAGATATGGACTTATTAGAAGGCTTTGGTGGTATAAAAATAGTTGAAAGGTTTAGTGATAGACCTGAAGGTGAGGACTGTTTTAGATATTATTTCGGAGATTCAGATGTCCAAGAAGTTACTGACAGAATGTTTAGAGAGATGCAATTAGCAGCAAAACCAGTCTTTGGAGCCTTTGTTCTTTACTTAAATCAAGAAGGTCATCCCACCCACATTGGAAAAGTTGGCCCAAATGGCAAAGTTATTTCAAAATGGGGGCCTTTAGGACACGTGGTGGAACATCCTATTCCTTTAGTGCCAACAAATTATGGTGAGAATCTAATATTCTTAATCGAACAATCAGTTCAAGGATAGCTTGTTCGGATTCCTGGATTGTAAACAGGTGGTTGAATTGGCTGGATACTTCCATCAACAGGTTTCTCATTACTAAAAGCCACTTCTAAAAACTGTCCGACCTGTTCTAGTCCATTAGAAATAACATATGATGGAATTACCCCAACTAAAATCGCCAACCCAACTCCAGTAGCTACCCATCTTGCCTGCTCACGGTTTAAGTTCAGATCTGTTTTAGCTAAAAATCTTGGTATTTCCACTCCCAAATTATAACAAAGCCACCAAAAAATTCAATGAGCATTTAGCTTTGGACTTTAGCTTCAATTTTTGGTAAAATTTGTTGGTCT
This sequence comes from uncultured Gammaproteobacteria bacterium, assembly GCA_964390595.1. GTDB lineage: Bacteria > Patescibacteriota > Microgenomatia > Daviesbacterales > UBA10151 > CAYMIA01. The sequence continues at coordinate 18,981 of CAYMIA010000001.1, read as the reverse complement.
GGCCCCATCGTCTAGTGGTTAGGACACCGGGCTTTCATCCCGGTAATCGCGGGTTCGAATCCCGCTGGGGCTACTAATAACTAATAAGCAAATTTGAAAATAGTATTGTATTATCACACCCATGCAGGAAAAAGGCGAACAACCACAACCACCAATTCTCATTGATATTGGCCAGGTATTTCACCCCTTTGCTCTCCCTCAAGAAGAATATTATGGTTTCAGCTATCATGATCTTCGCGCCTATAGGAACCCACAAGCATTAAGAATAAACCTTCGCACCGGTATTTTACCTAATTTAGCTTTCGATATCATATCTATTCCTCCTGTGTCAGTATCAGGAAAAACTGATATTTATATAGAGAGCAATACAGCTCAAGCAATTGAGTTAGGACTAGTACATAAAACAGGCAGAAGAACCACCGCCTTTCCTTCACATCAACCATATGGCTTTAATATAGATATCCTACCAATTATTCAGCAACTGCGATTCAAATTTATTGATACTGAAGGTGATTCAGAAGCAAAAGCAGACGAAACAGCTTTACACAGAGAGGGAAAAATTCAATTTTTATTTATAGCCAATGCCGATGCGCTTAACCAAGACCTAGGGGCAGTATTTATTCTAGATGATAGTTCCATAAGAGTTTAAACGAAGCTCTTAACTTTATCTATCACCTGAATTGGAGTAACTTTAATTTTTGGCAGATATTCAGAGGCACCCAAGTTCATCGCTTCCTGTTCTTTGACTGAATCATCCAAGTTAGTTGCCACCACCACAGGAATATCCTTTAACTCTGGAGACTCCTTAATCATCTTTAAGATAGTCATCCCATTCACATCAGGCAACATAATATCCAAAAGCACTATATCTGGGCGTTCAGTCTTTAATTTTTTAACTGCTTCTTCACCATTGGCTGCCTCAATGACTACAAACCCAGCATCTTTGGCTGTCATTGCATACAGATCTCTGATATAAAAATCATCTTCAACAATCAGTAACTTCTTTTGATCCATACTTATAAGCTATACTAAACAAAGTCTCCAGTCAAGCTTTATTATACATCCCATAGTTTGTTTATCCAATTCAAACCTGGTATAATCACAGTTCAGGCCAAATTTATATGAATAACATCAGAAATGTTGCAATCATTGCTCACGTTGATCACGGTAAAACCACTTTAGTGGATGCCTTACTCCGCCAAACTCATACCAAACTCAATAAAGATCTAGAGAGTACCTCTCTAATCATGGATAGCAACGAGCTAGAAAAAGAACGTGGCATTACCATTTTCTCCAAAAATATTTCCATCGAGTATCAGGGTACCAAAGTTAACATTATTGATACCCCTGGACACGCTGATTTTGGTGGTGAAGTTGAGCGGGTTCTAAAACTGGCTGATGGTTGTCTGCTTTTAGTTGATGCCAAGGAAGGCCCCATGCCTCAAACTAGATTTGTGCTCAAACAAGCTCTCAAAATGGGCTTAAAAATTATTGTTGTGATCAATAAAATTGACAAACTTTACGTTACCTCGGAAGCTGGCGAAACGGTTGTTGATCAAATAGCCATCGAACGGGTTATTAATAAAACTTTTGATCTCTTTTTAGAGTTAGGCGCAAATGAGGAAGCGGCCTATTTTGAAACAGTTTATGCTATCGCCAAAAATGGCTTAGCTGGTCTAACTCCAAACCCAAAGCAGATGCATGATATCACTCCCATCTTAGATGCAATTATTAAATTTATACCCGCCCCACTAGGCGACCCCGATAAACCGCTTCAAATGCTAGTCACTTCCATTTCCTATGATAATTTCAAAGGCCGTATCGCTACAGGCCGGATTTTCAATGGCCGGATTAAGGCTAGTCAAGATGTTTTTCATATTAACCGCTCTGGCCAAAAAACCAAACACCGCCTCACTTCGTTGATCTCCTTTACGGGACTGGAAAAAACCGAGATTAAAGAAGCCCAAGCTGGAGATATTATCGCCATCTCAGGTATCGCTGACATTACAATTGGCGAAACAATAACTGATGATCCAAATACTGAAGCTCTGCCGCTCTTATCTATTGAAGAACCAACTGTCAAAATGACCTTTGGAGTCAACACCTCTCCTTTTACGGGCAAAGAAGGTGAATTTAAAACCTCCAGACAGATCCAAGAACGCCTCGTTAAAGCCGCGCAAGACGATGTCGCTCTGCAAGTTGAGGATGATAAGGGAAAGTGGATAGTTTCTGGTCGTGGCGAACTTCATCTAGCCATTTTAATCGAAAGATTGCGCCGAGAAGGTTATGAATTTGAAGTTTCCAAACCTCAAGTAATTGAAAAAACTGTTGATGGTAAATTATTAACCCCATTTGAAAAAGTTTTTATTGAAGTTCCCGAACAATTCCAGGGCATAGTGATGCAAAAAATGGGCTTACGTCATGGCAATCTCCAAGATATGAAATCCGATGGAATTACCGTTTCCATGGATTTTATAATTTCCACCAAAGAGTTTTTCGGATACCGGAGTGAATTTATCACTGATACCCGGGGTTTAGGAATAATGAATACACTTTTTCATGAATTCGCCCCAGACACAGGCGCCACCTTTGTCCGGGAACACGGTTCTCTAGTTGTCCATGAAACTGGATCTACCAAACTTTATGGTTTAACTAACGTTCAAGACCGAGGCATCCTTTTTATCGGTCCAGCTACCCCAGTTTACAAAGGTCAAGTCATTGGCCAAAACTCTCGGACTGGCGACATTAGCGTCAACGTTTGTAAAGAAAAACAACAATCCAATATGCGTTCCAAAGGCGAAGGTGTTTCCGAACATTTTAATGTTCCCAAAATCATGGGTCTTGAAGATGCCATCGAATATGTCAACGACTCCGAACTGGTTGAAGTTACCCCTTTAAATATCCGGATTAGAAAAGTCGATCTAAACGGAACCCGCTAAAAATGCCTTTTGAAGCACACCCTAGATCTCCAATTGCCTATGACCCAGAAGCTCAAGGACTTATCGTCAGAGCAGCCCAGCAAAAAGGCCGGCTCGAGTATCATAATTTCGTGGTTCAGGAACTAAGAATAGCCACAGATAAAGGGTTGGAGTGGTTTATAGTCAATAATCTAAGATTTTGGAGCCATCATTGTAACAGGGAAGCGCTTCTAAACATTGAGGGCGGAACAGTTCTAATGACCATTCAAGACAGCATTCTGACCCCAATTGCCGAAGAATCAGATATGTTTGCGATAGCTGCGCTACTTTCAAGAACCCATCTATTATATAAATCTCCAGGTTTTGACATTAAAAGATATCTAAAAAGATCGCGGCGGAGAAGAGCTTTTGAAACCTATTTTAAAGGCCCGTTAGATTTTCTAAAAGATTTTTAACTCCGCCACTTTTTAAAACCAAAGTAAATCGTATTGATTAAAATTCCAAAAACTAAAACAAAAATTAGCAGCTTAAAATCAAATAAAGTCGACCAAACATCCCTAATCACTCTCATTGGGTCAATAAAAATGTAGGCACTATGAGTTCTTTGAAACTTTCCAATGGTTACTGCAAAAGCCACAATAAAATTAAACCCGATGATAATCAAATTCTTAAGAGCCTGCTGATTCTTCCTTTTTGGAAGTATCTCCCCCAAAGGCTTTATCCCCTCCAGATAGGTCACAATCCCCAAAATCCCTAAACCCAAAAACAATAAAAATAAAACAACTTGTTCTAGGCCTGAGGTTTGCATTAAGTCTCTTGGAACATATTGCAAATCAGTTATCAAATAAATCGTATTCGGAAAAAATAGAAACCAAACCAAAAAAAGAAACTTTCTAAAAAGGCTCGGTTTAGATCTTAAATAAATTACTCCTAAACCAACTGCCAAAAGTGCCAAACCAACATTAAAAGTCATCCAGGGCAGATCAAACATCACAACGGGCATCTTTTTAGTATACAATCTCCAGTCAAAAACTTTAACTGTTCTCTTACCTAATCCATATCTGGCTTTAACCCTAATAAGCGAAACTATCAAATATTAGCCCGTTAAAATATTGACGAGGCCAGAGGGAGGTGAAATAGATGGCAACCATTGTAAATACACCAGCCGCTTCTGATAGCAATTCAAGCAGCGGAATGGGGTTTTTAGTTGGAGCAATTTTGCTAATAGTTTTTCTATTTTTGCTTTTTTATTATGGACTTCCGGCTCTCAGAAGCTCATTTAGTGCTCCTCAGGTCAATGTCCCAGGCAAAATTGATGTCAATATTCAAAACCCAGCCCCAGCAAATCCAGGCAAATAGGCTTTTTAACATCTGCTATAGGATATTCTTAAAATAGTCAATCTTAGGCGCCGAATTAGCAACTTTTTCAATTGTCACCAAATCAAACCGGTAAGGCCTATTTCCCCAATTAATTTTTTGAATATAAAAGAGCGCCGTCTTTTTTAAAGCTTGGGCTTTAAAGTAAGTTATCGATTCCTCGGGCAGACCATATTGGTGGTTAATCCGGCTTTTGACCTCTATAAAAACTAATTCATCCAGGTCCCGGGCAACAATATCGATCTCTCCGCCCCGGATTAAAAAATTCCGCTCCTTAATTTTAAATCCCATTTTTGACAAAAAAGAGACAGCCAAATCCTCTCCTTGTTTTCCAAAGTCTTTTTTATAGTGATTGCCAATTTGCACCAGGCTATATTAGCCTAAAAATTTCGAAAGATCAAAGCTTGATCTGTGAATCTCTGATAATCCATGCTCACGGATTGCTTCTTGATGCGCCTTTGTACCGTAACCCTTATGGGTTGCAAAACCGTAATCTGGATATTCCAAATCCAGCTGAGTCATAATATTATCTCTATGCACCTTAGCTATAATTGAAGCAGATGCAATTGAGGCAGACAACTTATCTCCATTCACAATTGGCATCTGATTTTCTCGAGACAAAGCCTTAATATAAAAAGCGTCAATTAAAATAAAGTCTGGATTATGACATAAAGATTTAACCACATTGTAAAAAGCAATCTGAGTCGCTTGACCAATTCCAACATTATTAATAATCTCAACAGAAACCTCTGCTACCCCCCAGCACAAAGCCACCTTTTTAATTTCCTCAGCTAGTTCATCTCGTTTAACCGGCTTAAGTAATTTAGAATCTGCGACACCAAACGGTAAAACAAAATTGGCTGGAAAAATCACCCCTCCAACTACTACCGGTCCAGCAAAACAACCCCTTCCCACCTCATCAACACCACAAATCAACTGCTTACCTTTTTTCCATATAGTTTTTTCTATATCAAACGTCGCAGTAACCACGATATTGAGTATAACATCAAATAAACTTACGCGGGACGTGTGGAAGATCGAGTGATTTCTTTTAAAAATTAAATTCTGGTAGCCATTCGGCCTGTGAGTTCTCTCATAAAATAGAGCTTAGATCTTCTAACTTTTTTAGCATTTTTAACTACCTCTATATCCACAATTGAGGTCGAGTTTAGTGGCCAGGTTCTCTCAATCCCAATCCCTCTATTACCAATTCTTCTAACTTTGAAAGTTCGATTCTCCCCCCGCCCAGACATAGCAATTAAGATCCCCTCAAAAATCTGAACCCGGGACTTACCCCCTTCAACAATCGTGTTTTTAACACGAAGGGTATCTCCAATATGCAAAACCTTATCTTTGTAAGCGCTAGAAATCATAATATTTGACTATTGTAATCGAATTCAAGCTCAAAATCAACCTCAGCTTAGCCTGACTGATCCATTCCCCAAAATATCTTCTAAATTTTGAATCAGTTCAATATCTGGACTAACCTTAATTGGCAAGCTCATTTTTTTTAAATTCTCTCCTGAATAAATCAAAAGCGAAGTCGAGATATCTCCTGGAAACTTGCGTAATGCTAAATTAATCTGCTTTAAAATCTCTCCACCCGCTGATTTGGGAACCTCAATCTCTAAGTTGGGTATCTTACCTGATAGCGCATCAGCGTTAAGCAAGACCGCAGTCACTTCATTAAATAACTCAAATTGATCAATCACCACTGAAAAACTTTCATCTCTTTTATCCAATTTACCGGTAATTAAAACTACTTTTTCCCTCTCTAAAATGGCTTTAATTTCAGCATAAGTCTTTGGAAAAATCACTAAATCCATCTCCCCAGTGCCATCAAAGATCTTTACAAAAGCCATCTCTGATTGATTTTTCTTAGTAAAAACTTTTCTAATATCTAAAATCACCCCACCCAAAGTTAACTTTCTCCCCAAATCCAGATCAGTTAAGCTGGTAATCTTACTGGAAACGTATTTATTAATCTGCTTTAAATCTTTTAAATAAGGCGGCTCATGTAAATAAAACCCAAGTAGCTCTTTTTCAAAAATCAGAAGCTGATCAAGCGATAACTCATCAACCTCAGGTAAACTCACTTTCACCATCACCGCCAGGTGATCCTCCTCCCCGAACAAAGATATCATCCCAACTGCGGCTGACTTAGCATTTTTATGCGCCTGCTCCAAACACTGATCCAAAATCAAAAGCTGCGCTGCTCTCGATCCAAAGTTATCTAGCGCGCCGGCTTTAATTAAGCTTTCCAAAGTTTTCCGGTTACACAACCTGGTATCCACCCTTGAGCAAAGATCCTGCAGTGAAGTAAAGGGTTTACTTTCCCTGGCTTTAATGATCGATTCGATCGCTCCAATCCCCACATTTTTAATGGCCGAAAGCCCAAACCTAATTCCCTGCCTTTTATTATCCTCATTACCCTCTAAACCCTGGACCTTAGACCCTAGACCCTCCTCAAGATCTTCAATTGTAAACCCCACCCGGGACTTATTAACCTCTGGCGGCAAAACTGTAATTCCCATCCGGCTACATTCCTCCATTGCATGAGCGATCTTGTCAGTATCACCATACTCCGCTGTCATCACAGCTGCCATAAACTCAACTGGAAAGTTCGCTTTCATGTAGGCCGTCTGATAAGCCACCAAACCATAGGAAGCCGCATGTGCCTTATTAAATCCGTAACTCTGAAAGGGTTCAAACAGCTTCCACAAAGTTTCCGCAAACTCTTTAGTCTGACCATTTTCCACAATACCTTTTTGTAGCTTTTCTTTTTGGGCAGCCATTTCAGCTGGAATCTTTTTACCAACCGCTTTTCTAAACTTATCAGCTTCTTCCCAACTATAACCCGCTAAATCAATCGCGCAAAAAAGCAGATCGTCCTGGTAAACAATCAATCCATAAGACGCTCCTAAGAACTTCTCCATCCGGGGATCTAAATATTTAACCAAATTAGGATTATGTTTTCTGGCGATATATTCAGGAATCACCGCCATTGGCCCAGGCCGGTAAAGCGCTACCATCGCCGAAATATCAAAGATACTGGTTGGCTTAAGATCAATCAGATTCTTGGTCATCCCATCAGATTCTAACTGAAAAAGCCCCATTGTTTCTCCCCGGGCCAACAGCTCAAACGCCTTTTTGTCATCAATTGGAATTTTTTTCAAATCAACCTCTATACCTCTATTAACCTGAACATACTCAATCGACCGGCCCAAAATAGATAGATTCCTAATCCCCAAAAAGTCCATTTTAACCAACCCAACCTCTTCGGCCATATGAAAGTCATATTGGATAACAACCTTATCTCCATTAGCCTCCCTCTGCAGGGGGGCAAAATCTGTCATCGCCTTAGGTGAAATTACAATTCCAGCCGCATGCACAGATGCATGCCTAACTGTCCCCTCTATTTGAGTTGCCAGATCTAACATCTTTTTATACTGAGCGTTCTCTTTGTAAACTTGTCCCAACTCTGGAACCAGTTTCATATGTTGCTCCAAAGTCGTATGAAAACCCTGTTTGGGAGGAGGCACTAACTTAGCAATCCGGTCGACTTCGCCATAAGGCACAGCCAATACTCGCCCAATGTCTCTAATCGCTGCCCGGCCCATCATCGTTCCAAAAGTTACAATATGGGCAACTTTATCCTCACCATATTTTTGCATACAGTAACGGATTACATCATCCCTTCTATCATCAGCTAAATCAGCATCAATATCTGGCAGTGACGGTCTAAAAGGATTTAAAAACCTCTCAAAAGGCAACTTGTAAAAGATCGGATCAACATCAGTCACACCCAAAGCATACAAAACCAAGGAACCAGCCGCTGAACCCCGGGTATTAGTTAGAATCCCTTGTCCGGTCGCCCAATTCATAAAGTCCGCCACAATCAAAAAGTAAGTCGGGTAACCTTTGTTTTTAATTACCTCCAGCTCATACTCCAACCTCTCCACCCGATCCTCAGTCATCTCCATCCGCTCGCGGGCCCGCTCCATAGTTAATTCTTTTAAATAATCATCAGCATCTTTGTTATCTGGAATCTCAAAGATCGGAAAATAGGCTTTCCCCAATGGGATCTCTAAATCACACTTCTCAGCTAATTTAACAGTATTTTCAATTGCCTCAGGGATCTCCTTAAAATCCTCAGCCATCTCATCTGCTGAGGCCAAAAAATAATCAGGCACATCAATCATCCTTAACCGGTTGATATCTGAGACAAACTTACCAGTCTGAACGCAGATCACTGCATCTTGAGCCTCGGCATCAGATTTATTAACATAATGCAAATCTTTGGTCGCCACAATTGGTACTCCCAGCTTTGGTGATAGTTCCTTAACTGCACTAAATGTCAGATCCTGCAGATCAGCCATCCTTTCTAAATCTTGGCTGATGACCGGCTCCAGCGTTGAATCTTTCAATATCTCTCGCAGCTTGTGATTTTGAATTTCAAAGTAATAATTACCCTCACCCATTATCTCTAAATATTCACGGGCTACCTCTTCAGCCTTTTTTAACCCACCTGACTCCAGTCCCTTGATAAACTCCCCTCCAGGACAACCAGACAAAACAATGAGCCCCTCGTGATGTTCTTTTAAAAGCTCTTTATCGATCCTTGGGCGGTAGTAATATCCATCCAACCAAGAAATGGAAACCAACTTCATTAAATTCAAATAGCCTTGGTAATCCTTAGCTAACACAGTTAAGTGATGTGGATCAGCATCTTGCTTACCTTCTTTAGAAGTATGCGACCTGGGCGCCATGTACATCTCACAACCAATTATTGGTTTGATGCCTGCCTCCTTACAAGCTTTATAAAACTCTATCGCTCCATACATCACCCCATGGTCTGTAATAGCCAGAGCTTCCATTTCAAGCTCCCTAGCTCTCTTCACCAGCTTTTTAATTTTGGAGATTCCATCTAGCAGTGAATACTCAGTATGAACGTGTAGGTGTACAAACTTAGACATAGGATATCCTGCATTTTAACAGAGGTCTACAGAGGGGTTTCAAGTAGGAACTTTAGATTATTTAAGCAAGCTTTCTAAGATCTCTTTGGCTTTGCCAGCATTGGCTTTACCTTGGGTTTTGCGCATTACTTGACCAATTAGAGCTTGCAAAACTGCCACTTTACCAGCTTTATAAGAGGCTACCAAATCTGGATTTTCTGAAATTGTCTCTTTTGCCAGGGCTTCTAAGATCTGATCATCATCAACCATATTGGCTTTTTTAGCTTTGACATCATCAACCACTTGATCGGGGGAAGAATCAACTAAGTCTAATCTCTGATTAATAATGTAGTTGGCTATATCTTTTGCTTCTACCCCCACCTTTTTTCCATATTCCACTGCTTCTTCAAAAAACTCAGCCACACTTCTATCTTCAGATAAATATTGAGCACTTTTTATATTCAACCCTAATTCATCTTGATATCTTTGGGCTTTAGCCTGCGGCAACTCCGGCAAACTATTGGCTAAACCCGAAACCCTAGACCCCTCAATTCTGAGCTCAGGCAGATCAGGTTCTGGAAAATATCTATAGTCATTCGCTTCTTCTTTTGATCTTTGCAAAAAAGTCTCTTTTTTAGCTTCATTCCAACCCCGGGTTTCTTGATGTAGCTTCTCACCTTTCTCCAAAGCTTCAATTTGCCTTTTTATCTCATACTCAATAGCCGCTACCATAAATCTAAATGAATTGATGTTTTTAAGCTCAACTCTATAGGGAGGTAGCTCTTTTTGCCCAACTGGTCTAACTGACACATTTGCCTCAAGTCTCATATCTCCACGCTCCATATCTGCATTAGAAACCCCGATATATCTAAAGATCTGCTGCAACTTTTTAGCATAATCCCGAACCTCTGATGAATCTTTGAAATCTGGTTCTGTCACAATCTCTGTTAGAGGTACGCTTGAGCGGTTATAATCAATTAAAGTTTCCCCACCCTGGTGAGTCAATTTGCCAGTATCTTCTTCTTGATGTGCTCGATTGATCCTAATTCTTCGAACTTCACCTTTATCATTTTCCACATCCAACCAACCCTTAACACAAAGAGGTGAAACTAACTGGGAGATTTGGAACCCTTTAGGTAGATCTGGATAAAAATAGTTCTTTCTCTCAAAATAAGAGACTGGATTTATTGAACAATTTAGTGCGAGGCCAATTTGTATACACTTATCAATTGCTGACTCATTAATCAAGGGCAACGCCCCAGGAAGGCCTAAACAAACAGGGCAGGTATGAGTATTAGGCTCTTTCCCAAAATAATCTGCACTACACCTGCAAAACATCTTAGTTTTGGTGTTCAACTCAACATGCACTTCTATACCAATTACTGGTTCGTAAGTCATCATGCCACTCCTTTCTGAAAGTAACCAATCAAGTTGTCCATCAACGCAGGAAACTGCGTTATCTGATGTAGATTTTCCATAGGCTCCATATAAGCTCGCATTTGCTTAAGCAATACTAGACTCCGAGGATCTCTAGGATTTATCCAAAAGTTAATACCTCCCTCATCTGAACCTGGATAACTTCTCGCAAATACCAACACTCTTTCTTTTGATCCTTTTTTTATTGATTTAATAGCACTCTTAATCCCTCTTATGGCAGTTCGATATTGGACAGCTGGGTCGAGTAAATTTAATCCTTCAAACTCCATTTTACGTTTATCTCTCTTAGAAGCCACCTGATATGTATATTTTGATTCAAAATAACCAGTTTCAGCAATCACAGTTTCGGCTTCTCCTTTCGCCAATTGGTAGCCTTTTCATAAACTTCGCCCACATTCAAAATTGTTTCTTCGTCCATGTGTTTGCCTAAAATTTGTAACCCTACAGGTAAACCACTAGAAAAACCAGCTGGGATCGATAGCCCAGGAATTCCAGCTAAGTTAGCTGAGACTGTATAAATATCAGATAAATACATCGCTAAGGGATCATCAACTTTTTCGCCAATATTCCAGGCTGTTGTGGGAGAAACAGGTCCAACTATCACATCCACTCTTTCAAAGGCTTTTTCAAAATCTTGTTTAATTAAAGTCCTCACCTGAGAGGCTTTCGTAAAGTAGGCATCAAAGTACCCAGCAGAAAGCGCAAAAGTTCCCAACATTATTCGCCTTTTTGGTTCTGGCCCAAAATGAGAGCGGTCTAAACCATACCTAATCCCGCTAAATCTAGCCAGATTGGCTGAAATCTCTGAGCAAATTAAAATATAGTAGGTAGCGATAGCATAGTCTGAATGAGGTAGGCTAATTTCTATAATCTCTGCTCCTAACTCCTCCAGTTTATGAATAGCTTCTTTAATCACTTTCTCTACACCAGCATCTAAACCTTCGCCAAAATATTCTTTAGGTACCCCAACTTTCAGGCCTCTCAGGTCATTTGAAAATTGAGAATTGGAAATTGAAAATTTTGAGGTGATGCAATTTGAATCAAATTCGTCACCCCCAGAAATCCATTCCAAAACTTTTCTGGCATCTGGCACATCTTTGGTCAAAATTCCTGGTTGATCAAAAGAAGAAGCCATAGCAATGAGTCCATATCTGGAAGCTCTTCCATAACTTGGTTTTAAACCCACCACTCCGCACAAAGAAGCTGGTTGTCTAGTTGACCCACCTGTATCTGTTCCCAATGCAAAAACACACAAATCAGCTGCCACGGATACTGCCGAACCAGACGATGAACCCCCAGGCACTTTAGATACATCCCAAGGATTTTTGGTTACTCCAAAAGCTGAATTCTCACCTGAAGCTCCCATAGCAAACTCATCTTGGTTTGTTTTACCAATGATTGATATTCCCTGTTCAAGTAAATGATCTACAACTGTCGCATTAAATGGCGGGATATATTCCTCAATAATTTTTGAAGCTGCAGACGTCTTCATTCCTTTAGTCGAGATCAAAGACTTTATTCCAGCTGGAATCCCCTTAGAATTTTGATTAACATCCAAATAAGCATTCAATTCTGGATTATATTTCTCAATTCTCTCTAAATAAGAATGGTTCAACTCCTCCAAGGAAAACTCCTTGTCATCCAAAGCTTTCAGGGTTTCTAGTAATGTTAGACTCGTGATATTCATTATTCCTCTTCAAAAACTCCTTTTGTTACAAAATAGCCATTTTTGGCATTCACAACATTTGCCAACGCTTCTTCCTGCGTTAAAGAAGCAACTGCCTCATCTTTAGCCTCAACATCAACCTTTCCTGAAACATTATATGTTGGCTCTACCCCCTCAGTATCAACCTTATTTAGCTGATCAATATAATCTAGAATCGCTGATAACTGATTAGCATAAATCTCCACCTCTTCCGCAGAAAGTGGTAGATTTGCTAACTTTGCGACTTTTTTTACCTGCTCTAATGTTAACTTCATGATCGGATTGTACTAGAAATACTATCTATTTGTTAAGAGTCAGATTTGAAATCAGAAATCTAGGAGTTTTTTTCTTGTATTCAGAGTATTCACGACCAAAGTATTTTTCTAGTAACTTTTCTTCTTGGAAGATCGCCAAGTAGAAATAACCAATCACAAACGAAACTGCAGGCAGGTAGTAACTTCGAAGAGCCACCATTCCTCCAATGCACATTAAAATTAAACCCACATAAATGGGATTTCTAGAATAGCGGAATGGACCAGTTATCACCAATTTATTTTGTCTTTTTATCTCATGTTGGCCTGGAATTCCCCAAACTTTACTCATTGTAATTTTGGCCCAAAAACCAAATGCCAACCCACTGAAAAAGATAACCAAGCCAATTAAACTAACTAAGTTATCAAAACCAGGTATACTCCAGGTGGCATCAAAAAATAATGCCGGAAGCACTACAGCGAGTATCGCTCCCACTAACAAGTAAGTTCGCAGCTGAAAGTAAGGGGCTATTGCTTCTTTAAAAGACCTTGGATCAGTTAGTTTCCAAAAAATAGTTTGGGCCAAAACCCCAGCAAACAAAATAATCAGAATTGTTTGTCGATCCATTAACCTTGCGACTCCATTGCCATCAAAGCTTTAATCCGATCAGCTACAGGTGGGTGAGTATTAAAGAGCCCAGCAAACCAACCAACAGCTTGAGATCCCTTCAAAGGATTAACAATATATAAATGAGCTGTTGCTCTATTTGCTACCTCCAATGGCTCTTTGTCACTTGAAATTTTTTGCAAAGCATAAGCCAGTTGCTCTGGGTCTCTTGTTAAATAAGCTCCCGCAGCATCAGCTAAATACTCTCTTCTTCTGGAGATCGCCAGTTGAATTAAAGTCGCAATAATTGGTGACAAAATAGCTGCCACCAAAGCCAAAACCATAAAAATAGCATTCCCTTTGCTGTCATCATCTCTGTCTCTTCCTCCATAAAAACTAATTCTTAAAAACCAATCAGCTAAGAGAGCAATAAATCCAACCAAAATGGAAACAACACTCATTAGTAATGTATCTCTATTTCTAACATGAGATAGCTCATGCGCTGCCACTCCTTCCAACTCCTGTTTACTCAGCTTATCTAAGATCCCAGTGGTAAAACAGATCACTGCATGCTTGGGATCTCTTCCTGTAGCAAAAGCATTTGGAGCTGAATCATCAATCACATATATTTTAGGAGTTGGCATTCCATCAGCAATCGCCAAATTCTCAACCAATCTATACAGACTCTTGTTGTTTTTCTCACTCACAGGTTTAGCTCCGGAGATTGCTAGCACCATTTTATCTGAGAAAAAATAGGAGAAAAAATTCATTATTCCAGCGATAATTAAAGCAAAACCTGTCAAAGACAATGCATCTGCTGGTGGAAATCCATAACCTCTAGCAAAAACGTAAACCACTCCTACCACAAAAAAAGCAAACAAAAACATAATTAACCAAGTTTTAAAAATATTTGAAGAAATTTGATTCTGCGCAGTAGCAATAGCCATACTGAGGCTATTTTAGCACAATCTTCAACATTCTGCTTTTAAATTTAATTAGCTTCAAAAGGTGAGACCTTATAGGCACAAATAGCTTCAAAAAATCAATCATTATGGCCTAGATTTCTAAGCATCTCCCATTGAACTCAATTTGGAGTATTTCTATGAATTAGAAGGAATTTCTTTTTAGGATTTAAAATCACGCACCCAGCCAGAATCATCTTAGACGTTAAAACTCAACTTTAACATCAGCTTTTTCAGCCTCGGAGGCTTTGAAGAATTCCTCAGGAGTAAAGTGGAAGAAACCTGCCATTACTGAAGTCGGAAAAACTGCTAAAGAGTTGTTGTAATCAAGCACATTGGTGTTATAAAACTGCCTGGAAGCAGCAACTTTGGTTTCAGTATCAGACAGCTCTTCTTGAAGTTCTTTAAAATTCTCTGAGGCTTTTAAGTCTGGATAAGCCTCCGCCACTGCAAATAAAGATTTGAGTGCGCCACTTAACTGATCGTTAGCCTTAGCAGAATCTGCAGGCCCTTTAGCTCCCATCAAAGCAGCTCTGGCCTCTGTTACCTCAGTTAAAACTGTTTTTTCATGCTTAACATACCCTTTAACTGCTTCAACTAAGTTGGGAATCAAGGAAGATCTTCTTTTTAACTGCACATCAATCTGTGAATAAGCCTCTTTAACTCTATTTCTCTTAGTAATCAAGGAGTTGTAGCTCAAAATCAACCAACCAACTATAACCAGTAACCCAATTCCTATAAAAATCATGCAGCCAAAACTCTCACTTTCTCTCGTAACTCAGTTATCTTTTTATCATGATCTTCTAAAGTTGGCATAACTACATCCTGAAAACTCTCTGTGAAGTATCCAGTAATAACCTCTTTTGCTTCCTTAGTTTTTAAAGCATCAACTATCGCTTGTCTACCCTCTGATGTTTTTAAGGCTCCCACAATGGCCATCTGCCCAGAATGTGATTCCAGCACTTCAAGTGTGCCTTCCTTAACAACCTCTTTTATTTGCTTTAAATCTTCTGATATCATGGCTTCATCTTAAACTATTTATCCAACTTTTTCTAGTCATCGATTTCATAAAGATCAACAACTATTGGCTGAACTGGCTTTCCTGGACCAGTTGACATCCGCAACCTCCAAGCATTTTCCCGAAGTGAAATATCCACCCATAATTTATCTAAACCAGGATAACCTTTTTTATAAGGCTGCCCTTCTGCAGTTTTAAGTGCTTCAACTTGATTGGGAAAATCATAAAATTCTGCCTGACTCATTAAATTCACACCTATATAATGCAACCCACTTCCTGAATTTAAGATCACACCTTTAGGCATCTGCAATTTTGCCAGTAAGTTCCTTAACCTTGGAACATTTGCCGTATCAAAATCCAACATTGGAATGTGCTTTAAACCCGAAGAAGTCTCAACAACTGATTCAATACCCACGAAATCAAAGTAAGTATGACTATCCTTCTTCCTCGAAGGTGGCCAACCATAACGCACTAAAACCTCCTCGGCCCTTGTCCTAACCTCTCTGACTTCTCCTAAACCATAATCCCACATATTTTCCTCTTTATCATACAAAACTGTATAGATATTTTGGATTTCAGGATTTAGATAAGTGACATATTTGATAACATGGTCTGTTTCCCTGCCTAAAAGAAATTCCATCTAAACGCAGATCTTAACGCAAAAGTTGCATTTGGGCAACCGAGCGTCTAATCGCATTTAAATCTCTTCGACGAACTCTGTATAATCCATGAACTACCGGCACATTTGGTTTTCCTTCACCAGAACCCATCCGGAGTACAAAATAACCTCGCTCTTTTGAGGACCAAACCCAGTTCCGGTCCAAGTGGGCGTTGATTTTTGAATCAGCCTGATCCACTGAATTCTCAAATTGCTCAGGCTCAATTAAATCCATTCCTAAATAATGCAAACCACTACCCGACGCCGCAATAATTCCACCCGGCAAGCTAAAATAATCCAAAGTCCGCCTCAATCGGTCAACTGCCCTTCTACCATAACCTTCATCTACATCAAGCATTGGAATATGCTTTCTCCCATCTAATGTATCAACAACTGAGGCCAATCCAATTAGGGGGTACATCGAATTAACCGGAATTTGAGCTAACCACTCCGGATCGTAAACTCGATGGGCATCCATTGGAAAGATTTCAGAACTATTATTCTCCTGATCACTAAATCCAGGCATAAAACGATTAAAATAGAATCTTTCTATCTGAGGATTATTTTTTAGAATCCAAGTTACCACCTCTGTAGTTGGTCTGCCTTTTAATTTCTCCATTAGCTTGTGATCTTAAACCACTCTGAGAATTTTTTCCAGTCCCAAGCATTACTAATATCCTTTTTCTCCACCCAACCTCGCCTAGCCACCGAAACCCCAAATTTCATATTATCCATCTGAGAAATTTCATGGGCATCAGTGTCAATTACAAACTTAACTCCATACTTTAAAGCTACCTTTACCAAATCATCTCTCAGATCAAGCCTATTTGGAAAAGCATTTATCTCCAAAATTTTGTCATTTTTAGCTGCAAACTTAAAAATCTCCTCCCAGTCAGCCTCATAAGATGGTCTTTCATTCAGTAATCTGCCAGTTGGGTGAGAAATTATATCAACATGAGCGTTAGCCAAGGCCGCCAGAATTCTTTTAGTCAAATTGCCTTTTTCACCCCTATGGCCAGAGTGTACTCCAGCTATCACATAATCTAGCGTTTCAAGCGCCTCGTCTGGCACACTCAAAGAGCCATCACCCAAAATATCTATCTCCAAACCATTCAATATTTGGGTACTTTTTGTACTCTTTTGAAGCTGTTGGATAACTTTTGTCCTCTTTTCAACTAATGAAATGATCTGCTCCTTAGTATGATTAGTAAAACTTGGCGAATGATCAGATAAACCCACAAATTCATATCCCAAGCTCTTAGCCTTATCCACAATCTCCTCTAAAGAGTTCACTCCTGGTCCATGAGAAGGTTCAAGTGGAAAATTAGAATGCAGGTGCAAATCACCTTTAATATCTTTTAATTTCACCAAATCTGGCAGTTCACCTGCCAATGCAGCTTCAATTTCCCCAGCATCTTCCCTAATTTCAGGTGGTGGAGTGTCCATTTTTAACAGTTTGTAAAACTCCTCTTCTGTTTTTGTAGGCACAACTTTGCCAGTTTTAATCTGTTTGACCCCATCTTCATTAAGGGACAACCCATGTTTGAGAGCATAACTTCTTAAATGAATATTATGGTTCTTTCCACCAGTAAAATGTTGCAATAGAGCACCATAGCTGTCTGGCTCACCCACCAACAGATCTACTTGCAGACCAGAATTAAGAATTACAGTTCCTTTGTTCACACCTTGATTCAAAATTCTGGACACTCCAGGCATTTGAGTAAAATATTTAACCACTTTTTCAGGCTCTTTTGAGGCTACAGCAAAATCTAAATCACCAATTGTCGCTACCTGGCGCCTTAAACTACCTAATGGATCTGCTTTTACCACTCCAGGACCTTTTTTAAGGTATTCCAGGATCTTATCAGCTTGGGCACTAGCATAAGGCAGCAGCATCCGCCCGGTTTTTTGTTCAGCCTCCATTAATCCAAGCAAGACTTTCTCTCCAATTTTAGCTGAAAAGCCTTCAGAAACCAGCTCGCCACTCTTCAGCCTAGCTTTAGCATCATCCAAGCTTTTAACCCCCATTTTGGCCAAATCCTGAGCTGTTTTAGGCCCCACACCTGGCACATCTAGTAAATCAAACACCACTGGCTCAATTCCACTCATTAAACTATGAAAATGTTTGACCTCACCTGTTTTAAAAAGCTCATTTAAATGCTCTTGCAAGCTTTTTCCAATGCCTGGTACCTCACCCAACCGCCCTTCCTCCCACAAATCTTTAATCTCAGAGGTAGAGTGTTCAATCGAATCCGCTGCATTTTCATAAGCTCTAATCTTAAAACCTTGATCTTTCTTTATAGTCAAGGCAGCAGCCACTGACCTCAGCAACTTAGCCACCTGCGCATTCGAAGTTCCCATGAAGATAATATATCACAAGACCACATGCTATAATGTTTTTATGCCCGAAGATCAAATGAAAGAAGTCGCGGTTAAACCAGATGGTAGATCTCATACTGTAACCATAAGTGATTCGCAAGAATTAAATGTCGATACTGCAGAAGCAGATATTCATAAAGTCTTAGTCAACCTTAACAAAGGAGACAAAACAAGAAGCAGAAACTTTGTAAGTAAGCGATTCAGACAAGAAATACTCTTAGGTGAACGATCTATTGATAAATATATTGAGAACTACGTTTTTTTAAAAACTCACGGTTTTCCTGTCCCTACTACAGTAAGACATGTAGAAGGAAAAAATGAGTTGTTAGTTACTGACCTTTCTCAGGGAGGAAATAAGATTGTCTTCTCTCAAAATGAAATTGGAACAAAATATCAATCACCAGTAATCAACAATATGGCAGAACTACAAGAAGAATTATCTCGCTTAGGCAGAAAAGCCGACGAACTAGGAATACGTGTTGGGGCAGATGCCTACTTCTTTGTAGTTGATCAAAGTAATCAAGCAAAAATTGTTATGGCAGACCTTGGTATGGGGGTAAACTTAGACAAATGGTCTGATCAACCAAATTTCTCAGAAATCCGAGCACAAAAAATCTTTCAGCGACTCGAGACCTGGGATTAATGCGGGACCGACGGGACTCGAACCCGCGACCTCTTCCGTGACAGGGAAGCGCTCTAACCAACTGAGCTACG